>CAIMFY010000033.1 GCA_903840415.1 uncultured Opitutia bacterium | reverse complement strand
CTGTCCTCGGCGCCGGCCAAGACATCTCACCCGCCTTTGTCTCTCCGAGGTATATCACCCTTGCCAATCCACCAATCCCTGAAACCAATCCCTATGCTGCCATCCACCCAGCACTTTTAACGACGCCTGGGACATCCCGTGAAAATCGGGTCTTTGCATCCCCCGGGGGCTTTGATCATTGCGAACGCACGGGGAGCTTGGTTGCGCACCGGATACCAGACACGATTGCCAGCATGCTTCGCTGGGTAGGCCAACCTATCTGATTTCAACGCGTGAAGAACATCAGAAACGACGTCCTTCGCCTTAGAATCTAGTCCCCGATACAGTGCGGACTCCCGGCGACCAGAACCTTTTTTCTGATAAAGTTTCCGCAAGATAGAGTGAGACTCGCTTCGAATGTCGTCCTTGGGGTAACTTTCGACCCAAGAGGCGCCCGCGTTGGAGTGAGACTCGGGGTGCAAGCCACCGTTCACGGGAAATTTGCACAGAAAGATCGAGGGAAGGGCCGGCGCGAGGCGGGCGTTTTCATCGCAGGCTGAAACAATCTGAGAGACTGGGAGCGAGAATCGCCTGATTTGGGAGCGAGTTTCGCTTGGTCGGACAGAGGGACAGACCCATGCGAAGACTTCGCGGCTTTCATATTATTAACATAATATCTATTGTGCGTGTTTTACCTCGATCGACCGCCGCCCGCTACCGCGCCGGACCCCAATGCCAGGTAAAGGGAAAATACACGAACAACGGGCGCCCGACGACGTCTTTGGCTGGCACGAAGCCCCAGTAGCGACCGTCCTGACTGTTCGGTGAGTTGTCACCCATCGCGAAATAGTTTCGCTCCGGCACGGTCACTTTCATACCCGGCGCGAGCAAGCCCATCGCCACGTAGCCCGGATATTTGCCGAGCCGTTGCGCGTTTGCGGCAAACGTATCGGCTCCAGTTATCGGAGCGCGATTGCGCATTAGGCCGGTGCCCTGCACTTCTAGCGTATCGCCGGGCGTGCCGACGAGTCGCTTCACGAAATACTGATCCCCATAGTCTTCGACTAGCGATTTGATGTTGCCGGTGCGGAACACAAATCCGCTTCCCACCGCCGGCTTCACAAAATGATAGCTGAAGCGATCAACGAACAGTTGATCACCGGTGAGTTCGTCGAAGGCTAGAATCCGTTCGCCCGTGCGCACGCGCCGGCCGGTCCGAATGCACCGCATTCTTTCGCCATCCACCACGCGCACCTCGAATTCGCCGGCTTTGAGTCGCTGTTCGATTTCGGTGATTAGCTTTCGCTGGCTGTAATTCTCTCCGTTCATGAAGAACGCCTGCGCCATCACCCAGTCGAAATCGAAATCCAACGGCACGCGGACCCGCGTCGGTTGGTCGTTCACCAAGATCGTATATTCGCGCAATTTCGTCGGGAAAATGAGCCAGGTGCGGCCGGGCACGATGCGGCAGTGCACGATGCCGCGGCTCTCGGCGCCACCAATCGGGACGAGGATTTCGCCGTCACTCGCCGCGTCCAACCGGTGCGGCCAGGCGCCAAACGCCACCGCGCGCAACGCCTCCACGGCCGCAGCCGGTTCGTCCGCCGGCTTGGCAAAGATCTCTGGCGTCATGCCGTTGTAAGTCGGCCACATTGAATTCGTCGGTATCTTGAACGGCTGGACGAAATAAGTGCGAATTCCGAGAATCACGATCGCAGCCACGAGGAAAAATTCGACATTCTCGACGAGCGCGCCTTTCGGATAAATCGCTCCGCCGGTGCGCCGCAGCACATCTTCCAACGACTCCAGCGTCAGCTTTAGTTTCTCCGCTGGCACCCGCTCCTTGAGCTTTTGCCGCACGTCCTGCGTGCGCGCCAACAACTCCGCCGATTCGGCCGCGATGAGTTGGTCGCGCCGGAAATTCCAGACCTTCTCGGCGAGTTCGAGCCAGTTGGCCGCGTTGTCGCGCATTTTCGTGTCGGCATCGGCGAGGCCGATCAACCCAAGCAGTTTCTTCCAGAACCAGACGAAAGGATAACCTTGGGTGCGCACGAGGACAGATTAGTTGGTTTTCAGAACTTTGATAAATGCGTCCGATGGAATGGAGACACGGCCAAACTGCTTCATCTTCTTTTTACCCTCTTTCTGTTTGTCGAGGAGCTTTCGTTTGCGACTGATGTCGCCGCCGTAGCATTTCGCCGTCACGTCCTTCCGCATTTCCTTCACATTGTCGCGGGCGATGATCTTGCCACCGATGGCGGCTTGGATTGCGACCTTGAACATCTGCGGCGGGATAATCTCGGCGAGCTTTTCGCACAGGTCGCGACCCTTGGCCTCGGCTTTGTCGCGATGGACGATGCTGGCAAACGCGTCGACCGGATCGTTGTTGACGAGAATTTCCATCTTCACGAGGTCGGCCGCGCGATACTCACCCAACTCGTAGTCCATCGAACCGTAGCCGTGGGTGACGCTCTTCAATCGGTCGTTGAAATCGACCAGAATTTCATTGAGTGGCAATATGCACGTGAGCATCACTCGCGTGGCGTCGAGTGTGTCGGTGTGATCGAGATTGCCGCGCTTTTCCATGACGAGCGCGAGGATGTCGCCCATGGCTTCGTTCGGAATGTGAATCGATGCCTTGATCGTGGGCTCGCGGATTTCGATCATTGTGCCCGGGTCGGGCAAGTTCACCGGATTGTCCACCTCAATGATTTCTCCGCCGTGCCTCACGATGCGATAAACGACGCTCGGATAGGTCGAGATGATGTCCACGTCATGCTCCCGCCGGATGCGCTCTTGGATGATTTCCATGTGGAGCAAACCGAGGAAACCGCAGCGGAAACCGAAACCCAGCGCGACCGAACTCTCCGACGAATAGACAAACGCCGCATCGTTGAGCCGCAGCCGCCCGATCGCCGCCTTGAGCTTTTCGTAGTCGCCCGTGTCGACCGGATAGAGTCCGCAAAACACCATCGGCCGGACCTCCTTGTAGCCCGGCAGCATGTCCTTCGCCGGCCGCGCCGACAACGTGATCGTGTCGCCCGTCTTGATCTCGGAGGTGTCTTTGACGGCGGAAACAATGTAGCCGACGTCGCCCGGACCGAGCGATGAGATCTTGGTCATCTTCGGCATGAAAACGCCGACTTCCTTCACTTCGGATTTCACATTATTGCTCATCAGCAGCATGAAATCGCCCGCCTTGATCGTGCCCGAGAACACGCGCACGTAAGTGATCACGCCGCGGTAAGCATCGTAAAGCGAATCGAACACCAGCGCGCGCAGCTGCGGGTATTCCGTCCAGCGCGGCGGCGGCACGCGCTCGACCACGGCTTCAAGAATGTCGGTGATGCCGATCCCAGATTTGCCGCTCGCGAGAATCGCCTCTTCGGCGGAGATCGTCAGAATGTCTTCAAGCTGCTTCAGGCAGAGATCGAGATTTGCGCTCGGCAGATCGATTTTGTTGATGACCGGAATGACCTTTAGTTTTTGACCAAACGCGAGGTGCGCATTCGCGACCGTCTGTGCTTCGACGCCCTGTGACGCATCGATGAGCAGCACCGCGCCTTCGCATGCCGCGAGCGACCGCGAGACCTCGTAGGAAAAATCCACGTGGCCCGGCGTGTCCATCAGGTTGAGCTTGTAGTCCTGTCCGTTCTTTGCGCGATACGTCATCGTCACCGGGTGTGATTTGATCGTGATGCCGCGCTCTTTCTCAAGGTCCATCGAGTCGAGATGCTGGGCGGTCATCACGCGCATCGCGACGGTGTTCGTATGCTCGAGGATTCGGTCAGACAACGTGGTCTTGCCGTGATCGACGTGAGCGATAATGCAGAAATTTCGAGTGTTTTTGGCGGGCATCGTTCAGGCGGCAGTGACGTCGGCGAACTCCGCAAAACTTTTCACCAACCAAGATTTTTCGGTGCGACGCGCCAAACCCGCGAGGACCCCACCCGGCCCGAGTTCCCAAAATTCCGTCGCGCCCGCGGCGGCGGCACTGCGCGTGCAATCCTCCCACAGCACCGACGAGACGACCTGCCTCACCAGCGCCGCCTTGATCGCCGCCGGATCGCTCACGGCTTGGCCAGTCGTGTTCGTGAAGACCGTGAATTTCGGCGCGGAAAACGTCACACCATCGAGATACACCGCAAACGCTGCGCGTGCAGGCTCCATGAGCCGCGAGTGATACGCCCCGGCCACGACGAGCGGGATGACCTTCTTCATGCCGCGCGCCTTCGCTCCCACTACCGCCGCCTCGACTTTAGATTTTTCTCCCGAGACCACGATTTGTCCGGGGGCGTTGAAATTTGCCGTCTCGATGTCGAACTCGCGGCACAATTCCGCAACCTTCGTCCGATCTTCGCCGATTATTGCCGCCATGCCACCGGTGGTTTGTTCGCACGCCTGCTGCATAAGCCGGCCGCGTTCGGCGACCACGCGTAGACCGGTCGCAAAATCGAAGACCCCCGCGGCGCAATACGCCGTCACTTCGCCCAAGCTCAGACCGATCGCGAATTTGGGTTCTCCCGCGGGTATCTTTCCCAGCTCACGCAAGGCCGCGACCAACGCGAGCCCATGCACGAAAAGCGCCGGTTGGCAGACTTTGGTCTGAGTCAACTCAGCCTCCGGCCCGGCGAAGCTCACGTTCGCCAGATTCCAGCCAAGCAACTGACCAGCCTCGTCGTAAAGTGCCCGCGCCGCCGCCGACTGTTCACACAGCGATTTGCCCATACCTACTTTTTGGGCCCCCTGTCCTGCAAATAAAAATGCCAATGCCATGGTTAAAACAGACGAGACAATCGCCCGCCGTGGGGGAATCCAAGCCCTAAAAACGTTTCAGCTGCTTGAAATACTTTTCGTCCATCGCTGGTTTCGCAAAATCCGGGATTTTCGACTTCACTGGCGCGACCTCCACCGGCACCGGCGTGAGCGAAATACTCGCTGCCGGTAAGCTCGGAGCTGCGGCGGTAACAAATGCACCTGAAGTCGATGCACCGCCGCCGTTGATCGATTGGAGAAACGGGTTGTCTGCCGGTTTCGGTAAGGCGAACGGAGCGGCCTTGTTCATCGCCCCCAGATCCAGCGCGGAACCGGTGTCGCCCAGCACCGACAGATCGGAGCCGACTGCCGGCAAGGAGGGATCGCCACGGCTGGTCAGACTCGCCGCCGCCGCGCCGTCCAGCCCAGGCTTCAGCAACGCATAATCCTGCGGTGTCATCCATCCCACCATGTAGCGCGCCAGCGGATTAAATTCAGGCCCGGTGCGTTTTTCCGCCACGGACAGATTTCCTTCCGCATTCGCGGCGCGCGGATTGGCCGAGGTCCGCTGATCTTGGGCACTGGTGGTTTCGCCATCGTGCTGGATGGCAGTGGAAATAGGCTCGTGCGAATCGCGCGCTTCTTTTCCGTCCTGCTTCATCATCGCGTCAACGAGCCAGTTCGCGTTCTTATTCGCCGCGCCGGAATCGGCTTTGGGCGTCGATTGCAGTCGCGGCAACGGAGCGGTCGTCTGCAGTTCTGGGGCAGACAGCGAGGAGAGATCCGCGTTCGATGAATCGGATGCCCCGCGTGCGCCTCTGATCGCGTTAAAATCCCGCTTGGCCGCCGCGATGGCATCCTCCGTCGGCGGGGCGGATTTCTCGACCGGTGGCGACGGCGACTCCTGCGCCCACACGGTCGTTGCGACGAGCAGCCAGATTAGAGCAAAGCGGCTCACGGCTCACGATTTGATGAATATGCCCTTCAGATTCATCTCCAGTTGTTGCGGACTCGGCGAGAATCGGAGTCCGTCGGCTTTGCTGATCAGGCCAGCTTTGATGAGGGCATAGATGTCCTTGTTGAAGGAAAACGTCGCCGAGTCGGCATTGCTCTCAAGCAAGCCCTGAATTTTTTCGTTCTGCCCCTCCAAGATTAGATTTCTGACGGTGGCATCAGCGTTGAGGATTTCATTGGCCGGAACTCGCCCGTTGCCATCGATTGTGGGAATTAATTTTTGGCAGACGAAACCGCGCAGTGAACCCGCGATGGCACGCCGCGCCTGCAACTGTTCCTCGGCCGGGAAGAACTCAAACAGTCGTGTGAGCGATTGCGCCACCGTGGAAGCGTGCATCGTCGAAAACACCAAATGCCCCGTCTCCGCGGCGCTGATCGCGGTCTCGAACGTCTCGCGATCGCGCATTTCGCCGACGAGAATGATGTCCGGATTCTGCCGCAGCACGGCTTTGATCGCCAACTGGAAATTTGGCACGTCGAGCCCGATTTCGCGCTGCTGAAAGAGCGACTTCTCATCCTGAAAGGTATATTCGATCGGGTCCTCGATTGTGACGATGTGCTTGTCGAGATTGAGGTTAATCCAGTTCATCATCGCAGCCATCGTGGAACTCTTGCCAGAGCCGGTGGCGCCGCAGACCAGCAGGATGCCGTCCTTCGCTTGCGCGAGTTTGATCAGCGCATGTTGTTTTTCGCCGAGTTTGAGCTGATCGAAATTAGGCACCGTGCTCTTGATGTGGCGCATCACAATGCTCACGAGGCCGCGTTGATGAAACGCGTTCACGCGGAAGCGGCCGATGCCCTCGAACGAGTAGGCAAAGTCCACCTGCCCCTCGTCCTCCCATTTCGAGCGAAACATTTTCGGCGTGTGTTCCTCCACCCAAGCATTCGCCTCAGGGGACGTGATCGGATCCATGTCCACGGGTTTGAGCTTGCCCGCGAGGCGCACGTAGCCGGGTTTGTTGGATTTGACGATGATGTCGCTCACGCCGCTGTCCACGGCGAGCTTGAGCAGATCGTTCATCATTTCCGTGTGCGGTGTGAGGGTGGGCATGGGAAATAAGCGTTGCGGATTCTCTATTTCGCCGTGCTCTGTTCCGCAAGGCAACTTTGGACGTCCTCATGAAACTTCGCCCGCTCACCGGCACCATCACCGCACTCGTCACACCCTTTTCCCGGGGCAAGGTTGATTATGCCGATTTGAAGAAACTCGTCGCCTTTCAACTCAAGGGTGGCATCGACGGTCTCGTGCCCGTCGGCACGACCGGCGAGTCGCCGACGCTTGATTACGACGAACATCTCGACGTCGTGCGCGCCGTGATCGCCGAAGTGCGCGGGCGAGTCCCCGTCATCGCTGGCACCGGTTCCAACTCCACCCACGAAGCGTTGCACCTCACCAAACTCGCGCATGAAGCGGGCGCGGATGCGATGCTGCTCGTCGCGCCATATTACAACAAACCGAGCCAGGAAGGCCTGTTCCGCCACTTCAGCGCTCTCGCGGACGCGACCGACAAATCGATTATTCTCTACTCGATTCCCGGCCGCTGCGGTGTGGAGATAGGCGTCAACACCGTCGAGCGGCTGCGTGCGAAATATTCCCACGTCCGCTGGATCAAGGAAGCCGGCGGCAGCGTCGATCGCGTGGACCAACTCAAGCAGGCCATGGGCTCTGACATCACGGTGCTGAGTGGCGATGATTCACTCACGCTTCCGTTCATGGCTGTCGGCGCCGAGGGCGTCATCAGCGTCGCCTCCAATCTCTACGTCCGCGAAATCTCCCGGATGGTCCGGCATTTGCTCGCGGAAGATTTCGCGAACGCGCGAAAAATCCACCGCCGGCTTTATCCGATCTTCAAGACGCTTTTCATCGAGCCGAATCCCGTTCCGGTGAAATTCGCCCTCGCCCGCGCTGGTATCATCGGGTCTGCCGAAGTGCGTTCGCCGCTGTGCGAAATGAGCGCGGCCAACGAAAAACTCCTCGTGCAAGCACTCGCGGTGCTCGAACGCTGATCTGCGCCATGCCTCCAAGAATTCTCATCAACGGATCCAAAGGCCGCATGGGCCAGGCGCTCGCCGCCGCAGCCAAGGAACTCGACCTGACCGTCGGCGCCGCCGTCGATGTCGGCGACGATCTCGTCGGCGCGCTTGCCTCGTGCGAGGTGGTGGTCGATTTCAGTTCACCGTTGGCCACGCGCACCGTGCTTGAGTTGGCCGTCGCAAAAAAGAAGCCGATCGTCCTCGGCACCACCGGACATTCCGCGCCCGAAAAAGCACAACTCCTCGCACTGGCTTCGAACGTGTCGTGCGTGTGGGCCGGAAATTTTTCCGTCGGCGTGAACCTGCTCTTCGCTCTGAGCCGCCGGGCCGCCGCGGTGCTAGGCTCCGACTACGACGCTGAAGTGGTCGAGATGCATCATCGTTTCAAGAAAGACGCGCCCAGCGGCACCGCCGAGCGTCTGCTCGAAATCATCCGCGAGGAGCGCAAGCTCGGCCCCGATGCTCTCCGCCATGGCCGCCACGGCATCACCGGTGAGCGCACGCCGACCGAGATCGGTATCCATTCTCTTCGCGGCGGCGACGTGGTCGGCGACCACACGGTTATATTTGCCGCGCTCGGCGAGCGGCTGGAACTCACCCACAAGGCCAGCGACCGCGGGATTTTTGCCCGCGGGGCGTTGCGAGCCGCGCAGTGGGTCGTCGCGCAGCCGCCGGGTGTCTACGATATGCAGGATGTACTCGGTTTGAAATAAATGATCACTTCGATTCAGGGCCTGCTCACCTCGGCATCACCGTTGCGCGCCGTCGTCGAGTTGAACGGCATTGGCTACGAGGTAAACATCCCGGTGACCACCGCGGAAAAACTCCCCACGCCCGGTGCAACGGTGAAGCTGCACACGCTCGTGATTTATCGCGAAGATTCGCAGACGCTCTATGGATTTGCGACGCCGGCCGAGCGGGATTTTTTCCGACTGATGATCGAGAACGTCACGGGTGTCGGCCCAAAAGTCGCGCTCAGCATTATGAGTCGGCTGTCGCTGCCGCTGTTGGAAAGCGCGATCCGACTCGGTGACATCGGCACGCTCGCGAAATGTCCCGGCATCGGAAAAAAGACGGCCGAACGTCTGATCGTGGAGCTTAAATCGAAGGTGGGCGCGTCCGACACCGCGGTATCAACCTTGGGTTCGGATGCCACCTCCGCGACCGGTAGCACGGCCCACCGCGACGCGGTCGCGGCCCTCATGGCGCTCGGTTATCGCGGGGCCGACGCCGATGAAGCGATTCGGCGCGCCGCGTTGACCCTCGGGGCGACCGCCACCACCGAGGCCCTGATTAAGCGCGCGCTGGTGTAGAAGCCATTCGCCGCAATGGGTGACAGCGGAAGCAGTGACCCGCAGCCGAATCAGCGCTGGAACCGGAACGCCGTCATCTCGACGCTACCCTGCACCGCCTGGCCATTCGAGTAAGTGCGGCTGGCGGGCTGGAGCGGCGAACGCGCGTCGAGCCGCAGTTCATCCAACGGGATCGGCTGCATCGGCGCGAGCTGGACATTCTTCATCCATTCAAGAGTGGTCGTGGCGTTTTGTTGCGCGGCGAACAGCGCTTCGGAATCGCTGGCATTCGCCCCCGCCAGCGTGAGTGGCACGGCGGCCAACATCGGCCTCGACTCGGTGCGTCGCGCCGGAACGGTCGTGACCGTGCGCGTGATCACCGTCGCAGGCTCGTCGGCCGCGGAAGCCAGCGCTAACGTATCGGAAGTTCTCCCCGTCGAAACCGACGGCACGGCGGCTATCGTCGCCACAGACGCCGGCATCGGCGCGGCGGTCGGCGCGCGGTTGATCAAAACAAGCGCCACACAAGCCGCCGCCACCGCGAGGCCGCCGACGGCCAACAGTCCCGGTGTCCAAGCCGAGCGACGCGGCTCGAACGCGATCACTTTTCGATCAGTGGCGGGTTGGTCAGCGAAATCTTTCGCGAGCAATGTGCACGCTTTCTGCATCCGACAATAGTCGTGATAGACCGCGCGACGGTTGGGGTTAGCTTGCACTTCGGCTTCCAACCGGGCGGCTTCGGCCGCGCCAATTTCGTGGTCGAGGTAGAGGTTGAGCAGTTCGAGGAATTCGGAGTCTTTCATGGTGTTGTGGTAGTCAGACGGGTCAGACAGATCAGATTTTGAAGTCTTCGCCCAGTTTGCTGCGGAGACTTTCACGGGCGCGGGCGATGCGGCTTTTCACGGTGCCGACAGAAATGCCGAGGATGCCGGCAATCTCTTCGTAGGAGAGATTCTTGATGTTTCGCAGGACGAGAATCTCGCGATGCTTCGCTGAAAGTTTTTCCATGCCCTTGCCGATGCGATCGACAAACTCGGTCGTCACCGTGATGTCGTCCGGCGACTCGACTTCGGCCGGGATCACGTCAGCGAGCGTCAAATCATTTTCCGCCCCGATCGGCGCATCGAACGAGACCGACTTGTCCCGCTTGCGGCGCCACCAGTACCAGTAGCGGTTGCGTGCCAAGTTCGTGGCGATCTGGTAAAGCCAGGTCGAAAAGGCAGAATCTCCCCGGAAATTTACGAGGCCGCGATGGGCCCGAATGAACGCATCTTGCGTCACTTCCTCCGCATCCTGCTGATTGCGAAGGAGCTGATGCACCATCGAAAAGATGCGATCCCAGTAGCGCGCAACCATCTCGTCGAAGGCGGACTGGTCGCCATTCTTAAACCGATCAACGAGCACCCGATCGAGGGCAACTTCTTGAGCTTTTGCAGTCATGCGTTCTGCTTCGCTCTGATGGGTGTATTTTTGAATTGTTCCCAAGTTTTTGTGAAGGAGAGCAGATACGCACCGGCCGATTCGGTCAATCGCTCCATGACCTTAGCGCCGTAATTGTCCACAGTCGCCTCAATTTCGGAGTGGCTGGCCAGTTTTAAGCGTCTCAAGCCGTTGCACAAAAATCTGCTGCGTGGCAGCGGGAGCGCCTCCAATCCGAGAATTGACGATGGCCCGGTCGGCGGCCGCAACCGCTTCAGCAAAGCGACCATTTTCGGCCAACGCAGCAGCTAGGCTCTCCCAATAGATGGCCGAGTTGGAATCGGCCAGCACCGCTTGCTGGGCGAACTTCAGCGCTTCCGGACCATTGCGGATGGAGTCGTCCGTGCTGGTGGCCAATATCCACGCCAGATAACACGCCGTGTCGGCCGTGGGTTGCTGCGCCATCGAAGCCCGATAAATTCGCAGCGCAGTCGCGTGTTGCCGCTGATCGTAAAACGACTTGCCAACCAGCGTGCAGACGGCAACGCGCTCGGCGGCCGGGGTCAGCGAGATGGCGCGGTTGACCGCGTCCGCCGCTTCGTCCCACCGGTGGCGGGCTAAGAAAAGATCCGCTTTTTGCAGCCACGGTTGATAAAGCTGAGGTGCTTTCGCGATTAGCAAGTCGAGCGTGCGATCAGCAGCGTCGATTTCTCCCTGCACGATTTGCGCGAGTGCCACGTGGTAGAGCGCCTCGGCCAGATTTTGGCCAAAGTTCACCTTAAACAACATCACGACAATCTTCAGCGAACTGAGATCGGCGGGCACCCGATATGGGATGGTTTCGAGCCATTGCGGGACGCTTTTATCGACCAGCAGTTTGTAGCCCAATCCCTGCTTGATTTGGTCGATGGTGGCTCCTGGGTGCAGGAGTTCGAAATACTGCTGGATAAAATTCTCCTCCGAAACAATCGCGATGTGGGTCACATGGTGTTGTCGGAGCAGTTGAGCCGCGTCGGCATCTGGTCTGGCGCTGAAAATGGCAGCGGCCGACTCAAGGCCGTCGCGATTCTCCCAATAAAGCGTCCCCAAAGTATGGAAACGCCCATAATAGCCGATGCCAGTCGAGCCATTGGGGCTAGACAGCAGCGTGATTTCACCCTCCGGTTGGCTGGCGCGGATTGCGGCCGCGATGTCACGGTAAAGGACGTTGATGGCATCGCGCGGGACCACTCGGCGCAAGCGCACCTGATCCGCTGCCGACCAGACACGAATGGCACATGTCGGGACGTAAAGCGCGCCCACCAGTGCGATCGCCACCAGCCAGCGAGTGACGGGACCGGCCGATCGGGTCCAGCACCCGAACAGAACGATCACCAGACAGATTTGAACGCCGCTGGCGTTAAGCAGCCAGCGCGATTGCCACCACGCCATCACACTGAACAGCAATCCGGCGATGGTGGCAAACCATACGATGATCGGCGTCTCGCGACGGAGGAAGGTCAGTGTCGCGAATCCGGCCAGCAGCGGCAAGCTGTCGACGACGAGCAGTTGAAAGACCATCATGGCGTTCGCGCCCCGCACGGCGCGCCAGACCGGTAGGAATTCCTGAATATAGTTCGAATGCAGCCTCGCGAGAAACGGGTCCAACACGATGAAGACACGCGGCCCGCCAAGTATTATCACCATAGGCACCACGCCCAATGCCGCACAGGGCCACGCGAGGTTCCACCCCGGCGAGCGTTGTTGTTCGCCAGGCGATAACCAGCGACCCGATACCTCGGCGATCAGTTCACCGGCCCCCCACCAAGCGAGCGCATAAAAAGGGTGATTGGCCTCCAACCTCAGTTCCAGATGACCGGGAAAATATTCCAAAAGATAAAACAACAAGCTCGCTGACGCTCCCACCCTTCCCCACATGCGCCAAACCCGCGGGTCGAATCTGGCACCGCCTCTCATCGCGATTCGACCGTGCCACAGCACCGGGATCACCCCTGACACTCCGACGAGAGCAATCGGCGGCACGGTGGACGCTGCGCTGACCCACATCCCGAAAGCACCGCAGATGGCGGAAAAAACTGCGGCACTCCGTGCGGCTTCCGGGGACACCGGCAAGAGAGGCGATTGGCCGGCTGACTTCTCCTGCCACCATCCCCCACCCATCATGATTGCACCCAGCATCAGTCCAAAAACCGCCAACGTAAGTAAACCGTGGTGGTCGACGTAGGTCGGATAGAAGCCTTCGTAGATCCGGTCATGACACATCAATGCGACGGCCACGATCATCCCCGCGATCGCACCGGCGCGTCTCGTGGCCCACGTGGAGAGCACCATGATGCACGCGAGCAAAACGCAAGGATTCAACCAGACGGTGGACCGCTCGACCGACGTTGTTAGCGGCGCCCCAGTAAACAGGTGGTAGAGCCAACCAGCCCATCCGATCAGCCAAGCCCAGGCCGAATTCCAATGGACTTCCCGTCCCACCGGAGCGTTATCAATTGTCGTAAAACGCAGTTGAAGTTGATTCCCCTCCAACAACCCTAGCGCGTGGCGGACCCATGTTTGGGCATCGGCGGCAAAAGCCGGGTAAATCTGCTTGAGCGGCGTATCAGGCGCCGCAGTGCCCCGCAACCCCAAGCCACCCGCGGTCTCCAAATAGCGGCGAATGATTTCTGCCTGGTAAAACAACATCGCTGCCGCCACGACCCACAACCCAACCAAGATGACCCAGCGCGTGCGGTATCGTTCTTCGCTAAGTTGCATGGTCGGTGACAGAGAGAAACGGTGAAGTTGCCCTGATGGTAGCAGGCTTTTCGTTGCCGCAGTCGATTGCCCGGCACAAGCTATTGTTCCACCGGACGACGTTTCTCGGTCGCAGGGGTTGTTTTTTGGCGTGATGGTTGCGATTTACCCATTTCTGCTTGCTCCCACTCTGGTAACATCCGTAAAACCGCCACTCTATTGCTCGCGTAAGAGGTTATGTTCGTTCGTTGTTTCCCATTCAATTTTCTGCTCACTGTTCATGTCACTTGGCAGAGATAGAATGCTATTGCAGAAAGCCCTTAACGATGAACCGTAACCACCCCGCGCAGTAAATTGTCGGTTGTGTATGTGGGTTGGTAGCTCAATGGTAGAGCAGCGTCCTTTTAAGTCGTTGGTTCCGGGTTCGAATCCCGGCCAACCCACCATCCGATTTTCGGGAAAAAAATATTAATGAAGCGCCTAGTTATCATCGAAGACCAAACCGCCATCCGTGAAATGCTGGTGGAGATTCTGCGACTCGACGCCAACTATCAATTGGTTGGCGAGGCGGGCGATGGTCAAGCGGCGGTGGCACTTTGCTTGGAGACATCGCCTGACGTTTGTGTCCTTGATGCCAAACTCCCGGGTCTAAACGGCGTCGATATTCTCCGCCGGATCAGCAAGAAACTGCCGCAGATGCGCGTCCTTGTTTTCTCTGGCCACGAAAACCCGGTCTTGGTTCGTGAAATGCTGGAGGCTGGAGCCCACGGCTTCGTGGAGAAAACCGCTGGCCTGTTTGAATTCAAGAAGGGCTTGGAAACAGTCGCCAACGGCGGCACCTACTTTGGTCCTGCGGTCGCCGCCCTCCTCCGCAACGTCGTGGCCAATCCCTCTGCCAGTGGTGCGGCCGATTTCCTCACCGACCGCGAGCGCGAGATTCTCCAGTTGGTCGCCGAAAGTCACAGCACCAAGGAGATCGCCGCCAAACTCAGCATCAGCGTCAAGACCGTGGACAACCACCGCACCAACCTGATGCGCAAGCTCAACCTTCACGATGTCGCTAGTCTCACGCGCTACGCGCTTGAGGTCGGACTCATCGAGTAGAAAAAGCCTGTCTAAAAACCTTGCCGCCGCGGAGTGGAATGCCCAATAGAAATTCACTCCGCCGCCACTCCTTTCCCATGAAACTCGTTTCGACGCCACTTTGCCTCGTCCTCGCCAGCGCCGTGCTCACTCTTGCCGGCTGCAGCCAAAAGCCCAATCGGCCCACGCCGCTCCAGACTGCGCCGATGGGCAACAGCAATCTGAACCCGTCGAACGTTGACACATCACTCGCCCCCGGCACCGACCTTACGCAACGCTCCGACGATTGGGATCCCAACGGGCTCAATCGCGCCGCACTCGCAGGCAACACCGTTTATTTTGATTTTGATCAGTCCGCGATTAAACAGGCGGAACGTGAGAAGCTCAAAGCCGCGAAGGAGTTTCTCGACAAGAATCCGACCTACCGCCTCGTCCTCGAAGGTCATTGTGACTGGCGTGGCACTGCCGAATATAATCTTGGCCTCGGTGATCGGCGAGCAGCGGCGGTAAAAAAATACCTTCTCTCGCTCGGTGTCGTTGCCGACAAACTGGAGACACTTTCCAAAGGTAGTCTCGAAGCGGCAAAGAATGCTGATGAAGCCACGATGGGAAAAGATCGTCGCGTCGACCTCGTCGTCTCCAAGGCTAAGTAACGCCAGTTCCCTACTCGGGCGGCTACTCGCCGATAGGGTTAATTTCGCCGCGGAATCTTCCGCGGCGTTTTTTTTCGCGTAGTTGCTGAAGCCTGAACCGAGGAAACCCGTTACGAGCGGGCTTTCCTCGTCGCTGAACCGCCCGGTGTCTTCTTAAACTTACGCAGCGGCTTCTGTTTTTGCTGAAAACGTTGAGCCGCTTTCAAGTCTTTGATGGTCGGTAGATATTTGGCACCCATGCCGCAAGGCGGCCGACAATGCGAAGCATCGGCAACCACAATCTCAACCCAGCGGCGGCTATTTTCGGCGCGCCACGGCTTGTCGCTACTTCAGCGCAGCGACCGGCAGAACCGCGCAAGGCGCTCAACTCCTTTGGCGATAATCTCGTCGCTCGTCGCGTAGCTGAGGCGCAAATAGCCCTCGGCACCAAACGCACTACCGGGGACGGCCGCCACCCTTTCGGTGTCGAGCAAACGATTGCAAAACTCTAGGTCCTTCAGGCCAAAGCTAGAGATGTTGGGGAAGAGATAAAACGCGCCTTCGGCGAGCAGGCATTTGAGACCGGGGATCTTGTTCAACTCGGCATGGAGGTATTTCCGGCGCCGATCGAAGGCGGCGAGCATGGTCTTCAGAGCCGCGGCCGTTTTCTCTTTCTCCTTCAGCGCTGCCAGCGCGCCGTATTGCGCAAACGTTGTGACGTTCGACGATATCTGGCTCTGCAATTCCGCGACCGCCTTCGCGATCGGAGACGGGGCCACGAGTGTGCCGATGCGCCAGCCGGTCATCGCGTAGGTCTTCGAGAAACCAGCTACGATCATCGTGCGCGCTTCGGCCTCTTGACTGAGCGTCGCCACACATGTCGGCGTCGCACCATCATAAACCAAGTGCTCATACATTTCGTCGGAAAGAATGTATAGGTTATGCTTTACCGCGACGGCGACGAGCGCCTCAAGTTCGGCACGAGTGTAGACCGCGCCGGTCGGGTTCGAGGGAGAATTGAGGATGACGAGCTTGGTGCGCGGCGTGATGGCGGATTCGAGGAGAGCAGGAGTGAGTTTGAAGCCCGTGCGATCGTCGGCGAGCACCAGCTTTGGCACCGCACCCGCCAATTTCACCATTTCCGGGTAGCTGACCCAAAACGGGGCGGGGACGATGACCTCGTCTCCAGGCGAACACGTGGCCAACACGCCGAGGTAGCAGGAAAATTTTCCGCCCGGCGATACAACCACCTGCGACGCGGCGACCTTGTGCTGGTAGTCAGTGAAATATCGCTCGGCAATCGCCACGCGCAGCGGCTCGATGCCGGGCGTCGGAGCGTATTTTGTTTTCCCGGCCCGCAGAGCGACGATGCACGCCTCTTTGATGTGGTCAGGCGTGTCGAAATCGGGTTCGCCCGCAGCGAAACCGCAGACGTCCTCACCCGCGGCTTGCAAGGCTTTGGCCTTGGCATCGACTGCCAGCGTCGGCGATGGCGAAACGTTGCGGGCCCAAGTGGAGAGAGGCGTGGGAGGAATGCTCATAAAAATCGGCCAGACGAAAGGCGCGGCGCCTGGCAAAAGCAAGCCCGGCTCTTCCGGATCCATTCTGCAGACCACCTAACCACAAAAAAGAGCGCAGACTTGCTGCGCTCAGAATTGAACCGAGGGCGCGTGTTGCGCCGTTTTTACTTTTTTTTCTTCGCCAGCTTGAGCGGGAGGGCTTCGAGCGCGAGGCGCAGCAATTCGCCAATGCTCGCGTCCTTGCTCTTGCCGTAGCGTTTCAGCATCGCGCGCTGCTCCGGGCTCACCCGCACCGAGATTTGGCGGTGAGGATCGCGAGTCGGTTCGCAGCCCTCAAAATCGAACGTTGTGATTGCGAACCGCACGACTTCGCTGGCCGTCTTTAAGCCGTGTCCACGTCGGCAAGCGCCAATCTTGGCGATGAGCGACACAGGTAGATCGAAGGTGAGAGGAGCGGATACTTTGCGAGATTTTTTAGCCATGCTGTAAGGGGGTGGATTGGACGACTTGTTTCAATGGCGGCCGGCACCGGCCGCCGCAACGAAAATATTCCCAAAAGGTGTCCCCATCACCAATCGCTTCACCGGCAGTGTGGGTAGCCCCCCTTCGCCACGCCTCACAACTAAATCGCGGCGGCCCTGGCTAGTTCCAGCGCTTCGATCGGCGAGGTGACCATCCGCCACGCCTGCGCACGCACGGCTTCATCAATTTTCCTCGTATGGCGGATGAGCACGGTTTCAACGCCGGCTCCGGTGCCCCCGACCACATCGACATCGGCATCGCCGACAAAAAGCGTTTCCTCCGCCGTGACAGCCAGCCGGCGCAAGATCTCCCGCATGCCCTCGGGTGTGGGCTTGTGTGTCGGCAAATCGTCGCCGTAGACAATGGTCGCAAACAACGCCGTCAAATCGTGCGTGCGCAGGAGTATCTCGCCGCTTTCGCGATCGCGACCGGTCCAAATCGCGAGTTGCACGTCACGAGCTCGCAAGTCGGCTAGCGCGGCGCGCACTCCTTCGAATGGAAGAATAAGATGTTGGTTCGCATCGTGAAACTCAGTCATCCGCGCCATCGCCGCTGGGACATGCCGCTCGTCTCCGACTAGTCCACCGAGAAACCGTCGTGGCGGGCCGCCAAGGTGCGCAAAGATCTCCATCGTCGGCCGCGCCGGGGCAAACGGTTCGATCGCATGGGCGATCGAACGCAGCACAAGAGGCAAGCTGTCGACAAGTGTGCCATCGAGATCAAAGACGATAGCACGTTTCTTGGGTCGAAGCATCATGGCGAAATCCGCACCAGGCGGTCGGACGCGGGCGCGTGAATGTCATCGGCGAGCGTCGCCGGGTCGAAAATCGCCGCGGCGAGATCAAGTTGGAGGGCGGCAGCAGTTAGGACGAAGCGCGTCTTGTCGCGGGTCGTTTCGTTGCGCACCTCGAGGATTTCTGGGAGGGTCTGCGTGCCGATACGTTTCAGTTCGACGAGCGAAAGTGTCTTGGTGATGCGACCGGTGGCGTCGATCAGTTCGGTTTGGGTCGGGGCGTTGAACTGTGTGTCGAAATAGGCGCGCACGGCCGCGGGTTCTTTATATTGGCTGGAAAAGTTCAGCGGCGGACGGAAAAAAAACGCGTGTGCCGGTCGGCCAAGCACTCGAACGATCGCCGTGCACTCTACATCGGGCCAAACGAGAAACGGCATCTCAAGATCAAAGGCGGTGAGGTCGACATCAGCAACCAGCGGAGTCAGCAAAGCCGTCATGCCGGGTTGAGCTAGTTTACCATCAACGTAGGTCCACACCGAGGGTTGCGCGCCATTCTGCACCAAGATGCGTTGCTCACGGCCCATCGGACCGGTCAGCGCGATACGCACAATCGTGCCGCGGGTGTTGCGGCTGCCCCAAATCTTCCCGGGGAAAACGCGTTCGTTGCCTCGACGCGGAAGTTGGTGCAGTTCAAATTCGAGATAATATCCCCCCGCGATTCCCGACTGACGAAATTGCTCGAGGATACGGCGCGACTCGGCGGCATCGGGTTTCCCGATTTGGGCGAGACCGGGGGGAGGGCTTGATGGTGGCGCGGCTAGTAACGTGCATGACGCGACGGCTAAATAGAAAAACGCCCGCCAAAGTGAGGCGGGCGCGCGTTGACCGAAATTCGGCATTACGCGCTCAGGGCTTTTTCGCCGGTTCGACGGGTGCCGGTGTTGCGGCTGTGACGGGGGCCGTGGTGGCTGTGGGCGCAGGAGCGTCGGGGAGTTTCGCGGCCGTCGTGGCGGGCGTCTTGGCGGCCCCAACCGTGGCTGACACCGCGATAGTCGGAAGTGCGTTGCCCGCATCAGCGGCGGCGTGTTTGCGCTCGTAGATGCGGCCGAGGTAAAGCGTAAACGCTAAAACGAAAAACAAAATCGCCGCGTAAATCGTCGACTTGCTGAGAACGTTGCCCGTCTCGGCGCCAAACGCCGCCTCAGCTGCGCCGCCGCCGAGGGCCGCGCCCATGCCGCCGTCCTTCGCTTTTTGGGCCAACACCACAAGGATGAGGAAAAGTGAGACGAGGATCAGAACCGCCGTCAGGAGATTGAGAAGGATGCTCATGTGAAACGATCAGCGAAACAGGCGCGCGCCCGGTTTGTCAATGACCCTGTGAAACGGCTCGAATCCTTTGAGGTTCACCCTGCGTTTTTGGGGCACCGTCTCGATGGCTGCACTTCCCCCTGCCGTGCCTGACCCGCGCAGTGGTCCGACGAATAGACCAACTTCCGCGGTATTTTTCGTTAGACTTCGCCATCACCCCGCGCATTGCTTGAACCGCTACCCATGGCAGACAACTCCAAGCGCAAGACGTTTTTCATCCTCACCTTGGCAGGTAGCCTGATGGCGGCGCTCGTCGCCGTGGTCATTCGTGTCGTTAACGACGAGGAACTGCGCGACCGCCTCGGCAACGAGTATTACATCCTCACCCTCGCGATAATCGGATGCGTGCTCCTGGTGCTCGCGGGCTACGTCTGGGATCGCACGCTCATGCAGAAGCTGCGCACCCTGCGGAGCGCAGCCGGCGTTGACGAAGACGGCGAAGCCGCCGAGCCTGACCACGACGAAATCATCGGTTTGGCGCGCAATATCGAGCGCATGGCGCAGGCGCTTCAAAAAACTGAGGCGAGCTACCGCGGCATCGTCGAGGATCAGGTCGACTTGATTTGCCGTTACCGACTCGATGGCAAACTGACGTTCGTCAACAGCGCCTACGCCCAAGCCTTTGGCCGCAAGCGCAACGAACTCGTCGGTCAACCCTTCCCGCTCTTCTCGCCCGGCGCGGCGATCGGCGATGAACCTTATACTTTTGAGCGCGAACTCAGTCTACCCGATAACCAGCGCCGCTGGTTGATGTGGACGCAGCGCGCGATCAAGGACGATCGGGGCGAGACGCTCGAATACCAAGGAGTGGGGCACGACATTACACTCCGCAAAGAGGCCGAAGCCGCCCTGCTCCACGCCAAGGAAGCCGCCGAGGCCGCCGATCGCGCCAAGAGTGAATTCCTCGCGATCGTGAGCCACGAAATCCGCACGCCGATCAACGGCGTCATTGGATTTGCGCAGATTCTCGCCGACTCGCCGCTCTCTCCCGAACAGCGCGAGCAAGTCGCGATCATCAAATCCAGCGGCCACGCACTCGAGAAACTCATCGCCGACATCCTCGATCTCTCGAAAATCGAAGCGGGCAAGATCGAGATCGAATCGTCGCCGTTTGGTCTCCACAAGTGCATCGAGGAAGTGATGGCGTTCTTCCAACTGAAGGCCCGGGCGGCATCTCTTCAACTTGTGTTCAATATCGAGGCCGATGTGCCCGCGATCGTGAACAGCGACGAAGCTCGACTGCGCCAAATTCTCACCAACCTCGTGAACAATGCACTGAAGTTTACGGAGCGCGGGAGCGTAACACTGCAGGTCTCCTGCATGCGCGGCGAACCGGTCAGCATGGGCGATTCGCGCCGCGAGCTGCGCCTTTTCTTCGCGGTAAGCGACACTGGCATCGGCATTCCCGCGGATAAAATCCAAAAACTTTTCAAGCCGTTTAGTCAGGTCGACACGTCATCAGAGCGCCGCCGCAGTGGCACCGGCCTCGGTCTTATCATTTCGAAACGCCTCTGCGAACTCATGGGCGGCTCGATTTCAGTGGACAGCAAACCCGGCGAAGGCACGACGTTCCGCTTCTCGATTCTTACAGATTACGAGAAGGGAGACACGCTCCCGCCGTTTCCGATCCGCACGCCGACGAGAGCCTGACGGCATTCGCGTGCAGGCTACGGTTGGACTGGCGTTGATAGAGAAGTCTGGGCAGACCGCGCCCTCCACGATCGGATCCACTCAGTAGCGGTAATGCTCCGGCTTGTAGGGGCCTTCGACTGGCACACCGAGATACGCTGCTTGCTCCTTGGAGAGTTTGGTCAGCTTCGCTCCAATTTTTTCCAGATGGAGTCGTGCCACTTCCTCGTCGAGGTGCTTCGGGAGACGGTAGACGCCGATCTTGTAGGTATCCCGATTCCGCCAGAGATCGAGTTGCGCGAGCGTCTGGTTTGTGAAGCTGTTCGACATAACGAACGAAGGATGGCCCGTGGCGCAACCGAGATTCACGAGCCGGCCCTCGGCGAGCAGGTAAATGCTGTTCCCCTTCGGAAAGGTGTAGAGATCGTATTGGGGCTTGATGTTGATCCGCTTCGCGTCGGATTGCGCGAGGCGATCGACTTGGATTTCGTTGTCGAAGTGCCCAATGTTACAGACGATCGCCTGGTCCTTCATCTTCCGCATGTGTTCCAGCGTGATGATGTCCTTGTTGCCGGTCGTGGTAACGTAGATGTCGGCAGTCCCAAGCGTCGATTCGATCGTGTTCACCTCGAAACCTTCCATCGCCGCCTGCAGCGCATTGATCGGATCAATTTCGGTGACGACGACGCGCGCGCCAAAACCTTTCAGCGAATGCGCGGAGCCCTTGCCCACATCGCCGTAGCCGCATACGCAAGCGACCTTGCCGGCGATCATCACGTCGGTAGCTCGCTTCAGGCCGTCAGCGAGTGATTCGCGGCAGCCGTAGAGATTGTCGAATTTCGATTTAGTAACCGAGTCGTTTACGTTGATGGCAGGCACGCGAAGTTTGCCCTTCTCCAACATCTGGTAGAGGCGATGCACGCCGGTCGTCGTCTCCTCGGAAACGCCATGCCATTCCTTGACGATCGTCGTCCACTTGCGCGGGTCTTCTTTGTGGACCCGTTTGAGGAGATTTTTGATCACCTGTTCCTCGTGCGATCCAGATGCGGAGTTCACCCAATCGCTGCCCTCTTCGAGTTCGCAGCCTTTGTGGATGAGCAACGTGACATCGCCGCCGTCGTCTACGACCAGTTGCGGCCCTTTGCCTCCAGGAAACGTGATCGCACGGAGCGTGAGATCCCAATATTCCTCAAGCGTCTCGCCCTTCCACGCAAACACCGGCGTGCCGGTTTTTGCGATCGCCGATGCGGCATGATCCTGGGTCGAGAAAATGTTGCACGAGGCCCAGCGCACGTCGGCGCCGAGTTCCTTCAGCGTCTCGATCAACACGGCGGTCTGAATCGTCATGTGCAGCGAGCCGGTGATGCGCACACCTTTGAGGGGCTTGCTCGGGCCGAATTTTTTGCGCACGGACACGAGACCGGGCATCTCGTGCTCGGCGACGGAGATCTCTTTGCGCCCCCAGTCGGCGAGAGTGATATCCTTGACGTGATAGTCTGGCGCAGCGGATTTGCGCGCGGGTTTTGAAGCGGTGGCCATGTTAAATTTTGGAATCGGAATTCGCTTTTTACTTCACCGCGGCTTTGAGCGCGGCGGCTTTGTTGGTCGTTTCCCACGGCAATCCGGCTTTGCCGAAGTGTCCATAGTTGGTGGTCTGGCGGTAAATCGGACGGAGCAGATTCAGCTGCGCGACGATGTCGGCCGGCTTAAAGCTGAAAATTTTCTGCACGGCATCAGTGATTTGCTCATCGGAAATTCCGAGGAGCGCCGTGCCGAAAGTCTCTACCCGCACTGAGACCGGCTGCGGGTGTCCGATGGCATAGGCGAACTGGATCTCGGCGTGCGTCGCAAGACCAGCGGCCACAATGTTCTTGGCCACCCAACGGCCCATGTAGGCAGCTGAGCGATCGACCTTCGAAGGATCTTTACCCGAGAAGGCGCCGCCGCCGTGCCGACCCCAGCCACCGTAAGTATCGACGATGATTTTGCGGCCGGTGAGCCCCGAATCACCCTGCGGACCACCGACCACGAAACGTCCGGTCGGGTTGATGAGATACTCGGTATTCTTGGTCAGCATGTCGGCGGGTAGGACCTTCTTGACGACGTGCTCGATGAGATATTTTTCGATCGTGGCGTGGGCGACGTCAGCGGTGTGCTGCGTGGAGATGACGACGTTCACGACCTCGACCGGTTTATCGTCCTTGTAACGCACAGAGACTTGAGACTTCGCGTCAGGACGCAGCCACGGCACATTGCCTGACTTGCGAACCTTGGTGAGCTCGCGGCCAAGGCGGTGCGCAAACATGATCGGCGTCGGCATCAGCTCGGGCGTTTCGGTGCACGCATAACCAAACATAATTCCTTGATCACCCGCACCTTGCTCAGCGGTCTTTTTGCCTTTGGCCTTCTTGGCATCGACACCCTGAGCGATATCGGGCGACTGGCGCGTCAAGTAGTTGTTGATGAAAACTTGGTCGGCGTGAAAGACGTCATCGCTATTCACGTAGCCGATGTCACGAATCGCGGCCCGCACGATCGCCTCATAGTTAAGTTTCGCGCTGGTTGTGATTTCACCAGCGAGAATGACCATATTGGATTTGACCATGGTCTCGCACGCCACCCGGCTGGAGCGATCCTGCGCGAGGCAGGCGTCGAGAACGCTATCGGAAATCAGATCAGCGACTTTGTCCGGATGACCTTCGCCGACCGACTCAGAGGAGAAAACAAATGATTTAGCCATAGTGAAAAGCGGACAAAACAACGGTGCCGGACTTCTGGCAAGATTAATATCAACGTATGACGATTACCTGATGCGTATTATTTCTTGTCTCAAGTCGACGGAATTAATCCCGATGAACTGAGTTCTTGCCCGTTGCTATCGTATCGCCAATTTAGCTGAGGCGAAGCGCCGGCGTCGCCGACTTGGATGGAATCGACCTTAACCACTCCGCCTCTCCCTCCCCTTTCAGGACGGAAAATTCTCGTCATCGATGATGATCGCCTGAACCTGCGCATCATCGGAGGTATCTTGCGTGGTGAGGGCTATGCACTTGCCGAAGGTGACTCTGGCGAGCGGGCGCTAGTGCTTTACGAGCAATTCAAACCCGATCTCGTCTTGCTCGATGTGATGATGCCCGGCATCGACGGGTTCGAGACCTGCCGACGCTTAAAGAAAATCTACGGCAGCCGCTGTGCGCCGATAATTTTTATAACGGCGAAAAGCGAATCGGACGATGTCGTGGAGGGGCTCGGTGCGGGCGGCGTGGACTATCTGCCGAAGCCTTTCAAGGCGAAGGAGGTTCTCGCGCGCATCCGTTCCCACCTACATAATCAGGCGTTGGTCGAGCAGCAGAAATTGCTCGTGGAGCAACTCAGTCAGGCCAACGCCGAGAAAAACAAATTCCTTGGCATGGCCGCGCACGATTTGCGCAACCCGCTCGCCTCAATTCGAGGACTGACCGAATTTCTGCGCGACGGCTCTGTCGGCCCGCTCAATGCCGACCAACAGGATCTCATTGAGACTATTCATGGTGCGAGTCAGTCCATGCTCGAATTGGTCAACGAACTCCTCGACGTCGCGACCATTGAGGCCGGTGAACTCAAAATGCATCTTGATGCCGTCGATCTCGCCGCATTGATCGGCAAATCTGTTGGCTTGATGAACATGGAAGCGGCCAAGAAAAAGACGGTCCTGAATTTTGCACCCGGCAGCACTGTGCCGAAGCTCATGATCGATTCCGCCAAGATGCGTCAGGTCATCGACAATCTCCTCAGCAATGCGATCAAATACTCCCCGCCCGGTGCGATGATCACAGTCATGCTTTCGGCTGACGAGGCGCGTGGCACATGCACGTTTGCCGTGCAGGATCAAGGGCCGGGCATTCCCGAAGGTGAGCGGGATCGTTTGTTCAAGGATTTTAGCCGCCTCTCGGTGCGACCTACGGGTGGCGAGAAAAGCACAGGACTTGGACTCGCCATCTGCCGGAAGATCGTCGAAGCTCACCATGGCACTATTTCTGCGGAGAACCTGCCGACCAAGGGGTGCGAATTCCGCGTCGTGCTCCCCGCTTGCGCATGAACTTCACTGGCTCCATCCTCCTCGTCGACGACGAGGCCCACATCCGCAAATATGTCGGGCTCATCCTTCGCCAACTCGGCGCGCCGACGATTTTCGAGGCCGCCAACGGCGAAGAGGCGATTGCTCTTTACCAGCGCGAGCATCCCGATCTCGTGCTCCTCGATGTCAATATGCCGATCATGGACGGCATGGAGACGTTGAAGCAACTAAAGGCAATCGATCCGGCGTGCATCGTCGTCATGCTCACCTCACTCACGAACCGCCAAAGCGTCGAGGCGGCCCTCACCCTCGGGGCGTCGAACTATATTCGCAAAGACACGCCGAAAAACGAGATCACCAACGCGCTCAGCGAAACCATCAGCGAGTGTTTCGAAACCGAATAAGAATTTCCATGGAAGCCTCGCCTGAGAACAGTCCGCCTGTCGCACCGCCCCCACTGCAAATCGCAGAAGTGCGCTATTCGCTACCGGAACTCCTGCGCGAACTCACCGTCGAACGAGCTGCCGGCACGTTTGCCATGGAGAAACTAGATCAGGCTGAGATCGGAAAACTTTTTAAAGCCAAGGCGCCCCGCCGTGCAAAACTCAAAAAATAGCGCTTTTCTCGAGCGCATCAGTCAACTCCCGCACTTCGATTCGTTGGCGGAAGTCACTGCCTTGGCTGAGCGTTTTACCGACGCCACGCTGGTGCAGGCCATCGTCGATCAGCGGTTGATCACGAAGGAAGATGCCTGTCGATATTGGGCCGATGCCATCAACGTCGCCTACGTTGATCCTTTCGCATCCGTCATCACGGACGAAGCCCTCGAACGCATCCCGCCGGAAATTGCCCGCAAGGTAAGAGCCATCGGACTCTACGTCCTGGATGGAGTGTTGACCGCCGCGATGGCCGACCCTGGCGACGCAGTCCTGATCAAGCGCCTCAGCCAAATTGCCCAGATGCCGGTGAGCCCCGTCTTCGCGTTGCCCCGCGAAATCGAAGATGCGATCGCCATCCACTACTGCACGGAGAAAGGACTCGAAGAAAGTCTCAGCGAACTCGAACGCTCCAGTCTCTTTGACCGGCCGGAAATCGCGGCCGACAAACTCGCCGCCCTCGTCGAGAACAACGCCCTGATCCAGATCCTCGACGAAGTGATCTACTTTGGCATGCGCGAGCGAGCGAGCGACATCCACGTCGAAGCGCAGGAAACGCATTGCCGCATCCGATTTCGTGTCGACGGCAACCTCCGCGAAATCCTCACCTACTCGCGCAAACTCCACCGCGCCCTCATTTCGCGCATCAAGATTCTCTGCGGGCTCAACATCTCCGAGGTCCGCTTCCCGCAGGATGGTCGCTTCACGATGCCCATCGGTAGTCAGACGGCGAACTTCCGCGTTTCGACGATCCCGTCCGCCTATGGTGAAAAAGCCGTTATCCGCATCCTCGCGATGACCGGCAAGAAGACGATGCTCACGCTGGATAAGATGATGATCTCCCAGACCATCCTTCAGCCGTTCAAGCGCCTCATCCAAAACCCCAACGGGATTATTTTCGTTACCGGCCCGACCGGCTCGGGCAAGACCACTACCCTCTACGCCGCGCTCCACGAAATCAATTCGCCCGGCGTCAACATCTCCACCATCGAGGATCCGATCGAGATTCAGTTGGCCGGTGTCACGCAAAGTCAGGTCAATCTCCCGATCGATCTCAAGTTCGCGACCATTCTCCGTGCTCTCATGCGGCAGGATCCGGATGTGATTTTAGTCGGCGAAATCCGCGATCTGGAGACGGCGAAGATTGCCACCGAGGCGGCGCTCACCGGCCACATCGTCTTCGCGACCCTGCACACGAACACCGCCGCCCAGGCGATCGTCCGGTTGATCGAAATCGGAGTCGAGCCTTACATGGTCGCGCCCTCCGTCATCGGCGTGCTCGCCCAGCGACTTGCCGCCCGCATCTGTGAGAACTGCAAGGAAGCTTACTACCCGACAAGGGAGACGCTCCTGAAATACTTCAAGGAAGACGGACTCACCGAGGTGCCGTTCTTCCGGGGCCGCGGCTGTCCGGCCTGCCGCCATACCGGCTACAAGGGACGCGTGGCCTTTCACGAGTTGGTGTTGATCACCGATGAGGTGCGCACGCTCATCAGTGAGGGCCGCAGCGTGCAGGAAATTTCCCAAGCGGCGGCGAAAGTGGGCTACAAACCACTCCGGCACGATGGACTGAAGAAAGTTCTCCTCGGTCTCACGACCATCGACGAGATCGATCAAAACACGTCGTTCGAGTGGGCTACGTGAGCGGGGCGCGAGCCAAGTTTCGCAACATCCGCATTGCAGCCCACGCGACTCTAGTAACACTCACCTCACCTCGATCCCTATGGCTGACTCTCTCGTCATCGACCCTCAAGCGATCGAAAATCTGCGCGCGCTCAACCCGGGCGACAACGATGAGTTCCTGCGGGAGATTGCCGGTATTTTCCTTGAGGACACTCCGCAGCGCATCGCCGAACTCACCCAAAGTCTCACGGCGGACGATGTGCCGAAATTCACCCGTGCCGCCCACAGCATCAAGGGCAGCGCAGCCAACTTGGGCGCAGCCGCACTCAGGGCGGTGGCCGAAAAACTTGAACATCAGTCCCGCACCGAGGGTCTGGCCGGCGTCGCCGCCAACGTCACCGCTATCAAGGCGGAGTTTGCCCGCGCTGAGGTCGCGCTGCGCAAGATCATCACGCCGCGCTGAGAGCTTGGCGCCGCAGGCCCAAAGTCTCATAGACTCAGTTAGCGATACAGCGCGGTGGTCGGCGCGGTCGTGAGGACGTTGTATTGGCGCATCGCGAGGCGCCACCACTCGGCAAGCGCATCCGCCGGCACACTCCACAATTCACGGTGAAGCCAAATCATCGAGTCGGCATCCATCAGCAGTGCCATCTTTTCCTTTGAAGTGAATCGAGCCGGTCCTTCGCGCAGCAGACGAGTGCGGAGTTGCGCGAACCATTCGCGTGCTTCCTCTCCCGGGCGCCGCTGCCGTAGCAAAGCGACATGCAGCGCGTTCACGTAGGGATCGAGCACTGCCTGCATCAACCCGTAGTCGGCGCGGAGCGGTTTGAGCGGCGCGAAATGCCGATAGCACTCGGCAAGGTTCTGCTCCAACCGCTTCAACTCGTATGGAGGATGCGTTTCCTCCGGCGTAAGAAACAATCCTAGCGCGCGGGCCCGCCGACCAAACCCCGCCTTGCTCAGGAAAATTGAAAGCGGCACCGAGAGCACTAATCCTGCGATCACGGGGCTGAGCCACCAGAAAAAACTCGGAAGCAAAATGAATGACGATACGCCCCAGACCACGCCGAACAGCGTCTGCCCGCCGTGTGTAATGATCGCCTCGCGCCAGTCGGTGCCGTCGTCATCCACCCCGCGCTTTTGCGTGACCCACGACACGCCCTGGCCGAGCAGTGTGACGAGCACGAACTTCGAATTGAACGCCATGTTGATCGGGGCGAGCAGCGTAGAGAGGAGCGTCTCGAAGAGCGCACTCGCAATCAGTCGCCGGCTACCACCAAATTTTTCCGCCTGCGCGCGGTCACCAAGCGTTACGACTACGCTGACGATTTTGGGGACAAAGATGACAAGCATCGTCAGCGCAAAGAGCGTGAGCGCCTCCGGCACCTTGAGCACATAACCAAAAAGCGCGGTAAAATCTTCCGGCCGATCGAGGCTACCCGCCGGCAAGTTCATCAGGGAAAAAACCTGAATCGTGCTGAGCGTCATGAAGAGGAGCCACAACGGCGACGACAGGTAGCCCATCACTCCCATGAGCAAATGAAACCGGCTCGCCGCCCGAAAACCCCTCGTGGTGAGCAGCCAAGCATGCTGCATGTTGCCCTGACACCAGCGACGATCGCGTTTCGCAGAGTCGATGAGTGTTGGTGGACCTTCCTCGAAGGTCCCTTCGATGTCACCGGCGAGCCAGACTGCCCAGCCCGCCTGCCGCATAAGCGCCGCCTCGACAAAATCGTGGGACAAGATCCGACCGCCAAACGGTTCGCGGCCCGGCAACTCGGGCAACGAGCAATGATCCATGAAAGGTTGGATGCGCACGATGGCGTTGTGCCCCCAGAAATTTCCTTCGTGCTGCTGCCAGTAATTCAGGCCGGCGAGAAACAGTGGACTGTAGAGCCGGCTCGCGAACGATTGCACACGGGCGAACAGCGTCTCGCCATTCACGATGCGCGGCGCCGTCTGGATGATACCGACCGAAGAATTTTTTTCCATCAACGCCACCAACTCGACCAGCGCGCGCCCCGTCATGATTGAGTCCGCATCGAGCACGATCATGTAGCGGTAACTCTTACCCCAGCGACGGAGGAAATCCGCGACGTTGCCGGCCTTCTTGTTGATCGACTGCCGACGCTTCCGGTAGAAAATTTTCCCGAAACCGCCGACTTGTTTGCAGAGTTCGAGCCACGCCACCTCCTCCTGGATCCATTGGTTCGGTTGGTTCGAGTCGCTGAGGACGAAGAAGTCGAAGTGCCCGAGCTGCTTCGTTTCCTGCACCGAGCGGAAAACCACGCGCAGGCCTTCAAACACCCGGCTGACGTTCTCGTTGAATGCGGGCATCACGATGGCCGTCGAGGCAAGTGTGAGCTCTTCGCCGGGCGCCAGCGTCGCCGTGATGCGCGAGCTGTCGCCGCCGCGGTTGATGACATAGAACCCGACGAGTGCCGTGCAAAATCCCGTCGCGATATGCGCGAACAGTATCACGAACAATCCCAGCAGGGCGGCGCCGATCACCGTCACCCCATCGCGCCAGAGCAAATCCGCCATGAACCACGTCGCCACACTCGTCAGACCGAAGATGCCCGAGAAAAACAGAAATCGCCGGCGATCGAGCCGGCGTGCGTCCATTTCCTTGGTCAGATGAAGCGTCATAGCGGGTCAGCGCGTCGCGTAAAAAATCCCCGCCAGCGTCGCTGCAAACAGCATCCACAGTAGCAGTGCCCGCAGAAGCGGCCAGCGTTCAATCTGCTCCAGCGTGTCGCCGGCCACCGCGGTGATCGGCCCGAGATCGATGGGGCGCGGCACCATGCTCGACACGGTCATGTCTGGGCCGGCTTCCATCACGCCGGTCCGCATGGCCTGAGCAAAATCCCGCGGGATATTTTTCTCATCAAGAAACGCATACGGCCACCGTTGCGACCCGTCGCAGAGTAAAAGCGCCACGCGGCCGTCAACCGCGATCCGCTCGTGTGGCTGGCCGCGCACCTCCAGCACCTCGGCAAACCACAGGTCGATCATCGCTTCGGTTTCCTCGGCAGCAAGTGTGGTGGGCTCGCGCGATGGATCGGTTTCGTGGCGGCGCGCGGCGCGCTCGAGGATCTGCTGGATGAGCCGGCTCTGATGGAGACGGTTATGGATGCGGTGCGCGCGTAGGTAATCCTCCACGCGGACGTAGGCGGCGTTCCACGCCTCCATGGTGCCCGTCCGCGGGCGAAACGAAGTCAGGGACTCCAGAGATAGGTCCATGTTTCCGTCAAAACATGTTGAGACTTTTTCAGGAAACAACGCAGTTCCACCGGTCGACCGCTGCCATCGGGCTTAAAACCAAACCCGATTCGCCACGTGCCGTTGTAGGGATTTTTTTGGACTGTCTGATAAGCGAGGGTCGCGCCCGCGCCGACCGCCACCTCCGCCTCGATTGAGGGATCGAGTTTCTGCTGCCGGAGATAGGAACCGTCGAAATCGACGACGAACCGCCGCAGCTCAGGTTCATGCGTCTTAGATTGACCGGAGCGCGTGGATACCACGAATCCCGCCGGCGGATGAATCTGATCGAGGAACCAGTGCAGCCGATATTCAAACTCGATCGGTTCGCCGGCGGGTGGCAGCCGCTCGGGCACCCAGAAGGCGACGATGTTGTCGTTAGTTTCGTCCGGCGCTGACAACTCGGCGAGACGCACGGATCCGCGACCCCAGTTGCCCACGGGCTCGACCCAAGCGTTGGTCCGCACGTGATATTGCGCTTCCAGATCCTCGTAGGATTCGAATCTTCGATCGCGTTGCAGTAGTCCAAAGCCGTGCGGATTTTCGTCCATGAACGCCGAGACGCGCGCCGCCCGCGGATTGGTGAGGGGGCGCCAGAGCCATTCGCTCGCACCATTGTGAATCAGCAAACCATCCGAGTCATGCACCTCGGGCCGGAAATCGCCATAATTGGTCGGGGAGTTTTCGCCGTGCCAGAACATGCTCGTCAGCGGCGCGAGTCCGAGCACCTTCGGATTTTTCCGGCAATAGACGACGGCCTTCACCTGCATGATCGTCTCGGCGCCGGGCGCGACCGTGAAGCGATACGCTCCCGCCAGACTCGCGCTGTCCATCAGTGCATAAATCACAAATTGCTTCGCCTCCGGCGCCGGCCGTTCGATCCAAAATTCCTCGAAGACGGGAAACTCTTCTCCAGTCGGCTCGGCCGGATCGACCGCTAGACCGCGCGCGGACAGACCGTAAACTGTCTTCATGCAAAGCGAGCGAAAGTAACTCGCCCCGAGAAAGGAGACCAACTCATCCCACGGCCGATCCAGGCGACCAAGGACGCGGAAACCGGCAAAACCGAGAGTGTCAGTCAGACCCGCACCCACCTTGAGCCCACCATACTTAAACAGATCACGGGAAAATTTGATCGGCGTCGCGGTGCGACTGTTGAGTTCGAACAACTGCACGGCATTCCGGTGCACGAAACCGAGGTGGGAAAACTGAAGTTGAAAAGGCACATTCTCGCGGCGCCACCGGGTCTTCTCCTCGTCGAATGTAATGAGCCGATAGTCGTCGTAGCTGAGTTTCTGCAACGCCGAAGGCACCGTGGTCGGCCGGGACACGTATGGCTTCGCGGCGAGTAATTTGGCGCGGAAGCGGAGCGTTTCGAAATCGAAAATCTCGTCGGCCGCACGCGACGCGGCAGCGAGCACGACGAGCGAACATAATCCGACGAAGGCGAGGTGTCGTTTCATTTGTCCAAGAAAAATCCCCGTTGCCGATCCGAGATCGGCAGTGCGCCGAGTTCCATCACTTTCAGCAAATCCTCCCAGATCATCCGCTTCGAGCGGTTCGACTGGTTGCGGAGGATATAGCTCGGATGATAGGTGACCATGAGAGGCTTGCCGGCGAACTCGGCCCATCGGCCGCGAATGTCGCCAAGGGCCTTAAACGACCCGAATCCTAGCAGCCCCTGTGCCGCTGTCGTGCCTAGCGCGACCAGCAGCGCCGGAGCGACGACTTCAATCTGCGCCCGCAAATAAGGCAGGCAGTAACACATTTCCTCCTCCGTAGGCGGGCGGTTGCCGTATTGCTCGCCATTCGCGCTCGTCGGCAACTCGGGCCGCCAATTCATGATATTGCCAATGTAAACGTCGCTGCGTTTCAGGCCCATGCCTTGAATCATCTTGGTGAGCAATTGCCCGGCGGGTCCGACAAAAGGTTCGCCCTGCACTTCTTCTTCCGCCCCCGGCGCCTCGCCGACAAACATGATTTTCGCATCGAGATGGCCGACACCCAGCACGACCTTTTTCCCGGGTCGCACATGCGCCCGGCACACCGGATCGTTTTGGACGAGCGCGAGGAGTGCGTCCCAACGGATTTGTTTTCCTCCGTCGGGAAGCGTGAGCGTCGGTGGCGCAGGAAGAGTCGGAACGGGTGACGGTTTGGCCGTGACTGGTTTCGTCGGTAGGACGGGTTTGACCCCTGCCACCGGAAGCGGCGGCACGGCTTTCAGTTCGGGCCCGACGGCCGGCTGCGCTCGGCTCGCCATGGTCTCGCGCAGCGCGGCGATGCTGGCATCCGATACCGCGACGGTCTTCACGCCCGCGGTTTTCAGGCGGCGAAGTTCGTCAGTCAGGGCCGTTAGAGCGAAGCGCATGGCAGCAAGCTATGTGGAGCAGGACGCGAGCAGCTTTTCCACATACTTGCCGAGCAAGTCGAATTCCAAATTGACGACTTCTCCTCTGAGGCGGCGGCCGACATTGGTCACTTCTAGCGTCGTAGGAATAAGCCAGACTGCAAAACTGTCGCCGTCGACTTCAGCCACCGTCAGCGAGATGCCGTCGATAGCGATGCTGCCTTTGTGAATGAGATAGCGACCCTGGCCAGCAGGAGCGCGCACGCGCAGGAAAAAATCTGCGCCGCGTCGCTCGAACACCTCGATCTCACCGAGACCGTCGATGTGGCCAGTCACAAAATGGCCGCCGACTTTTCCGTCGAAACGCAGGCTGCGTTCGAGATTCACCAACGCGCCAGTGGCGAGGGCGGAAAAATTCGTGAGCCGTCGCGTCTCCTCGAGCACGTCGAAATAGAAATGCTGCACATCGAGGTGCGCGACCGTGAGGCAGCAGCCGTTGACCGCGATACTGTCGCCGAGCGCGGTGCCGGCGAGCGTGGTCGCGGCGGAGATGTGAAGACGCCACGCGGCCGCGTTCTGGGTGAACGCGACGACGCGGCCCGTTTCCTCGACGATGCCCGTGAACATGGGATTATTTCAGTTTCACGCGCAGCACGGCCGTCTCGCCGCCGCGGCTGACGAGCAGCACAAACTCCGATCGCACGAGATCCTTGTCGATCTCGGCGAGCTTGGCGGTGGCCGAGGCGAACGTCTTCACCTCGGCGCCGTCGATTTCCTTGATCCAGTCGTCGGGGCGGAGGCCGGCGACACCGGCGGGACTGCTCGGCTTGACGAAGTGCGCGACGACACCGGTCGTCTCCGCAATCTTCACATGGCGGTCGATGGCGTCGCCGTAGACGAATTCGCGGGCGGTGAATCCGATCCGGTCGTAGTATTTCCGCTCGGCCTCGCGCAGGATCTTCGGCTCCTCGCCAAGCACGGCTTTCAACTCCACGCGATCCGCGCCGCGTAGCACCGAGAGTGTCAGAGTGTCGCCGGGGGCCCGGCGATCCACTTCACGCTCGATGTAAGTGACGATGACGCGATCGGGTTTGAGCTGCGGCAGCGGCTGGCCATCGAGCGCGAGGATGATGTCGCGATCCTTGAGGCCGGCTTTTTCGGCCGGGCTGCCTTCCAGCACCTCGCTGACGACGGCGCCGGACTGCGCGCCGAGTTTCAGAAACTTCGCGACTTCGCGATCGATCGGTTCAAGGCCATAGGCACCGAGCCACGCGAGCGGCCGGCCGGAAATGTTTTTCGGAATCCGGCCGAGATACGGTAGCATTTCTTCCGCGAGCATAAACGCGCTGCTTTCCTCCACGTTGATGAGCACGATCGGCTGCGGCCGTGGGCCGCGTCCGAATTGAAGATAACTTTGGCCGAACGAGGCCGCGGCGAGGCCGACGAGCGCGCCGTCGCGGTTGAAGACGGGCAGGCCGGGGCTCGCCACTTCCTGCTGCGAGATCGCGGTGCGCTGAGGCAGCGATTGGATGAGCGCGACGTAGCTCTGCATCAGATAGGGAGCGAAGTCTTCGTCCTTGTTGCGCAAGCCGACGCCCCACACGAATTCCGAAAGCGTTGGCACCGGCACCGGGCCTTTCGCGGCAAACGCAGTGACCGGGACCAGTCGCGCGCGAACCTGCTCGCTGGCCCGAACGAAATGCCAGCCGGTGAACGCATCCTGCCCGAGGTATTCCGCCGGAGTGCCGGTCGCATCGCCGGGCAGATAGACTTTGAATTCCTGCAACTGCCAGGTCGCCGCGCGCGGGTCGATGGAACCAGACTGCATGATGATCGTGCCGTTGGCGTCGATGACCGTGCCCATCGAAATCGTGGGCTGACGTTCAGTTTCAGTGACTGTCACATATTCGACTGCGACGGCGCATTTCGCCCGCTCAGCCCAGAGCGCCGGCAAATCGGCCGCGGCGCGAGCGACGCACGGTCCGAGGAGCAGAGCGGAAAGAAGAAAACGAAATTTCATGGTTTGAGAATGTAGAGTGAGACGCGACTGGAGCGCTTGACTTCGAAGAGGGTCGGCGCCGGCTTCGCTTCGTAGGCGGCCTGCGCGGCTTTGATGACATCCAGCGTGACGACGGGTTGCTGGTTGATTTTCATCACCACGTCGCCGCGGCTGATTCCGGCGACATCCGCCGGAAATCCAGGCTGCACGCCGATCACGAGGACACCGCTGGCGTCGTCGAGTTGTTTTTCGCGGGCGTAGGTGCGCGAAACCTTGCGCACGCTGATGCCCCACTTCTCAAGCGCCCACTCTTCGCCAACGCGGCTCTCGAGTTTTTCGGTCACGACGGTGTAGTCGCGCGTCTCGGTGCCGCGTTTCACGGTGAGCTTGAGCGAAGCGCCGACCGGCTGGCTCGCGATGAGATTTTGGATTCCGGGCAACTCTTCGGGAAACCGTCCGACCACCTTCACGCCATTGATCGCGAGGAGAATGTCGTTGCCGCCGCGCAAGCCCGCCTTGGCCGCCGGCGAATCGGGATCGACCTGACTGATCAGGACCCCGGTGTTGAGGGCGAGCGAGTAGAACGACTCGAGGTCTTGCAGCGCGCCGGGCACAAGGCCGATGTAGCTGCGGGTGATCGCGCCATCGCGGACAAGGCCGGTAACGACACGCTGCGCAGTCGAAGACGGGATCGCGAAACCGAGATTGTTGGCACCGGAAAATCCGCGCGTGCTGATGCCGATGACTTTGCCATCCTCGTTGACAAGCGGTCCGCCGGAGTTGCCGGGATTGATCGCGGCATCAGTTTGCAGCCAGGTGCTAAATTGGCCGGTCTCATAACCATTCACCCCAGTGAGATCTTCGAGGTATTGGTTGTTGTTGGAAATAATGCCGCGCGTGACGGTGCGCGAGAGCCCATAAGGCGTGCCGACGGCGAAGACGACTTCTCCGGGAAAGAGTTTGTTGCTGTCGCCAAAATCTGCGTGGGCGAATTTCAGTCCGCGCCGCTTCACATCGGCCATGTCGATGCGCATCAGCGCCAAGTCGGTCCAATGATCCCAGCCGACTAAGCGGGCGCTCACGCGCTCCTGATTGGCGAGAGTGACATTGAGCTCGATAGCGCGCGGACTGGCGACGTGGGCGTTGGTGAGGACGAGGCCGTCTTCGGAAAGAATCACGCCGGAGCCGATGCTCGCAGAGTAGCGTTTGGCTCCGTCTTCGAAGGCAATTTCGCGCACGTCAATGCGCACGACGGCGTCAAGCAACTGGTTGAAACCGCGCTTCATTACGGCCGCGCGGGCCGGCAACTCGAGGGCGGCGGCGAGCAGCGGCAGGAGGATCAGCGCAGAGATTGACCGGGCGGAGAAAGGTTTCACAGTGGAGAGTTTCACAAAATGGCTACCAAGAGCACTGACTACAACTTCCATGAGATCGAGCCGCACTGGCAATCTTTCTGGGAGGAAAATCGCTCGTTTCGCGCAACTAACGAATCCGCGAAACCGAAATACTACGTGCTCGATATGTTCCCCTACCCGTCTGGCGCCGGCCTGCATATCGGCCATCCCGAGGGTTACACGGCGACCGACATCATTGCGCGCTACAAACGCGCCAAAGGCTTCAATGTGCTCCATCCGATCGGTTGGGATGCGTTTGGCCTGCCGGCAGAGCAGCACGCGGTCAAAACGGGAACGCATCCCGCGACGAACACCGCCGCCAACATCGTCAATTTCAAGCGCCAGATCAAGGCGCTGGGATTTTCCTACGATTGGGAGCGGGAGTTGGCAACCACCGATGCAGACTACTTCCGGTGGACGCAGTGGATCTTTTTGCAGCTCTTTCAACGCGGGCTCGCCTACGTCGATGAGCGGCCGGTGTGGTGGTGCCCGGAATTGCGCACCGTGCTCGCCAACGAGGAAATCGTCGATGGCAAGAGCGAGGTCGGCGGCTTTCCTGTGGAGCGGAGAAATTTGCGGCAATGGGTGCTTCGCATCACCGCCTACGCCGAGCGGTTGCTCGCCGACCTGAAAGACGTTGACTGGCCGGAATCGACAAAACGGATGCAGGAAGCCTGGATCGGCCGGAGCGAGGGTGCGGAGATTTTGTTCGAGTTGGAGAACAAGGCACTTGGCCCGCTGAAGATTTTCACCACACGGCCCGACACGCTCTTCGGCTGCAGTTACATGGTCCTCGCGCCCGAGCATCCGCTCGTCGAAACGCTCACGACACCGGATAACCAATCCGCCGTCGACGCCTACAAGAAAAAAGCCGCCGCCAAGAGCGATCTCGAGCGCACGGATCTCGCCAAGGACAAGTCGGGCGTGTTCAGCGGCGCTTTCGCGATCAACCCCGCCAACGGCGCACACGTCCCCATCTGGATCGCGGACTATGTGCTCATGGGCTACGGCACCGGCGCGATCATGGCGGTGCCGGCGCACGACGAGCGCGACTTTGAATTTGCGCAGCGGTATTCGCTGCCCATTCCGCAGGTGATCGCATCGCCCGAGGGCGAGACCAAGTTGCCCTACACCGGCGACGGCACGCTCATCAACTCGCCCGGTTACGACGGCATGGCGTGGCCCGACGCGAAGAAAAAAATCACCGCCGATCTCGCGGCCCGTGACGTCGGCAAGCCGACGGTCAACTACAAGCTGCGTGACTGGCTGTTTTCGCGCCAGCGTTACTGGGGAGAACCGTTTCCGATCGTTTGGGTGAGCGAAGGCGATTACGCAAAGGTGAAGGCCGCTGGCACCCGTGCGCTGCCAGTGGAGGCGGTGACGTTTGCGAGCGGCGGACAAAAATTTTTCGCGCTGCCTCTGCCGGCGGGTGCGCTGCCGCTGGAGTTGCCAGAGGTGCAGTCGTATCTGCCGAGCGGCAACGGGGAGAGTCCGCTCGCCAACGTGACGGCGTGGCTGGAGATTTGGTTCAACAACGAGACCGGCGCCGCGGTCCCGGCGTCGCAGCCGCGCCCCGCCGGCGACGCGTGGCTCCGCGCTCGACGCGAGACTAACACCATGCCGCAGTGGGCGGGTTCGTGCTGGTATTATTTGCGTTTCCTCGATCCGCAAAACCCCGGCGCATTCGCGTCGCCCGAGGCGCTGAAGTATTGGGGCGTGCCCGATCTCTATGTCGGCGGCGCGGAGCACGCGGTGTTGCACCTGCTCTATGCGCGTTTCTGGCACAAGGTGCTTTTCGATCTTGGCGTGGTGCCGCAGGCGGAGCCGTTCAAGAAACTATTCCACCAAGGCATCATCCTCGGCGAAGATGGCGAAAAGATGTCGAAGAGTCGCGGTAACGTCGTAAATCCCGACACGATCATAGCGTCGCACGGCACCGACACGCTGCGACTCTACCTGATGTTCCTCGGTCCGCTAGAGGCGATGAAGCCGTGGAGCATGAAACAAATCGAAGGCGTGCACCGCTTTCTCCAGAAAGTGTGGCGGGAGTGCATTGCGGCCGATGGCGGCGTGAATGCGAAAATATCCGCGACCGCCATTGAACCCGCCGAACTCACTAAACTCCTGCACGAAACGATCAAGAAAGTCGGCGACGATATTGAGGCGCTGCGCTTCAACACCGCGATTTCACAGATGATGATCTTCTCAAATGCGCTCCAGAAAACGCCCGTTGTCAGTCGCGCATCCATGCTCGCGTTTGTGCAGTTGCTGGCTCCGTTCGCGCCGCACCTGGCCGAGGATTTGTGGGAACGCCTCGGTGAAAAGCCGTCGGTCCAGCATGCGCCATGGCCCAAATTCGACCCCGCGCGGCTTACCGCCACCGAGTTAAAGCTCGTGTTCCAAGTGGACGGAAAGCACCGCGGCGATCAACTGGTGCGGGTCGGGCTGACGCGGGAGGAGGCGCTGGCGCTTGCCAAAGCGAACCCACGAGTAGCACCCCATTTCGAGGGGAAGGCCATCCGTCGCATCGTGTTTGTGCCAGGGAAGATTCTTAATATCGTGACGCAGTAAGTATTCTTACGAACTTGCCAAATCTAGGGTTTAACCCCCAGATTACGCCATGGCGTAAAAACTCCGCCATAAACGATATTTTCCGCCGATCATCTTCATCATGAAAACCAAACGTAGCCTGCTTTCAACGCACAGGCCAGCCCGCGTCGGGCCGACCGTCCTGTTGGTTTTTTTAGCCACTTTTACCGCCACGTTGTTAGCGCAGCCGGGGAAGAAAAATCCGACGAGCAAGATTTTCGTCTCGGATGTGAGCGGTGACGCTCAAATCGATACCGGCGATAACATTCAGGATCTGAACAAGCGCTCTGTTTACACAGCCGAGGGCACTGTGATTGAAACAAAAACGGCCACCAATCCGAAGGACAAAGGAAAGATTTTCTCCTCCATGGTCTTTTCCAACGGCACGGGTGCCTATTTTGACGAGGACACTAAGGTGGAAATGAAACGGTTTCAGCAGGAACCGTTCACCCCAAATCGAAGCGACATGGACACGGAGCCCTCGATCTCACAAACCCACGCTTTCGTGGCGCGCGGCACGGTGGGGCTCTGCACTTCAAAGCTCGTGGCGGGCAGCAACATGACCTACAGCACGTCGCAGGGTTCAATCAATATCCGAGGCAAGAAAGTCGTCATCGAGGCGAAGGACGGCGAAACCAAAATCTCGATGCTCGAAGGCGATAGCACGGTCAAAGGCGGTAATCTGGATATGGGCGGCAACGTGCTGCATGCCGGTGAGCAGGCGATCATTCGTCAGGGAGGCGCAGGCCAGCCCAACACCGTAAGCGTGCAGCGCATCCCGCCGTCGGAAGCCGCCAAGCTCGACGACAAGGTCGCACAGGCCTGCATGGCAAAAAAGACCGTCTATTTCGAAGTGAAGGAGCGGGTAATCACCGAAGCTGGACCGGCCGCTAAGGAGGCCGTAGTCGCCGCCACCGATACCAAGTCGGCTGAAGCCACTACGAGCACACCTGAGACTCCCACCACTACCACGACCGCATCCACGACTGAAAGCGCTACTAGTAGTTCAGCCACAGCTGATACTACCAAGACAAGCACCACTAGCAGTAGCTCAAGCACGGTCTCGACCACTACGGCCAACACCTCCAGCAGTTCCACCACTCCTTCGTCGACCCCAGCTAGCGGCTCCAGCGTATTTGCGTCAACCCCGGCCAACACCTCCAGCGTTTCGAGCCCTTTCGCATCCACTCCGGCGAACAATACTAGCGCCGCGATCACCGCCTTCGATAATTCATCGACTGCCAGCGGTGCCAGCACGTTCGCATCCAATTCGCCAGCCGTTACCGCCTTCGACGGTCCCGTGGCCAATAGCCCCGTTACCTTCACACCCATTCGCACCACCGTGCAGGAAATCGTCGCCGTCCCGGTAGTCCCGGTCACCATCCCCGTGCAATACACCGTCAGCCCTGCGCGGATCGTCACCACGCCTGGTGGTTGAGGCCGCTGCTGCTTCGGATACCGGGAAATCGATCCAACGTTTACCAATGGAACATCGGCGAACATTTCGTGCGGCTCTTGCGCTGGTGCTCGCTGTCGCCATCGGCTGTGCACCGGCGCACGGACTCGTCACGCTGAATTTCAACGATGGTCACGATCATGTTTACGTGACCGGCACGGTCAGCGCTTCCAGAGATTCCAACGTCTTCGCCAACAGCGCTAGTCCGGGCGACTTCGTCTACTCGAGTTCCTTGGCCGCTGAATATATTCGGCGTGCAGGTTGGATTGGCGTCAACGCCAACGTCTCTGTCTCTGGTTCGCACTTTGCCACGATCAAGGGGCAGGACTTCAGCAACCCGAGCTTTGGCCTCGAATTCACCAAACAAAGCGGTCGCACAACCGGTTCGCTCACGCTTAGTGCCGCTCGGTCAAGTCAGGCGGATTCGGCGGCGAATATGCGGACGGTTTCATGGGGCTACGGTGCCGCGCTCAACTATGCTTACCCCGTGATCGAACGCTTCAAATTGGCCGGGCAGTTCGGTTATTCTGGGACGAAATATGTCGGCAATTCCAATTTGGTGAACCTCGGGACCTACACCGCCGCGATGAACATGTTCTATGTTTACAACACGGAGCGCGATTTGAGCGCCGGTTACCGATTCCGTCGCACGCAGACCTCAACCAACGAGTCCACCGATGATCATAATTTTTCCCTGGGCATGTCTGGAAAGCTGATTCGCGGTCTCAACGGACAGGTGAGTTTCGGCTATCAGTTTCGCGTGCCGAGCAACCGCGCCATCCAACCGGTCTTCAAGGGTTTTAGCGCAAGCGGTGCCACCGCCTACAACCTCAACCGCAAGACATCGATTTCCGCACAGATCTCCAAGGATTTCTCCACGACCTCCGCTGATGCCTCCGTCGATACCATGGCGGCCAATCTCGTCGCACAGTATGCCTATAGCTCACACTGGGGCGTCTCCGCTGGCACCGGTTGGGGTCGGAGCAGCTTTCTCGGTCAAGGGGGACGCATGGTCCTCGATCCGGGCCCGCCCCCTGTGCTCGGCGCGAACCGTCAGGACGACTTTATGAACTGGGATGCCAGTTTGAACTACTCACGCAACGAACACTTCAAGGTCTCCTTCACCTACAGCTGGTTTAAGAATGTTTCGACTCTCGCCTACGCCGATTTCGTGCGAGCCAGTTGGAACATCAACCTCAATTCCCGCCTATGAACACCCCGAATCGCACCCCGTTTCGATTCGCCTGCAGCATGCTAGTGCTCACCACGCTCGCCGACGTCACCCTCCTCCGCGCCCAAAGCGCGCGGACCGCGCCCAGAGATGAGAAAAAGGCTGTCGTCTATAAACTCTGCGCCACCGACAAAATCAGCATAGTCGTCGTCGGCGAAGGCGATCTCAACGTCGGCGGCAAACGGGTCGATGCGAACGGTAACGTCAACCTCGCCCTCGTCGGCGAAGTGAAGGTGGCCAATCTCTCGGTGGCCCAGGCCCAAACCGCGATCGAAAACGCCTACCGCGACGGCCGCATCCTCCGCAACCCACAAGTCACGATCAACATCGAGGAATACGCTCCACGCACCGTCTCGGTCTCCGGCATGGTGAAAAGTCCCGGCACCATCAGCCTGCCTCCCGAGACCACGATGACGATTCAGGAACTCGTCTTGAAGGCGGGCGGGTTCACGGAAACCGCCAGCGGCAGCAAAGTGCGTGTGACCCGGGTGCTCCCTGACGGCACGACGAAGATTTTCACCCTGAATGTCGATGCCATCCTCAAGGGCAAAGACAGCGCCAAATCCACCGACAACAATTTCGTGCTGGAACCGGACGACATCGTTTACGTCCCGGAAAAAATTATCTGACATCTCGATGGCCGAAACCACCACAAAACCTCCGCCACCCGCGTCGCCTCCTTCCGCCGATCGTGATGATGAACTCGTCCAGCGTCGCACGTTTCGCGACTACTACATCATCCTGCGCGAGCGCACGTGGATCGCACTCCCCTTGGCGCTCCTCGTCTCGATCGGCTACGGCTACCTTCAGATGCAGACCCCCGCGATGTATTCCTCGTCGGCGACCATGCAATTCGAGAAGCCCGACACCATTGTCACTACCGTCGGCGTAGTCGATCAGTCCGTCCGTAGCGACGTCGATCTCAACACCTACTTACAGATCCTCGGCAGCGGTAAGCTTCGGGCCAAGGTCCTTGAATCGTTTACGCCCGAAGAACGAAAAATCCTTCAGCGCACGGCGCTGAAACGCATGCCACCCGGCACTTCGCCCGCCGCGGTCGGCCTCCCGCTCGGAGGTGTGGGATTCAGTTCCCTTCACAACAGCTTTCTCATCGGAGTAAACGTCACGCATGAGGACCCGGAGGCTGCGGCGCTCGTCGCCAATTCCTACGTCAAGCAGTTCATGACTTATCTGATCGAGAACGCCGGCGGACGAAACGACGCCGCCATCGACTACCTCAATCAGCAGGCGGACCGTCTGCGAAAGGAATCCGAAGAGGCGGACGGCAAGTTGCAGCAATACATGAAGGAGAAAAACCTCATCTCGCTCGACAGCAGCCAGAACATGGTGGCCGATGCCCTCAAGTCCGCCTATGGCCATCTACAGGAAGCCCGGCTCAGCCTGCTCCACATCGAAGAAATGGTGAAGCAGGTCGAAGCCTTCACTGCCGCTGGGAAAAACATGTTCGAGATTTCCTACATCGCCAGTTACGGCGCCGTGCCCTCGCTCAAAGGCCAGCTCGATGGCCTGCTCCAAGCACAAGCCCGCCTCACGGAGCGCTATCTTGAGAAGCACCCGCTGATGATCGATAACGCGAACAACATCGCCATCACTCAGGAGCAACTCGACAAAGCCATCGCCTTGGCCATCGCTGCACTCTACGCCCAGCGCGATGAAGCCCGGCAGAGTGTCAAGACCTACCAGACTGAGTATGACAAGAACGAGAAGGACTCGTTTGCGCTAAGCGGCATGAGCATCGAATACGGCCATCTCAAGGGCGAAGCCGATGTGAAAAAACAGCAATACATGGGCCTCTTGAATCGTCTGAACGAAACGCGCACGACCAAGAACATTGACAAGTTACCCCTCCACCCACTCGACCCCGCGACCGTCAACCCGTATCCCTTTTCCCCCAATAAGCCCGCCATCACCCGGACCTGCACCGGACTCGGCATCCTGATCTTCATCGCCGTTGCCGTCGGGCTAAGTTTCATCGATGATCGCATCAAGAGCGCGTGGGACGTCGAATCATTCATCGGGGCCAACCTCCTCGGCATCATCCCCGATCTGGCGTCGATGAAGGACGAGGAGAAATATAGCCTCCTCCTCAACGACGGTCAGACTCCTGGCGCCGAGGCCTTTCTCAGTGTCTACAGCTCAATCAAGATCCACTCCAAACTTGATTTCCCGAAATCGATCCTCGTCACGAGCACGATCCCCGGAGAAGGCAAGACGCTCATCTCGTGCAATGTCGCAGCCAGCTTTTCCCGCCACGGTAAGAAGACGCTGCTGATCGACTGCGATTTGCGCCGGCCGATGTTGCATCGGCATTTCAAGCAGCAGAACACCGCCGGCTTGCTCTCCTGGTTTGAAGGTGGCGCGTCGCTCGAGGGCGACCTCGCGAACCATCCCGGGCTCGGCATCATCAAAATCGGGGAGAATCTTTCGCTGCTCTGCTCCGGGGGCCGTTCGAAGAGCCCCACCGAACTGCTCGAGAGCCCGATGTTTGGTCAACTCCTCGAAAAGCTGAAACGCGAATATGACCTCGTGATCGTCGACTCGCCGCCGCTTGGTGCCGTCACTGATTCGCTGCTCATCGCGGAGCGCATCGACGAAGTGGTTTACGTCTGCCGCTTCAACCGCGCCTACCGGAAACACATTCGCCTCTACATGCGGGCACTTCGCAATGGCAAGAACGAGGTTCTCGGCGTCGTGCTCAACGGCCTCTCGCCGCGCCGCATCGAGTATTATTCGAACTACCGCTACTACCGCAGCTACAAGAAATATTACGGTGCGCAGACCTGACCGCACCAGCGCTGCACGCCTCGCGAAAAATCAGCCGCGCACCCAGCGCGGCTTTTTCGCGTCAGTTGGCGCTGCATTTCTTCCTTCCGCCTCCCGCCTCCCACCTCCAGCCTTCGTTTCGTGCCGCCGCTGTCCGCATTTCTTCCCACCGCCTTCGACCCCCGCCGGCCGGTCGCATTGATTGCCGGTCAGGGCCTCTACCCTGCGCTTGTGGCGCAATCGATCCGCCGCGCCGGCGTGCCGCTCAAGCTCATCGCCTTCGACGAGGAGACCCCGCCCGATCTTATCGCCTCGTTTCCCGAGGCCGATCGTCGCACACTGCTGGTTGGCCAGCTCGGGAAAATGCTGAAGGCGTTGCATGACTTTGGTGCCGGCTACGCGCTCATGGCCGGTCAAATCACGCCGCGCCGGCTCTTCAAGGGCCTGCATCCCGACCTCAAGGCCACGAAGATTCTCCTGTCGCTCAAGCGTCGCAATGCCGGGACCATCTTCGGCGCCATCGCGCACGAAATCGAGGCGCTCGGCGTCACGTTGCTCGATGCCCGCGCGTTTCTCGACGACCAACTCGCTCGGCCCGGTTGCATGACGGGAAAAACATTCCCCATCGATCGCGACTACCTTGATCACGGCATCCACATCGCCCGCGAATCGGCGCGGCTCGACATCGGGCAGGGCTGCGTCGTCCGCAAAGGCACCGTGCTCGCGGTCGAAGCGTTTGAGGGCACCGATGAAATGCTCCGCCGCGCCGGCACCTTCAAGACCGACGACGCTCTCTTCGTGAAAACCGTGAAAGCGCGCCAGGATTTTCGCTTCGACGTGCCATGCTTCGGCCTGCGCACGTTGGAGGCGATGCGCGAGGCCAAGCTCACCGCCGCCGCTCTTGAAGCCGGCAAAGTCATCATCCTCGACCAGCCCGCCGTGCTGCAACAGGCGCGAGCCTGGGGCATCCATTTGCTGGGCTTCACATGATCTGCGCGTCGCGCTCACTTGCGCTTTCGCCTTCGATTTCGCACTTTTCTCCACCATGCAAACCGACCTCGTCGCCGTCACCGTCAAGCATGTGATCCCCATGGCCAACGGCTGCGCTGTCTTCCTCGGCGAGGACACCAAGACCTTCGTCATCTACGTCGATCAGTTCGTCGGCAAGGCTATCCAGATGACGATCAACGGTGTCAAACCCGAGCGCCCCGCCACCCACGATCTCATCGGCAGCGTGCTCCTCGGTTTCGGCGCCCGACTTGAACACATCGTTGTCAACGACGCCTCCAAGGACACGTTCTTCGCCCGCATTCTCCTTCGGATGGAAAACGAACTCGGCCAAAAAATCGTCGAACTCGACGCCCGTCCGAGCGATTCGATCGTCCTCGCCCTGCAGCACAAGCGCCCGATTTACGTCGCCCGCAAAGTCTTCACCAACGCCCCAGACATGTCGGAAGTGCTCGCCAACGTGCTCAAGCAGCAATCCGAAGATGGCGACACCAACTCGGGCGGCGAGGACGCGTGACTCCGTCTCACCTGTCACCCACCGGCGGTCTTCCGACCGGGCATCTCATCGGTCAGCCGCTCACGGCGCTCGCGCCGATGCAGGATGTGACCGACCTCGCGTTCATGCGTGTCATCGCGCACTACGGCGCGCCGGATTATTTTTTCACCGAGTTCTTCCGCGTCCACGCCCAGTCGCGCCCGGAGAAACACATCCTCCGCTCCATCGACGAAAATGACACTGGCCGCCCTGTCTTCGCCCAGCTCATCGGCGAGGATCTCGGCCACATGGCGCGCACCGTGGACGCGTTGCTCAAGCACAACATCGCCGGCATCGATCTCAACCTCGGCTGCCCTGCGCCGAAAGTTTATAAGAAAAACGTCGGCGGCGGCCTCCTGCGCGAACCCCAAAAAGTCGCCCAAATCCTCGCCACGCTCCGCGCCGCCGTGCCCGGCCTTTTCACCGTCAAAATGCGTATCGGCTTCGCCGACACCGCTCTTTTCGACACCTTGCTCGATCTCATTAACGAGCATGGCGTCGACTTGCTGAGCGTGCATGGCCGCACGGTGAAGGAAATGTATCGCAGTGAGGTCCATTACGATTTCATCGCCCGCGCCGCCGCCCGCGCCCGCTGCCCCGTGCTCGCCAACGGCAACGTCACCTCCGCCACCCGCGCCGCCGCGATCCTCGGCGAGACCCGCGCCGCCGGCGTCATGATCGGCCGCCACGCGATCCGCAACCCGTGGATTTTCCGCCAGTGCCGCGAACAGTTCGCGGGCCGCGACGTCACCCGCGTCACACTTGGCGACGTTCGTGATTACGTAGAGCGACTCTATCGCGCCACGCAGAACGACGAATTTCCCGAGCGTGCCCACGTGGCCAAGATGAAGAAATACCTCAACTTCGTCGGCCAAAGCGTAGACGCAACCGGCGCGTTTCTCCACGGCATGCGCCGCGCCGAATCCGAATCCGATCTTTTCGCGGTTTGCGATCAGCACCTGCTCGGGGAACCGCAGCGAGAGTTTTCTCCCGAGCCGTATCCCGGCATCATCGCCCGCCCAAATTGCGAAACGCCCGGCTCCGACGCGGCGGGTTGCTCGCTTGAAACGGTCACCGCCTAGATTGAACTGTCGCGATGCGGGCGAAACAAATCACGGCGCATCCACTTGAAACACGCGTAGCCGCGGCGTGCCCATCATGATTTCCCGCACGGCTGGCTTGGCTTCCAGCGAACGAACAAATCCCGTCGAGTCGAGCGACGGATCCCATTGAAAGTCGATTGAGGTGTCGTTCTCCAACAACACATGCGTGATGCGATCTTCCCGCAGCCGTTGTTCGAACCGCGTCTGGTCGAAGCGGCCCCGGCCCCACGGGAAAACCGCCCGTCGATAACCGGACGCCGGGCCAAACACCGCGTAGTCGCCGAACGCTTGCCCCACCACGATCAAAACGCGTGCGTCCTTCGGCAGCCGCGCTTCGATATCGGCGATGAGTGCACTGGCCTCCGTGGCTTTCACCGGATGAACCACCTGCTGCACGTCGGCGAACGCGGCGTGTTGCAGGGGAAACCACAGCGCCCACGCCAAGACCAGTATCGCCAGTCCGCCCGCCAAAGCTGAGCGCCGCCAGCAGCGCTCATAGGCGGTCACCGCCCAGCCCACCGCCAGCGCGCAAGCCGGCACCAAAAATCGATCCGGCACCATGGAGTTCACCATCCAGCGCACGCCCAGCACCGTGGAAAAAAAACTGCCCATCGTCGTCAGTGCCAGCCACCGCAGATCATACGCGCGCCACGAATCTGATCCCACGGGCGTCCAGCGCGACACGAGTGCTGCCGCCGAAAAAAACAGCATCAACAGCGTGACGAGTCCAGCCACGGAAAAATGCACGGCGGGATTCGAAACGGTGTAGCGCCAGACGCCAGGCCAGGGCACCTCGGGCGATTCGGCAGGGAGCGATTTTGCCCCGAGCTTCGCGGCCAAAGCGTTGCCCGCTTGTTCCAGGCGTCCGCGCCAGGTAGGAAACGTCAAATCGGCCGGCTCGGCCAACAACATCACCACTCGGATCGCCTTGGTGCAATAATAACCCGGTTCACCCGCGTCCGAGTGCGTGGCCCGAAACGCCCGCGGGCCCAGCGGATGCCCGTCGCGTCTCAGGTTCGTCGCGCCCACCAGCAGCAGCCCGCAAAGCGCCGATGCGATTACGCCAGCGACGAGACACGACGCGACGAGTTTGCTGCGTCCGAACCACCACGCCGCGACTCCGAGAATCGGCACCAGCCCGAGCGCCAGAAACTTCGTGTTGATGGCAAGCACGAGGAACACCGTTGCCACCGCGAGATGCCGGCCCGCGCGCGCGCGCTGCGCCTCGGCGCGCAGCACGTTTGCTGCGAAAAAAAGCGTGCACGCCGTCTGCCACCACTCGGGTTTCAGATTCAGAGAGATGTCCCGCACCAGCGGCGCACCGGAGAACAACAGCAGACCCGCAAGGATCGCCCGCCGCGAGGCCTTGAGCTGGTGCAGCAATACTCCCATCGCCAAGAGCGCCCACGGCACGCCGAGCCAATAAATTATCCGTCCGATCGTCTCGTTGTGCGTAAACAAAATCGGCCACAAAAAAAACAACTCCGACTGCCACGGGAAAACCACCTGCCGATCGTTGTGCGTCTCGAACCGGAACACGTCGCCGTGCTGAATCCAGTAAAGCACCCGCGACGCGTGGTAATTCAGCACGTCGCTGTTTTGAATCGGCGTGAGCGCGACCCACACCAGCCCCGACCCCACGAGGATCACGAGCGCAATCGCTCCCGCCCACTCATCGCTCGCGAGCGGCGGCTCGCGCGGAACCGCCGCCGGCCCGCGCCAGTCGCGCGCGGCTGGCAACCAATACCACACCCCCGCGGCGATCACGAATTGCGCCACGATCCACGGCCAGGGTCGCAGCGCGTGAAACACCGAAAGCACCTGCGTGATCGCGCCCAATTCTAGTGCCACCCCAGCGACCGTTATAGCAATCGCGTCCACTCGACCATCGGCCAGCGCTGTCGCAACGCGCCAGGCCGCAAACCCCGCGAATCCCACCGAAAATGAAAAAAGAATCAGATCGAACGTGCTGGAAATCATCGCCTTGTTTGATTGGGGAAATGTCGGCTGACCGGGTTCCACACTTACTCCGGCGCCCAACGTCATGGTTTGCACGCCAGCGACACAACTTCAAACCGCATTTTCCCTGTCGGCAAAAGAACTCAATCACTTTATGACATAGTGGATCCCGCGCTATCCTATGGGATTGCGAGTGTCGTCGTCGCCACTACTCGCCAGCTTCTTCTCGCAGCGCCACGCGCCCCTCAACCCGACCACTGACCAATGAGCCATCTATTCGCCAGTCCCCTGCTGCCTATCCGCTTTGTCCTCGCGATCGTCGGTGCGCCGCCCGCACGCGCCTCGGAACCGGCCACCTCGCCGTTCACGCTCGAGCAGATCATTAGCGACCCCGACCGGATAGGGCAGGCGCCGGAGTCGCCGTTCATCAGCGCCGACAGCCGCCACGCGTATTATTCGCGCAAAGAAGAAAACTCCGAGCTGTGCGCACTGTGGCGCGTGCCACTTGCCGCGGCGCACTCGAGAAACTCTCGCCGCCTGCGCTGCAAGCCGCCGCCGAATCCGCTGATCGCATCTTCACACCCACCGGCACGCACGCCGCGTGACTCCAGTGTGGCAACGTGTCCTTCACCAATCACCCCACACCGCACCAGCTCATGCGCACCGGCGATGCCACCGCGCTGCTCACGTTTCTCGGCACTGATCGCGTCGCGTTTCGCTCCGGCAAACGCGTCCTCGACGTCGAGTTTGCGACCGGCGTCTTCAGCCTTATCGCCACCCTCGAAACGATTGCCGACCCCGACAAGCCGTAGAAAAAGGAACTCCTCGGTCAACAGAATATACGTCTCTTCGACATCGTGAAACAGCGCGAGACGCGCCGGCTTGCCTGTGTCAAATACGATCACGAACTGGATGCGACGCCCGCCGGCGCGCCGCGCCCGATCTACTTTAGTAAGGATAAGGAAGTGCGCACCGTGGCCTCGCGCCCGACGGCCTCACGCTGCTCGACGGCCTCATTGCGCCGATCTGCGCGGGCGGCGCAAACACATGGCGTCGTGCGTCAACGTCGATGGCTGCACGATGGCCGTGGACACCCCGCAGCGATGTCGGCACCGAAAAGGCGCGCGACGACTCGCTCTTCCTCATCGGTCTCGCCACGGGAAGAGGCGCCCGGTCATTCTCGCGAACTTCCCGGCCTCAAAGATGATCGGCGCGCCGATTTGCACCACGCCGTCGAAGCGCGCAAGAATGCCGAGACGGGCAAGGAAAAATCCGCGAAAGGCGTCGGTGTCGTCGAATCACAGGACACTTCCGAGAAAGCTCCGGCCGCCTCGGACGAGAAGGAAAAGAAACCGAAGCCCCGCGCGCTCGCGCTCTCGGGGCGGTTGCGACAGGGGCGCGCGCTACTCCGCCACCGGCCGCCTCGCGATAATGCCACCGCCATCGACAACAAAGAATGCTGGATCGCCGACGTGTCGCTCGCCGATGGCAAGGCCCATTCGCTGCGTCGGCTCACCGACTTGGCGGGGATTTGCCGCACGAGCTTCAATGAATTCGATTGGCCGCGCGACGGCACCGCCTTCTGGTTCACCTCCGAGGAAAGCGACTACCGTCAGCTCTACCTGTCGCGCGATGGCGCGATTCGCGCGCTCACGACCCGCAAGTTCGACGTGACCCACGTGAAGCCAATGTACGACGGCCAGTGGATCTATTATCGCGCCAACGCGAGTCACCCCGGCAACCACGAGGTTTACGCTTGAAGACCGACGGCACCGGCAACGAGACCGTCTCGGCGCTCGCCGGCGGCAACACATTTGAACTCTCCACCGAAGGCGCGTAGCTCTTGCTCGGCAACTCGACGACGATACACCCCGTTGAATTCTACGCTCAGACCTTGAACCCCGGCGTGGCAGCGCGCGTGCTCACCGATCACTTCACAACCGAGTTTGCTAAACTCCCGCAGATCGCCCCCGAAATGATCGCGGTGCCGTCGCTCGCGGGTCCGCCGATTTATTCGCGGCTCAACCGCGACCCAAGTTCCGCGGCCGGGCCGCACCCGGCGGTGATGTTCAGCACGGTGCGGGTTACCTGAAAAATTTCCACGAAGGTTGGTCGTCGAATTGCTTTCACGAGCAACTCTTTCACCAGTTGGTCATCCGCCGCGGCTATTTCCTTCTCGACATGGATTATCGCGGCCCCGCCGGCAACGGCCGCGCATGGCGCACTACGATCTACCGCAAATGGATACACCGGAACTCGAGGACTACGTCGACGGCATCAAGTGGTTCGTCTAAAATGCCGCCGTCGATCGCGCGCATTGGCACCTACGGCGATTCCTACGGCGCCTTTATGGCACTGATGGCTCTCTTCAAAACGCCCGACGCGTTCGCCGACGGTGCCGCTCTGCGCCCCGTGACCGATTCGATGCATTACAATCACGGCTAAAACGCCAGCATCCTAACACTCCCTACCTCGATCCCGAGACTTCCGCGCGCAGTTCGCTGATCGAATTCGCCGCCGCCATGCTCTGACGCTCCGTTATTCCAATCCAAGAATCTTTCGGCCGTCCGCCGAAATCATCTGCGGCGTCCATTGCGGATCCCAGACGATATGGACCTTCGCCGACTCGACGGTCGGCAGCGCGGCGATTTTCTGCCGCGCATCCTCCGCGATTACCGGGCCCATGCCGCAACCCGGCGCCGTGAGCGTCATCTTCACGTCGATGGCGTGCCCGCCCGCCGGCGTGGTCTCCAGCGCCAGATCGTAAACCAATCCGAGGTCAACGATGTTCACCGGGATTTCCGGATCGAAACACGTTTTCAATGCGTCCCACACCGCTTGCTCGCTGAACGTCGCCTGCCCTGAGCTCGGGGCAGCGTGCGCCAAATCAAATCCGCCGATGGCCTTCGCCTGCTCGCTCGCCAGCCGAAACAGCCCGCGGTCCGTGCGCACCGTCACATTGCCCCCGAGCGTCTGGGTGATGAAAACTTCCTCGCCGGCATGCAAAGTGATCGCGGTCCCAGCGGGAATCGCAGTGGCGGGAATATCAGCGGTCAGTTTGTGCGTGGACATGGGCGGTGGTGTCAGTGGATTCCCAAGTTCATCGGCAGGCGAGCATAGACGCCTTGCGGATCGTTGAACGATCGCAGCAGCTTCAACTCGCTGTCGATCCGCTGCGCGACCTTCGCGGCGATGCTGGTGGCGCGGGCGTTATCCGGCACCGCCTTCGATAGAAATTCCTGCAACGCCTCGATCAGTTCCTTCTGCCGCGGATATTCGATCAGCCGGTAGTTAGTTCCGAGCTTCGCGCGCTCCGCGGCAAACGCGATCGCCTTGTCGAGGCCGCCGAGTTCGTCGACGAGGCCGAGTTGCTTAGCCTCCACGCCCGACCACACCCGACCCTGCGCGATCTCCTCGACCTTTTCACGCGGCAGCTTCCGACCTTCGGCCACCTTCGTGATGAACTCACCGTAGATCCAATCAACCATCCGCTGAAACACCGCGAGTTCCTCGTCGGTCTTGGGACGCGAAATGGTGATCGCGTCGGCAAATTTACCGGTCTTCACGCTGTCGAAGGTCAGGCCGAATTCGTTGGCGAGTTTCTTCACGTCGAACTGCACACCAAACACCCCAATCGATCCGGTGATAGTGGTCGGTTCCGCAAAAATCCGATCGCTGTAGGCCGCGATCCAGTAGCCGCCGGACGCGGCGTAGGCACCCATCGAGACGACGATCGGCTTCACCTTCTTGATGAGCCGGATTTCTCGCTGAATCGTTTCGGCGGCGGAGGCGCTGCCACCGGGGCTGTTCACGCGCAGCACGATCGCCTTTACGTCATCGTCCTGCCGGAGCTTGCGGAGTTCACGCGAGAATTTTGTCGCGCCGATTTCGCCGGTATCGCCGTCGCCATCCACGATTTCGCCCTCGGCATAGACGATTGCGATGCGACTGCGACCGGTAGGTTTGGCGCTGCCGCCATTCTTCGGGAGCGGCGCGTCGGCAATGTCTTTCACGAGTTTCGCATAGTCGGAGAGGAGCACCTGCTTGAACGCCTCCTTCGAGCCGGCGCGGCCGGTCTTCGCCTTCAGGTCATCGTAGATTTCATCGCGATAGGCGATCCGGTCGATGAACTTGCCGGCCTTGGCTGCCTCGGGCCGGATGAGGCCCTCGCGATCGACAACCGCCTGCATTTTCGCCGGCGTCAATCCGCGGGACGGTGCGACGTCGGCCAGCACTCCGGCCCAGATGTCATCGAGGAGTTTTTGGAGTTCTGTCCGGGCCTCGGGGCTCATATCCTTTCGCGTGAAGGGCTCGACGGCGGACTTGTATTTGCCGACGCGCGTGACCTGCACGCCGATGCCGTATTTCTCAAACGCGCCGGCAAAAAACATCGGCTCGCTCGCGAGACCCGGCATCGCGATCAGTCCATAGGGATCGAGGGCGACTTCACTCGCGGCCGAGGCGAGGTAATAATCCTTCGTCGAGGCGTAGGTCAGGTAGGCGTTAACCGGTTTGCCGGCCGCCTTGAAATCGAGGAGCGCGGCGCGGATTTCCTTCAATGCCGCGTAGCCCGAGCCATAGCCCGACGGCGTGAGTCCGCCAGTGATGAACACGCCCGCGATCCGGTTATCCTTGGCGGCCGCGTGCAGGGCGCGGGTGACGGTGCGTAGTTGCAGCGTGTCGTCACGCCCGCCACGCAGCGCGCCGAAATCGATCGGCGGCGGCGCGTCAGTGATATTGGTCGAAAGATCGAAGACGAGGTAGGAACCGCGCTCGATCGTCGGCGTGGCCTTGTCGCCGCCGCCTAGCGCTGCAAGGACCAGCATGAAGCCGACGCAGAGCAAAACACAGCCGGCCGAAAAAATCAGCAGCGCTGCCAGTGCGCCAAGCATTGACGTGAAGAAATTTTTCATGAAGGCGGCACCGTAGCTGCTTTCTGTCTTTCCTCCAGTAGAAATGCCGACGCACCGACTTCCTTTCGTTCGCACCGTTCGAAAAACCATAGGCTTTTATCGCAACGAGCCTGTGAAGGCGGGTTGAGATAAAGAGCCAATGAGGCCGCGCGAACAGCGAGTGCGGCCGTTAATCTCCGGGTTTGCACCGGACACAATGATCGCCGCGTCGGTT
>CAIMFY010000032.1 GCA_903840415.1 uncultured Opitutia bacterium | reverse complement strand
GATCCTTGGCGAAACAGTCGCCGCTTTCGCAGATGGGACCGACGACATCGGCCACAAGCGCACGGCGACCAGAGTCGCGGTGCAACGGCACGATCTCGTGGTAACTCTCATACATCGCAGGACGTACGAGATCGTTCATGGCGGCGTCAACAATAAGGAAGTTTTTACCTGCGCCACGCTTGAGGTGCTCGACCTTGGCGAGAAGCACTCCGGAGTTGCCTACCATGAAACGCCCGTGCTCGAGCACGATCTTGAGGCCCAACACTTGGAGCAGCGGCACGAGGGCCGCGCCGTAAGTTTCGGGCGTGAGCGGCCGCTGGTCGGCCGGCTGCGCGTCCCACCAAGCTTGGGCGCCGCTGGCGAGCGCATCCTTGTAAACGATACCCATGCCGCCACCGATGGAAAAATAAGTGATGCCGTAAAGCGCCTTCAATTCGCTGACGAAAGGCGTGATCTTTCGCACGGCCTCTACGAACGGGGCGACCGAGGTGAGCTGCGAGCCGATATGCATCTGCACGCCCTTGATCGTGATGTTGGGATACTTGGAGGCGGCTTCGTAGGCGGCGGCGGCGTGCTTGAGCGGGATGCCAAACTTGTTGTCACTCTTGCCCGTCGTGATCTTGGCGTGGGTGTGCGCATCGACATCAGGATTCACGCGGATGGCGATGGGGGCCTTCACACCAAGCTTGCCGGCGACGTGATTGATGCGGGCGAGCTCGGGCTCGCTTTCCACGTGAAAGGAGAAGATGCCGTTTTCGAGGGCGAGCTGTATCTCAGCCTCGGTCTTGCCGATGCCAGCGAAGACGCTGCTCTTCACGTTGGCACCAGCCGCAAGCACGCGCTTGATCTCACCGCCGCTCACCAAATCGAAGCCCGCGCCGAGATTCGAGAAATGCCGCAGCAGGGCGATGTTGGAATTGGCCTTCATCGCATAGCAAATTTGAAGATCCAGTCCGGAAAGGCCTTCGGCAAGACGCCGGTAGTTATCCGCCATGGTTTCGGCGCTGTAAACGTAGGTTGGCGTGCCGTAAAGTCGTGCGATTTCAGCAAGATCGACGGATTCGCAGTGGAGGTTGGGACCAACGTAGTGGAAGTGGTGCATGACGGACGAAAGGATCAAAAAACTAGTAAACGTTTGAAAATTGCGAGTTCCCTCTTGAAAAAACCACTACAATTTTAAGTTATTGAGTCCAGATGTTGCGCGCGTTGTTCAATTTTTTCCATCGTCCGCCGATCCGCATGGGTCGGGTGGACAACCGCACCATCAGCAGGACGGTCATTCGCAACGCTCAATTCGTGAGTTTTCTCTCCACTAGCGGTTCGGCTTCACGCCGGCATCCCGACCGGCAGGACATCCGCCTGCGCCGCCAAAAACTCACCCGCACGGCGGTAGGCGTCGCGCTGGCGGCGGGAGCCGCTTGGATCGTCATCGAAAGCGCGCAGGCTTTTTCGATTTTTTGAGCGCGTCTGCGGGTTTGCGCTATTCCAGAAGATTCTTTTGCTGGGGCGCATGTTCTCGCGCACCCTCGCCTTTGTTGCCGTCACGCTCGGCCTGCTTTCGCTGACCGGTTGTTCCTCTCCCCGGCTCGATCACATCGCCGTGCGTATCGCGGACATCAAAACACAGAATGCCAACCTCGTGCTCACGCTGCGGTTCATCAACACGAACAACATCCCGCTGGTCATCTCCAGTGCCGGTCACACGCTCACGCTGAACGGTCAGCGCGTCGGCAATATCAACGACAAGGAAGCGATGGGCGTGCCTCCGATGGGGACCGCGACCCAAGATGTTCTGTTGCCCGCCGCGCTCGCAAAAACCGTCTGCAATCTCACCGCACGCGATCCCAGTCAGACCACTTATCAACTGGAAAGCTCGCTCCAGATCGTCTGGGAGGAAGATACCGTGACCTACAAAACCGGCAGCCGGGGCAATCTCGCGCTGAAGCCGTTGGCCAACCCCTAAACGGCGGTCAATAATGCGGGGGCCGTTCATCGGCCTGCATGGCGTCCCCCAACTCGCCGCCTGATTGCCGGCTGCGCAGGGCCATCAGTTCAACGCGAAGGCGGGCCAGTTCGTCGCCCAGTTCGAGCATCACCTTATCCTGCTCGGTCACATGGCGCTGAAGCCAGGCAAGACGCTCTTCCAGACGATCAATTCGTTCGCTCGACATGAGGTTTGGTCGGAGGCTTATCTGCCGCCGCGCGCAGTTTTTCCAACTCTGGCATCACCACGCGCTGGTAACAGTCGGGGCACACGGAGTGGCTGAAATCAGTCCCCGTGCGCTCGTTGATATAACTCTCGATCTGCTGCCAGTAGTTTTGGTCATCGCGCACTTTTTTGCAGTAGCCGCAGATCGGCAAGAAAGCCTCCAACTGGCGCACCTCGGTCGCAAAACGCAAAATACGCTCGGCCACGCGAAGTCGCATCCAGATTTCCTGCAGATCGAGCGGCTTCGTCAGGAAATCGTCCACGCCCGCCTCGATGGCCTCGCGCTGATTGTTCACGTCGGCTTGCAGGCCGGTGAGCAGAATAAAATAAACGTAATCCGCCTGGACCCGCCCGCGCACCGCCCGGCACAAGTCCAGCCCATCCATCTCCGGCATCATCCAGTCGCTCACGATCACGCGCACCGGTTCCTTTTCGAGCATCTTCATGGCCTCCACACCATCGCGTGCATCCACGACCTCGTGGCCCAAGCGGATGAGCGCTTGGCGAAGAATCGCACGGGCTACGGGATCGTCTTCAACGGCGAGGATTTTCACAGGAGATACGCTTTTGGGTTTAAAGGCCCGAATACCAAGCGTCGAGCATGGACTCGTTTCAGCCACCTAAGATCGCACGCAGCTCCTTCGGCTCGACCACCTGCGCCTGACAACTCTGACCAAGGCACACGTAAGCCGCCGCCTGCGGCCCGTGTGTTCGCATCTCGGCCAGCCACGGCGCGCGCTCCGCGAGCCAGCGCTGGCCCTCGCCTCCGTCCACCGCAAGCAAAGCCCGCCGTGGGCCCAGCCGCTCGCGAACCACCGCCACCAGAGACTGAAAATCTGCCTTCTGCAGATCGCCCGCCACCACCACTTGGCAAGGCGCGTCCAACGCCCGCTCGATGGCGCACAACAGCTCCGGCAACGCCTGCGGTGCCGACGCCCATCGCGGACGCAATGCCTCGATCGTCCGCCGGGCGCGACTTCGCAACGCGTCATCATGAAAGATCGCCGCCAGACGCAGCAGGTTCGCCGCCGCCACCGAGTTCGGCGAAGGCTCCGCGCCATCGTAGTCCTCCTTCAACCGCAGCACGATGCTCGCGTCATCGGCGCGCGAGTTGAAGTAGCCGCCGCCCGCTTCATCCCAAAACAGCGCATCCATCGTCTGTTGCAACCGTTCCGCCCACCGGAGCCAGCGCACATCAAACGTCACCTCATAAAGATCCAGCAGGCCCGCGACGAGATACGCGTAATCCTCGGCGAAGCCTTCGTTCACGCCGCACCCCTGGCGATAACAACGGTAGAGCACGCCGCGACCGTCATCGTAGAGTTCACGTTGCATAAACTCAGCGGCCCCCACCGCAGCCTCACGGTAAAACTCGCGCTTGTCGGCCAGACATTCCGCCGGCGAAACCGCACCGCGCGAGAGAGCCGAGATCATCAGACCGTTCCACGCCGTGATTATCTTGTCGTCGAGGTGCGGACGCGGACGCCGCAAGCGCACCGCACGGAGTTTTTCCAACGAAGAAACTAATAACTCGACCGCAAATGCCGGCGTGAGCCCGTGAAGCTGCGCTGTTTTGCCGAGCGGATGCCGCTGCTTGAGGATATTTTCCCCCGTGAACTCGTTTTGCGGATCGAGCGATATCGGCACATTGCCCTCGGCGGCGACACCGAAGTGGTCACAGAAGAACGCCGTGTCGCTTTTTAGCACCGTCTCGATCTCGGCCCGCGTCCACACATAAAACGCGCCCTCGGCGTGCTCCGGCTTCCCGTGTTCCAGCAAAGAATCCGCATCCTCCGCCGAGAAAAACGCCCCGCACGGCGCGGCCAGATCGCGCAGCGCATAATCAAAAATGTCCCGCGCCATCCAGGCGAAGCGCTCGTCGCCGGCGGCGAGGTGCGCATCAAGGGCGTTCACCGCGATCTGCGCCTGGTCGTAGAGCATTTTCTCGAAGTGCGGCACGAACCAGGCCGCATCCACCGAGTAACGGTGAAACCCGCCGCCCACATGGTCATGGATGCCGCCCTCGGCCATGCGCTGCAACGTCGTCGCGGCTATTTCTACGGCAGCCCGCCCCGCCTCCGACGAAACGCCTTGGATCGCCGCCGCACGGAAGAGAAAGTTGAGATTCGAGGCGCGCGGGAATTTCGGCGCCTCGCCGAAGCCTCCATTTTGCACGTCGAAGGTTTTATTGAAATACTCGAAGCATTGCTCAAACGCCGCCCCGCCGGTGTCGTGCAGATCGGGCAAGCCCGCGGCATCGGCCGGGCGCTGTTCGTGATGCTCGACCAGCGTCGCGATCACGCGGTCGGCTTCGGCCACGAGTTTCTCCCGATCGGTTTCCCAGCCCTTCGCGATGGCACGCAGAACCGACGGAAAGCCCATGCCCCCGTGCCGGTCCTCGGGCGGAAAATAGGTGCCGCCGAAAAACGGTTTCAGCTCCGGCGTGAGCCACGCGCTCAACGGCCAGCCGCCGCGCCCGGTGACGGCCTGCACGTAGGCCATGTAAACCTTGTCCACGTCGGGCCTCTCCTCGCGATCCACCTTGATGGAAACGAAGTGGATGTTGAGCAGCGCGGCGATGTCGGTGTTCTCAAACGACTCGTGCGCCATCACATGGCACCAGTGACAGGTCGAGTAGCCGATGCTCAGGAAAATCGGCTTCTGCTCCGCGCGCGCCTTGGCGAAGGCAGCCTCGCCCCATGGCATCCAGTCAACGGGATTGTCGGCGTGTTGCAGCAGATAGGGCGACTGGGTGGCGGCGAGGGCGTTGGACATGGGAGTTAGGTCACCATGAAACCAATTAACGGCACAAAAACAAAGCGCGGAGCGATATTGTTGAGCGATTGCCACCGCAATCACGCTCCGACGGCGGGATGGTTTCGCGCTTTCCTGCGACCTCATCTTCGCACAGGATAGAAACCTCAATGAGTTTGCTCATCCGCCACGCACGCATCCTGACCCTGGCTCAACCGGGCGCCGATTCAAATTTGACGGGGGGGGTGCGTCCGCGACGCGGCGCGGCTTTGCGCGAGCTCGGAGTGATCGCACGGGGAGATGTGCTGGTGCGGGACGGCAAGATCGCGGCGGTGGGCACGGAACTGCCGGTGCCGACCGACGTCGAGGTGATCGAGGCCGACGGCCAAGTGCTCATGCCCGGATTTGTCGATTGCCACACGCACGCCTGCTGGACCGGCGACCGGCTCGACGAGTGGGATCGGCAGTTGGGCGGCACCACCCAGGCCGAACTC
>CAIMFY010000031.1 GCA_903840415.1 uncultured Opitutia bacterium | reverse complement strand
GCTACAAATGCCGCTCTCGCTGCACCATCTCCTGCAGCACGGTCGGCGCATTACGGCCGCGTTGCGAGAAAAGCGCCCTCTTCGCCCTCGGCAGGCGGTCAAACTCCACCGTTTGACTGTTCGCTTAGGTTAATGCTTATGAGCTTCACCCCGACGTAGACATCGTGGTAGATCTGGCTGGAAACCCAGCCGTTGACGGTGCCCTGGGTCGGGAAGGTTCCGCCGATCCCGAAGCGGGAGCCCAAGGTGTAGGGTGACACGTAGCGCGTCGTCCATCCGGCGGTGAACGGGCCCTTGCTCCAGTCCACTCCGGCGGTGCCCTTGAACTTCGCCAAGCCGAGGCTCTGAGAGGAATTCACCACCGTCGTGTTCGGATTGTTGAGCTGCTCAACAATGGCTCCGCCAATCGTCGACTGTGTTTTATAGTGCTGCCAGGAACTCGCGATGGTCGAAAAATCGAAGCGCCCAAGGGCGGTTGTCCGCAGCGTGTAATCGAGCTTCAAATTATAGGAGGAGGTGATGATTTCCGGCGCGTTGATGTTCGTGATGTCGAGCAGCACGATGGGGCCGACGGTCTGCCCGGCATTCGGCGTGCCGCGGGTTACGCGCCCGGGAAACTGATCCGCGAAGGGGATCAGCGTCGCTGCCGTCGGAGTGATGATGGCGTCGTGCTTGGTCACCTTGACGTAATCCAGCGAGACCCGCAGCCCGCGCATGAAAGTGGGTTCAAAGACCACACCCCAGTTCATGCTCTTCGAAGTCTCCGGTTTCAGATCCGGATTTCCGCCCGATTTGGTAGGGACCGTATAGACGGCGTTGCCCAGCAGGGTGTCCGTGATCGAGGAATAGGCCCATGGAGCGGTCGTCGGCACGCCGGGATAGGCGCCGGTGGTCTGCGTGATCGTCCCGGTCGAGATCGGCGTCACCACCTGGGAGTAGACTGGCGGAATGAAGGCGGTCGAATAGCTCCAGCGGAAAAACACGCTGTCGACGGGCTTGTATTTGAAGCCGGCCGTCTCGTTGGTCTTCTGCCGGGTCCCCTTGCCCAAGGTGAATGGCTGTAGCGCCCCCGTCAGGAGGGTGGGATTGTAGGTCGTCCCGCCGCCGACTTGATGAACCGTGATGGCCTGGACCGGACTGGTCATCTGCTGCACATAATCATCGTAGCGGCCGGCCAACTGGACATCGAACTGCTTCACGAGCGGAATCTGATTCGCCTTGCGCACGAGCGGCACGCTCAGCTCGCCATAGCCGCTGTTGTCCGTCGTCGATCCGCCGGGCCAATAGGCGTATTGCGTCAAAGTCGCCGTCGGCGCGACCCCGACCACCGTCGCAGCCGCGGGATTGCTGAGAAATTGATACCCACCTTTGCCGCCGTTTTTTTGATGCTCGATCCCCACGGCGAGCGTGGGCGCTCCCGCCCACAGCTTCATGAGCGGGCCCACCGCTTTCAACAGCGCGGTGTTCGCCGAGGTGCGCTGAGAGCTGGTGAAGAATCCCGTATAGCCGAGTTCGTTAAACGGGTAGCGGCTCACGTCAGTAATCAAGTTCAACGACCCGTTATTGGCCGCGGCTGCGATTGAGACACTGTCCAAACTGCCAAGGTTGTAGACTCCGACTGACGTCAAGCCCCAGGTGTAATTCAGGTCGGCTTTCCATTCGTGGGGCAAGGTGAACCGCGCGCCAGTCGAGGCGCCCTGAGTGATCGTGTTATATAAAATCCCCGGTGCGCCAGGCACATTCTGCTGCACACCGCTCACCTTCACCGCCTGCCCGAACGGATTTCCGGGGGCGTTGGCGGGCACCACGACCGAGCTGAATTGGGCGTAACTGGTGAACTCGGGGCTGTAGTTGGTTTGGGTGCCAGCCTGCGCGTAGAGCTCCACCCAGTCGGTCATCTGCCGGCGCAGGCCCAGCGAGAGCGCTTTGTTCGCATAACCCTGGGTCAACGGCTCCCGCAAGCCGCCCGAGCCAACCGTGGTGTTCGTGTTGGGAAGCGACAGATCGAACTTGCCGAGGTTGGCCTGCAGCGGGGCGATCCCGTTGGCCTGAAAGCTCTGGTAGCCGGCCGGAACCTGCACCACCGACGCCGGGTTCCCCGCGAACAGCGGCGCGCCACTGACGCTGGCGATGATCGGCTGGTTGAGATAAACCGCGCTCGGAGCGGTGATGGCGCCTGTAGCGGTGGCGAGCCCGATTTGGGTCATCAGGCCGCCAATATAGTTGCCACCATAGCGAGCCTGATAGGGCCCGATGATCTGCTTGAAGCGATCCTGCACCAGCAGCGGTTTCTCCGTGCTGTAATTCGCAGTCAGCAGCAGCTTGGTTTTTCCACCTTCCAGCGTTCTGCCATAGGAAAGATTGGTGCTCCGTTTCGGTGCGTCGGAAGAGAAAGTGTTGTCGTAGGTCAGGCTTAACTCCGCCCCGTTATATTCGTGCTTCATGACGATGTTCACTACGCCGCCCACGGCCGACGCCCCGTAGATCGCCGAGCCGGACGCCGGCATCACCTCGATGTGGTCGATCGCCCCGACGGGAATGCTACTCAGGTTGGGCCCGTAAGTGCGGGTCGAGTAGGAAGTATTCGGCAACGGCAGCCCATCCACCAATACGAGTGTGTTTTGCGCGGTATTCAGTCCAGAGCCGCCGTCGAAGCCACCGAGGCTGATGTTGCTGAAGGATTGCCCGTTGGGCTGCTGCTGTGTAGACTGACGATTGGCGTCCATCGGCACCATCTTCTTGAAAAAGTCCTGCACGTCCGTGGCCCCGGAGGACTCGATTTTGTTGGAAAACCAGACGTAATACGGCTGCACGTCGTCGATCGTGCGGGGCAGATCGACGTTGTTTGTGATAAACGGCTTCAGCCGATCGCTGGTCACTGAAAAGGCGGACAACGTCTCAACATCCTTGGCGCTAACGACTAATTCCTTCATCGTTTGGACGTCGCCATCGCGAGGCTGCACGGGCATTTCCTGCACGCCGAGTTCCGTCGTCACGCCCGCGACCACGACCACATCCGTAATCCGCAAACGCGAGAAACCCTCGCCAGCCGCGGCGAGGGTGTAGGTGCCCGGCGGCAATTCTGGTATCCGAAAACTCCCGTGCTCGTCCACTCGGGCGGTCGCCCCCGTCTCGCGGACGGTCACGATCACGCCCGTCACGGAAGCGCGGTTGCCCGGCGCCATGAGCGAACCGGTGACCGAGCCGGGTTTCGCCGCGGCGCGACCGACGGTGAACTGGCCTGCCTTGCGCTCCGTGTAAATGAGGCCCGTGCCCTTCAGCAGCAAATCGATCGCGGCCTTGGGCTCGAACTGACCGGTGAGCGCGTTCGTGCGCAGATCCTTCACGTCGTCCTGCAGGTATACGACCTGCGCGCCCGATTGCTTGATGAAAAGCTCCAGCGCGGTGGCGGCGGCCTGTGGCGCGATGTCAAACGCGACCGGTGTCGCTGCCAAGCGAACGAGGCAGGACAGGAGACCGAAGACAGAAATAAACGTCAGCAAGCGACGGCGTGAAACGAAGGCAGTCAGGTTGGTCATGGTGGTAAGTGCTGGACTGGCGGACCGGGTTATTGGCCCTCGATCAAGACGACACGGTAGAGTTTGGTGCGCCCCTACGCGCGATGTGAGATTTTCAAAAAAAGTTTTTTGCGCGGCGAAACTCAGGTGTGACGGCCGGAACTGAGGGCGCCCGATTCGAGCTGGAGAAAAACCAGCGACGTGAACCTATCCTAGCGGGTGACGATGGCGAAGTGTTCCTCGTCGTAACGAACGATCCGCAGTGCAAGGGTGTCTGCCGCCAGCGCATCGAGAAACCCCGGCAGATCGTCGAGCGCGTAGCTGCCGCCCATCTGCCGGGCGGCCAGTTCGGGTGCGACCTCGATCCGCTTGCCGTGAAATGCCGCGAACTGTTCGGCGGCCTCGGCGAGTGTGAGACCGTTCAGGACGATGCGGCCTTCGCGCCACGCGGTGGTGCGATCGAGGTCGCGCGCGGAAAGCGTCCGGAGTTCGCCAGCGGCGGAGAGTTGCTGACCCGGCTTGAGCATCAGGTGCGCCAGTGAATTTTGGATCTCGACGGAGCCCTCAAGCAGTGTGACCTCGGGGTGGCCGTCGGGCGCCAGTCGCACGTTGAACTGGGTGCCGGTGACGCGCACGGTGCCGCCCGGAGTTTCCACCGAGAAGGGATGAGTCGTGTCCTTGGCGACGGAGAAGAACGCCTCGCCTTTTTCGAGCCGCACAAATCGCCGGCCGTGGCGGAAGTCCGTGAAGAGCGCAGTCCGCGCGTTGAGATCGGTGCGGGAGCCGTCGGGCAGCGCGAGCGTGGAGCGTTGCGCCGCGATCGTCGCGACTTTCTGCGTGTCGCGGATGTAGGGCACGATCCACACCGCCGCGATCGCGAGCGCCGCGGCGAGGCCGGCCACAGCCGGTATCCAAACAGGCCAGCGCCGAGCAGCAGCCTGATCAGGTCGGGCGACCGGCGAAACTTGAGCGAGCGCCGGAATGGCCTCGGCGGTGTCGTCGCAGATCATCTGATAATGCTCGAAGGCGGCCCGGTGGGCGGGATCTTCGTCGAGCCATGCATGAAGGGCGAGACGGTCGGCCGCGGAAAGTTCGCCGCCGTCGAGACGCGAGGTCCAGCGTGCGGCCTGCTCGTCGATATGTTCGGTAGAGATGCGATTAGTCATGGGGGTTAGATTTGTTCTTGCTGGCGGGGCGCGGCAGCCTCGGCGACCACGTAGGCTTCGCGCAGGAGGCGGTAGGCGCGCGTCATGTGATTTTCCACGGTCTTGCTGGAAATGGAGAGGCGTTGGGCGATCTCGTCGTGGGTCAGATCTTCGACTTTGCGGAGGAGAAAAACTTGGCGGCAGCCGGGCGGCAAGCGGAGCAGGATTTCCTCAAAGCGCGCGATTTCCTGCCGCGCGGCCACGATGCGCTCAACCGGTGGATCTTCGCTCAACCTCGTTTCGAGTGCACCGGCGCTATCGGCATCAATGCGCTGATTGCGGCGCCGGCGGATTTCATTGAGCGCGAGGCGACGGGCCGTGGCGAAGAGGAGGAGACGCGGTTCGCGGGCGCGCCCGTCGTTCACCGCGGATTGAATACGGACGAAAGCATTCTGGGCGACATCCTGCGCCTCCGAGCGATCACCGAGCAGCTTGGCAAGATAGGTGCGCAGCGGCTGGACCGTGGCCTGATAAAACGAGCCGAAATCCCGCGCCGGAGGCGGCGGGAAGGGACAATCGGAATCGTTGGGTTGGAAGCTCACGGGTGGAGGTGCGAGAAGGCCGGGGCAGCAGTGACACAGCTTCTCTATGAACAACGACCCCGCAACCCCTTCCGCGCCCCTACGCGTCGACAAAATAATTTCGCGAATTTCTGTCCGGGCCCTTTGCGACACGCGGTTCGAGGCAAGTTCATCCATGATTGTCTGGCCGCTTTTGCGGTGTTCTCCGGAGCGGGGAGGATTTGAAACAGCGTGACGCCGGGCTTCCGATCACCGATTGGTTGGCGATGCCAGCCAGCGAATTTCATCTCCCGGCCATCTTTGATCTTTGCGCCACGTTTGCCTTCGCGGTGACCGGCGCCCTCGCTGGCATCCGTCGCAAATACGACATTGTTGGGGTCTTTTTTCTGGCTCTTGCCTGCGGCTTGGGCGGAGGACTCATTCGCGATGCGGTGTTCATCAAGTCGCCCGGTCCCACACCGTTGCTGGCAGATCCTCGTTATATTCTCGTGGTGGTTGGCGCGACCGTGTTCGGCGCCATTTTCGGCGGACGAGTGAAGCACGTGCGCCGGTTGATCGCCATTCTCGATGCCGTCGGTCTTGGCGCTTACGCCGCCTTCGGCACGCAGAAAGCCTTGAACGCAGACCTCGCCGTGCCGGCCGCCATTCTGGTGGGCGTCATCAACGCTGCCGGCGGCGGGTTGCTGCGCGACATCATCACCGGCGAGGAACCTTTGGTTTTTAAGCCGGGTCAGTTTTACGTTTTGACCGCCCTCGGAGGATCGGTGGCGTTTGTCTTTATGGCGGTCCACTTGGAAATGCCCGCCACCAAGGCTGCGTTGATCTCGATCTTCATCACCTTTGTCTTCCGAGCCCTGACGATCGCCTTCAACTGGCGCACGACCTCGGTCAGTCCATTGGTCGACGCTGGAGAATAGGCGGCATCACCCGAAAAAAAGTCAGGGCGTTTTCCCTGAGCAAACCCTTGAGCCGACTTACTCCGGTGGCGTCACACATCCCCGGCAGGATCGCAGACCAGCGGTGCTCGACGCCGCGGTCAAAATTTCAATACCATTTCGGCGTCGTTGATCGTGAGCGTGACGCTGTGCGTGGAGATTTGGCGGACGCGCAGGTGCACCGGGTCGCCCGGCGGAAGAAGGACGTTGATGATGTCGCCTTCCTTGTAGGTGCCTTCCTTGCCGGGTGCGGAGGTGATCACGAGCTGGAGAGTCTTGCCGCGCTGGACGGTGCCTTTGACGCGCAGCGTGGCCACCGCCTGTTGGAGTGAAGTGAGGTCGCTATTGAGGGCAACGGGGAGCGGCGTGGTGCCTTCAGTGCCGACCGACGGCACGACCGGCGCGGCCCCGGTGGAACGAAACGGATTGGCGAGCGGATCGATGGGTGCGGGCGGGGCGTTGCGCGTGTCGAAGAGCGCGGCGATGTGCGTGCGCGTCAGCTGGAAACGCGGCGAGAGCGGCACGAGCACCGCGGAGGTTTTGGCAGTGGGCGGTCCCTTGGCTTTGGCGGCGGAAAGAATGCCGGGTTTCGTCACCTCGGGCGCACCAGTCACGGGCGGCGGCGTGGTGGCGGACGCTGGCTCCAGAGCGGTTTTCGCCGCGGGGGCGCCAGCATCCGCGGCGCCGCCGATCGGGGTGGACGGCTCGGTGGACTTGATCGCGGTGGGTGGTGGCGCAACCGGAAGCGCGCCCTTCGGATCGAGCCCGGCGGGCGGCGTGACCGGGGTCGCGGCGCGAAGCACCACCGTGAGGCCGGCGAGTCCGAGGAGTGAAAAATGAAAACGGCGCGTGATCATTTTTTGCCGAGGAGTTCGAGGGTCAGTTCGAGGACCACTCCGCCGGAGGCCTCTTTGTCGCGGCGACTAAAGTTGAACGAGGAGATGTTGGTGAGGCGCGGACCGGTTTCGAGTGCGAGGAGATAGGCCGCCACCTGTTCATACGTGCCGCTGACGCGGAGCGAATAGGGCACACGTTTGTAGAGCGTGGTGTTATCGTTCGTGGGCGACGACTGGGGGTGAAGTTCGAGGAGCCGCGTCTTGGTCTGCTCTTCAATGCGGTAAAAATACCACTGGTTGCCGGCGAGATCGGCGTCGTTGATCAGGTTCTCCTCAATGCGGCGGGTGGCATCGCGCACGGCGGCGAGTTCCTGCCGCTGCGTCGATCCGCCTTTGAGCAACTCCAGCATGGCCTCGCCTTCGTTCGCGCGATCCAGGCGGGCGGTCTCCTCGAGGTCGATGTCGTCCGAGAGAAAATAAACGCCGACGCCGCAGCCGAGCAGGATCACGAGAGAGAGCGCCCCGAACGGATACCGGCGTAGCAGCGCCACCAGCGGTTCGAGTTGCGCGTTCATGGCTTCGCCCCTTTCGAGTCTTTCAGGTAGAACGCGATTTCGAAATTCATCACGTCGTCCGTGGCACCGCGATCGAAGCCGGTGAGGCGGATATCGCGGAAGAGCGGGCTCAGCACCTCGTTTTTGGCGAGGGTCTTCACGTAGTTGCCGAGGAGGACGGACGCACGTTCGGATTTTTCGCGGATGCTGCCGCGCATGATGATGGAAAGATCATTCCATTCGATGGTGTCGATGAAGAGGGGCGCGGGGCGCAAGCGACCGACGTTCGTGATAAACCCGGAGACGAAGAGCTTGGGTTTAATCAGCTCGTAGGCCTCGTCGATCTTCTTGGCTTCGAGAGCATATTCACCCTGCATGCGCTTGATGTCGTGCACTTCGCCGCGGTTGTCGTTGATGCGCTGCTCCCAGTCGCGGGTCTGGCTGCGGGTGTTGAGATCGAGGTAGCCGAGCCAGCCGGTGAAGAGGAGCGCGGCCACGGCGAGGGCGCCGAAGAGGGCGTTGATGAGGAAGCGGGTGCCGACGATGTTGTCCTCGGGCAACTCGTTTTCGAGACGGCAATCGATATGCCAGTGGGCTCCGCCGGGCCCGGTCGCGATCGGGTTAGGCTTTTGTCTCATGGGTGACCGGGACGACTGGCGTGAGGTGGCCGACGAGGCTCAGCGGTTGGAACCACGAGCGGTCGGGCACGGCGGTGTCGGGCGCAAGTTGGAGACCGACGGTGGGCAACCACGTTTCGAGGTTCGGCGAGAGAAACTCGAGATCGACTGCGGCGCAGAGCGCTTCTTCGAGCCACGAGAGTCGCGCTGGCAGGTGCGCGCAAAAGAGCGCGCCGATCGGCTGGCCAGTTTGCATCTCGAAATAATCGACCGCCGGTTTGAGATGGCGGGTAAGCGCTCGCACAAGCCGCCGGGCGTGGCCGCGCAATTCCTCCGTGGGCTCCTCGAGGGCACGACGGGCGGTGGCGACATCGGGCGCGCCGAGTTCCTTCATCGCCCCTTCGACAATCGAGAGCAGGCCGTGGGGCAGCGCGGCGGGAGTGTGCACACCGTCTTTGCCGAGCAGGAAAATGCGGGTCTGCGTCTGACCGAGTTCGCAGGCGACGACGGCGTGCGGATAGGCGATCTGTCGGAGGTGCCGCGAGAGCGCGCCGAGGAGCGCCACGGTGCCAACCTCAAGGCGCTGCGGGCGGATGCGCTGCTTGCGCAAGCGCAGTTGAAATTCTCGCACACTACTGAGCGGCAGGCCGAAGAGCAGGCCGGGCCGCGCTGGGGAGTTCACGGCGATTTCTTCTCCGTCAACCGGGTGCAACGCGCGGATCAGCCAGTCTTTCGTCGAGGGCAGGCGGGCCTGCTCGGCGAGCAGCGCCGGCAGGTACTCGGGTTCGGCCAGCCGGCGCGGGTTGATATTTTCGCGCAGGAGCACGCGTTCGGCCGGATGAAAGCCGCAGTAGGCCGGCAGATAGCCCGGGCCGCGATCGGCAAAGTGTGTGGCGAGCCAGCGGTCGACGCCTTCATAGTCGCCCGGAGCGAGTTCCGCAAACGCATCGACCGTCAGCGGTTTCTCATTAAGCCGGCCCAAGCGCGCGAGCTGCACGCCGTGCTCCGTTTGATTAAAGAGCACGCCGCTGCGTTTGTTGCGGATGAGAAAGGAGAGTCCAGCCATGGGACGTGAGCGATCGGGCAACACTAGGGCGAATCAGCCCCGACACTGTCAATCCGTCCGGCCCGCGTCGAACACGATCCGCGGCGTAGAATTGCGCACGCTTGGTGAGCACGGCACCGCCTTCGATCTCACTGCGGTGCGCTGTTGCGCACGACCACGCGGGGGGAAACGATCCGGTAGGAGGACTTGGTGCCGATTTTCGAAGTGCCCACCGCAGTCGAGAAGGCAAACTCCACCGCTTTGACCGTCGTCGTCGCGGTGATGGCATTGCCAAATTGATCGAAATACGCGAACCCGTTGGTCGGACTGGTCACGGTCGCGTCGATGTCGGTCAAAAGGGTGGTGGCGGGAGCGCCCCCGATCGTGCGGGTGAGCGTGCCGCCGACACTGTTGTAGGTGTAGGTGATGGTGGTGGTCGTGTAGAACGTGAGGCCCGAAGTCGTCGCCTTGGCGTTGGCGCTCAGCACAAAGGTCGTGCCGTTCGTGATCGAAGAGATCGTGGTGCTGTCTGGGATGTCTTTGACGTTGGCGTAGAGCGAGACGCCGGAGTTCGTCGAGGAAGCCTTCGTGCTCAGCACAAAGGTCGTGCCGTTCGTGATCGAGCTCACGGTCACGGGCAAGGTCGGCAAGCCCGTCGTGGGCAGGCCCGGTCCGGCAATGACTACGCCGGGAAACAGGCCGGCGGTGTTCGCGCAGGTGACCGTCGCGTTGCCGTTCGTCGTCGCGCAATTTTTCAGCGTGATCGGTGCCACACTCCAAATCGTCATCCCCGCCGCCAGCGCCGCGGTGCTGGTGCAGGTGACCGTCGGACTCCCAGCCGTGGTCGCGCAAGCCGGCACCGTGATCGGCGCTGTGAACACCAGGCTCGACGCCGTCGTGGTGGTGAACGTATTCGCGGTGCCCACATCCTGCGTGAACTGCCGGAGCGCGCGGCGAGCCTTCACGTCCTGCTGCTGGGTGCCGGTCAGTCGCGTGAAATTTCGCCCGAGGAACAAGTATGCGCTCAACACCCCAAACACCAAGATGAGCGTCAGGGAGGCCGCGATCAGGATCTCTACCAACGTGAAGCCGGACTGGCGCGAATTACGGGTGCTGGTAGGTGGCGGAGAGTCCATTTTTTCCGACGTAAGTCGTGCCTTGGCGTGAGTAGGTGTGGCTCGTCCCGTTTTGTTGGGAGTAATTTATGGCCTGCCACGTCACCACAAAAGTCACCTGCACCATGTCGGTCCGAGTGCCCACATAACTCACATTGCGCTGAATGGTGTAGCCCGTCGTCGCCATGTCGATGCCGGCCGCCGTCTGAAACGTCGTCAATTCCGGGTAACCAAAGAGACTGTTGCCACTCGTGTAGGTCGAGTCGACCGAGGCCAGTGTGATCGTGCAGCTGGCGTTGGTATCAGCCCAATTTTTCACCGTCGTCCAGCCCGCAAGATGCGCCTGATCGATCTCGGCGTGGATGATCTGGGTGGCCATCGTCTGCTTGCGCGAAAAATCCAGCATCCGCGTACCCGACGCCACGAGCTGAAACGCACTCACGATGGCAAACAGCAGCACCGACGCGGCCAGGGCGACCTCGATCAGAGTAAAGGCCGCTTGGCCCCGCGGAAGTTTTTTGCGCTGCAACATGTCGCCACGCCTGCGCGGGCCGAGCCCGGTCGCACGCGCTTTTGGCAAGGTGGTATTTCTCAAATTCGGGTCAATAGCCATCGAGTGAATTTGACGCCGGCACTTGGAAGGCACCACGCCAATCATCATCCTTCACTTGCGAGCACCAACAAGCGCGCCATCGTCGAGTGCGACCATCCACCGGCGCCACGCCCCGATGAAAACGATCCTCTCCATCCTTGTCGCCGCCACCTGGGCGCTCCCGGGCGGCGCAGCCATTGATCCTGCCCAGCTCGCCGCCGCCCGCACCCTGTTCGATACGCACGGCAAATCGCACGAAGCGCAGGAAGCCTTCGAACAAATCGCCGCGACTGATCCAGCCTGTGCCGAGGCCCAAAACTATCTCGCCCAACTCGCGCTCCGCCGCGACAACGCCGATCAAGCCGTCGCCTGCGCCGAAAAAGCCGCCGCCCTCGCGCCCGACAACGCGGACATCCAAGACACGCTCGGCGACGCCTACGGCCGCTCCGCGCAGAAGGCGGGCCTCTTCAGCCAGCTTGGCTTGGCGAAAAAATCCCTCGCCGCCTACCAACGCGCCGTCGCGCTCGCCCCGACCAACGTCGATTTTCACCAAAGTCTTTTCGAATATTACCGCCAAGCTCCCGGCATTGCCGGCGGCGGCGCCGATCTCGCGCTCGCCGAAGCCACCGCGATCAAAAAACTCGATCCCGCGCGCGGACACCTCGCGTTTGCCACGCTCTACATCGCTGACAAGAAATACGACCTCGCGCTCGCCGAGTTCGACGAAGTGCTGAAGACCGCGCCCGACGATTACAACGCGCTCTACCAAGTCGGCAAACTCGCTGCCGTCAGCGGCCAGTTCCTCGATCGCGGCCTCGTCGCGCTCCACCGCTACCTCACGCTGGCGCCGCCCGTCGCACCGGACACGCCACCGCCCGCCGCCGCCCAATGGCGCCTCGGGCTGATCCTCGAAAAGAAAAACGATCTCGCCGGCGCCCGCGCCGCTTACGAAGCCGCCCTCGCGCTCGATCCCAAGTTTACCCAGGCCACGGCCGCGCTTAAAAAACTCCCGTAGCCGCCGCGGCTACCGCATCGCCAGAAACGGCTCGATGGGGCGGAAATTTTTCCGCGTGCACACGGCGTCGCGCTGCGCCGGTTCCGCGAAAAGATACACCGCGTAGCCGCCGAAGCCGCCGCCGGCGTATTTGCAGGCGAGCGCACCGGGCACGTCGGCCGGCAGCGCCGCCATGCCTTCGCCAAGTTGCATCGTATAACTCTCCCGGACGGCGGCGGCGAGTTGCGCCGGATCGCGTTGCCAAACGGCGTCGCGTGCTATCGCCCCGGCGCGCTCGATGGCGTCGAAGTCGCGCGGACGGTTGGCGAGGTCGGGGGTGTCGTGCGGCGTGCCCGTCCAGAAGAGCGCCATCCGGCCGTGGAGAAAATCGCCGTTGTGCTTCAGCTCGAGTTCGGGTCGCGGGCCGCTTCGCCACACGCACAACCCGGTCTCGGAAATGATCGCCGGATCCTGCCAGCCGACACCAAGGCCGAGTTCGGCGACGACGCCGTCGCGGCCGTTCAAGAGCGCCCACGCGCCGCTGCCGCCTAGGCCGGCGTTTTGCTCGTAGGGCCACTCGCGCAACGAGACCGTCGGCGAGATCGCGCAATTCACGACATAGGCACCGGCGCGCGCGAACCGCGGCACGTCAAGCCAGCCGCCGGCGAAATCAACGCGCAGCGGTGCGACTTCGGGCGCGCGGATGAATTTCACGATTTGCGTCGTGGAGATCGGAGAAAATTGCGGCGGCGTTTTTGGCAGCACGAGGTAGCTTGCGCCGGTTTGCGCGCAGAGGGCGCGTTTGAGCGCACCGTGCTTATCGTCCTCGGTGACGGCCAGGATGTCAGGCCGCAGACGGAGAAAGTGTTCGCGAAAATCGATCCCTTCCTCGAGCCCCTCGCCGATCACGACTGCGTCGACGCAGTCAAGCGCTGCGAGCACCGCGCGCTTGTGATCGTCGGGCAGCGAGCTGCGACGCTGCTTGTGGAGCCAGAGCACCTCGGCCGACGCGAAGCACACCGTAAGATGATCGCCGAGCGCGCGGGCCTCGCGGAAAAACTGGAGATGGCCCGCGTGGATGATGTCGTAGCAGCCGGAAACAAAAACGCGCGTCATGGTTCGTGGGTCGGTAGTCGGAAGAAAATAGCTCGGCGGCGCAGGCGGGCGGCGTCAACAGGTCTTTCATCGCGCGAGGGCCGGCCGGCTGGCGCGCACTGAAACCAGCCTGGTTCCGAACCGGCGAGTTTTTTTGCTCCGGCGCCGTTGGCGGCACACACTTTGCTTAGCCTCGAGCAGGGCGCACGGCCCAAATCCTCATCCCATTTCAACGCCGTCCGATGATTTCTCTTCGCCGCTCTGCTCGGATCGGTCGCGGGTCTTCCACCGTCGATCGTAGGAGGACTGTGCGTGCTTGGCCGATTGGGGCTAGTCATCTACTGCCTACGCCATGAGAGCATCTACTCATCGCTGGCAGCGAAATTCATCTCGTTTCTATTGAACTATAAAAATTCCCCTCCTTAGTCGCTTCACCCCGCTTGATTCACCTTGGCTGCCGGCCTAGTCCGGCGCCGCGTTCTGACCAACATGGAAAACACCAACACTACACTACTGCCTGCCGCGCGAAACCTTCGCGCTTTTATCCCCGTGATCGGCCTCCTTTTGACGGCCTCACTGTTTGCCCAAGCCGTCGCCCCCACGACGCCGACGGCCGAAAACGTCCCGGCCAGCGGCGATAAAGCCATCAAACTCGAAGCTGTGTCCGTGACCGGCTCCAACCTCAAGCGCCTCGACCAGGAGAAGGTCCTCCCGGTCACCGTATTGAGCAAGGACACTCTCGATCTGCGCAACGCGCTGAGCGCGGTCGAGGTGCTGACCGCCCTCCCGATCGTCACCAACGTGCCGACCAACGAGTCCCAAAGTGGCGGCGCGGGCGTGCGTGGCGACGGGGCCACGATCAACCTCCGTGGTCTCGGCGCCGGCAACACGCTGATCCTGTTGAACGGCCGCCGGCTTGCACCGCACCCCATCACGGCGAATGACAACGGGGTCAACACGTTCTCGCCGAACGTCAACCAACTCCCCAATCAGGGCATCTCCCACATCGACGTACTGCGCGACGGCGCGTCCTCGATCTACGGTTCCGAAGCGGTGGCCGGCGTAATCAACTACATCATGCGGGAGGATTATCGCGGTTCGGAGTTCCGTCTGCGCTACGGCATGCCCGAGAAGAGCGGCGGGGAAAGCGTCCAGGGCACGCTAACCTACGGCACGGGTTTCAAGAACAACAAGGGCAGTTTCCTCACCACCCTCGACAGCACGTACCGCGACGCGATTTATCTCCGCGACCGCCGTTTTTCGGCCAATGCAAATCACACCTCCGTGGCCCCGGCACCGTTCAACGTTGCCGGCAGCGGGTTCGACGGCACCACCGCGACGGGTCTTTTCCCGAGCTTCCGCATCGGCGCCTCCACGACGGCGAACTATCTGCGCCCCGTCAACGGTGTCTTGGGCTTCACGACGGTGGCGCCCACGCGCGCGGCCAATCCGGAATACTATCTCAACATCAATGACTACACGATGGCGATGCCGCGCACCGCCCGCGTCAACTGGTACAGCCGCACGACGTACGACCTCAACGATCGGATCACGGCTTTCGCCGATTTATCCTACTACCACTCCAAGTCGGACCTCGTGCGTCAGCCGATTGCGCTCAATGCGCCAGGCTCCGATCAATTCAAGCCGCTCTCGGTCGACAATCCCTACAACCCCTACGGCTCGCGCTATTTCAGCCCGACCGGCGCCCCCAATTCCGATGGCTCCGCCCGTCTCACCGGTACCCCGCAAGCCGTCACCTGGGTCTCAGGCACGCTTAAGGATCTCGCCCCGGAACACGTTCAGGTTCACGCTAACACCTACCGCCTGGTCGGTGGCCTCAGGGGCAAGATTTTTGACACGTGGTCGTGGGAGTCCGGCCTCCTCTACACCCGCGCCAGCAGCAAGGACGTCTCGCTCGACGCGATCCGCGAGAGCGCGCTCGCGGCCTCGCTGCTAAAAACCGACGCCTCTGCCTACAATCCCTTCGGTTACACATTCAAAGTTTCGGGCGGCGCCGTGGTTCCCGACCAAGTCTACCACAATCCGGTGAGTTCGATGCCTTTCGTGCAGATCTGGCGTCACGACGGGTTCAGCTCCATCGGCAGCCTCGACCTGCGCGCCGGTGGTGAAGTGTACCGGCTTTGGGCCGGCCCCATTTCGGTTTCCATGGGTGGAGAGTTCCGCAAGGAGTCCTACATTGAAAAACGCGATCCGTATGCCGGCCTCAATCCTGCAGGCTCCGGACTGGATCCGAACGACAACGATTTCGTGACCGCTTCGCCGAAGCCCGACGCCCGCGGCGACCGCACGGTCGCCAGCGGTTACGCGGAAACGGTGATTCCGCTGGTCGCACCATCGAACCAGATCCCGCTCATCACGTCGCTTGAGCTCACCGGCTCAGGTCGGTTTGAGCACTACTCTGATTTCGGTAACACCACGCGGCCGAAGGTTGGTCTCAACTGGAAGCCGTACAGCGGCGCGATGATCCGCGCCTCGTTCAACGAAGGCTTCGCGGCCCCCAATCTGGCGACCCTTTACGCGCCGCTCCAGTTTACCGTCGACTCCCAGCCCGGCCAAGTCCTCGACCTTTATCGCAATCCGGTCACCAACGAAGGCCTCTACGTGCAAAAACGCTACACGTCGGGCAACGCGGGCCTGCAGCCGTCGACCTCCATCGGCAAGAGCATCGGCCTCGTCCTCGAGGTGCCGAAGGTGAAGGGCCTGACCCTCACGGCGGACTACTGGCAGGTCCAACAAGCCAATGTCATCAATACGTACACCGACACCCAAATCGTAGCCGCAGATGCCGCACTGCTTAATGCCTACACGGCTGCGCAGCTCGCCGCGGGCAAGACCATTTCCCAAATCGACCTCGGCAGCGGCACGGCCGCCTACAAGGGCTCGGTGGACGTCGTGCGGAATCCAGTCACCGCCGCCGACCAAGCAGTCTTCAACGCCTACAACGCGGCCCATCCGACCGCCCCCGTTGCGGCGGTCGGCACGATCGCCTCGCGCGCCGCAAAGTTTGTGAATCTCGCGAACGGCTACGTCTCCGGCTGGGATGTCAGCGTGAACTACGCGCTGCCCAAGACCGAGTACGGCCAGTTCAATTTATCCACCGACTGGTCCTACCTCATCCGCTCCTACCTCACGAAGAACCCGCCGGGTTCCGCCTCGCTCACCACCGAGCGGATGAATGTTGACGGCACCACGCGCTGGCGCGGTTCCGTCAACCTCAGCTGGCGCAAGGGCAACTGGAGTGGCGGCACGAGTGCGTACTACATGGGCCGCTATACGGGGAACTTCTCGGACTCCGCGACCACAACCGCCGCCCTCTATACCTCCCTTGGTGCGCCGAATTATCTGGCGAAAATATTCGACAGTGGCGCCTACACTTATCGGTACGTCATCCACGACAATATCACGTTCAATGCCTTCACCGGCTATAGGTTTGGCCCCAGCGGCTCCAAGCTGCTCGACCGAACCTCCCTCAAGATCGGCGTCATCAACCTCTTCAATCGCGCGCCACCGCTCACTCCGGGCGCCTTCGGCTACTCGTCGACGGTCGCCGGCACGCAGGTCGCAGGCCGCACCTGGACGCTTGAGCTGAACCGCCAGTTCTAAATCCCCGCCCTAATCTGATTCACGAAGAAGCCTCATGCTTGCGCATGAGGCTTCTTTTTTCATTCCCCTCTTCCGCCGCCCGCTCCAGTTGTATGCTTATGAAATGGCTTTCTCTCGTCCTCGCCTTTGCCACGGCCCTTTCCGCCCAAACGACCAAGTCCGAGGTGATCGCCCGGATCGAGGCGTCGAAAAAAATATACGAGGACATCGCCCTGAAGATCTGGGACTTTGCCGAGGTCGGCTACCATGAGACGCAGAGTTCCGGCCTGCTGCAGTCGCAATTGAAGAGCGAGGGCTTCGAAGTGAGAGCCGGCGTCGCGGAAATTCCGACCGCGTTTATCGCCAGCTACGGCAGCGGCCATCCGATCATCGGCATCCTCGGCGAGTTCGACGCCCTGCCCGGTGTCTCGCAGGAAGCTGTGCCCGAGCGCAAGGCGCGCGCCGGATCCACCGCCGGCCACGCGTGCGGCCACAATCTCTTCGGCACCGGCTCGATCGAAGCCGCCGTGGCGGTGAAGGATTGGATGAAGGCCACCGGTCAAAAAGGCACCGTCCGCTTCTACGGCTGTCCGGCCGAGGAAGGCGGCGCCGGCAAAGTTTATATGGTGCGCGCCGGACTTTTTGATGACGTCGACACCGTGCTCCACTGGCATGCCGGTGATCGCAACATGGTTCGCGAAACGAGCTCGCTCGCCAACACCTCCGCGAAGTTCCGCTTTCACGGCGTCGCCTCGCACGCCGCCGCCGCGCCCGAACGCGGCCGCTCCGCCGTCAAAGCCGTCGAGGCGATGGACTACATGGTGAACATGATGCGCGAACACATTCCCGACTCCACGCGCATCCATTACGTGATCACCCACGGTGGCGAGGCGCCCAACGTCGTGCCCGAATTTGCCGAGGTGTTCTACTATGTGCGCAGCCCCAGCCGCGTGATCGATGCCGAGATTTTCGCGCGCGTCGTGAAATGCGCCCAGGGCGCCGCGCTCGGCACCGACACCAAGATGGATTACGAAATCATCCACGGCGACTACGAGTTGCTGCCCAACGAGACGCTCTGCCGCACGATGCAGGTGAACCTCGAGACCGTCGGTGGCGTGATCTACACTCCCGAGGAGCGCGCCTTCGCCGAAAAAATCGACCGCACGCTCTACGGCAAAGCGCCCGCGCTGGAAATTGCCGCACTCGTCGAGCCGTTCGATCCGCATCCGCTTGGCGCGGGCGGCGCCTCGACCGATGTCGGGGACGTGAGCTGGACCGTGCCGACCGTCGGCCTCTCGACCGCAACCTGGGTGCCCGGCACGCCGGCTCACAGCTGGCAGGCCGTCGCTGCCGATGGCATGTCGATCGGGCTGAAGGGCATGGTTGTCGCCGCCAAGACGATCGCCCTTACCGCCGTCGATCTGTTCACGCAACCGGAGCTGATTACGAAGGCGAAGGCCGAGTTCGAACAGCGCCGCGGTCCAGATTTCAAATACGTCCCGCTCCTCGGCGATCGGAAGCCGCCGCTGGACTACCGGAACTGAGCCGCGTCAGAACGCGAACAGTCCCGCGACCGCAGCGCGTTGGGTGTCGGAGGTCAGCTCCGCCCATTGCGACACGCCCCATACACTCGCGTTGCCGTTCACGACTTGGGCCATCGCGGTGTCGTAGATGAAGCCGCCGGCGAGGGAGAAAGTGATGTTGTGAGCGATCACGGAGCCCAACCAAAAGTTTAGACCGGTCCACGAGACATCAGCGTTGGGCGCATCGATCGAGCCGATCATCGCACTCAGACCGAAGACGTTGATGGACTGGCCGCCGACCGTGGGGTTGGTTCCGTAAACGATGAAGGAAGTCGAACTGTTGTTCGCGTTGGAAAAGCCAGTGAGGCCGGTGCAGTTGATATTGCCGTCCGTGTAGATCGCGAGCGAGCCACCACTGCCGATCGAGAATCCCGCAAACAGGCCAATGTTGATGACGTTCGAACCAGACCCACCCTGCATGTAGAAAACACATTTCTTCCCAGCGGCCACCGCGATTTTTCCGCCAAAAGCGTTGAGGTTGATGTTAGCGCCGTTCGTAAAATTATAGTGGTAGCTGCCATCCACCGCTGCCAAATCGCCCGAACGGGGAAACGTTGTCGATTGCGTAATCGCAGAGGAAACCACATTGTAGGTCACGGGCAGCGCAGGGACGACGGGCACGGTGGGCTTCATGGAGACATTGCTGGCGATCAGCTTATTGTCCCAGCCATTCCCTCCCACATTGTTGGACAGCGTGGACATTCCGCCGTGCTGGATATTGGCCGCACCCGAGTCGCTCTCAATTTCCCCGTAGATGTTGGCGTTTTGAAACGTCGCCGAGCCGCCGCCCACGATGCCGATGTAGCAGGCGGGAATCGCTATGCTATCGGAATAGGGGACGGACAGGCCGCCAGCACCGTTGGGCAGGGAATTCCAAGCGGAGAACTTGCTGTAGAGCGTGTTCACGGTGAGATTGCCAGTGGAGAGCAAACCGACGAAGGGCGTCTGTTTCTTCAAGTTTACGCTGGCGTAGCGGGTGAGGCCGGGGCCGTTGAGCGGTGTGATCGTCGCTCGGGCGACAATGGTCGGGGTGAGGACGGTGCCGTTCCAGCCGGTGGCATAAACTTTAACGGAACCCGCCACACCGTTGCCAAGATCGAACGAGCCGAGCGAGAGGGTTGCGGTGCCGTCGGCGTTCGTCGTCCAGTCGGCAAACGCTGCCGTCGACCCCACCGTGCCGACTTGGCTAAACGCCGAAAAACCCTGCTCCAGCCCGGTCTCGGTCAGCGAAAACACGGCGGTATCCAAATAAGCCCGCTGCGCGAGTTGGTAGGCGTTGGTCGCAAGTTTGACGTAGCTCGTGAGCGCCACCGAAATCACCGCCGCAAAAATCAGCACGGTGATCATCACACTCCCACGTTGGCGCCAGCGCGGTTTCATTGGGCGTCAGGAGGACGGTTTGTTCCGGAGGACGACGCTGGCGGAGAGCATCAGCGTGTCCTGCGCCACGGTCGTCGCCGCGGTCTGCCGGAGGTTGAGCGTGAGCCGCACGAGCTTGATGGCGCTCGCCGTGGTCGTGGCGGCGTTGTCGCGCGAATAGCAGGTAAAACTCGCGCTGGCGACGTTCTTGCAGAGTGTCGTCGTCGTGGAGCCCACAGTGTTTTTGAGATTTTTGGAGCCGTCGTAGAAATAGGTGATCTGGTTGCTGGTGGCGGTATACTTTTGCGGCACGGTCAACGTGAGCGAGGTGGCGGAGTTGTAGGTGCAGGCGCTGGCCTGGCGGAGATCGCGGGCGATGGTTTCGAGCGCCCGGCGCGCATCCGTGGCCTGGCCCACGTAGTTGCCGGCGGCGATTCCGGTGCGCGTGATGAAGAGCACGACGGCGAGCGTCGCCGTCAGGGTGAAGGCGCTGACCGTAACTGAGACGATCGCTTCGACGAGCGTGAAACCAGCGGTTGAGCGGTGCGGGCGCATGGTCAGGATCCCGTGTAATACCAGGTGGCGAGCCCGTATTGCGCATAACGCGTGCGGATCGATCGCGCCATAGTGCGGTTGTCGGCGCTCGTCCATCGCACGGTGTAAACGAGCTCAATCAAAGTGCTGTTCACGGCGCTCGTGGTGCGCGTGAGGGTGAAGCGATTACGGATTTGGGTGTCGCTCGTAAACGCGGCATCGGGCGTCAGCGTGGCGGAGGCGGCGTAGCCAGAAACAGTGGTCCAATCCGCGAGTCGCATGTGCTCGACTTCGTTTTGAAGCAACTGCGTGGCGACGTTGAGATCGCGGGCGGCACTCAACATCCGGTGGTTGCGCTGCATCACCAGCAACGCGCCGCCCAGCACCAAACCGAGCACACTCGCGCCGATCATCACCTCGGTGAGCGTCATGCCGACGGCACGACGAGAGCGGAACATTTGCCCAAAAAATATCACGGTACGATCGGGTCGACGGACACCTTCACGACCGACCACCGGTGGCCGCCGGCGACCGCGGCGAGTTGCACGCTGGCGCGGAAGGCGGTGCCGTCGGCCAGCTCAAGCGTGCAGGGCACGATCCGCAGTCCACCGGACCCGGCGGGATCTTCCGGCGACGTCCGCCCCGGCGTGAAATCGACTCCCAGCAGCCGGCCGTGCTCGCGCAGCGTCTCGAAGCCTTCGGCGTAGTGCGCGACGATCGCGTTGGCCGCAGCGGCTGACTCCGGCCAGAACGATGAAGGCACATTGCGAAAGAGCGCACCGAGGCTCCAACCCTCTCCGCCCAGCGTTTGGAGGAATGCTCGGGCGAAGTCCTGCGGCTTGGCGTCTTCGATCAAGATCCCAGTGCCGGCGAGTCTTCTGAACGCCACGGTCTCATCGTGTAGTCGCGCGGGCCACAGCATAAATGCGCCGGCCATGACCAACCCAATGGCAAAGACGACGAGGCCGAATTTTTCCTTTGCCTTCAACTCACGGCCCCGCGACGGCGCGGTGAAGGTGTCGAGTTCCCATGCGCGACCGACCGTCGGCGGGGCCGGAATGGGTGGCACGTCCAGAACTTCCACGGCGACCCGCTCTTCACGGTCCGATTCGAATTTCAGTTCGTGCTTGGATCGCGCCCTGAGATAGGAGCCAAGGACGGGGCGGACGTGTCTAGGATGGGCGAGGTGCATCGGTTAACCCACACGTGGCACGGTGGGAATAAATTCGTCGCCAGCACCGGCACGCCACCGTTCGGGCTGGCGGCACGCAGCCAGCCAACCAGAACACTCAAGAAATCTTCGTGAGCCGTGCTTCATGGAGAGTTATATAAGGACAACTCTCTATCGTCTCCCGCCCGCAGATCCTTGAGTCAAAACCCGTCACCGACGCCAGCCTGCCAAGTGCGAAACGTCCAAAAAAAAACCTGGCTGAATCCATCTCCGGCCAGAAACAGTTCGTGGCGTGCTGACAGGCTTGCTGTGGGTTGTTCTTCAAGCTGCGCTTGGGCTTCCTCTTTTAATTCTATTGGCATTCATCCCCATTGCCGGTTAGGTCGCTATCTATGCCTATCTGCACCGACAATGTTAAGAAACGAAAAGCACGCCGGATTAAAAACGACCGCTTGCAGGCAGCAAAGAGAGCCGCGAAAGCAAAAGTATAGTCGGTTCTGGCGGATAGGCCGTCCGCGCAATCTCGACGTTGTCGGCGCGCTTTCAGGTCTGGGGTGAGGTCACGCTGGAGCATTGTGCGCGACGAGTCCTAATACTTTCAGACCCTCGTAAACCTTGCTCGGTTCCTTGGCTCCAATGGCTGTTTCGATGATCTATCTCGAACTGGCCGAGACGAACCACGACGCGCTCGTGCCGTTCCAAATCGATGGCGTCGCCCTCGTTCCCGGCCTCAACCAGCAAGACCCCATCCGCCCAACGGCCGAGGGTCACAGAAAAGTTGCGGAAACCGCTTGGGTAGACTTATTGCCGCAGCTATGATCCACCCGGAGCGAGCGACCGCATTATTCCTTGCCGCACTCGCATGGAACTCAGCTTTCGCCGTCAGTCTGAGCCTCGATGCCTCCACGACATGGGCCGACAATATCAGCCGTTCAGCGCTGGCGGCCGACCAGACCGACGCCTTTTTTCACGACGCCCACCTGACCGCGAGCCATCTCCAACCACTCGCGACCGGCCTGAGCCTGATCGCGGAGGCCAGTGCCGGCTACGAAGTGGTGCCGCGATTCCCGCAGAACAGCGCCTATCTTGGTGGTGCGACCGCGGCGTTGCGGAAGAAATTCGGGATCGGCGCCTTCGCCCCCGTGCTTGTGTCCGAGATCGGACTGCAGCGGCGCGAGGCTCGCATCGCCGGCGACAACAGTTGGATCGCGTCCGGCGCCCTGCGTTTTTCACAACGCTTCACGGATGCCTGGCGGGCCTCGATCTCCGGCGACTGGGAGCAACATTACGCGGCGCACTCCACGTTCGATGTGCGACACCACCGCTTGTTCGGCACTTTGACCTGGGATATCACTGACCGCTGGCAGCTCTCCGGCGGCCACGGCCGGCTTTGGGGTGACTTCGACGCCAACGCCTCATGGAGCACGTGGGGGCGCGCGCTAGGCGGTCTCATTTCGCCAGTTGTCGCCTCCTACTATAACACCATCTCTTGGGAAGTCACCAACGCCTATGGGCCCGGCTGGGTAACCTATCGCGTGACCGGCCATTCCGATTTTTGGTGGCTCGAACTCTCCCCTGCACTCGGCGCCAACACCTCGCTACCGCTCCGTTACGAAGGCTCCACCACGGTCAACCGGGCCGGCATTAAATATGAGCAGTATGGTTGGACCCTTGGCGTCCTTCATCGCTTTTGATTTCTGTCAGCACAATTGCTCGCCGAACCCCTCTTCCATGCCGCGCATCTTTCTCCACTCCCCCGCCCCAGTGCTCGCTTGTCTGCTTGCGTTTACATGCCACACGTCACGCCTCGCCGCCGGCAATGTCGTGGTAATCGTCAAGGACACCAAGGGCCAGCCAGTCACTGACGCCGTGGTTTCGCTTATCCCGCTTGAGGCCTCCGCTCCTGCTCCGCTCCATCCACCAGTCGAACCGGTCGTCATCTCACAGCACGGAGAAGAGTTTGATCCTTACGTGACCGTCGTCGCGGTCGGCACGCATGTGAGTTTCCCAAATCTCGACAGCATCCGCCACCAAGTTTACTCGCTGTCAAAGACCAAGCCGTTCGAGATCCCGCTTTACGGATCCGGTACGGAGCAGTCGATTCTGTTTGACCGGCCTGGCATCGTCGCCCTCGGGTGCAACATCCACGACTGGATGTCTGCCTACCTCGTCGTGGTCGAAACACCGCATTTTATGAAGACGGCGGGCGACGGCGTCGCGCGGCTCGCCGAACTCCCGGCCGGTCGTTACCGGCTCGACGTCTGGCATCCACGTCTCGCCGGCGAATCACGCCGCGACCTCGTCGTTGCGGCGGCGGACGCCGCCACCCAGACCATCTCCGTTACCCTGAAGCCCGACCGTCGCATCCGCCGTGCCCCCGACGGCGCTGGCGGTGGTTACAAGTGACGCCACCACCCGCCACCCTGGGCTCACTGTGATTCCCCACGCCCTCCGGTTCCGTCGCTTCAGCCTGCGCGTCCTCACGCTGCTCCTCGGCCTGCTCTTCGCGACGCTCATGGCCACCTACGTGGTCGTTTCCAGCGCTAACGACTCCAACGCCCGCGACCACGCCCGCGCCAACCTTGAACTCGCCGCCCGCATCGTCCAATCCGCCATTCGTCAGCGTCTCGATTTTCTCGCGAGTAGCGCCAGCGTCATGGCCGGGGATGACGCGCTCAAACAGGTGCTACGCACCGGCGACAATCGGACCCTTGCCAGCCTCCTGCAGAGCTACACCCAACGTGTCGGCGCACCAGTCATCGCCCTCTACGACGCCGACGGCCAGCCGCTCGCAAGCAGCGAACCCGGCATGGACGACGAAAATACCGGACCCTTTCGCAGCCTCATACGCACCGCACTCGGGAAAGACCTGGCCGAGAGCAGCGGTTTTGCCTACCTCAGAAACAAGCTCCACGTTCTCATCGTTGTCCCGCTCTACGCCCCACACCCGAATATCTTCGGTTGGTTCGGTTTGGCCTTCCCCATCGACCGCGCTTTCGCCGAAAAAATCAAAGACACGACCCACGTCGAACTCACTTATCTCTCACTCGATTCGCCTCAGCAACCACACCTTCTCGCGACTACTCTGGGCCAAGCTGCGATCCCAACAGTCGTGAACGCCGCCGCAATCGCCAACCAAGCCCGCGCCGACCATCTCCCCCGCCCCGCCACCGAAATTATCGATCTGCCGGACGATCGCTATGTGACACTCACCTGGTTTCAGGCCATGCTCGGCGCGAATCCGGTCGCTCTTGTCCTCCAGCGGCCGCTCAGCCCCGAACTAGCCCCGGCCCGCGAACTCGAAAACTCCCTCCTCCTTACCGCACTCGCCGCATTCGCGGTTGCCACGCTCCTTGCGCTAGTCATCGCCCGCGGCGTCAGCCAGCCTGTCCGGCAACTCGCTGCGCACACCCAAACGATCGCCGCCGGCGACTACGCCACCCGCATTACCCTCGACCGTGCTGACGAACTCGGCCAGCTCGCCGACGCGATGAACTCGATGTCCGCCGGGCTCGCCGAGCGCGATCAGGTGCGCGATCTGCTCGACAAAAACGTTTCACCCGAAGTGGCCGCCCAGCTCATGCGCGACGGGGCCGCCCTCGGTGGCGAGGAACGGGAAGTCACCATTCTCTTCGCCGACCTCCGCGGCTTCACAACCCTCAGCGAAAAACTCCCGCCTCCCGAACTGCTCGCGCTTCTCAACCGCTACCTCGACCGCATGAGCGGCGCCATTGAGGCCCACGGCGGCGTGATCGATAAATTTATCGGCGATGCTATTATGGCGCTCTTTGGCGCTCCCGTCACGCAGGACGCCCCCGCCGATCGCGCCCTCGCCGCCGCGCTTGAGATGGAACGCGCCCTCGTCTCCCTCAACGCCGAACTCGCGACCGAAGGCCGCCCGCCCCTCGCCATCGGCGTCGGGGTGAACACTGCCCGAGTCGTCGCCGGTAACATCGGCTCCCACCGCCGCCTCAACTATTCCGTCATCGGCGACGGCGTAAACGTCGCCGCGCGCCTCCAGTCCGAAACCCGCAAACCTGAGTATGGCGCCAATATCATCACGAGCGCCGCGACGCTGGCGGCATGCCGTCGGCTTGCGGAATCTGGACTCCCGGTCTCCGCGTTCTCTTTCCGTCCCCTCGGCTATGCCCAAGTCAAAGGCCGCGCCGAGCCTGTCGAGATCTACGCAGTAAGTTGACGGCTTTCGTTTGGACGGCATCGGATTTCCGCCGTCGCGGCTTGAAAAATGCGCGCAGCGCAGGCTAACCGCGTTTTATGGCGCTCGAGAACTACATGAATAAAAAACCACTAGCTCTTGGTATCAGCTTAGGTCTTTGTTTCGGGACGGCCTTTGGAGTAGCCATGCATAACGTAGGCCTAGGGATTGGCATTGGTTTACCACTTGGCGTTGCTTTCGGCGCTGTTGTGGCACGCAAGAAAAGCTAAGACTGATATCGCGCAGCCCGGGCAGTCGCAGTCGGTGCGGGAACGCGAGTCGTTGCCCCAACGGGTTAGGAAATGGTAAGCATGAAATGTCCAACCCCCCAGAATAAGCATGAGCTGTCCGGATGAGACAATTCATGATCGAGTCGACACAAAACTCATGGACACTGACAAAATGTTTTCCGGCGTTTTGTCGAAATGATCTGCCAAGAGTGAAATCATGACCTGAAAGACCTGCCACAATTTCTACACCTAAAATTGCAACCCTTTGGCCGACAGATGGCAGCGCAAATCGAGGGGCAGATGCAGAATATGGCAGCATCTGCGCGCCTGCAGTCCAGGGATACTCTCGCGCCGCTTTCTGCCTGCGCCCTGTCGATTTGATCATTATATGTCCGCAATGGAAACCATGAGTTGTCCAACCCGACAGAGGTGGGCACTGACAAAATGATTTGCGGCATTTTGCCAAAGTGAGCTGCCAACAAAAATCAGCCATAGCGAGGTGGGTGAAATACCGTCCCGCGCGAAAGATCAGCTAGGAGTGAAATCGTGACCTGAAAGAGCTGCCAAGATTCCCGTGTCAGTTGGAGCTCAGACCCGTGAAATCACCTGTTTCTAAAACGCCCCCCCCTGGTCGGGATGAACACCCATAAGCATTAACCTAAGCTTGTAGTCCGATGGATGGACCCACATGGTGGGTGCATGGAGCTACCCGACTTGCAGGAGGAGGCGTGGGAAGTGTTGGTCGGCTTTTTGCCCGCCGAGTGGGAAGCGCGAGCGAAGACGT
>CAIMFY010000030.1 GCA_903840415.1 uncultured Opitutia bacterium | reverse complement strand
TCATTACCCGCCGCCGCTGGAACCGGAGCCGAAAGCTCCAGCGAAAGCCGCGGTCCGATAATCACTCAGGAACCGCCCGGTGCGGACCCGCACGCCGGGTGGTGTGGGGGCCGGTGGCTAATTACCACCGGCTACCCGATTCGGCATTTTTGCGTCGCTCAAACTCGCGGGCCAAATGGAGAGCAATTGGAAGGGTCAAACCCATCGCCAAGTAGACATACAGCCTCGACTCTTGAGCGAAGTCCGACCTCACGGGTTCCATGGCGCGCAACATCTGCTCGGTCCTCGCGGCGCCGCCAGCAACATCACCGCGCACGACCCTTCGCGTCATATCGATCGCATACTCTAGCTTCGCCGAATTCTCAGCAACGTGCCGCAACTGAACCACGCTCAGGGCGATGAACCCGATGTAGATGACTACAAGTAGGGCTGTGATTTTCATTTCAGGGGATTATCTTTTGCCGAACGTTTGTCTAAGCCAACCCGAGTTGGTTTAATCGAAGTTGCATACTTCTTCAGGATAGAAGTTTAAGAAAAATGAGGTCGGGGAAACCTCGGGTGACTCAGGGTTGGTTTTAATCGGATTAAGCCGTTCAGTTTAATCAAATTCACAGTATTCCGGCTATCAGGTTCTTACAGAAAAGCAGGTCTAAAATCGCGATTTCCCCGGTGGCACGCGCAAAGCTGCGGTTCGGATTCTCGATGAAAACACGTATCGAGGTCTTGGAGATGGTAAAATCGAAATTGCGTCTGCGCCACTATTCCCTTTGCACCGAGGATGCCTACACGTTTTGGACGGGCCGGTATTACGATTTTTGTCAGGCAAGGCCCCGCGACGAGGCGCCAGAGGGAAAAGCCGAGGCGTTTCTCACCAATCTGGCCAAACGCTCTTACTCGGCCAAGTCGCAGAACCAGGCATTTTCTGCGCTGCTCTTCCTCTACAAAGATGTGTTGGGCGAATAAATGAAGCTGCGGGGATTTCTTCTCCTTCTCTGCGTATTCGGAGCGGTCGAAGCGCAGGTCGATCCGGGCATCGCCTCGCGGCGGCTGTCGTCCTTCCATCTCCTCTCGCTGTCGCAAACTGCGGATGTCGCAGTGAAAAATTGGCTCACGAGGCATAAGGATCAGGAAGAAGATATCGCGGCGAGGCGTTATATCATTGGCGATGTCGATGGAGACGGGGTGAACGACTTGTTGCTCGTCACTTCGCTCACCAGCGCCGGCGGCAATTATTGGAGCCACGATTTTGTCCTGATTCGAGCCCGTTCTCCTGACCAGCCGATAATCGCCCATTTTGGCGGCAAGGGAGTCAGAAGTTATGAGTCGATTAGTATGACTTCGAGTGGCATTCTGGTAAACGCACTTTACTACGGAGAATCGGATGCTGACTGTTGTCCGACGGTTAAAAAGAAGGTGCTGTTCGAATTGAGAAAAGACGCGTTGATTGAGCGCATAGAAAAATGACGAAAGCGCCCAACACTTTCCCGAACCGCCGCTGCGCGCGGTTCATTAAAACGTCTGGGCAAGCCGCTGGGCGACGTGAACGCCATGCGGGCCAAGCGGCCGATCCACGAACGCGTCGCACCATCGCGGGAGCAGTTTGTGCGCTTCCGAGCGGCCGTGGTAGACCGGCCGCACACGCCAACCCGGTTGCTCGTTGACCTGATTTACGGCTGCGGCCTGCGGGTTCCGCCCTCCCTTACACGGAGGACGGCTTCACCTGTTTCCTGAGCCCGACATTCTATTTGATACGCGTGCTCTCAAACGAGCCACTTGCCATCATCCCACTGACCGTCGCATGGCTCGCCGTACTCGGCGGCGAGTGGAAGGTCGCGGGCTGGTCCGCCGGCGGCGGCCTCGTCTGGCGCGTCATGTATGACTGGTTCATCGGATTGCGCCCGGTTCCCGCCGACCAGCGGGCGGCCACGCTCATTACGAAGCTGATCTTTATGGTCGGCGGCGCACTATGGGTTGGCAGCATTCTTTATGTGGGCTGGTGTCTGCTAATGGGCGCCTTGTTCTTTCTCGCTCTTGCCGCGGGCGCTGGTGCCAGTCACGCCCCCGCCAGGTCCGGCCGCCGCCGGCGCTGGTGATCAAGTCATTGCCGCACCATCCACGGATTCCCATTCACGTCATCAGGCTCGACGCGAAAATGGACTTCGACGATACCGGCGATCCGGATCGAACATCAGTCGATGGACGGCGTGAGTGGTGCAAAGATCGAGGCGCAGTAGCGGGGATTACCGGAACAAGAAAACACCGCCTTAGCGGTAAATATAGCAATTTTTCTCTGCATAATCAATAAATCCGCGTTAAAACATAATATTATTACCGCTTAAGAGGTAACTATTTTAGCTATTCATTATTTTCGCCTTGCGAAACAACGTTTAATAGACTTATTACCGCTAAAGCAGCAATGATACCTTTAGGACAACTCATCAGAAACCATCGCCAGAAGGCGGGATTGGCTCAAATCCAATTGGCGAAACTCGCCGGTGTGGGCAAAACCGTCGTGTGGGATCTGGAGCACGGCAAGGAGTCTGTGCAATGGGATACGCTCCAGAAACTCTTTCACGTGCTAAATATCACAGTAGAATGGCGGAGTCCGCTCATTGAGCGCATGGCGTCAGCATCACGACCGACAGCAGCGTCAGAAGAGCCGCCATCACCAGCATCATCACCGTCCCCCTCGTCAGGGTCATCCTCGCCCACAACTCGCTCGTCCAAGACGACCCGTTCATCATGAAGACCGCGCGAATCTATCAGCAAGATCAACTGGCCGGCATCCTCGAGGCCCGAGACGACGGCTCCTATCGCTTCACTTATGCGCCGGAGTTCCGAGGCGAGCCGGTCTCGCTCACCATGCCGACAAACCAAACGGTGTGGGAATTCCCGCAATTCCCGGCACCGCTTGAAGGGTTGCTGCCGGAGGGAGTGCAGCTCGATGGGTTGCTCCGTATCCGCAAGCTGGACCGCCGCGACTTGTTCGGCCAGTTGCTCGCGGTCGGACATGACGTCGTCGGTTCACTCCGCATTGAGGCCGCCAAATGAGATGCCTGATCACCAATGCCCCGTGGGAAGGGCCCGGGCCTTATTCTCCAGCGGGCCTGCGGTTGCTTGACCGGCGGCTCCCGTCCTTGGCCCCGCTACCGTATACCCGCGAACAATTGATCGAGGAAGCCGCCGCACGGTCGGTGAAGATGTCGATCCAAGGCATGCAGCCGAAGGTCAGCACCGTGTTGCGAGCGACCGAAGGTCGGATGGAAATTGTGGACAACGGAGGTCGGTATATCGTCAAGCCGCCTCACCTCGTCTTTGCCGAACTCCCAGAGAACGAGGCGCTCACGATGTCGCTCGCGGCGACCTTGGAAATAGAAGTGCCGGTGCACGGACTTCTGCTCAATTCCGACCAGACCCGCTCCTACTTCGTGCGCCGCTTCGACCGGGCCGGCTGGAACAAGCAACCGGTCGAAGATTTCGCGCAGCTAAGCGGCGCCAGCCGCGACACGAAGTATGATTCCAGCACCGAGCGGCTGATCGAAATCATCAACCAGTTCTGCACTTTCCCCGCGCTGGAGCGGATGAAATTCTTCGACCGGCTGTTGTGTGCGTTTCTGACCGGCAACGAGGACATGCACCTGAAAAACTGGTCGCTCATCACGCGCAACGACAAGGTGGAGCTTTCGCCGGCTTACGACCTGCTCAATTCGACCATCCCCAACCCAAAAAGCCGGGAGGAGATGGCGCTGCCGCTACGCGGCAAGAAATCCAATCTCCGCGCGAATGACTTCTGGCGGTATCTCGCCGCCGAGCGGCTTGGCTTCACTCCCGCTCTCATTGAGCAGATCCGAGCGCGGTTCGCGGCCGCCTGCGCGGGTTGGCCCGCGCGGATCGAAACCAGTTTTCTCTCCGCTGAGATGAAGGCTCGGTATCTTGCGTTGCTGGCCAAGCGACGAATTCAACTCGGCCTTGAACAAGCCTGACGGAGCCGTCGATTTTTCGAGTATGCCTAAAGAACAAATGCCGCAATGGACCGGCGCCACAATCTTACTCAGCCGCTTGAAACGCCGTTTCGAAATTACGTAACGCCGGAATGGAGGCAGCGTGCGCAATGGTCGACCGGAACGCTCGAAGCGCGCGAAGCCGAAGATCGTTCCGCATTTTTTTGGCGGCGCGTTGTTCAACTTCTGTTGAGGTTAGTTTAATTCTAATTCCCCGGGCGCTGTTCTCTACCGCGCCGACTTTGTTCGGCAAAGAAAACTGCACAATGGAACGTAACGCCGCACAGGCGTCCGTTTGGTGGTCGGCGCCACGATTCGCCATGTAGGCGGCGAACTCGGCCCCGATTCCCGACCACACGACCTCGAACCAGGCCTTCTCATTCGTCTGACACACGGGCTCGAGCCTAGCCGCCGGCACGGCACAGGCGGCCTTCCAGAGCAAGCGCCGCTATGTCGAGGAGCGGGTGAATGGCATGAGCCATTCCGATTTGGCTGTGCTCGGCGAAAAAGTAGTGAGCCGCTACCGCACCTACGGTTTGGAAGAGGCGATGGAGGTGGTGAAGCCGAGTGTCCCTTACCGCATCGATGAGATCACCCGGCGGGCGATCATCCGCGAATTGGAACAGCTCGGCAATTTGAGCGGGCACTTGGGAGTGGTGGATTTTCTTAGTCGCGTCTGGCCGCTGCCGGAAATGCGGCGGCCTGACGCCGAATCCTTCGGCGGGACGGTCACGGTCGCGGACGCCATCGATCGCCACATGGTCCGTAATGACGACTGGACCACCTCCGATTTGTTCGAGGAGTTGGGCGCGCGCGGGGTTTCCGACCGCCGGTTTGGAAAATGTCTGGAAATGGTCGTCGCGCCGCTGGTGCGCGACGAACCGGACCAGCAGCGTTACGCGGAAAAAATTAACGGTCATCTCGCGCGTGCGGGTTACGCGCTGCGCCCGGTGGAGGAGCAGTCGGGGTATCCCGTCTACCGCCTTGTGGCCTTGGTCGGTGGCGTGGCCGGAAAGGCGAAGAACCTGATCTTCGCAGCCAATGGGCCGAAGCCGGAACTTGTGCTCATCGACGCCGTGAGCAACGACATCAAGATCGTGCGCAACGAGGAATTCTGCCTCGTGTTCGATGATCCAATTCCCAGCCGTGGGTTGCTCTGGACTGACTTGGTGGCGTGGTGGGCGCGGAAGAACGGTCTCAATCCCGCGGTGCGGGAGACCGCTGTATCCCTCTACAAGCGCCTCGCGCAGTCACTTGCATCACCACCGGAGAAACTGCTTTTCCGGACCTATTTTCGCAGCCTCGATTCCTTGGGCGGCGGTCTGCCGGCTCTCGTGCCGCAGGTCTATCTCCACTACGATCCCTATACGCAACGCGAGCGGCGGGGCGACCAGCTGTTGCCCCGGCAGCGGATGGATTTCCTCATCCTGCTTTCCCACCTGCACCGAATCGTGATCGAAGTGGACGGCAAGCAGCACTATGCCGATGGCGATCACGCTTCGCCCGCACGATATGCGGAAATGGTTTCCGCGGACCGCGACCTGAAGCTTACCGGCTATGAGATCTTCCGATTCGGCGGGGCTGAATTGGATGGCGAAGCGGGCGAAGCGAGGGTCGTGGCGTTCTTTCAGCGACTCTTTGAAAAATATCAGCGCAGGTAGCTCGAGCGGCGGCGCACGCGCTGTCCCTTCAGAGTAGTCTGCTTCAGTGGACGATTCGCGGCAGATTGACGAGTGCAACGCGTGAATCGGCTTTCATGATGCCGCGCGACTCCAGGTCCGAAACGACCATTAGCGGCCCCAAGGCATTCGGCTGCTGTCCGGGCAACTGGAGGACTGCCGCCCAAGTCGGCACGGTGGTCATGTTGCAGAAGAGATGGTGGAAGGTCTCCATCGGAGTCTCGCGATTGTAGTTCGAGGTGATTTCCTCCTCTGCTTTCCAGCCCGCGCCGTCGGGCTCAATGCAATCGACGAACAGGCGTGCGCCAGCCGTGAGGAATTCGTAGACTAATAAGGCCCGCGCCGCTTGGTCGGTCGCACGTCTGCCCGGCGCGAGGAAGCGCTCTCCACCGAGGTCTCCCACGTAGTTGTAGTCTCCACAGCCATCGTCTCCGTGCTGAAACATGCCTTCGATCGCTTCAATGTCCTTTCGGATGCCTTCATAGTCGTCAGTCGAAAACCTAAATTTCACCTCCCCGGCGCCGGGCCGACCGTATTTTGTAAACCAAAAAAACCGCAACTTGCTCGCGAGCGGCCGGACATGAATGCCCACAAAGGACGTGAGATAGTTAGGGCCGTCAAACGGAGCGTTCGACGGAAGCTTCAAGTGCATCGAATGGTGGGTAGTCATGGTCGGGCTAGAAATTGCGATGATACTCACGGCTGAAGTTCCTCAGCAGGATTGCAGTCGCGGACCGTAAGGAGGAACTCGTCGGGATGAATCTGCGCCTGCCTGACGCGAACGTCGCTCAAGCGATGACGCAGGCAGGCCGCGACGATCCGATCTCTCGTTTCCGCCACACAATTGATCCCAAGAGTGATCGCACGGATTGCCTCAAGCGGAAATGGCACGAGCGAATGGACGTTCGCGGCCTCCAATCCCGGTGTGCCTGCGAAGCGGATCAACCGGTATTCGTGCTCATACGCCCAATGCGGCGACTTGGTGAAGACAAACTCGCGCCGCGGCTGGGCGTTGCCGGCGGCGTCGAAGTCCCACCCCGGTCGAGACTGCTGGTATTGCACCGGCCCGGCATCATGGGGCTCGCCCGTGATGGGAAGATGATTGGTGAACCACTGGTGATTGTCATCAAATTCGACGACGAAACCGTAGTGGTTTTTGGTGTAGTGACCCCACATTAGAAATGCGTCCGCTGATTCGGGCGACACTTGCGCGAGACAAAGGATGCGGAATGGCAGCCGCGCGGCAGCGAGTTGGTCACGAGCCAGTGCCTTCAGCTCGGGCATACGGAGCGCATAACGCTCCCGACTAACTCTACGCACCTCCGTCTCAAAATCCGCAGAGTTGAGATGGCTATTGCGACGCCGGACTTCGGGGTCGGCCATCATAGCTGTCACGCAATGATCTTCGATTTGCCGCTGCCAGCGCGGATCTTCAATTAAGCGCGAGTCGGACAGGCACTCGAATGGGTCGTTGAACTCATTAGCCGGAGTGAAGCGGAGCAGACCGCGTTCAATTACGTCAATCCGTTCAGGGGGGAAATATTTGAAGAACGGCATAGGGGGAACAGCGCATTACACCCGCGCCTTGATTACACCAATGATTTTTCCCCGCGATGCAGTCTTCTAAGTTGTCTGTTACGCGTTTCGTCGTGAGCGGGCCAGGAGCGAGCGGTTCGCCAATCTCTTTTTCCGGGGAAAAGTCTTTCCCCGCGTTCGAGCCTGCGTCTCGCCCTCCCCATTCTAGCGGGGACACCCCGCAACGCCCCGATGCCGGCTGGCGCCGGAATTCTTCCAGCTCTCACTTCCGCGCTCGGCACTCCGGCGCTCCCGCTCCGATTCCGCCTCCGTCCGTTCGCTGCGGTCGGAGACGGCTTGGTTCACGCGCTATCGGCCGTCTCTGGCGATTCGTCGCCCGAGCGCGACCATTCGCCAGGATCGCTCCCCGTCGCGGGCTCCGGTCGCGACACCGGCGGCCTTGCCGCGCTACCACCTTCGCCGACTCCTTCCTCCACTCACGGCCGTCGTCTGCACTCCGCTCCCGCGCCTGCGCGCCGAGCGCTCTCGCTCCTTTGAAAAGGGCAAGGTCAGCCGGGCTGCGCCCTCCGCGTTTCGGATACGCTCAGACGCCGCTGGGCTTCTGATGCTCGCTCTCGTTGCACCGCTCGCGCATCCGCAGTGAGCAAAGCCACACCCAGAGGGCTGCCTGATTATAGCACCTGCGCCGGCTGGCAGTCGTCGGCGCGAGCGCCTCCGCCTGTCCGCGCCTCAAGGTATTGCTCGCTACGCTGCGCTCCACCTTGCGCTGACGGTGCTGGGCTCCGGCATCCCCCCGGGGCGGCCGATTTTTCGGTTCGGCTCGGGTGGGGTCCGCGTAGCGCGGCCCGCTACACCTGCGCCCTCGTTGGGGCGCTGATTAGCCCACCAAAGTCATGAACACATCCGTCCTCGTTTCGCCCGCTCGCGCCTTCAAAGCGCTTTCTTCCGATGATCTCCGCCGCTGCGCTCCGTCGGTTTTCGCCGACCACGCCCGGCCCGGCGTTTCCTCCCGCTACACGTTCGTTTCCACGGAGCAGGTCGTTGCCCTGCTCAGTGCCGAAGGTTGGGAGCCCGTCAAAGCCTCTGAACAACGCGTGCGGTTGGAGTCGCGCGTCGGTTTCCAGATGCACGAAATTCGTTTCACCCGCCGCGCTGACCTTGAAGCGGGATCGTTCGACGTGGGGAGCACCCGCGCCGAAATGGTTCTGCAAAACGCGCACGACGGCAGCCGCGCTTACCGGATTGATGCGGGACTCTACCGCTTGGTTTGCCGCAACGGCTTGACCGTGGCCGACGCGGATTTCGCCCATGTGTCCATCCGGCACGTGGACATTTCCGCCGAGGCGTTCACGAAGGCCGCGCAGTCCGTGGCCGAGAATACTCCCCGCGCACTGGAGGCCGTCGCCAAGTGGCAGGCCGTGCAGCTCCCGCAGGCGACACGGGTTGAGTTTGCCCGGCGGGCGGCGGCGCTCCGTTGGGATGCCGACCAGCCGGTGATGAAGCTTCTCAGCCCTGAGAAGTTGCTGACGCCGGTGCGCTACGGCGATGCCGGCGTCGATCTCTGGACGACGTTCAACGTGGTTCAGGAGCACTTGGTTCGCGGCGGCGACCGTTACCTCGGTTACACCGAGGGCATGGGCATTCGGCGCAACCGCACGCGTCCCGTGGGCGGCCTCAACGAGGGCCAAAAATTAAACAAGGCGCTTTGGACGCTCGCGAGCGAGTTCGCCAACAACTGAGCACACCGGGGGGCGGCTCGTTGGCCGCTCCCCTTTTTTCGGTGGGTGACCTCCCGCGTTTCCGGTAGGGGCGCGCCGCTGCAATGCGCGGCGCGCTCCCTTCACTCCCTTATGCCGGCCAGCGTGGGCTGACCGACGCTCTTCAAAAACGTCAACAAATCCGCCGGCCATGCCGGTTCAAAAGCATCATGAACAACTCAACTCTAGAAATTCCGGCGGCCGACCGCTCGACCAGCTCGGCGCGAGTGTCCCGTCCTCTCGTCAATCCCGAGGAACTCTCCCAGCTCAAACGCGAACTGCTTCAGGCGGAAGTGCGACTGGCCAAAGCACGGGCTACGGTGACCGGCACCGAAGTGGACATCAAAGTCCTCAACGCCCGCATGAAGGCCCTCACGAAATAACAAAAACCCTGCGCGAAACGGCCTCCCGGAAATTTCAGCCCACTCTCACGAGTGGGCTTTTTTCTGTCCTCACGCATCCGATCTTCGGAGGAGGCGAACCTCGGAATGCCCGATGGTAGGGGATTACCGTATGGCTATTTCAGGATAAAATCCGTTAAATCGCTCTCAAATCAATTTTCTCCAAGTGATTACGCCCCAAGCCCCAAGCCCCAAGCCCCAAGCTCCAAGTTCCCAGCGACCGCGTGGACAATCCCGTTTTGTCCGCGACGCGGCGCATGAACCGACTGAAAAAATCACGATCTTGCTGGCAGACGACCACGCAGTCGTGCGCCGGGGCCTCTGCACGTTGTTGGAAACTGACGGCCATTTCAAAGTAGTCGGGCAGGCTGAGAATGGGCAGGAGGCGGTGAAGAAGGCGCAGACCCTTCGCCCCGATGTCATCCTCATGGACATCGCGATGCCGGTGCTCAATGGCCTCCAGGCGACGCGGCAAATTCTATCCGCCAACCCCGAGGCCAAAGTGCTCATTCTTTCAGCGCACAGTGACGACGAGTATATCGAGTGCATGACCACGGTCGGCGCGGTGGGGTTTCTGGAGAAGCAAACGTCGGCAGAATATCTCACCAAGGCGATCCACGAAGTGGTCAATGGCCATCGGTTCTTTAGCCCGACCATCGCCAAACGCATGACCAATGGCAAACACTGGGCGCGCAACCATGACGGTTTGCTCAAGCCCAACGGCGTGCGCCTCACGTCGCGCGAGACGAAGGTGGTTCAGCTCGTGGCGGAAGGAAGGGCCGACAAGCAAGTCGCTGCGGCCCTCGGCATCACCGTCAAAACGGTTGGAAAGCACCGGCAGAGCGCGATGGGCAAGCTTAACGTCCACGAGACAGCGGATCTCACCCACTACGCCATTGCGCAGGGTCTCATCAAGAGCAGCGTGCAGGTGACAATAACCTGACTCGGGCGCGCGCTCGTTCGTTGCAACATGTGCGCGTCCACAATCAACGACCGCGACCGACTTCGTTTTTGACTGAACCCTTGCGACTCACGATGAGTGGCGTTTTTCCCCAACTTTCGCCCCAGCTCTTCAAGCCGAGCCAGGCCCGGACTTCCGCATCAGCCTTTCTGCCGTAGTCGAAAATCGAAATGTAAGGATGCAGAGCGCCGCACTGAATGTCGGCCCGGACTTTCCCTCGGCTCTTGTAGCCGGCGTTGCGCAGCGCTCGCGCCGTCCTGACCCAGAGGCCCGCAAACGGGCCGGAGGGTTCGAGGTGCTTGCGGTTGTCCACGAGCCGGAATTTCAGCCGTGAACGGGAATCATGTGAACAAGAAACGATTCACCGCTGGCGCTGCGATGAAGCCCGATCCGATGCTCGCTTCGCTCGATTTCTTTTAGCTCTGCCCCGTCCGTAGCGCCCTATTTTATGGGCGGTCAAGGTCGTATCGCTGCGCGATCTCCACCACGCGCAAACATTCCGCTTCCCCCTCGTTGCGGATAAATCCGCCGCCTCGGCGCTCCATCCAGCGCTTTGACTTTTCGCCCATCCCGAGCCGGCGCTCAATCGGGCAGCACCCGCAATCACTCAACACGAAGTTGAGTAAGGGTTCCGCAGCTCGCGCGAGCGCTCACCATGCGCGTATATGAAGCCAAACTGGTTTATTCCCTCGTTTCCCTCGGCGACGAAATTCGCCTTAACACTCCCGCCAGCATCGCGGATTACCTCCGCTCCGCCTTTGAGGAAAACCCGATGCAGGAAGCCTTCTACTGCGTCTATCTTGACCGCAAGAATCACCCTTTGGGTCGCCATCTGATCACGCTGGGAACGGTGGACTCGACGGTCGTAGCCCCACGCGAAGTTTTCCGGGGAGCCATCCTGGCAAGCGCGTCCGCGCTGATCGTAGCGCATAACCACCCCAGCGGCGATCCGGCACCCAGCCAAGCCGACATCCGCGTGACCCGCACGCTGCGTGAAGCCGCCAAGATTCTCCAAATCGAATTGGTCGATCACGTCATCGTCGGTGATGTGAAATCTGACCCATTAGGACGCGGATTTTTCTCCTTCAGGGAGGCCGGCCACCTGTGATGGCACGGGGTCCGGCACCTCACTCCACGTCATCGCTAAACGTCGGCGTGTCTTGACGAATCTATTCTTACCCCTATTCTTATTCCAAGGTCACCAACAACGAAGAGGCCCGTAACTCGCTAGAGCTACGGGCCTTTAGAAATTGGCGTCCCCACGGGGATTCGAACCCCGGTTCTCACCGTGAAAGGGTGGTGTCCTAACCGGGCTAGACGATGGGGACTAACCGCGGAGCCGGGCACGCTACGACGCAGCCCTGCCCAAGCAAGGGAATTTTTGCTGCGTGTCATCGGCGAAAAACGTTTCGCCGCGCCGTCTTTTTGTCTGCAAACAAAAGCTATGACGTTCGCCGAAATCGCCGCCGCTCTCCCCCGCCAAGCCGTCACCACCATCGACGGGCTTCCTTTCCCGAAAATCGCCTCCGGCAAAGTCCGCGAAATCTACGATCTCGGTGACGCCTTGCTGCTCGTCGCGACGGATCGGTTGTCGGCGTTTGATGTGATTTTGCCCGACGGCATCCCGGGCAAGGGTGCGATCCTCACGCAGATGAGCCACTGGTGGTTCGCGCAGACGAGCGGGATCATTCAGAATCATCTGTTGCCAAATCAAGCCGGTGAGTTCGCACGCCGCGGCATCACGAACCGCGATCTCCAACTCCGCAGCATGATCGTGCGGAAACTCAATCCGCTCACGATTGAATGCGTCGCGCGGGGCTACTTAATCGGCAGCGGTTGGAATTCCTACCAAAAAACCGGCGCGGTCTGCGGCATCATACTTCCGCCTGGCCTGCGCCAGGCCGATCGGCTCGCCTCGCCGATTTTTACGCCGACGACCAAAGCGCCTAAAGGTCAGCACGACGAACCGATCGACGATGCGCAGGGCGCCGCGATCATTGGCCCGGTGCTTTATGAAAAGGTGAAGGCGCTCAGTCTCGCGCTCTATCAATTCGGCCACGACCGCGCGAAGACAGCCGGGATGATTCTCGCCGACACGAAATTTGAGTTCGGCACCGACGCGGCGGGAAATCTTTTTCTTATCGACGAGGTCCTCACGCCCGATTCGTCGCGCTACTGGCCAGCGGAGAGCTACGCGCCGAACCAGTCGCCGCCGAGCTACGACAAGCAGTTCGTGCGCGATCATCTCGTCGCCTTGAAATGGGACCAAATGCCGCCGGCGCCGCGACTACCAGCGGAGGTCATCTGGCGAACGCAGGAAAAATATCTCGCAGCCCTGCGCAACCTAATCGGCTGACGCGCGCGGCGCCGTCGCTCACCGCATCACGTTCGAACGGCGGTCGGTGATCGTATCGCCGCGCTGCAACCGGAGCAACTCCCGGCGAAGCCAGTCGAGCGCGGCGTTGACCGCGCGCACTTTCACGGTCGAACGCGGACCAGGATAGCTGAGTTTTTTCGCCCACACGCCACCGGGCGAAAACAGCCCGATGAAAATCGTGCCGATCGGATTGCTGCCATGACCCGTCGCTTCGCCCGCAAACCCGGTGACGGCCAAGGCGAAATCGGCACCCAACGTTTCGGCGGCGCCGGTCGCCATCGCGACGGCGGCTTCCTCGCTGACCGCGCTGTGTTGAATCAGCAGGGACTCGGGCACATCGAGGAGCTGCGTCTTCGTGTCGTTGGTGCAGCACACGACGCCGCCAGCGAAAAATTTGCAGGCACCGCAGACTTCGGTGAACGCCTGCGCGAGCTTTCCGCCGGTCGCGGTCTCGGCGACGGCGATCCGTTTTTCCTGCGCCCGGATCAGGTTGGCGCAGATGCGCGCCAGCGTATCGTGTCCGAAGCAAACGAAATCCTCGCCGAGCAGCGCAGCGCATTCGGCGGCAATGGCCTCGAGTTCGACGTGCGAAAATTTTCCGCTCGGCGAGCTGAGCCGACAATCCACCGCCCCGGTGTGCGCGCAAAATGCCACGCTCAAGGTTTCGCCATAACGATCGAAGACGGGCTGGAGTCGCGTCTCGAGCAGCGACTCGCCGACGCCCGCGGTGCGCAACTGGACATAGGCCTCGCCCGCGCTCAGCAAGCCGCGCTTGGCGAGTTGCGGCACGACTTGGTTGGTGAACATCGGCTGCAACTCGTTCGGCGGCCCCGGCAGCATGATGAGCACCTTGCCGTCCTGCTCGACCCAAAGGCCGGGCGCAGTGCCGTTCGCGTTCGGCAAAACTTCACCGCGCTCGAAACGGTCGGCCTGCTTGAGATTGTTGTCGGTCATCTTGCGACCAAACGCCGCGAACCGATCCTCGATGTGCTGGACGATCGCCGGATCGCGCACGAGTTTCTGGCCGAGTGCGGCGGCGATGGCATCGCGCGTGCGGTCGTCGCACGTCGGGCCGAGTCCGCCGGTCGTGATGACGACGTCGGCGCGGGTCCAGCTTTCGCGGAACTGCTCCGCGATGGCGTCGGCCTCGTCGGTGATCGTGACGTTGCGTGTGAGGAGCGCGCCGTGGCGGCCGAGTTGCGCGCCGATGAACGTCAGGTGGCCGTTGGGCGTCAGTCCGAGCAACAATTCGTCACCGAGCGTGATGAGTTCGTAGCGCACGTGCGCGACTGGCTTGGTGGGCGTGGTGCCGTTCGTGTTATGAGGAGAAACCATTCTTGCGAGGCCCGACTTTAAGCGGATTCTTGCAGAATGCCAGCGACGGAACCGGTAAATCTCAAGGAGAAGGTGCGGCGCCTGCCCGACAAGCCGGGAGTTTACCTCATGAAGGACCGGCTCGGCCGCATCATTTATGTCGGCAAGGCGAAGTCGCTGAAGAAGCGCGTCTCCTCTTATTTTCAGCGCGGCCGCGCCCGCACCATCGCGCAACCGAAAATCCGCGCGCTGATCGAAATGATCGCCGACCTCGACACCATCGAGGTAAAATCGGAACCCGAAGCGCTGCTGCTCGAAGGCAAACTGATCAAGCAGTGGCGCCCGCGCTACAACACCGACTTCACCGACGACAAGCGCTTCCTCCTCGTGCGCGTCGATCCGGGCGAGGACATGCCGCGCTTCCGTCTCACGCGGATCAAGAAGGACGATCGTTCGCGCTATTTCGGGCCGTTCGCGCACAGTGGGCTGCTCCGCCGGACACTCGCGCAGATGCGCCGCCAGTTCGGCATCCTGCTTGGTGACACCTTTCCAAAAAAATTGCCCGACGGCACGTGGCAGCTCTACGACGACGTGCGCGAGGAGCTTTACGGCGCCGTCAACATCCTCACGGCGGAAGTCTATCGCGCGCGCGTCGATGCCGCCTGCGAATTTCTCGAAGGCAAATCCCGCGAGTGGCTCGGAACGCTGCGCCACGAAATGATCGCCGCCGCGCAGAAGCAGGAATTCGAAAAAGCCGCCGAGTTGCGCGATGTCGTTTTCGCCCTCGAGGAAACACTGCGCAAGACGCGCCATTTCGAGCGCCTCGATCCGACGCGCCCAGCGGGCGACGAGGATGCGCTGCGCGAGTTGCAAACCGCGCTGCACCTCGCCGCCCCGCCGCGCACGCTGGAGTGTTTCGATATTTCCCACATCTCAGGCACGTTCGTGGTCGCCTCGATGGTGCGCTTCACCGACGGCCGCCCCGACAAAGACAACTACCGCCGCTTCCAGATCAAAAGTTTCATCGGCAACGACGATTTTCGCGCGATGGAAGAAGTCGTCGGCCGCCGTTACCGCCGGCTGGTCGCAGAGCAAAAACCATTTCCCGATCTCGTCGTCATCGACGGCGGGCGCGGGCAAATCGGCGCGGCACTGAAGGCTTTTGTCGGGCTCGATGCGATGCCGCCGCCGCTCGTCGGCCTCGCGAAAGAACACGAGACGATTATTTTTCCCGACGAGCGGGCGCCGTTGAATCTTCCGCTCACTCACCCCGGCCTGCAATTGCTCCAGCGCCTGCGCGACGAAGCCCACCGTTTCGCCAACACCTACAACGCCGATCTCCGATCAAAAAAGATCCGCGAGAGTGTGCTCGACGATTTCCCCGGCCTCGGCCCGAAGCGCCGCGTGGCGCTGCTCGAACACTTCGGCAGCATCGAAAAACTGCGCGCCGCCAGCGCCGCAGAAATTTCCGCCGTCCCCGGCTTCGGCGGAAAAATGGCCGCGGCCTTGCACGCCTATCTGCAGGGCTGAATCGAATGGTGCGGAAAAGCGCGTTGCGCGGCGCGCGGCGCGCTCCCATGGTCGCCGCCACTCCATTTTTTTATGCGCCTTCCTCGCCCGATCCTGCTCCTCTGGTTTCTCCTTTCTCCGCTCGCGCGCGCCGATGTCGCGCTCGCGCCGCTCTTCACCGATCACGCCGTCCTCCAGCGCGACAAACCGATTCCGGTCTGGGGATCAGCCGACGCTGGGGAAAAAATCACCGTTATCTTCGCGCAACAGACGCGCACCGCGACGGCCGGTCCCGACGGCCGCTGGACGGTGTCGCTCGATAAACTGCCCGCGATCGCGCAGGGCGCCGATCTCACGGTGGCGGGAAAAAACACCGTCGTCGTGCACGATGTCGTCGTCGGTGAGGTTTGGCTCTGCTCGGGCCAGTCGAACATGGAGTTCACCGTCAGCCGCGCCCGCGACGCCTCGAAGGAAATCGCCGCCGCCAATTTTCCGCTAATCCGCCACGTCAAAATCAATCACGCTGTCGCCACCGATCCTGCGACGACCGTCGCGACGGGCGGGTGGCAAAGCGCGTCGCCCGCGACGGTGGGTGGCTTCACCGCGGTCGGATATTTTTTCGCGCGTGATCTTTTTCAAAAGCTCAACGTTCCGATCGGGCTGGTGCACAGCTCGTGGGGTGGCACGCCGGTCGAGTCGTGGATGCCGGCGCCGACGCTGGCACGCGAGGCCGCGTTCAAGATCGTCGCCGAGCGCTGGGAGAAAACGCTCGCCGACTATCCGCAGAAAAAAATCGAGTTTGATGATGCGTTGGCGGAGTGGACACCTGCCGATGCCGCCGCCAAGGCGCAGGGCGACACCGCGCACGCCGCGTGGTTGAAAGAGCATCCGAAGCCCCGCGCCCCGCGCGGCCGCGGCGATTCGTGGACGCCTAGCGGATTGTTCAATGGCATGATCGCGCCGCTCACGCCCTACGCACTCCGCGGCACGCTGTGGTATCAGGGCGAGAGCAACGCCGATCACGCCGCCGAATATCGCCAGCTCTTCGTGGCGATGATCACGGCGTGGCGGAAACAATTCGGCCAGGGCAACACGCCGTTCTTCTGGGTCAATCTCGCGAACTACAAAGCCCCGAGCGACTCGACCGGTCAGACCTACGCCTTTCTGCGCGAGGCGCAGACGCAGGCACTCGATCTGATCAACACCGGCCAAGCGATCACCATCGATCTCGGCGATCCGAATGACATTCACCCGACTAACAAACAGGATGTCGGGCGCCGGCTGGCGTTGCTCGCCAAGCACCACGTCTACGGCGTGACGGTCGACGACACCGGTCCGATGTTTGCAAGTGTGCGGCTCGCCAGCGGAGCGCTCGTCGCCACTTTCGGCCACGCGACCGGCGGCCTCATCGCGCATGATCATCCGGTCGCCTGCGTCGAAATTGCGGGAGAGGACAAGGTGTTTCACCCGGCGGCGGTCGCGGTTTCAAAGTCCGTGATGATCGCCACATCGCCCGAGGTGAAGGCGCCGGTGGCGATGCGTTACGCGTGGCGCAATGCGCCCGATGCCAACCTCTACAATGGCGCCGGCCTGCCCGCGGTGCCGTTCCGCACCGACAATTGGTAGAGCGAAAACGGCGCGCGCTTTTTCAATCGCGGCGGTGATCGCACACCGCGATTGCGCCAGCCAAACTTAGGGCAGTTGGTAGATTTCGATCAGCGCCGCGCCCGTGGCGGTCGTCGCGGAGGTGACCTGCACGGTGTAGGTGCCGGGGACGAGCGTGAGGGCGAGCGCGGAATCGGCACTGCCGACGACGAGCGGATACGCGCCGGCGCTGCGGGCCGCGGCTTGCAGCACGAGCGAGCTGGCACTGAGCACGCCGCCAGTGGTCTGGCTCCAGTTGTCGTTCACGTCGAGCAGCTGGCCGGTTCCGTTGAACACGCTGACAACCGGATCGGCGAGCGCGCCGGGCACGCCGAACTGCGTGAGCGACGGGCCGTCGCCACGCACGAGGACGCTTTGAGCGGCGTTGCCGGTGAGGACGAAGCCGCTGAGAAACGCACCTTCGCCGGGATTCACGTTGCCGCGGATCGAGAGGTTGACGATTTGCGAGGCGTTGGTGGAGTCGCCGGCATCGTAGATTTCCGCGAGAGTGATTCCGCCTGTGCCGGCGTTGTCGAACACCAGCATCGAGTAGGTGCCGGGCGGGAGCGTGACGACCATCGCGGCGTCAGCGCTCGTGCTGGCGCTGAAGGGGAACGCGCCGGTGCGCGTGTCGGCCGCGGTGACGGCGGCGAGGTTGGCCGGAGTCGAGCCCCAGCCGGAATTGCCTCCGACCACCGTGCCGGCGCTGTCGAGGAGTTGCAGGCGCGGGCCGGCGAGCACGCCGTTGACGCCGAACGCGGTCAGGCTCGGACCGGCCGCGCGCAAGAGCACGGTGCGCGGCGCACTGCCGTTGATCGCGAAGCCCATCAGAAGCACGCCGCCGGGGCTGACCCGGGCGCGCGCGGAGAAGTTCGTGAGCCGCACCGTGCCGGCGTTGAAACCGTTCGGCGCGATCATCGGTTGCGCGACGACGCCGATCGGGAGCGTCGCTAGCGCGGGCGTGGAAGCCGGCGCCGACTGGCCGACGATGAGCCCGGTGGCCGCGTCGATCAGCACGCCGCCGATGTCGAGCGTGGCGACGGTATTCGACGCGGGGCCGACACCGGCGATGGCAGTGAGGTTGAATTCGCGCGCCGTTTCGATGATGCCGGAAGAGGTGCCATTGCCGGAAGGCGTAACGCCGCGGGCGCGCAGGTAGAACAATCCGCTCGTCGGCAACGAAAGTCCGTTGAGCTGCCAATTCGCCGTGCCGCTCACGCGGCCGCCGGCGCCAAGAGTCGTCCAATTGAGCGCGTCGGAAGATTGCTCGAAGGTGACGTTCGCCAACTCCGGGCTCGCGCCGCCGCGCACCCACACAGTGGAGGACGAGGTGGCGGTGACAGCCTGTGTCGCCGTCAGCGTCGCTGCGAGCCGGGCCAGACCGCCGCGCGGCAGGCCACCGACTGCGGTGAAGTTGCCGGCGAGGACCAGCCGGCCGTCAGTCTGCACGGCGAGGGCCGTGACCGGGCCGTTGGGTGTCGGATTGAAACTGGAGTCGATCGCGCCGTTGGTGTTCACCCGCACGAGGCGCGGGATCGAAGAAGTGCCGAGCGAAGCGAAGCTGCCACCGAGGAAGAGGCGGCGATCCGCCATCAGCGCGAGGGTCTGGAGCGTGCCGCCGGTACTAGTCACGGCTGCGAAAGTGCCATCGACCGAGCCGTCGGCATTCCAACGCTGGAGCACATCGACCGGCGACGATGTCGTGCCGGTTTGCGCGAGCGCGAGCACTTTACCGTCGGCCTGCAGCGCGATCGCGCGGAAGTTCCGCAGCGATCCGGTCAACGCCACGGTGAAAGATCCGTCGACGGTGCCGTCGGTGTTGAGTCGGACGAGTTGCGTGCCGGTGGCGGCGAGGATTTTTCCGTCGGCCTGCAGCGCGATCGAGGCCACGTTGCTGTCGAGGCTGGGTTTGTAGGTGGAGTCGAGCGTGTAGTCGGCGTTGAACCGCGCGAGACGGTTGCGCGTCGCGCCGCCGACATTAGTGAACGCACCGCCCACGATCAGCTTGCCGTCGGCCTGCACGAGCAACGCGGTGACGGCGCCGTTCGGATTGGGCTGGAAGATCGAGCTCACGGAGCCGTCGTCGCCGAGGAGCGCGAGGTTGCGGCTGGCGACGCCGCCGATGGTGTTGAACGAACCAGCCACGATCAGCGGCGGATTCGGTTGCAACGACGAGAATGAGCCGCCGACGAGCACGGTGCCATCGGAATAAGGGAGGACCACGTTGACGACGGCGTTGGCGTTCGGATCGAAGGCGGTGTCGAGGCCGCCAGCAAAATCGACTCGCGCCACGGCGTTGCGGGTCGTCGCCGCCACGGCGCCGTTGGGCTGCACGGTCGAGAACTGGCCGCCGAAGACAATCTTCGCATCGGCTTGCACGGCGACGGTCAACACCGTGCTGTTGGCATTGGGATCGAAATTGCTGTCGAGCGTGCCGTCGGTGTTGAGCCGCGCGATGTGGTTGCGCGTGAACGGAGTGGGGCCGGTATTGGGATTTAGAACCGTGAACGCGCCGCCAACGATCACCTTGCCGTCGACATAAAGCGCTAGAGCGTTGACGACGTCGCTCGCGTTCGGATCGTAGCCGGTGTCGATGGTGCCGTCCGTGTTGATCCGGGCGAGCCGGTTGCGAGTGACGGCGGTGCCGGTGGCGCCAGGCTGGAGCGTCGTGAACGCGCCGCCGGCGACGACTTTGCCGTCGGCTTGGAGCACGAGGGCGTTGACGTTGCCGTTGGCCGACGGGTTGTAGGCGGTGTCGAGCGTGCCGTCGGGTTTGATTCGGGCGATATAGTTGCGGGTCGTGGGCGTCGCGCTCACGACGGTAACCGTCGTCGTGGTGGTGCCGCTGACGGTGCTGACGGTGGTCGTCGTGACGGCGCCGTTCGCTGCCGTCGTGGAGTTGGTGCTGTTGCCCGCGTTGGGCGTAGCGGTCGTCGTCGTGACGGTGGTGGTGGTCGTGGCGTTGGGATTGAGCGAAGTGAACTGGCCGCCGATGACCATGTTGCCGTCAGCCTGAATCACGATCGAGTTGACGCGGGCGCTGGCGAACGGATTGAACCCGTTATCGATGGTGCCGTCGGTGTTGAGCCGCGCGATGAAGGAGCGGTTCGCTCCGGCAATCGTCGTGAATGTGCCGCCGACAAGGATTCTACCGTCGGACTGGACGACGATCACATCGACTTCACCGTTCGGACCAGGCCCAAAATTCGGATCGATGGCGCCGTTGGGAGCGAAGCGCACGAGATTCGGACCCGGGATGCCAGTCGCAGTCGTAAACGCTCCGCCGACGATCACCGAGCCGTCGTTTTGGATCGCGGTTGAGTTGATGGTGCCGCTGATGCGGGAATTGATGTCGGGGGCGAAAGCCGGGTTCAGCGTGCCGTCGGCCTTGAGCCACGCGAAGCCCTTGTTTTGTGGGGTGACCGTCGTGATGCCGGGGCGCACGAGCACAGTGTTGATCGGGCCGTCGGCGCTGAGGTTGGTAGTGAAGGTGGTGTCGGGCGTGCCTTCGGGATTGAAGCGCGCGATATTGGTCGTGGTCGTGCCACCAATTTCCGTGAAAGATCCCGCGGCAATCAGTTTGCCGTCGGGCTGCACGACCAGCGTGCTGATCTGGCCGGCGGTCGTGCCGCCGATGCCGGGGGCGAACGAGGAGTCCAACGTGCCCGCGGCGGTGAGTCGGACGAAATGCGCCAGGTTCAAGCGCGCCGGCGCGCCGATCGGTTGCAGCGACGAGAACGCGCCGCCAACGAGGATTTTTCCGTCCGGCAGTACGAACCACGAATCGACGCGGTTGCCGTTGATTTCGTTGAGGTCGAGATTGAAGGTGGCGTCGACGGTGCCGTCGGTGTTGAGGCGCGCGGCATACTTGCGGAGCGTGTAGGGCCCGGTGGCGTTAGGGGCGAGATTCGGCGTGAACGTAGTGAACGGGCCGCCGACGAGCAGCTTGCCGTCCGCCTGCAGCGCGATCGCGAGCACGATGTTGTTGGCGTTCGGATCGTAGGCGGTGTCAACGGTGCCGTCGGTGTTGATTCGGGCGAGGCGGTTGCGGACGGTCGTGGTGGTGGCGGCATTCGGCCGCAGTCCGGTGAACATGCCGGCGATCACGAGTTTGCCGTCGGCCTGCAGCACGAGCGCGGAAATGGTGCTGTTCGGCGTGGGATCGTAGGCGGTGTCGAGCGTGCCGTCGGCGTTAATCCGGGCAAGGGCGTTGCGCGCGGTCGCGGTGCCGGTGGGATAGGTGGTGGAGGTGGTGCCGTCCTTGTTCGTGGTGACGACCGGGGTGAGATCGACGCCAGGAGTCAGGCTGGTGAATACGCCGCCGAGGAGAATCTTGCCGTCGGACTGCACGGCGATCGAGTTGACGGTGCTGTTGGGATTGGGATGAAACGCGGTGTCGATCGTGCCGTTGGAATTGAGCCGCGCGAGATAGGGGCGGTTCACGGCCGTGGCGGCGCCGATGGGTTGGAAGGTCGTGAAGCTGCCAGCGACGAGAATCTTGCCGTCAGACTGAAGCGCGATGTCGGCGACTTGCCCGCTGGCGGCGGGGTTGAATTCTGAATCGATCGTGCCCGACGGGTTGAGCCGCGCGAGGTAGGTGCGCGACTCGCCGCCGATCGTGGTGAACGTGCCGCCGACGAGAATCTTCTGGTCGGCCGGCTGGACAGCCAGCGTCACGACGAGGCCGTTGAAGTCGGGGCTGAAGGTCGTATCGACCGAGCCGTCGGGGTTGAGGCGGGCGAGGTGGTTGTGCGTGACGCCGCCGACGCTGGTGAACGAACCGCCGATGATGATCTTGCCGTCGGCCTGCACGGCTTCGACGAGCGGGCGGCCCGTGGCATCGAGGTTGAAGGTGGCGTCGAGCGAGCCGTTCGGGTTGAGCCGGGCGACGCGGTTGCGCACAGTGCTGCTGGTGGCGCCGGTGGGTTGCAAGCCGGTGAAGTAACCGGCGATGATCAGTTTGCCGTCGGGCTGAAAGGCAAACGCGTCGACGATCGCATTGACGCCGCTGCCGAAGGTGAGATCGACGCTACCATCGGGCTTGTAGCGCGCGATGAAGGAGCGATTGGCGATGGAGGAACCGGCGGACCAGACGGTGGTGAACGAGCCACCGGTAAGGATCGAGCCGTCGGGCTGCACGGCAATCGCGGCGACGTTGCCCGATGCGTTGCCCGTGAACCCGGCGTCGAGCTGGCCGTCGAGATTCAGCCGAAGGAGACGATTGTGTGTGTTGGCGACATCATTGCCAGCGGGTTTCACCGTGGAGAAGTCGCCACCGACGAGAATTTTCCCGTCGCGCTGGATCGCGAGGGCCGTGGCGCGGTTGTCGAGGTTGGGATCGAATTCGGAATCGGGGGTGCCGTCGGGATTCAGGCGGGCGATGTGGTTGCGCGTCGTCGGGTTCGTGGTGCCATTCGGCGCGAGGCTGGTGAAGCCGCCGACGACGATAATCTTGCCGTCGATGTGTTGGGCGAGGGCGAAGACGATGCCGTTGGCATTGGGATCGTAGGCGGTGTCGAGCGTGCCGTCGGCGTTGAAGCGGGCGAGGCGGTTGCGCGTCGTCGCGGTCGCGGCGCCGTTTGGCTGCACGGTTGTGAACGTGCCGCCGACGACGATCTTGCCGCTGGATTGAAGGAGGATCGCGTAGACTTGCGGCCCGAGCGAGCCGCCGAGGTTCGGATCGAAGGTGGCGTCGAGCGAGCCGTCGGCGTTGAAGCGCGCGAGGCGGTTGCGCGTCGGGGACGTCGGACTGGGCGTGGCGACGTTGGGCTGCACGGTCGTGAAATCACCGCCGATGAGGATTTTTCCGTCCGGCTGGAGCACAACCGCCCGGACGGTGCCATTAACATTGGGATTCCACGCGTCGAGCGAGCCGTCGACGTTGAGCCGAGCGAGATTGTTGCGGATGTCGCCGGGCGAACCGTTGGGGCTGACGGTCGAAAACTGGCCCGCGAGGATCAGTTTGCCGTCGGGCTGGAGCGCGACGGCGTAGACGTTGCCGTTGACGTTCGGATCGAAGCCGTCAGCAGCAGAGGGAGATTGGGCAAACGCCGCGGCCGCGGAGGCCAGCAACACAGCACTGAGGCTCCGCCACGAACGGGTAGCGGACCGGAAAAGCGAGACAATGGGCATAGGAGAGGTCGGATAAGAAGTCACGGGCGCGGCCTGCGCAAGACGGATAACAGCCATCTGACGGTTGGGGTTCCGAGGAAAAACAAGTTGTGAATAACTCTTGGCGGCCAGAAAGAGCCTAAGATTTTCCGCGTTGGCTCGTTTTCCCCTTCGTGCAGTCTATTTCCAACCTCATGAAATCTCCCCGCTTCCTCCTCGCGAGCGCGCTGTGCTTCGCGCTGCTTTCCGCGGCTTGGGCCGCGACCGTCCCCGCCAAGTCCAACCTCACCGCCGCCACGGTTTACCTCGATCGGGCGGTCGTCACGCGGTCCGCCGCGCTCGACCTCGCGGCCACCGGACTGACGGAAGTGGTGTTTGAAAAGCTCCCGGCCAACCTCCTCGATCAGTCGTTGCAGGTTGCCGGTCACGGTGTCGCGCAGGTCACGATCCTCGATGTCACGGCGCGCGCCGCCTATGTCGATTTCACGCCCAACGAGCGCGTGAAAGCCCTCGAAGACGAACTCCGCTCCCTCGGCAAACAGCGCCGCGTGCTCGACGACCGCGCCGCCGTCCTCAAATCGCAGGAGGCCACCCTCGGCCACTTCGAAGCCGGCGCCACCGCCGCGCCGACGAAGGACAGCGCGCCGCGCCTCTCCATCGAGGAGGCGACGAAACTGCTCGTGTTTCTCGAGGAACAGCGCGGCCGGATCGCCGCCGAAAAACAAACCCTCTCCACCCAAACCGAAGATCTTACCGCCAAGACCGACGCCGCGCAGCGCCAGCTCAACGAACTCCGCGGCGCCGGTGGCCGCAGCTACAAGACCGTGACCGTGCGCCTCGACACCACCACTCCCGGTGCGCTCGACCTCGCGCTCAGCTACGCCGTCCCCGGCGCGAGTTGGGCCCCGAGCTACGACGCCCGCGTAAACTCCGGCGAAAAAACCATCGCCCTCGCCTACTCCGGTCTCGTCCGCCAAAACACCGGCGAAGACTGGAAAGATGTCGCGCTCACGCTCTCCACCGCGCGACCGAGCCTCGGCGGCGCCGCACCGGCGCTGACGACGTGGGGGCTGGATGTGTTTCTGCCGAGGCCGGTGCCGGTGGCTGCGATGATGGACAGCGCTTCGGCCATTCGGCGCGAGGCCAAGGCTGTCACTTGGAGCGCTGGCAATCAGTCGATGAACATGCAGGCCTTCACGACTGGCGGCACACTCTCACTCGCGGCCGAACCCGCGCCCGCCGAAAAAGATGCCGGCTTCGCCACCGCCACGATGGAAGCCGCCGCGACCAGCGCCTCCTTCAAAATCTCCACGCCCGCCAGCGTGCCGAGCGACAACTCCCCGCAAAAAGTTCCGATCACCACCGCCGCGCTTGCCGCCAATCCCGAATACCTCACAACGCCGAAACTCCAGTCGGCCGCGTTTCTCACCGCGAAAGTCGTCAACTCCTCCGCCTTCCCGCTGCTCGCCGGCGCGATGAACGTGTTTCTCGACGGCACATTCGTCGCCACGAGCGGCCTGCGCACCGTGATGCCCGGCGAAAAATTCGACCTCGCACTCGGCGCCGACGAAGGGATTTCCGTGAAGCATAAACGCGTGAACCGTTTCACCGAAGACACCGGCCTTACCGGCAGCGGCAAACGCATCACCTACGAATACCTCCTCACGATCCAGAATAACAAGCCGACCGCCGCCCGCGTGATCGTCGCCGACCAACTGCCGGTGTCGCGGAACGAAAAAGTCGTCGTCAAACAACTCGCGCCCGACGCCAAGGATGTGAAGCCCACCGCCGAAGGCGCGCTGAAATGGACGCTCGACCTCAAGCCCGCCGAGAAACGCGAGCTCACCCTGAAATTCTCAATCGACTATCCGAACGACGTGCAAGTCTCCGGCCTCGATCCGTGACGAAGAAGCGCGGTGAACCATCGCCCCGCCCCGTTTGCGTTGGCGCAAAACCCCGCTACGGTGCGCGCGCCATGAAAATTCGTTCCTTCCTTACCCTCATGTCCCTGTCTTCACTCCTGTTTGCGTTCGCCCAAGGCGAACCGCTCAAAGTCGGTGACACCGCCCCGGCGGTCACCGGTGTGACCGACTCCGGCGCGAACCTCGCGCTCGCCGAGGTCTACACCAAGCAAACCTACACGCTCGTGTATTTTTATCCGAAGGCCGACACTCCGGGCTGCACGAAACAAGGCTGTTCCCTGCGCGACGGTTACGAAGCGCTGACCAAACTGGGCGTGGCGGTCATCGGCGTCAGCCATGACGACGTCGCCGCCCAAAAGGCGTTCAAGGAGAAATACAGTCTGCCTTTCACACTGATCGCCGACATGGACAAGACGTTGATCAAAGCGTTCGGCGTGCCGACTGCGATGCCCGCGACTGACATGGCCCACCGGTCCGCCTACCTCATCAAAGACGGCAAGATTATATACGCCGACTACAAGGGCACGACCGACAAACAGGCCGAAACGATTCTCAAGGTCATCGCCGAGCAAAAAATCTGAGCACCGGATCGAAATCTCACCTTCGGGCGCGTTGATTTTCTCAACGCGCTCTTTTTTTGCGCTAAAGTTCGTCGTCGGGCCCCGCCGTGAGCGCGGAGGCCGCGGGATTTTCGCGGACGCGCCCGAGCCAGCCGGCGATCAGTGCATCCCGCGCCGCCTCGCGCTCGGGCCACGGCGCCGCGACCAAATCGATCACGCGGAGAGCGCCGTCGGCGCCGCGCACGAAATTCCGCGCGTGCAGATCCGCCACCAGCCACGCGTCCGCACCGAGAAAAAACAGGCGCGGATGATCCCGGTTCGCGCGGAGGAAGCGCGAGGGAATCTCGATCAATCCCGTTGGCAGCACGCCGGACACATCGTCGCCCTGCGGCAACGGTTCGCCGAGCGCCTGCTTCGCAACGACGATGCCCTCGGGTGTGACTGCTACGACTTCCGTCGCCATCCCGCCGAGCGCGTGGATAAGCAAAAGTTTTTCGAGCAGCGCGCGGTAGTCGCCGAGCCCGGCCTCGGCATGCAGCGCCGCCTCGTCGCCGCGGCGAAACCCAAATTGGCTGCCGATCCGCTTCTCCTCGCGCGGTAGGTAAAATTTGTAGACCGAGCCCCCGTCCGCCGGCGCGGCGAAGCACCACGCCTCCACGCCACCGCCGATGCGGCGGAGTTTTTCGTTCGATTCCTCAAGGGGATTTTCGATCTCGTGACCCGCAGGAAATCCAAATTCGTCGAGCCGCATCAGGGGCAGCAGCGCCCGCCACGCGCGGATCGCGGCGTCGAATTCGTCCCATTCGCGGCCGGCGCCGACGAGGAGCGCTACTTCGTCTTCGCCGAGCGTGACGAGATCGCGGTCCGAATCTTCGCCGACACCGCATTGGGCTGCCGCCGCGCCGAGGCGAGCGAGCGCCGCCAATCGTCGCTCGTGATCGTCTTGAAGAGCGCGTCGGTCTTCTGCGCCCGGGAGGAGTCGCCCGCGGAGTCGCGTGGTTTGGCCGGTGAAGAGGTCTTGCATGACGGATCCGCTGACATGCGCGGAACGTCAGCGTCGCCGCCCGCGAAGGCAAAGGGTTTTTGCCAACAACTTATTCGCGGTCGCGCTCAACTCGCCTTCTGTGCGGCTGGCGGCGGCGTTTTCGCGACGAGCACCTTGTCCACGCGCCGCCGATCCATGTCGACGACCTCAAAGCGCCAGCCGCTCCAGTCGAAATAATCGCCCGCCGCCGGGATGCGCCCAAACTGCGTGACGACGAAGCCGCCGAGCGTCTGGAACTCCGCGGACACCTCGTTCGGCAGCGCCGCGTCGAGGGTGAGCAGCGTTTTAAGTTCGGCGGTCGGCAGCGTCGCATCGACGAGCCACGAGCCGTCCTCGCGGCGTTTCACTTCGGGCTGGGCGCGGTCGCCGCGCTCCGGCAAGTCGCCGACGATCGCCTCCATCACGTCGATCAGCGTGACCAGGCCCTGCACCGCGCCAAACTCGTCCGTGACCACCGCGATGTGCTTGCCGGTCTTCTTGAACTGTTCGAGCAGTTGGTTCGCGGGCATTTTTTCCGGCACGAGCAGCGGCGGCAACAGGAGATTTTTCAACGTCGCCGGCAATCCGATGGCCGAGTGCGCCCAGAGCGCCTTCACTGCCACCATGCCGATGATTTGATCGCGGTGACCCTGATAAACCGGGAAATACGAGTGGCCGCTGGTGACGATCTTGCGCCAATTAACCTCCTCAGGATCGTCGACATTGAGGAAGACAATTTTCGGGCGCGGCGTCATGAGCGTCGTCACGAGCCGCTGATCGAGGGCGAGCACGCCTTCGACCATCTGCTGCTCGGCGCGCTGAAACACGCCTTCGCTCATGCCCTGTTCGATGAGTTCGCGCACCTCCTCGTCGGTGACGGGCGCCTCCTTGGTCTGTCCGATGCCGACCAGCCGCAGCATGCGATCCGTCACAAACGTGAGCACCGCCACGATCGGCGCCACGAGGTGTGAAAAGAGGTTGATCGGCCGCGCCAGCGTGATCGCCACCCGCTCCGGTGCGTGTAACCCGAGCCGCTTGGGCAGGAGTTCGCCAATGACAACGGATGCAAACGTGATCCCGCACACGACAATCGCGAGGCTCAGTGCCTCGGCGTGTGCCGCCACCGCCGGCCAAGTCATGAACACCTGCTGAAGATTATCCGCGATGGTCCGTCCGCCAAATGCGCCGGCGATGACGCCCAGCAGCGTGATGCCGATCTGCACGGTCGAAAGGAACCGCGTCGGTGCCTCGACGATCGCCAAGGCGGTGCGGGCGCGCGGATCGCCCTTGGCGGCGAGCTTTTTCAACCGCGCCTTGCGCGACGACACCATGGCAATCTCCGCCATCGCGAGGACGCCGTTCGCCAGCAGCAACAGGGCGATAACCAGAAGCTCAAAAGACACGCTCAACATAGTGGGACAAACGCCATACTGGAGATCGGGCACTCTCAAGGCAACCGCACAAACGTCCCCAACCACTTCGCCTTCAGGACAAAGGGGAAACGGGACGACTATCGACCGCGCAGCCAAAACTCAGAAGCGGCACATCATTTCCAAGCCGTAAGATCGTGGAAATATGCATAATACTCGTTTTTGGGGTCAAGTGTTCATGACTCAAAATTCAAACTGGGTATGCACTTGGCGTAACCGGGTAAAAGTCCCTCGTTAGCTAAGTTAATTCGCCGGGCGGCTCTCCCTCGGCCTGATCTCCAGCGAGCACCATCCTTATGGCCCTGTATGGTAAATGGGCCAGCCAATTGTCGTCGGGGCGACCGGCAGCTTTCCTCCATTCGGCGGGGCTGTGGTATGCTTCTGTGCATGCGACCGACGCCAAGGGATTCGTTTAACCACCAAGATGCTCGCCCACTATGAGAGACGCACCATTTCACAAAGACACCGTTAGTATCATCGCTCAAAAGGCCGGCTACATCTGTAGTAAACCTGGATGTCGCCAGGCCACTATCGGACCGTCGCTTGATGGGCAAAGCGTGGTCCTCCTTGGGGAGGCGTGTCACATTCTTCCCGCGTCCGATTCATCTCGCGCCCCACGGCACCAGGCCAACGTCGCCGCGTCGATAAGGGCGGGTGAGGACAATGGTATCTGGATGTGCCCAACTCACTCAACACTGGTGGACAAGGACTGGGCCAACTATCCCGAAGAGGACCTGCGCCAGTGGAAGTGCGTCCGGGAATCGGAGCAACGGAATCGGTTGCACGGCAAGCCCGAGTCTAACGCCGCTCTTTGTTTTCAACTCCTGCAGATTGTGGAATCACTTCGCTCATCACCTGACAGTGAGGCGACCGCCAGTGGTCTCCACGAGCTACGGGAGGGCGTGCCGCTGGTCTTCTCCCATGTGCCGGGCGGCACTTCTGCTGATGACGCCCTTGCTCCTCTGATCGAGTGCGACGACCCGAGCAAACGGGATGCCGCACTGCTCTCGCTGGGCGGATGGCTCAGGAACACGATCTCGGCCAACCGGGCCAAGGACGAGCAATCCGAAACGTTGCCGAAGGTCTGCTTGCGATTGTCGCTGACTCGTTCACGGCTAGCGGATGAAGGGGAGTTGACCGTTCAAATCACCAACGTTGCGACGCTCGCACTGGATCGGTTCTCGGTGGAGGTGGACTGTCCCGCCGTCTGGCCGGGTTGGATGTTCATTATCGACGGCGCGAGGCAGGCTACTTCAAGCGGAGCCTTCGTGACGAAGGCAAAACGGGCGGCAGGTGTCCTCTTCGCCGGGCAGACCCATTGCTTCAGGATAAACGGTCATTGGTTCCCTGTGGATAAGAACCATAACGCCAAGGTCCTCGATGAACCAACGCTTTCCCATGCAGTGGCGCGAGTGTTTCTTGACGGATTGAAGGGTCCCGTGGAATTCACCTTTCCGTGCGCAGAAATCCTCAGGGTCCTTAAGCGCTAGATAGGCTGAAGACATGCCGAACGGAGTGACGCGCACATTGGTCGGTCTCAAGTGGCCGGCCACGTCTGGAGGTGGCTCGGCGGTTCTTACGATGAGCGCATACGCCGTGCTCCGTCCAGCCGGCGGTGAAGAAACGAGACCAACGTCAGGAGGTCCATGGCGTCCCGCTCCGTTACGGGCCAGGAAATTTTGGGCTCGTGGCCCGTGGTGTTTCGGAACGTCCCGAACATGCCGAGAAAGAGATTCGCCAGTCCTTTCTGTTCACTGATCTCAGTGCCACTGCTCATCGCGTTGAATGCGAGAATCGGAATGCCCGTGGGGCCGAGACCCAGGGCGGCTTGCGCGAGTTGACCGGCATCACCAACTTCTCCCGATTTCTCTCGCAGTTTTGCCGACACGCTTTTGGTCGCCTCGAGCACCGCATGAAAGTAATTCTCTTGAAGTAATTCGGCCGTGCAGAACCGAAGCACATCGGGGTGCACGTCTCTCCGCTCGAGCTCCGTCTTCAGGCGAGCTGCTCGCGCTTGAGCCTCATCAATTGTGGCAGAGGCCTGCACCTTGTAGAACCTCCCGTCCTCGCCATACGAAAGGCCGTGAAACGCCATCACCAGATTGAGGCGTTCGCGGTGCGCAGCGAACGCTTTCTTGTCATGGACAAACGCCGCCGGTCGAAGGGCCGCACTGATGAGTGAAAGAACTGCGTTGCCGCACTGATCGCGTGCTTGGGCTGCTCGAAAAAACAAGGTGATTTGCCGCCACTTTGGTCCCTCGTTGACTTGAGGCAGGTCTCTCTGAGCGAATAGATCCGTCAATTGCCGGTGGGTGGGAGCGTCAGCCAGAGCGCGGGCAATGGTCTCGAGGTCTGCATCGGCAAACATTGGCTGAACGTGTGGCATCAGAATTCGTCGAACGGACCCTGGCTCTCTACGCCATAGACTTTCTCTGCCTCCCAATTTACCGCGAGTTCAAGGACGGCAAGACAGTGCGCTGGCGTCGACAGGAGCTGCATCTGGGCCGGCGGACGGAGGTAGGCCGGCGCTTTCTCGATCATCTCATCTGCCACCTCGCGGCAGAACTCCGCGAGCGTGTGCGATGGCGACTGGTTTGAATATCCGAGGCGCTTCGCCTCGATGGCAGACTCGGCGAGGTCATGTAGCCGGCGACTCTGTTGCTTTGTCGGCATCACCAGTGGGAGCTGGCGCAGATCGCCAATCTCCCATTTCTGGGTGTGCTTGATGAACTTCATCTTTAGGTGGCTCACGACGTCCGAGTTGAACAGCGCAAGAAACGCCATCTGGTCGAAGAGTCGGTTGTTCGGCGTAAGGCGCATGCTGTCGGCATCAAACACGCATGGCGCCTGGAACCGCGATTTCATCGCAACGTGATTGGCGACCGCAGTCCATGTCACTCCTGGAGTGAAGAAGAACCGATGCCCCTGCCAACGGGCCTCGGCGGCCGTGGACAGCACCTCCACCGATTTTGCTGACCAGTCGATGAACAACGGGGCGTTGTCGAGCCATCGACTGCCCTCTGGGTCGCCCTTGCGAAACGATACATAGCGCCCACGTCCAGAAAGCCCATTGTAGGTCGCTGCGACACGGGGACAGTCATCCGGCGTCAGGTAGTCCTCGCCGGACTTGAGCCCGAGTGCGTTCTCGCGTGCCTTCCGCTTGCTCTTTTCGTTGGACGCGACCCACGCCCGGACCCCGGCGAGCAATTCGCAGAACGCGGCGTCGCTGACGGTCTTCGCCTTTTTGAGCTTCGCCCACTTGTCGCCGCCGGACGCGAGGTCCCCGCTCCAGAAGTCGTCGAACAGGCGTTCCCCTTGCCATTTTTTCAGCAACTCAGCCCTGCGTGTATCCCATGCAAACACGAAATCGCTTTCGTCTGCCACCAACGCTTTTGGGATGATGCGATACAACGCGGTTTTGCCGAACCCGAGATCGTCGGAGTCGAATTGCTCACGCAGTGCATCGACGGCCGCCTCCCATGCTGCGCCATCGGCTGTCGGGCGATTGACGTTGGCGCCATGCTCATGGAGAAGCCGGACGAAGACCGGCTTGACTGTCGCGTCCTGTAGCCATGCGGCGGTCCACTCCTCGCGGCGCTGAAGAATCGTTGAGGCCTGCGGTGTGCCTTCGAGGAAGCCGATGTATCGGGCGTTGTTCCCCGTGCGCATACCCTGGGCCCCGTCCGCCACCAATCCGACAATGGTCACGTCGCCCGGTTTCAGGCTGTCCTGATACGCCCTGACGGCGTCTGCGTTTTTGGAATAGTTGGATGCTGTCGAGACGCGATCCCACCACTCCCCATGCAACGCCTTCACCTTGTCATTAAACCGATCATACAGCTTGAGCACCCCAACGGTTGGCTCGAAAAACACACGGCGATGGGCGTCGGTGAACAGGGTTACTGGGACACGATGGAAGCGCAGCGACTTATGTTCACCATGGGCGCTCGCGATGGCGTCGGACTGGGGTAGGTCATGTAGATCGTGTTCCGGCCGCGTCATCTCGCCCGTAACGCGATCACGCCGGGGACGGGCCTGCACGAACAGGACGCGGTGCTTAGCCAGCGCTGGCGAATTGCGAGCGACAAAGATGGCGGCATCGACCGTAGCGTCGAACGGGTCGCATTGTCCGATCACGTCAAGCTGATGGCCCTGCAGCCAGTCACGCATCTTGCTCTTTGAGTCGAGGGTGAAGAACGTATCGGAAACGATGAAGCCAAAGCCACCGCCCGCCCGCAGCAGGTTGAACCCAAGATCCGTGAAGTGCAGGTAGAGGTCCTCGGCGTAACCGCAGCGTTTTTCGAGCACGGTGCGATACGCCGCGGCCATGGTAGTGTGGACCGACACATAGGGCGGGTTTCCAAGCACGGCATCAAAGCCCGCGTCGTCCTTCGACTTTAGGCTACCGTCGTCGTCGAAAAAGATGTCGGGGAACTCCAGGTGCCAGTGGAAGGGTTGCAGATCGGCGCGCTTGGCCGCTAACGTCTGCGCCATGCCAGCCGCAACCTTCTCTGCTTTCTTTTGCTCGGCGCCAGCAAGCCCGAGAAGATTGAGTGCGATCAGTCGGTAGTCCTCCTCCATGTTGGGGAGTGCTCCATCGAGGGCGGCGAGCCATAGGTCGGCGACGGACAAAACAGGGGCGAGCTTCGCTCTGACTTTCTTCCAGTTGTCCTCCTTCCGTTTCACCAACTGCATCTCGGTCGAAGGGGTCTCCTCGATCTTGGTGTTTTCAGCGATGCAGTTCCGAACCGCTGTCTGGACCGCGTTGTCGAGCGTAGTCATGACGGTCTGCTTGGACCCCGCCGAGAGTGGCGCGTGATTCAAGGACTCGGGCGGTGCGTAGAGCAGCGCGTTTCCCGGGCGAATGTGATGGTCCAGGAAATTCAGAGGCTCATCGACGGCAATGCAGGTGAGCCAGAGCGACAGCTTGGTCAACTCAACGGCCATGGGGTTGATGTCCACGCCATAGACACACGACTCTACGATACGCCGGCGCCAGTAGGCCTTTTCGGCGTCTTCTTGCGCCACGCCCGGAGGCACGGGCACCATGCCGCGTTTCTTGATGTCGTCGCGAGATCCGCCTGTGACCATGGACTCGGTCATCGTCCGCGTGCTGGGGTGATAAAGCACCTGGTCTGCCAGCCATTCAGTAGCCGCCACCAGGAAGTGACCGCTGCCCATGGCGGGATCCACGAGGTTTATCTCCAGGACGCCGAGCGCAAACGCATTGGTTTGCTGTTTCTCAACTGACTTCGCCTTCGTCGCCACCGTGACGTCCTCTGAGGCTTCGACTGCATCGACAAGCGGCTGCAGTGTCTCCCTGAGAAGATAGCTGACAATCCAGTCTGGCGTATAGAAAACCCCATCGCGGTGATTCTTGCCGTCGGCGTTCACCAAGCGCAGCGACCCCTCGCGCATGGCGAACTTCGCCCCAAGAAGCCCCTCGTAAATGTCGCCGAGTTGGCGAACGTGGAGGCTCGAGTAATCAATGGCGTCGTCCGTTGAGATTGCCTGCTGCTTGGCCCCACGGCCCGACGGCGGCTGGGCGAACATGAGCTGGCGAAGCACGTCGGCCAATGGCTTGTCGGGCACGCGCAATTTCTCGATCTCCGGGTGCAGCGCCGGGTTGAACAAACCTCCGTTGTAGCGCGTCACACCGCACTCAGCATTGATGTCCGGGTTGTTGCCATCGATCAGATGAAAGAGTTTGGCCAGGTCTTCGTAGAGGTCCGTGAGGTTGTCCGACGTATAGTAGTCCTCGGTCTCGCGGAGCCGGTCTAGCTTTGTGGCCAACGCGAATCGAGTGAGGTAGGTCCTGTTGGACCGGACCCCGTGCGACCGCACCGGCAGCAGATAACGACTCTCTGCGTAGAGGATGAACAAGAGCCGATAGAGGAAGATAAGGCAGGTATCATAGAGCCGAGGCCAGTCCTCTTCCTTGAGGCCGTTGGGCTTGTAGTCGTTGTAACTGTTGGCCAGGTATTCCAGCACGTCAAAGACCCGGCGGCGGAGGTTCGCCTCCAGTTCAGTCTGGTGGCGAAGCGACTCGCCCCTGATTTCATCGAGGAGGCACCAGCCATCCTGGTTCTGCACCAGCACAGCCGGACGAAACATGGCGTAGAAGAACCGGAAGTCCTCGAACGAACAGAACTCATCTTTGTCCGCCAACTCGACCGAGAAGAAAGCGTCGGGGGATGCATTCTCGCATTAGAGTCGCCACTCTCTGCCGTTGGTCAGGACGGCCCAATTGAAAAACCTGTTGCCGGCGTTGTCCGCCGCACGCCGAAGGTATTCCTGCACCTGCTGGCTGGGGAACAGTCGCTGCGATCCGGTTTGCTCGGCATCATCGAGGCCGAGCGCCGCCTTTTTGGCCTCGATGACCGTCACCGACTCGCGGAAGAGGGCCAGGGTGTCAACGGCTTCGGAGGCCCGCTGATACGCCTTCGGATCTGAAAACACGGAATAGTCCGGCCGCTTGCGGAGGCCAGCGTGCTGCTTGGGCATGTGCTCCTCTGGCAGGTGCAACCAGCCCAGCGCCTCGAACAAAGGCAGGATGAATTTCTCCCGCGTGAACGCCTCGTTCCGCTTGTAGATCGCGTCGTTAAGTGTGAACCACAACGTCTGGAACTTCTCGTAGATCGGGCGGACCTCAGCCTCTGACGGGAACGCCTCCGACTGCGTGAAATTGTTCCGCAGGTAGAGGCTCGAGAAAATCCCCCGGCACTGCATGCCGATTGATTTTTCGCGGCTTTCCATCTCGAGCGGGAGTTGTCCGACTCCTGCTTTTACGTTTTTCGGCTGGGGGATGCGGCGGGGCATGTGGTTGGTTATGGGATTATAGCACTAGCGAGCAAATCTCGTTTCTTAATGGGCGGGTGGGTTACGGCCTGCTGCAGCAAGCGGTAGAAAAGGAGTCCCCGGCTGCCAGAGCTGCGTCGATTGAATCGAAAGACGAACTCATCGAGATAGAATTGGAGAAAGGCGTGATCCACCGAGCCCTGATGCGTGCCCAACAGCCACCTCTTCAAAAGCGAGATCACGCGATGGCACATGGGCAATGGATCGACGCCGACTGCGGCCATTGGGCGAGAGACCGAATGATTGAATCCGGCAAGCTGAAGCCCATTGTAGCTCGTGAGGCCATCGGTCACCACGTTGCTGCCGACATCAACCAACTCCGCTACCGCTGGGAGCAGAGTCGCGGCCCGAGCATCAGGGATCACCAAAAGTCGAATTCGACCGATGGCGCGCAACTTCGGCTTCCGTCTGTGCGGACGAACCTCGACCGCAACAAGAACGAGCGTCTTTCCGGCGGCCCCGCGCCCGCGCTTGCCTCCACGCTTCACGCCGCCGATGAACGTTTCGTCTACTTCTACCTCGCCGCTCAGTCTGCTCCGGCCTGGCAGGACCATCGCCCTGCGCATGCGATGCAACCACTGCCACGCTGTGTGGTAGCTGCCAAATCCGAGGGCGCGTTGTAGACCGAGAGCACTGATGCCGTTCTTCTGCTCGCAGACAGTCCACGCCACGCGGAACCATGTGCGCAACGGCTGGTGGGTCCGATAGAGCAGCGTGCCTTCGGCGACGTTCCGTTGGTGCCGACACTTCGAGCAAACGAACATCCACCGAGCCGACATCCATGCTTTCGTGTGTCCACACTTCGGACAGGTGTAACCACCCGGCCAACGGAGGTCCGCGAGATACCGAGCGCACTGCGCGTCGGTCGCGAACATCGTATCAAACTCGGTGATTGTCTCAGGGAAGGGTGACCCCGCTGCCATTGACGCCATAAGACGTCCTGTTGGAGGTTACGTCAAGTGCATACCCAGTAAATTCAATTGTAACAATCGAGGTCGTCTGGCGTCATTGATTTAGGTCCAACATGCAAATCTGGGGTTTGAATCGTGAAGATGCGCTCGGTCGGCATGGCTTTCTTCCTGCTGAAGCACAGGAATTTCCACGGCGAACGAATGCGTTTGAGGGCATCCGACCGACTTTTCCCACTACTTTATGAACAGCGACTTTCCGTTTCCCAATATCACACCGAGCTCAGCTAGGCTGGGAAATTCGCGTGTGAATGAGGATCAGCCGGTTGCATCGCGAAATTCAAAGACAGACACGCTGAAAATCATCGTCGTTGGCACCCCCAAGACGGGCAATACCTGGGTCAAGCACCTGCTTGCCGAGACTTATGGACTGACGCCTGTGAGACTCAGTCCTGAGTTCGACCCCGCCGAATTCGAAGCGGCTGGACCGCGCTGGATCAGCCATCAACATTTCCTGCCGCAGCACGATCTATTGGCGTGGGGCGCGGCCAATAACGTGGTCTTCGTCAGCGTGGTTCGGCATCCAGGCGACGTCCTCGTCTCGCTCTGGCACCACATGCAGAACCGCCGCAACCTCGGCGTCCACGATGCCTTTCTCGCCGACCCCACCCAACCCGCGGCGACACTGAGCCAAACCGGGGATATCGGCGCACCCAACACCCGCACGTTTGTCGAAAACGGCTTCCACCTCTACCTCAATCTCTCGATCGCGTGGCTCGGTATCCCCGGCGTGCGCGCCGTGCGCTACGAAGATCTTTGGGAATGCCCGCTCGCGGCCTTTCGCGCACTAACGGACTCTATCCTGCCGGTGACCGACGAGCGCCTCAGACTCGCCCTCTGCATCTGTGAATTGGGCATGATGCAGTCCCTACTCGACCCCGAGAAAAAATTTCTCCGCCAAGGCGGCACCGGCGGCTGGCGCAACACCCTGCCGGCGTCCATCAAGCAGCCGCTCGCTCAGCTCCAACCCTATCCTGCGCAGTTTGCTGCGCTCGGCTACTCGATGGACGAGGGCAACCCGGCCAATCTCCCGCAACCGACGCACGGGCGCGTCGTCGGTCCCTTCGGCGCCGACAACACCTTCGTCGACGGCACCCCGGTGCCACCGATCCTGATGAAGGCGTATGCCGATCTTGCGCTGGCCCAGCGCGAACGCTGGCCGGACCCGCGCTCGATCGCGGGTGACTCTTTTTACAACTGGCTCAACCGCTCCTCCTCCGCTGATCCTGACCAAGGTCGCACGCTCCCGTTGATCACTAAGCTGGCGCACTATCTTTACACCGTTCGACTCGATGTGCGTCAGGCGTTTCCCGACCCGTTCGGGGCCGATCGCAACGCGTATTTCGACTGGTTTCTCTTTAACGCCCGACAGGAATACGGCCTGCCGCATTGCTTCGTCGCGCAGAATCCCTTCGCGGACGCGCAGCAATTTTCCGACGGCACGCACACAGCCCGCGTGCTGGTTCGCGCCTACCTCGACTTGCCGAAAACCATGCGCCACCGCTGGCCCGACCCGTGCCTTGCCGGCGCCCACTCGTTCCTCGCCTGGCTCAATTCCCCCGCCGCCGCCGATCCGACCGGTGGTGCGCTCGCCCCGGCGATCACCGAGCTCGGCGCCTATTTGCACTCCATCCGGGCCGACGTCCGGACCTCGATGCCCGATCTCTTCGGCGCCCATCGCGTCGATTTTTCACGGTGGTTTCTCTCCAGCGCCGTGCGCGAATACGATCTCGACCGTGCGTTCACCCTGCCCGTCATCCGGTCGTGGGCCGATTCAGCTGACCGGGTGCCGCCGCACGTCCGCTACCTCATCAATCAGCCGGCGCCACATGTAATTCTGGGCGCTCACAGTGCCGCGAGCAACCCGCCGTCGACCGCGAGCAGCTGACCATTGACGAAGTCGCTCGCGCGGGACGAGAGAAACACCGCCGCGCCCACGAGTTCTTCGGGTTTACCCCAGCGCCCCGCCGGCGTGCGGCCGCAAATCCATTTGTTGAACTCGGCATTTTCGATGAGTGGCCGGTTGAGCTCCGTCACCATGTAGCCCGGCGCGATGCCGTTGCACTGGAGCCCGTGCTTCGCCCACTCGACCGCCATCGCCTTCGTCAGCATTTTCAAGCCGCCTTTCGCCGCCGCGTAATTGCCGATCGTCGGCCGCGTGACGTCGCTCATCACCGAGCAGATGTTGACGATCTTGCCGGCGCCGCGCGCGATCATCCGCGGTGCGACAGCGCGGGCGACGAGAAACACGCTCGTCAGATTCGTGTCGAGCACCTCGCGCCACTGCGCCTCGGTCATCTCCGCGAGCGGGGCGCGACGCTGGATACCGGCGTTGTTGACGAGGATGTCGATCGGCGCGAACTCCGACTCGATGCGCGCCACCTCGCGCGCCACTGCCGCGCCATCGGTCACGTCAAACGCCGCCGTCGCCACCCGCGCGCCGGCCACCTCCGCACCCAAAGCGTCCGCGGCGCCGGCGAGTTTTTTTGCATCGCGACCGTTGAGCACGACTGCGGCGCCCCCCTCCGCAAGCCCGCGCGCCATCGCCAAACCGAGGCCCTGACTGGAACCAGTGACAAGCGCCGTGCGCCCGGTGAGATCGAAAAGCGGATTGTTCATGGGAGGAGAAAAACCACGTCAACCAAACTTCTTAATCCTTGTCGCGACATCCGCGCGCAGACGATCGATGTGTGTGGTGGTGAAGTCAGCGACCGAGAGCGATTCATCGTTAACCAGCGGCGTGAGGTCCATCGCGAACGAGAGCGCGCTGGCGGTGTCGGTCGCATGCGAAGCGAAAAAAGTAGCGTTGGCGAGGCGGCGGCCCAACGCGGCGAGGTCGTAGCGTTTGCCGCCGGCGATCTGCGAGGCGAAGACGGCGACGAGTTCTTCCGCGAGCGCAGGATGGGCACTCGCGTCGAGCGGCACTTTCGTGTCGTCGGCTAGCCAGTCGAGATCGCGCCAGCCTTCGACGCCGAGCACGCGAGCCGGACGTTGTGCGCGCGGGAGCGCGCGCAGCGCCTCGAGGCAGCGGAGCAAGCAGGCGATGTGCGTGTCGTGCTTATCGGCCGGTTGGTGCAGGTAGACGACCGACGGGCGGCAGCCGCCGAAAATCGCGGCGAGGTCGGCGACGACTCCGGGGTGGCCGGGCGATTTCACGTCGGCGCTCGGGTGCGCGAGTTGGAGCTGGAGATTATATTTTCCGAGCGTGGCGGCGGTGCGCTGTTCCTCGCGGCGGATGCGCTGCATGTCGGCGTCGGTGACAGACTCGTATTTCCCGGAGCGAGCCGATCCGGCGCCGTTGGTCATGACGACACCCGTAAAAAACCGGTCGGCGCGACCGTAGCATTCGGCGACCGCCGGGTAAGCATTGATCTCAATGTCGTCCTGGTGCGCGATCACGCAGAGGTGCGTGGTGCGTGCGAGCGCGGCGGAGGGAGCGAGGCCGGCAGAAACTTTCGGGAGAAAAATATCGGCGTCGGGGCGGGAGAGTTTCATCGGCGGGCGGCGAGATCGGAAATGATGCGCTCGAATGCAGCATGCCTCGACTCGAGGCTGCGGACGAGCGCGAATTGCGCGCGGGTGCGGTCGAGATTGTGGCCGGGGCGGTGGATGCGGTAGTAGGTGTCGCCGCGCAGGTGGTCGGCGAGGAAACGCACGCCTTGCTCGAGTGCGAGGAGCCGGCCGGCAAATGCGAGGTGCGCGATCTCGGTGGCGTTGAGCAGCGCGCCCGCGCCTTCGAGAAATCCTTCGGCGAGCGCGCGCAACATCGCAGGCTCGGCGGCGACGCGAGCGAGGTCGAGCTCGTCTTCCGCGGCCGCGCACGACGCGGTGCGCACCATGTCGCCGAAATCGCACGGCGCAAAACCCGGCATCGTCGTCTCGAGGTCAAGCACGCACACGGCTCGACCGGCGGCGTCGAGCAGGAGATTGTTCAGCTTGCAGTCGTTGTGGACGACGCGCTCCGGCAGTGCACCCGCGGCATGCAACTCGAGCAGCACTCCGGATTCCGGCTCGTGCGCGAGGGCAAAAGCAATGTCGTCGCGTGCAGCGGCCGCGCGGTTCGCGGCGTCGGCCGCGATGGCCTCGTGCAGCGCGGCGTAGCGCGAGCGCGTGTCGTGAAATCCCGGCAGCACATCGTTAAGCCGCGGACCCGGCAGCGTCGCGAGTTTTTGCTGAAACGCGCCGAACGCCCGCGCGACCTCACGCGCCTGCGCGGCGCTCTCGATTTTCTGCACCGAGCGCGCGCCCTCGACGAAACGGTAAACGCGCCACGCCGCGCCGGCGGCGTCGCGCGCGAACGGCCGGCCGTCGCGAGCCGCCACGAGCACGGGCGTGACGCCGGGCGCGTGGGCGGTCACGCGGCGGATATTTCCCATCAATCCAGGCACATCGCGAAAAATCTTCTCGTTGATCTGCTGAAAAACAAAGCGCGCGGGAACTGACGCCTCCGCGGTCGCGGTGGCCGTGCCGAGAAACGTGCGGTTGATGTGCCCCTGCCCGTGCGGCGCGACCGTGCCGATTTCAGCCGGCAGCGCGAAGAGCCGCGCGACGTCGCGCACCGCCGTTGCGTCGTCGCTGCTCACGACCATAGGCTGGCCGGATAGACACCGCGGCGCACGAGCTCGGCGATGGCGGCGGTGACGCGCGGCTTGTCCTCGCGATACGTCACGCCGAACCAGGCGCTTGCCGTCGGCAGCACGCGGACGCCCGCCTGACCGTGCGCAATTTGTTCGGAAACGGCGGCCGGCAGATAAAACTCCGCCTTCGCTTCGCCGCCGCGCACAGTGAGAAACTCGCGCAGCTGCCCATCGAGCGCACCGAACAGTGCCGGCGTGAATCCCCAGCAGTTCAACGAAACGAGTTCGTCGCCGGAAAATTTCTTTCCGGGACCGATTTCGCTCGCGAGAATGCCGGTCTGCTCGGTGATCGAGCGCAGCGCACCGGCGGCATCAGCGATGCACACACCGCGCGAGACGGCGCCGTGCTCGGAAAGCGTATTAGCGAGCCGGAAGCCGACCATGGCCGCTTGGTTCCCACGCGCGTCCGCCAAAAATGTTGCGAGCTGCGCGAACGAGTCCGCGCCGTAAAAATCGTCCGCGTTGATCACGGCGAAATTTTCCTCCACGGCGGCGCGCGCGCACCACACCGCATGGCCGGTGCCCCACGGTTTCTCGCGGCCCGGCGGGACGGCGAAGCCCGCCGGCAACACATCGAGTGATTGAAAAACGTAATCGACGGCGATGCGACCCGCGTAACGCGCGCCGATTTTTTCGCGGAAGAGTTCCTCGAAATCTTTTCGAATCACAAACACCACGCGCCCGAAACCCGCGCGCTGCGCGTCGAACACCGCGTAATCGAGCACCGTCTCGCCGGCCGGACCGACTGGATCGATTTGCTTGAGTCCGCCGTAGCGCGAGCCCATGCCGGCGGCAAGAACGAGGAGCGTGGGAGCCATCGCGCGAGGAGAAGCGATTGCGCCGTGCGGTCAACGCTCAGCTCGCCCACAGCCGCCGTTGCGAATCGACAAACCGCCCGACGATCGCGCCCTGCTGCGCGTGCCGGCCATTGACGACCAACTGCCGGCCGCCGATCCAAACTTCGCGAATCGCCCTGCGCTCGAGCGAAAACACGAGATTGTTGAGCAGCGCCCCCGGCTCCGCGCCGGCGATCGACGGATCAAAAAGATTGACGGTGAAAAAATCCGCGGGCCGGCCCACGTCGAGCGCGCCGCCAGTGGCGCCAAGGCTGCGGGCGCCGGCAAACGTCGCCGCGTGAAAGAGCGGTGTCGCGGAATCCGGCGCGAGCACGGCGCGCTGAGCGCGGCCGGTGCGGAGCGCATATTCGAGCAGCCGCGCATCTTCCAGTAGATCAATCTGCACTTGCGTGTCGGAGCCGAGCGCGAGAGTCGCGCCGGCGGCGAGCAGCTTTTCAACCGGCGTGGCACCGAGCCCGAGATTGCGCGCGGAGGTCGGACACGCGCACACCACGGCGCGCGCGGCGCCGAGGAGTTTCACGTCGTCGTCGGAAAGGTGGATCGCGTTGACGGCGGTGAAGCGCTTGTCCACGAGTCCACGCTCGGCAAGCAGCGCGATCGGCGTGCGACCATGCGCAGCGATGCACGCCTCGTGGTCGATCGCTCGTTCGGAAACCTGCACGTGCAGCCGCAGTTTCTGGGTGTGCGCGTAAGTGGAAATCGCCTTGAGAAAATCCGGCGGCACCGCGCCAACGCCGCTCGCGCCCACCCCCAGCCACGCTTCGTCCGCCGGAAAATTTTTCTCGAGGAAGCCACGCAGCACCTCGGTGTCGCGGACAAACTGATCGGCGCTGGCGATCACGGTGCGCGGCGGACCACCCATCGCATTCGCCACCTGAAAGAGCGCGATGCGGATGCCGACATCGTGCGCGGCCCGCAAAATTTCCTGCGCGAGAAAATTCGGCTCCGGCCACGGCGAACCGTCCGGCTGGTGGTGGAGATCGTGAAACTCGCCGACGCAGGTGATGCCCGACGCGAGCATTTCCAGAAACGCCATCCGCGCCGTGTCGAAGATTTCCTCGCCCGTCAGTCCGCCCGCCGTCCGCGTCAGCGCCTCGTGCCACGTCGCAAGCGGTTCGTTCGCGACTCGCGATCGCGCCTCCGCCCGGCCACGGATCGCGCGGTGCCACGCATGCGAGTGGCCGTTGACGAAACCCGGCAGCGCGGCCTGTCCCGGGAGCCGCCGCGCTATCGCCAGATCCTTCGGCTCGCGGGAAAACCGCGCGATGCGGCCGTGCGCATCAGCGAAGAACGCCATCCCCGCCTCAAATTTTTCGCCGGTGTAAACGCTGTCCGGCAGCCAGCCGAGTTCGCGCGGGCCGGCGGGTGCGGCCGGTTTCACCGCTGGCGCCGGTATGGAAGCAGCAGTCGCGGACTTGGTTTGGGCACGCGGGGATTTTTCCATCTTCACCAGCAGACGCGATCGCGCGAAGCGGTCAATCCCGGCGCGCGATCATGGCGGGCAGAGGAAAATTGGACGACGCCCCGTTTCCGCACAGTAACCCAACCGGCGCACCTGCGTCTTTCCTTCCTCCGTGAAACGTTTCCTTCTTCTCGCGATCGTCTGGCTGCCGCTGCTGTTGTCGGCTCAGGACACCAAACCCTACCTGCTCGATCCGGAGGCCATTCCGGCAGCGACGCTGACGAAACAGGTGAACAAAGCCGTGGCGGCACCCATCGTGACCATCGTGGACAAGCCCCGGCCTTCGCCGACTGGCGATGCGCACGACTACATCAGCTATGGGCGCTACTGGTGGCCCGATCCGTCGAAACCGGACGGATTGCCTTACATCCAGAAGGATGGGCATCCCAACCGGGAATTGATCGAAAAGGGGGACGAACGGCAGCTCGGTGCGCTCGTGAATAATCTAGAGGCGCTCGCGCTCGGCTGGTCGCAGTTGCATCGAGAGGACTGCGCGCTCCGCGCCGCGGAATGGTTGCGCGCGTGGTTCGTCACTCCGGCCACCCGACTCAAACCAGCGTTCGGCTACGCTCAGATCCGGTTGGGCCGCGATCATAATCAGGGCAGTGCCAGCGGCCTGATCGATACCCGCGGGTTTGCCCGGATCGTCGATGCCGCGCGCCTGCTCCACGGCGCGCCCGGCGTGGATGCCGCGGCCGAGCAGGCCGTCAAGGCGTGGTTCGCCGACTACCTGCTCTGGCTCACGACCAGCCCGAACGGGCGGAAGGAGCACGAGGCCCGCAACAACCACGGTTCCTGGTATCTCGTGCAACTCGTCGCGATCGCGCGGTATCTCGGCCGCGAGGACGACGCCCGGAACTTCGCCCGCGAGGACTTCGCCCGCATCGACTGGCAGATTGAGCCCGATGGCCAGCAGCCGCTGGAAACGGCACGCACCGACGGACTGAGCTACAGTCTCTTCAACCTCGAGGCGCAACTGCGCGTCGCCCGACTCGCCGCACCGCTCGGCCTCGACCTCTGGAATTATACCGCGCCGCGCGGCGGCAGCCTCAAGCAGGCCCTCGCCTATCTGAAGCGTTTCGATGCCGCGCCCGAGCAGTGGCCGCACCAGCAACTCGCGAAACAGCAGGCGGGTTTCCTGCGGCCGCTGCTGGACGCGGCTGCACAGCTCGACCGGGCGGCGAAGCGCTCTTGAAGACTACGCCGTCCGCCCGATCGCCGAGATAATTCGCGTTACGGCAGCGACGCGTCTTTCGCCGAGCCGTAGTAGAGGCCGTTGAAGAAGAGCTTGAACGTCGCGTGCGGCGTGCCGCGGAACGTCGGTTCAAACGAGAGCAACACGACCTTGCCCGCACCGACCGACGCCTCGGCCGCGATCTTGCCGCCGTCGAGATACTGCTGGCCCCACGCCCAGCCGCTGAAGAGTGGCGCTTTGCCCGTGAACGAGACGACCGGGTTCACCGTAACCGTCGCGTTGGCCGGAGTGTCGAACACCGGATTGTTGTCGAAGAACACGAAACCCTCCGGCGGCATGCCGTAGGCGAGCGGATTCTGGTTGTCGAAATTCGCCCGCAGCACTGAGCCCGGGATATAATATTTAGCGCGACCGATCGGTTTTTCTTTTCCATCCACCATTTCGACCAGATGATTTTTCACCGGCAACCCGAGTGCCTCGCCGATGCTCGCCGACGATCCGAGCGCGATGAGCGTGCCGCCCTGCTCGACGAAAGTTTTCAGCGGCGGGACGGTGCGCCGGTTAGACATCGCACCGAGCATCGAGCGGACTTCCTCCGGCACGCTTTCCGAGGGCGGACTGTATTGGATCGCGCCGGTGCCGGAGAGCGCCGTGCCCGCGTTGGCAATCAGCCAGCGCTCAATCGCCGCGGCCGATCCGGCGAGGCGGCCGTTGTCCGCGTAGGTGTCGCTCGGCAAAACGATCACGTCGAAGTTCGTCTTGAGATCGCCGGCATCGATCACCTGCGGAAACACGATCTCGAAGGGGAATTCGTATTGCTCAAGCATCCACCGCAGCCAGCCCGACGGCATCGAACCGCCGTAAACATCAAGGAGGCCGATCCGCACCGGCTTCAACTTCACCGCGGCACCCGCCGGTTTTTGCGCGACCGCAAAAACGGGGACACCGAGCGCCTTCCCGCCGTCAGCCAGGATGGGCTGCGCCTTCGCCGTCGCGGGCACCCAGAAAGTGCCGGTGCCGAGACCGCGGCCGTTCAGCGTCTGCTCCTCCTTAAGTTCGTAAACGTCGCAGCCGGCCTTGAGCAGGCGGTTCATCAGAATGAAAGCGTCGTTGATCTTGTGGCTCACTAGATAGCCGGCGGGATTCGAGGCACCGGCGATCGCAGCCGGGGCCGGTTTCTCCAAATCGAAACCGAGTTTCGCGAACGGGCCGTCGAAACCATCGAGGATGCGGTCAAACTTCACGCCCATCTGCACCGCGGGCGTCCAGCCCGTGATGTCGTAGGGCGCCTTCGGCGGGCCGCCGGGAAACGCGAAATCATTCGGGTGGTCCTGCGACTCAAACATGTCCATCACCTCGGCGCGGAAAGCCTGCGCGGCCTTCACGACATACGAACCGGCGGGATAATTTTTTCCGTTCACCGCAAACGCCGCGGTCGCCTTGTGCACCGTCACGCCCTGCTTGAGCAGCACGTTCACAAATTTCACCGCGGTCCCGAAATCATCCTGATCCGCTGAGATAATGTAGCCGCGCGGGTCGCGATACTCGGGGGCGTGCAGCACTTTTTCGTAGAGTTCCGACGGCACGGCGTGGCTCGTGAAAAAGCCGCCGCCCTCTTCGTCGCTTGCGGCCGGCTTCGGCAGATTCGCGGCGGCGACGAGTGCGTCGATGCGCTTCGGCGTGACCGTCCACGCATCGCGGCTGCCGCGTTCGATCATGTTGCGGCCCATGCGATACATGTTGAAAAGCAGCGTCTCGCGGTTGCGCGAGGCGTAGTCGAGCGCGGCGAAGTTGACCTGCGTGTCGTATTCGATCGACTGGCGGTAGTGCCAGAGTTGCGGGGCGGCGGGGAGCGGCCAGTCGCCGGAGGGAAGCTGTTTCGACGGCACGAGCGGCAAGACGATCGGGGTCGGGCTGCCGATGATTTCCGTGAGAATGCCGATTTGGTTGTGGAAATAAACCGCAGTCCGCATGCCGCCGTTCCACCACGTCGAGTAGGGCGCAGCCGAGCGCATCGCGGAGCCGCCCAGGCCGCGCTCGACCAGGCGCATGTGCATCGCGACGCCGAGCTGCTCGACGCCGAGCGGCACGAGCGGATCAAAGTTGTAGTTAAACGGATCGCGGAACGGCGGAATGAAGATCACCTGGCCCTCGGGACCGGGTTGGTGATGGTTATACATGATCTGCGGAATCCATTCGATCCAGAGCACGCGGTTCTGGTTCGTGGTCTCGGGCATGTTGTTCATGATCGAGTCGCGATTGTTGTCGTGGCCGACGTATTTGTTGTAGAGGCGCGGCAGGCCGGTGAAGGTGCGCGCCTTCTCGTCGGCGTTGCGCATATACCAGTTGGCGACGATTTCGACGCCGTCAGGATTCGCGACCGGCGCGAGGAGGATCACGTCGTCGAGGAAACGCCGCGTCTCCTCATCGTCTTGCGAAATCATGCGATAAACAGTTTCGATCAGCTGCTGGGAATTGACGCTCTCCGAGGAGTGCAGGCCGCCGTCGACCCAGACCACGGCTTTGCCTTCCTTCGCGAGTTTCGCGGCTTCAACCTCGGTGAGTTCGGCGTGCGCGAGTTTCACGGAAATTTCCCGGTAGTGGTCGAGCTGTGCAAGGTTCGCCGGCGAGCTGACGATGGCCATGAGTTGCGGACGGCCCTCGCAGGTATTGCCAATGCTGACGACTTTCAGGCGATCGGACTCGGTCGCCCATTTTTTCCACAGCGTGGTGAGCTGTGTGTAGTTCGCCATGTGGTAGTCGTCGCCGATGGAGAACCCGATGATGTCCTTCGCGGGCGTGATTTTCGGCGGGGCGGCGATGGCGAACGCGGGTGCGAGAAGCAGCGCGGCGATGAACAGGACAGGGCGGAGCGACAGTATTTTCATGCGGAGGCGATCGGGAGGAACCGTGCAGACGGCGTGCCTGTTGAGTAAACGCCGGAGGGTGTGAGTCAACGCGCTGACGCGCAAAGCACTCCAGCCTCTGGCGAATTTTTCTACCGACCGGCGGCGCGCTTCACAACTCCCGGCCGAGCGCGGCGAGCCGGGTGCGTAGCTCCGGCAGATAGCGGAAGCTCGCTTTCACAGGCTCCGTGAGTCCGTCGAGGTGCAGCAGCGTCGTCTCGTAGCTCTGGCGATCGGCGCCGCGGTAGCGGGCGAGGTTGATGATGGTGGTGCGGTGCACGCGCACAAACTGGGCCGCAGGCAGCACATCCTCCCAAGACTTCATCGTGCGGCGCACAAAGAACCGCGTGCCGTCGCCAAGATGCACTTCGGAATAGTTCTCATTTGAAGCGACGGCGGCCAGGTCGGCCAGCGCGACGAAGCGCGAAGTGCCGTTGCCGGTCCGAAGGTAAACAAGATCGCCCGGGTCTAGCGCGGCAGCGGACGTGGGCGCGGCGGGCAAGGCTGAAGGGGGTAAAGCGAGCCGGCGGAGCGCCTCAGCCAGCCGCTGCGGGCGGACGGGTTTGATCAGGTAGTCGATCGCATTTACCTCGAACGCACGCACGGCGAAGTCATCAAAGGCGGTCACGAATATCACCCGCGCCTCCGGCCGGACGAGGGGCAGGAGGTCGAAGCCCGTGCCGCCGCGCAGCTGCACGTCGAGAAATACGAGATCGTAATCGCCGCCGCCGAGCCGCTTCACCGCAGCCGCAAGCGTGTCCGCCTCGCCCACGAGCGTGATGGCCGGGTGGTCGCGCAACAACCCGCGGACCGCGGCACGCGCTGGGGCTTCGTCGTCGATGATCAAGGCTCTCATTCGCGTGGACTTTCTGCCGGCTCGCGCATCGTGGGTTCAACGAGCAAACCGTTCTTGGCCAATTTCAATCGGGCCACGACCCATCCATCCTTCCCTTCGGTGGTGAACGCGTGCGCGTCAGGAAAGTAGTGCCGCAACCGTTGCCGCAGGTTTTCCAAGCCGATGCCCGTCGAATCCGCACTCGACGCACTGGGTGGCACCCACGATCCGGTGTTGGCGATTTCGATGAGCAGGGCCTCACCCTCATGCTGCGCGCGAATGGCCAGCTGGAGCACGCCGGGCGAAGTCCGGCTGCCGTATTTGATCGCGTTCTCGACCAGCGGCAGCAGCAGGAACGGAGGCAGTCGCACCGATTCGACCTCCGGCGCCACCGCGAACTCGATCTGCAGGCTCTCACCCCAGCGCACTTTTTCCACATCGAGGTAGCTGCGCAGCGCTTCGATCTGGGCGCCGAGCGTCGGGATGGCGTCGATCGGGCCGGTGAGCGTGGCCCGGCAAAACTCCGACAGCCGCAAGACCATCTCGCCAGCGTCGCGCGGATTGTCGAACAGCAGTCCGTAGATCGAATTGAGCGAATTGTAGAGGAAGTGCGGGTTGAGTTGGTAGCGAAGCACCTCGAGCCGGGCCATCTCCTCGGACAACTGGGCGGCGATCTTCTGGTCGAATTCAAGTTGGTGGAGGCGGGCCAGTTCAGCGTTGTTCGCGGCCAGCTGGGCTACGGCCTCGTCGCGCCGCGTCACTACCGTGCCAAGTCCGAGGCCGACGCCCGCCACCGCCAACTCGAAGAGGAGAAACACATACAAATAGTCCGGGGAAGTGCCGGCCAGACGCATATCGATCAAACCGACGAGCATCACCGCAAGCGTCGCCAGCGTGGCGCCAGGCAAGCCGTCATGGACGCAAATCCACACGAGCGGCAGGAAACACAAATAAAAGGCCCGCTGCTCGCGCAGAATCGGCACCATCAGCACAAACACGAGCGTGGCCAGCAGGGTCGCGCCCCGCAAGACCGCGAATCCGATCGCGCCCGCCCGCGCTGAGGCCTCGCTGGAAAACACCCGCGTTCCATCGAGCCACGGCCCCACGAATACCATCACCACCGGCACGACCGTGAGCAGTCCACTCGCATCGCCGATCCACCAATCGCAGACCGAGCGCCAGAACACAGGCGCAGAGAACAGATCGCTGCGATGGCTCATCGCCATGGCGACCGTGGTGCCGATAAGCGCAGCCACCAGCGGGGCCCCGGCAATCGTCGCGTAAAAAACTGCCGTGCCGCGCGCTCCGCCGGGCAACATTCTCGGCCCGAGCAAACGCCGCACCAGCCACGCCGCAGCCGCATAGGTGGCCGTTAGCAACCCCGGAAAGAAAATGACCGACCAGAGTTCGCGGGCAGATGACCCAAACCAAGCCGTGGCGAAGTTAGCCAGAAACACCACCGGCAAATACCGCAGCCCGAGGAGCACGAGCAGCGCGAGCGCCAGTCCGCCCGGCGGATACCAGATTGAGGTGGCAATGCCCGGATTCACCTCGAACCACCGTGCCGAGAAATGCACCAGGGTGTGCAAGAGCACATACGCGATGCAAAGTTGCTGCGGCTTGGTCAGGTTGGGTCGGTGCATCGACGGAAACGGTAACCAGGGCTACGGCGTGAAGTAATAAACAAGGGAGGCGTCGCTGCCAAATTGGCGAAGAGGGCGACGGACTCCAGCAAGGATATTTCGGGCCACCGCGCTCCGAGGTCACGCGCGAAGTAACCGCGTTGGTCACAAATTCACCGTCGCTTGTCACCGGCGGTTTGCGGACACCGTGCGGCCGGAGCAGATGACTTGGCGTTTCCCGTCCTCCCACCGCACGCCGGCCAAGGCTGCGCATTTCAACCGCTCCCACCCATGAATCCGATTCCATCCCTCCGTCTCTGTCGGCCAGGCCTGCGCTGGTTTTCGCAAGCCCACTAAGATCAGCCATCAATCACCCAACTCGCAAAATGAAACATCCATCTATGAAAAAATTACTCACGTCCCTATCTATGCTGGTGGTGGGTTCGCTGCTGGCAGTCGCGGCGAATGCGCAGTCCAATCTGCTGGTCGCAGGTGATTTTGAAGGGATCAGCAATCCTTTACCCGCGTATGCGGCGACGACCACCGGCGTGTGGGCCACGGAAAGCTCGGTCCTGAGTGGTGCCGGCAATGGCATCACTCCATTCGGTAGCCAGATGCTGGAGTTGAGGCATGCCGGCGGTGGGACTGCAGCGCAAACCAACCAGGTTGTTTACGGCCCCTTCAAGGCTGGCTCCGTGGCCACATTCTCGTGCAAATTCAACACTTGGCTGACAGGTCCTACATCGATTTCTCCGGGGACCGTGGCTGTGAGTATCATGACCGATACCGGCATCGCACTCACCGGGACCCGGTATACTTCCGCCAACCTGACTCTTAATCAGTTTAGTTGGCAGACAGCGACTGTGAGCGTCATTCTTCCCAGCGACACGAATTACCTCTCTGCTGAAATAATGCTGTGGATGTATAGTAACGGCGCCGCTTATGGCACGCCATTGGCCTATGCGGACGATGCGGTGCTGACCGTTGTCCCCGTGATTACGCCAAGCACCACGATTTCGGCGCCGGTGATTTCCGTGCCGGCGGATATCACGACAAATGCCACGAGCGCGGCGGGCGCGATCGTCCCTTTCAACGCCACCGCCACGAGCACGATCAGCTCGGAAATCTTCAGCCGCAAGACTGTGACCGCCGAGCCGTGGACGGCTTACTGGGTCGCTTTCAAGCCCACGATCTCCGGCAACTTCAAGTTGCGCTTCCGCACGGTCTCGGACAACGGCGCCGACAACACCTTCTTTGTCGACGACGTGCACGTGATCGCGAATGCCACCAACACCGAGCTCTTCCAATCCGGATTCGAACTGCCGACTGTGACCGACGCTCACTATGTCTCGTGGCTGAATAATACCACTGGCAGCCTGCTATCCAACGAGCCATTCGGCGATTGGACATTCACCAACTATAGCGGTGTGATTAACGGCAGCCCCGGCTCGTTTGGCGGCTCCGGACCCCAAGAGGGCAGTCAGCGCGGATTCGTTCAGTCATTTTATGGCGTGCTCGGCAACGTCACCTCCGCGTCCTCCATCTCCTTGATCGCTGGCCAGACCTACATGGTCAAATTCTACCAGGCGACTCGCATAAACTTTGGGGGCAATCTCACCTACGCCGTCACGCTGGAGAGCTCGGAATCCGATCCAGTCACCGCTACGCCCGTCTCGGGCAGCACTTTCCACGTCGGCACCACGCCCGTCAACCTCTCGGCGACAAATTCGGCCGGCGGAACCACTACCGCCACATTCAAGGTCACGGTCAAAGGGACGCCGCCCGTGATTTCGGTTTCCAACCCCATCACTGTCGAGGCCACAAGTTCGGCGGGGGCTTCGATAACGATTCCAGCCACCGCCATCGACTCCTATGGAAACTCTCTGGCCGTCACCGCGAGTCCGGCCGGCCCGTATGCGATTGGGATCACCCAAGTCAATTTGACCGCAACAGACGCGATGGGTCTGACGACGACAAAACAAATCGTCGTCAACGTCGTCGACACCACGCCGCCGACGATCAAAACGCCGCAAAATATCACCCTCGAGGCAACCGGTCCGCTAACGCCGGTGAGCTACTCGCCAACCGCGACCGACCTCGTTGACGGCAGCGTCACCGTCACCGCGGCGCCGGCCTCCGCCAGCGGCTTCCCGGTCGGCACCACCACCGTGAACCTCGCCGCGACCGATGCGCGCGGCAATAAAGCGACCAGCTCGTTCACCGTCACCGTGACCGATACCACGCCGCCGGTCATCTCGTTGCCCGCGAACATCAACGTCGAAGCGACCAGCCCCACCGGCGCGACCGTGGCGTTTAGCGCGACCGCGACGGACAACGTCAGCGGCAGTGTCCCCGTCACGCTCACGCCTGGCTCGGGCAGCATGTTCCCGCTCGGAACCACGACGGTGAACGCGACCGCCACCGATGCGGCGGGCAACGTCGCGACTGGTTCATTCACTGTCACCGTGCGTGACACCACGCCGCCGGTCATCTCGGTCACGACTGGAGCCGACTTCAGCGAAAACTTCTCCGGCTACACCCCCGGCGCCGGCGCCACCAATACCCAATTCCAATCGGGCCTCACTGTGGGGTATTTCGGTGATATCCCCGGTTGGACGAAGACGGGCGAGCACGCCGTCCATGCCGTCGATCTCGACGGCCACGGCAACTGGGCCGTCATGATCTGGCAGGACAACGTCATCACGTCCACGCGCACCACCGCGGATAACGCCAGCGGCGCCGACTACGTCGTGCACTTCAACGCTGGTCCGGCGGTCGATCAGATTACATCGCAACTCACCTCTCCGACCGATGGCCTGTTGATTCAGATTCTCCGCGCCGACAATACCGTGCTGAGCCAATTCACCTACCACCCCGGCGCATGGACCGGCGCGCCTGCACTGGTGCCGGTGAGTTTCCACTACACCG
>CAIMFY010000029.1 GCA_903840415.1 uncultured Opitutia bacterium | reverse complement strand
ATCGCCAACTGGCGCACCGTCCAAGCAACGCTGCGACAAATGCAACGGCTCAGCCGCAAAGTGCTCTTCACGACAATCCCCGGCACCCAGCGACGCAAACGCCTCAACAAGCAAACTTTAGGGCTTACTTAAGCGCCATTCGGATCAGAACTTGTAGTTCAAGCGACTGTAGTAGAACCCGCCGTTGAAGCCGAAGGGCGAGAAACTGCTATACTGCGCCAGCCCCGAGGTGTTGTTCGCGGCGTTCAGTTTGTCCGGATAGACATTGAAGACGTTGTTCGCACCCAGCGCGATCGTGAGATCTTTTTTAATGTGCCACGATACCTCTGCATCCGTCAGGAATTTGGCGGAGAGGGTTTGGTCGGTCGCCGCGGCCGTGCCGGCGCTGAGCACCGAACCATACCAGTTTTCGCGCACCAGAAAACTGAAACGTGAGCCAAGATCATAGGTCGCCGAGGCGACGACCTTGTCGAGCGGCGTGCCGCGTTCGTAACGAAGGGTGCTCTGGCGGTCGAAGATCGGCGTGCCACCGGTGAGAGCAAGGACGTTAGCCGACGTGCCCTTGATGTAGGTGACGACGGTGTCGTTGTAGTTGAAACCGGCGGTGAGCGAGAGGTGGTCGCCATTGGCGAGGCGGTAGGAATAATGCGACGTGACATCGAGGCCCTGCGTGCGCGAATTAACGGCGTTGGTGAAGTAACGACCGCCCTCGAGCCCCGGATAGCCCGACGCGGCGAGGAAGGTCGCCACGGAGGTCGTGGCAAAATTACTCGACAGGACGATTTTGTCGTTGATCGCGATGTTGTAGTAATCGATGGAGGTGCTGAACCCCTTGAACGGGGTGAGCGTGAAGCCGCCGCTAAAGTTAGTGGACTTCTCCGGCTTGAGCGGGGTGGCACCGAGCGCGACCGCGGCGGGATCGGCCACTTGGAACGTCTTCACCTGATACGGGCCGGTCAGGCCGTTGACCGTGAGGATGACCGACGAGGTGGTGGTGAAGGTCGCCTGCTGTAGCGCGGGAGCGCGGAAACCGTTGCTGAACGAGGCGCGCGCCGCCAGCCACGGCGTGATTTCGTAGCGTGTGGCAATCTTGCCGGTAACCGTGTCGCCCGAATCGCTGTAGTGCTCCGCCCGGCCGGCGACATCCACCATCCATTTCTTGGTGATCTGGTTTTCCACATCGACGTAGCCGGCGAAGTTGCTGCGGGTCATGTCGGTCTCGTCCGTCGGCCGGAAGCCGGGGAAGCCCTGCGCGCCATAGGCCGGCACGGTGCCCTTACTCGGACCATCGAGCACGAGCACGCCACCATTGTCCCACGAGGCGTGTTCGCCCTGCCTGATCCAGTAATTATCCCAGCGGTATTCAAGGCCGGCGGCCGTCTTGAGTGGCGAAGGCAGGCCGGCGTCGATCTGGCCCGTGAGATCGAAATTCGCCGTGTGTTGCTGGAAGCCGAGCAAGCCGTCGTAGAAACGCGTCTGGCTGGCGGCACCATAGGTCACGTTTAGCGAGTTGATGGTGTAATAGTCGATCGTGTTCTTGCCCCACGTGTCGCTGAGATCCCATTTCCACCCACCGACGGTGCCCTTGATGCCGAGCGTCAGGTCGGTGTCGACGATGTGCGGGTTGATCTGGGGCTGAAACCCGTCGGGGTAAATGGCGCGGACGTCCGTGCTATCCGCTGGCCGCCGCCACGAGGCAAACGATATGCTCTCGCGCCGCGACATGCCGCCGAAGGCATAGAGCGTCATGCCGTTACTGAGCGGATCCTCGCTATTGAGGAAAAAGCCGCGTTCGTGGTTCACGGGATCGCCGAAGATCACTTGACTGCGGTTGAAAGTCGCTTCGCGCGGGTCGGGCGTGCCGTTGATGACACCGATGGTCGTGCCGGGCGCGACCAGCGCACCGGTGGTCGGATTGGTGCCGAAATATTGCTGGCGCAAGTCGGGGCCCGAACGGGCCGAATAACCGCGGTTCTTGAAGTAGCCGGTCACGTTGACGAAGCCGCCGGCGTCGCCAAGTTTGTCACCGTAGTTGACGCTCGCGCTAAAGGTTGCGCCGTCGTGATTGTAGGTTTGTCCGCCGGTCGAAGTGAGACTGTAGCCCACGTCGCTACGCAAGGGGAGATTGATGACGCCGGCGATGGCATCGGAGCCGTATTGGGCGGCGGCGCCGTCGCGGAGCACTTCCGCGCCATTCAGCGCGAACGAAGGCACGGCGTTGAGATCGACGGCGGCCGAGCCGCGGCCGACGCTGCCGTTGAGGTTGACGAGTGCGCTGGCGTGAAAGCGTTTGCCGTTGAGCAAAACGAGCGTCTGGTCGGGGCTGAGTCCGCGCAACGCGGCCGGCCGGACTGAGTCCGTGCCGTCAGTGTTCGACGGGCGTGGAAAATCGATCGAGGGCACGGTCACCGAAAGGGTCTGGCCCATCTCTGAGTAACCATTCAGCTGGAGATCGAGGCCCGACAGCACATCGATCGGCACGGGCGAATCGATCACGGAGCGATCATTGAAGCGCGAGCCGATGGTGACGAACTTCTCGAGTTTGACCGGTTGATTGGGATCCGAGGCGGGTGCGGAGGCGGTCTGGGCAAACAGCGGCGTGATGGCCGCGAGGGTTAACAAGGTAAGTGCGGTCGTCGTTAGGACGCGCCGAGCGGCATGGCTAGCAGGAATCAAGTTCATTCGCCGGGGATGATGCGCACGAACTAATGACAAACAAGTGACAAAATCATTTTCTTTGCTTGTAAGAAAATACCGCCGTTGTGCGCAAACTTCGGCGCGCATTTGCATTTGCGCGCCGAAACGTGCAAGTCTCGGACCATGCGTTTACTCCACCGCCCCGCCTTGCTGTCTATCTTTGTCTCGCTCGCGCTGCTGCTTGCGCCCGCGTCCCGCGCCCAGCGCGCCGCCGTCGAAGCGGAACACGGCCTCGTGACTTCGGCCCACGAGCTTGCCTCGGAGGCCGGCGTCGAGATGTTGAAAAAAGGCGGCAACGCCGTCGACGCCGCGGTCGCCACCGGCCTCGCGCTCACCGTCGTCTATCCGTTCGCCGGCAACATCGGCGGCGGCGGCTTCATGCTGATTCACCTCGCGGACGGTCGCGATGTCGCCGTCGATTACCGTGAGACCGCACCGGCCGCAGCCTCGCGCGACATGTATCTCGGCCCCGATGGCAACCTCCTGAAAGGTCCCGGTTCGTCCGTCCTTGGCTGGCGCGCGAGCGGCGTGCCCGGCTCCGTCGCCGGCTTCGCGCTCGCGCTGGAAAAATACGGCTCCGGCAAACTCACCTGGACCGACGTGTGCGAACCCGCGCGCCGGCTCGCCGCCGACGGCCACCTCGTCTCGCAGGCCACCGCGGCCGGTTTGAAGCGCGCGAACAATCTCGCCGCCTTTGCCGACTCGAAAAAAATCTACCAAAATGGCGGTGCCTTTTGGAAAGCCGGCGATCTCTGGCGCCAGCCGGAACTCGCGGCGACCTTCGCCCGCCTGCAGAAAAACGGGCCACGTGAATTCTACGAAGGCGAGACCGCGCAAAATATCGCCGCCGCCATGGCCGCCAACGGCGGCACAATCGCCCTCGCCGATTTGAAAAACTACCAAGCGGTCTTCCGCGAACCGCTGCGCGGAAAATATCGCGGCTACGACATCGTCACCATGCCGCCGCCGAGCTCGGGCGGCATCGCCTTACTACAGATGTTCGGCATGCTCGAGCCGTTTGACGTCCGGGCGATGGGCTCAAACTCAGCCGCGAAATACCACCTCTTCCACGAGGTGATGCGCCGTGCGTTTCGCGATCGCGCGGCCTATCTCGGCGATCCGGATTTCGTGCCCGTGCCCACCGCCGGCCTGCTCGACAAAGCCTACATCGCCGGCCTGATGAAAAACTACGACCCGCAAAAAGCCACGCCGAGCGCCGGCCTCGCCGCCGGCCAGCCCGCCGGCTGGGAAGCGATCGCCGCGCTCGACAAAAAAGCGCCCACGCCGAAAGAGTCGCTTGAGACCACGCACTTCTCGGTCGTCGATGCCGCCGGCAACGCCGTCAGCAACACCTACACGCTCAACGGCGGTTTCGGCAGCGGCGTCACGATTCCCGGCACCGGCATCCTCATGAACAATGAAATGGACGACTTCGCCTCGAAGCCCGGCACGCCGAACATGTTCGGCCTCATCCAGGGTGAAGCCAACGCCATCGCCCCCAGCCGCCGCCCGCTCTCCTCGATGGTCCCGACTTTCGTGAACAAGGACGGCAAACTCCTCCTCGTCACCGGCAGTCCCGGCGGCCCCACGATCATCAACACCGTCCTCGAAATCATCACCAACGTGATCGATCACGATATGTCAGTGATGCAGGCCGTCGAGGCGCCGCGCTTCCATCACCAATGGACGCCCGACGTGATGACCTACGAGCGCAATGGCCTCTCCATCGATACGTTAAATCTCCTCGATGCGATGGGCCACCACATCGGCCGCCACCAAAATTTTGAAGGCGCCTACCAAGGCGACGGCGAGACGATCATGGTCGATCCGAAAACCCACCTGATCCTCGGCGCCGCCGACCCGCGCAAGTCCGACGCGAAGGCCGTCGGCTACTGATCGCCGCCTCGCCCCGCTCAGAATATTTTTCATGCACTACGTACCCTTCGGCCGCACTGGCGTCAAAGTCTCCCCGCTCACGCTCGGCTGCATGATGTTCGGCGGCAAAGCGTCCGCCGCCGACTCCGCCCGCATCATCGACCGCGCCCTCGACGCCGGCATTAACTTTCTGGACACCGCCAACGTTTACAACGAAGGCCGCAGTGAGGAAGTCACCGGTGCCGCGCTCAAGGCCAACGGCAAACGCGCCCGCGTTTTCCTCGCCACGAAAGTCCACCGCCCGATGGACGCCACCGACCCGAACGCCGCCGGGCTCTCGCGTCGCCACATCATCGCCGAGTGCGAGGCGAGCCTCCGCCGCCTCCAGACCGACCACATCGATCTCTACCAGCTCCACCGCCAGCAGACCGATACCGCAATCGACGAAACCCTCCGCGCCCTCGACGATCTCGTGCGCGCCGGCAAGGTCCGCTACCTCGGCACGAGCACGTGGGCCGCGTGGCAAATCACCGAAGGCCTCTGGTGCTCCGATCGCCATCACCTCAACCGCCTCGTCTGCGAGCAGCCGCCCTACAACCTCCTCGATCGCCGTATCGAGCGCGAACTCCTCCCGATGTGCCGCACCCACGGCATCGCGACGATTCCGTGGTCACCCATCGCCGGCGGCCTGCTCTCCGGCAAATACCGCGCCGGCCAGCCGCGCCCCGCCGGCACCCGTTTTTTCGATACCTCCACGAGTCCGATCAACGCCGCACGCTGGACGGAAAATTCCCTCGCCGTGGTCGAAAAACTTTTGCCGCTGGCCGAGGCGCGGCACGTCCCGCTCTCGCAGTTCGCGCTGGCGTGGGTGCTGCACCAGCCCGGTGTGACCAGTCCGATCGTTGGCCCGCGCACACTTGAGCAATTCGAGGACAACCTGAAGGCGCTCGATCTAAAACTCTCCGCCACCGAGTTGAAGCGCATCGACGAAATCGTCCCGCCCGGCTCGCACACCTCGCCGTATTACGAAGCCGACTTCGGCCCGCACCAGCATCGCTGGTAACCCGCCCGCTACGCCAGCACGTGCAGGCCGGCGATCGCTTCCTCGGCCCGCGTGAACACTGGCAGTTCGCCCTCAGCGAGCGCCGCGCGAAAGTTTTCGTAATCGCTGCCGGCGTCCACGACGAGACCCGCCGGCTTGCCCGCGGCCCGCACCAGCGCCGCGAGCGCACGGCCAAACTCCGCCGCGGGCTCCGGCTCCGTCGCGAGCTGCCGCGTGAACGGCACCAAACCGATCAGCAGCACCGCCGCGTCGCCCGCCAGCAGCAACTCCGCCGCCCGCAGAAAAGCGCGCTCGCCCGCCGTCGGCGTGAGATCCAGCGGCAGCCGAGGCGCCACCAGCCCGGCGAGTTTTTCCTCCGCGAGCAGGTGCGCGAGCGCCCGCGTCGCGCTGTCCGACAACGTCGCGACCGGCTGGCGCGGCGTGGCAAGATCGCTGGCGTTCACCGCCTCGACGCCGGCGTTGGTCACGAACGCGAGTGGGCCGGATCGGAGTTCGGGAAAGACGCTGAGCCAGTTGATCGCCGCATCGAAGGCAGCGATCGAATCGGCAAACTTTACCCCGACGCGAGTGAGCAGTTCGCGTTCGAGCGTTAGATCGCCCGCCATCGCGCCAGTGTGCGTGGCCGCCGCCGCCTGGCCCGCAGCCGTGCGGCCGGCGCGCAAAAGGACGAGCGGCACGCGGCGCTCGCGCAATTTCAGCGCCGCCTGCACCGTCGCCGCGAGCTGACCGGGCGCGAATCCTTCCACGTAGGCCGCGATCGCGCGGCAACCCGGATCAGCGGCGAGCGCGTGCAGGAAATCGGGCAGCGCGGCGTCGAGCTGGTTGCCGAGCGAGACGGCGAGCCGCAGGCGCAGCCGCGGCTGGCGCGAACGCCGGCAGAGGATGAACGCTCCGCTCTGCGCCAGCAGCGCGAGCGATCCGCCGGGCGCGGGCCGCGGCAGTTTTTCCTCCGGGATGAACGACGTGTCGATCTTCTGCGCCGGCACCCAGTGCCCGAGGAAATTCGGTCCGATTACCGTCGGCGTCCATCGGCCCGCGGCGCGCGCAGCGCGCAGCTTCGCCACGAGCCGCGCGCCGAGGCCAGTAGTATCCGCGCCGTCGCCGAGACCGCCCGCCACCAACCCAACCACGCGCGCGCCCCCACCCTGCGCGATCAATTCCGCGAGCACGTTCGCCGCAGCCTCCGCCGGGAGCGCGAGCAGCAGCAGGTCCACCGGCGCCGCGCGCAACGCCGCGACGTCCGGCACACACGGCGCACCGAGCAGCGCGGTTTCTCCAGGTTTAATGACGACGAGCTGGCCGGTCAGGGCCGGGCAACGCTGCAGATTTTCGAGGATGGTGCGGCCCACGCCACCGAGTTTCTCGGATACACCAGCAATCGCGACGCGGCACGGATTCGTCAGCGAGGTCAAAAATCCTTCCGCCGGGGCGATCCGCTCCAGCCCGGGCGCCGCGCGACGGCCGACGGCATCGAGCGGCCGCGGCTGGCCACCGGAATCGAGCACGACCGGGTTCACTTCGATCAGCGCGATCTGCTCCGCTTCGGCCAGTGCGGCGAGCGACCAGATCGATTGCACGAATGCCGCGAGTTGCCCGCGGCTCGTGAGCGCCGTCATCCCGCGCAGCGTGCCGAGCCACACGCGGCCGAGAAGGTGTCGCTCCAGTTCGGCGAGCGCTTCCGCTGGAGTCAGCAACGCGAGCGGCCAGCGCAGCGGCGGCACGCTGGCGGCGAGCGCTTCCGCCTGCAACCCGCCGCAGCCGACCAGCGCAATCCAGCCGGCCTCGTGGCGCACCAGCGACACGAATCCTTCCGCCGGCAAACCTTCCGCGCGCGCCGGTGCGATCCGCTCGCAAACGAGCGCGCCGATCCAGCGGTGGCCGGCGGCGGCGAGGCGCGAACGCATCGCTTCCGCCGCCCGGCCGAGCGCAGCGGAATCGAAGGGCGCAAACTGCACCGCGCCCAGTTCGGACTTATGCCAGAGATCTTCGCCGAGGCCTTTTACTACGACGGGCTCGCCGGCGGCGAACGGCGGTGCCGCGTCGAGCCAGCCGTGGCGCGGCACGGCCCAGCCCGCCCGCGCCAGCAACGCATACCCCTCCGCCTCGTGCAGGAAGCCCGGTATCATGTCGGCACGGACGGCGGGCAGACGGCGCGTCGGCCGGCCTCGAATGCCGCCTCGTTGAGCGGCAGCAGGGACGGCTTGTCCTTCAACAAATGGCGCAGCGTGATCGTGAACCGATCGGGCGGCAGCAGGCCAGTCGCTCCCTGCAGCGCCCCGATGGCCACCATGTTTTTCGCAACGGGCCGACCGAGCCCGCGCGCGATCTCGGTGAATGGCACGGCGATCACGCGGCACCCCGCGGGCAATGCCGGCAGCTGCGTGATCACGCCGCCGTCGTAGAGGATCGTGCCTTCCGGCGCGACCATTGGCGCAAATTTCGCGAGACTCGGCGCGTTGAACGCGACGAGGATGTCCGGCTCGGGCGCGGCGGGATTCAGCACCTCGCCGGCCGCGATATGCACATCGGCGTAAGACGTGCCGCCGCGACTCTCCGGGCCGTAGCTAGGGATGTGCGTGGCATCGAAACCCGCGTCGATCGCGGCGCGGGTTAGGAGCAGCGCTGCGGTCTGCGCGCCGTCGCCGCCCGCCCCGGCAAACTTGAGGCTGAGATCGCCGATGGCGCTGGTGGCCGGCACCGGCGGCTCGGTGTCTGGTTCCAGCGGTTCAGCCCCGACGAGCGCGAGAAATTTTTCCACGTCGTAGCTGGGCGGCCCGCAGTGGAACCACGGCTCGACGGTGAGATCCTTTTTCACGCCAAGCGGAAACACTGGCACCATCTGGTCGCGCACCCACGCCTCGGCGAGTTCGGGCGTGAGCTTCAGGTGCGTCGGGCACTCGGCGAGCACTTCGATGAACGCGTAGCCGCGGCCCTCCGCCTGGAGCCGCAGCGCCTTCTGGATTGCGCGGCGGGCCTTCACCCGCTGCTTCGGATCGAAGAGCGCCACGCGCTCGACGTAAATTGGGCCATCGAGCTGCGCGATCAATTCCGCGACGCGCAGCGGCGAGCCCATCGCCCGATCGCGGCCCGCGGGACTCGTCGTGGTTTTCTGGCCGATCAGCGACGTCGGCGCGCACTGGCCGCCGGTCATGCCGTAGATGGCGTTGTTGATAAAGATGACCGTGATCGGCAGCCCGAGCTGCGCCGTCGAGATCGTCTCCGCGAGACCGATCGACGCGAGATCGCCGTCGCCTTGGTAGCTGATGACGATGGCGTCGGGGTTGGCGAGTTTGTGTCCGAGGGCCACGGCGGGCGCGCGGCCGTGCGCGGCCTGGGAGTTGCCGACGTCGAAATAATAATGCGCAAACACCGCGCAGCCCACCGGACTGATCAGCACGGTGCGATCCTGCAGGCCGAGTTCGCCGATGGCGTCGGCCAGATCGCGGTGCACAATGCCATGGCCGCAACCGGGGCAGTAATGCGTGCTGTGGCCCTTGAGGCCCGCGCCGTGGGCGTGGCGCTCGAAGTGGTCGTAGAAGACGGGGGAGTTCATGCGAATGCCTCCTGAGTCGCCGCGATCTGCGCGAGGATTTCGGTTTGCTGGGGCAACACGCCGCCACCGCGGCGCACGTGCGTGATCGGCGGCGGCACGCGGTCGGCGTGGCTGAGCGCGAGGCGCAACTCGTCCTCTAGTTGGCCCGGGCTCGCCTCGACGACGATGATTTGCCGGGTGCGCGGCAGCAAAGGCAGCAGCGCATCGATCGGGAAGGGCCAGAGCGTGATGGGACGGAAGAGTCCGGCCGCGAGACCGCGGGCGCGCGCGACCTCGACCGCGCCCTTGGCCATGCGGGCGGGAGTGTTGCAGGCGACGACGAGCACTTCGGCATCGTCGCACCGGAACAGCTCAGCGCGCGTCTCTCGTTTTGCGATCGCGGCGTATTTGCGATTCAGGTGCTCGTTGTGCGCCTCGAGATCGGTTTCGGCGAGGTGGATCGAGCTGATGAGATTGTGGCGGTGCGAACGATCGCCCCACACGGCCCAGGCGGGACGGCCGGGCCGTGAAAGCGTCGGGGGCAGTCTCACGACTCCCGTCATCTGCCCCAGAAAGCCGTCGCCGAGCATGATGACGGGATTGCGATAACGGAAACTCAGCGCAAACGCCGCCAGCGTGAGATCGAGCATTTCCTGCGGCGTGCTAGGTGCGAGGACGAGCGCGTGGGTGTTGCCGTGGCCGAGGCCGCGGCAGGCGAGCTTGATATCAGACTGCTCGGGCGCGATGTTGCCGAGCCCCGGACCGCCGCGCATGAAGTTGACAAAGACGCCGGGCACTTCGGCGCCGATCATGTAGCTGATTCCTTCGAGCATCAGACTGAAGCCCGGGCTGCTGGTAAATGTCATCGCCGGCACGCCAGCGCCGCCGGCGCCATACATCATGTTGACCGCCGCAACCTCGCTCACGGCCTGCACGAACGTGCCGCCGAGCTCCGGCATCAGCTTCGCCATCAGCTCCGCGCCCTCGGTGCTCGGCGTGATCGGGTAGCCAAACACGTGCCGGCAGCCGGCCAGCACGGCGCCAATCGCCGACGCGTAGGCGCCTTTCAGGACCAGCGGCGCGCACCCGGGCAGCGGAATCTGCTCGTCCGGCTCGATCGGCGCATCGACGACGTCGACCCGCTTTTTGCCAAACAGCTTCGTGGGATCTTCCAGGCGGAATTCGCCTTCGAGGTGCGACATGCCTTCATCGAGGCGCAGCCCAAACGGCTCTGGGCACGCCTGCACGCACAGCGCGCAACCGGTGCAGTGTTCGAGGTGGAGTTCGACTGGCGCGACGCCCGTGATAGTATTCAGGGTGGAGCCCGGCGTGATGCAATGCTTCGCACACGCCTCGACGCAGCGCAGGCAGGCTTTGCAATACGCCGGATCGAGGAACGGCCTCGGCCGAGCGGTGGTGAAGTGGGACATGACGGAACCATGGGGTTGCGGTTCAGTGGTGCGGTCCGATCGGCCGAAGAGGGCCGGCCGGAAACCGCAGGTTGGTTGATGCGTTCAGCCTACTCCCCGTCCGGCCAGCTCGCCTCGCATGGATTGGCTGATGCTGCGCGCGGTTTGACCCGCGCGATTTTGCGCCGAAAAATGCGCCGCCAATTCAGTCTGTGCGCACCACTTTTAATCCCTTTGGCCGATGCATTTCCAACTGCGGCGGGAGCGATTTGCCTATGAAGCCGAAGCGACCCGTCGCACGCCTCCGCCGCCACCGCTGGCGCCGGGCTATCTGGAATGGCGGGAAGTTAGGCTGGCCGCGGGGCTAGAGCTTGCCCGACTGCGCCAATTTTTTCGCCTGATCGAGCGGTAGCGGCTGGGTCGTCTTCATCGCCGCGATCCCTTTCTGCTGCTGCACCGTCAGCGTCGGAAGCAATTCGCGCACGAGCCGATCGGTGGCATCGACGCGATTGCTTTCCGGAATCTCATTCAGCGCCGGCTCGTCCCACTTTGAGATGAGCTTCGTGACGCCGAGTTCCTGTTGAATCGCGGGCAACCTATCTTGGAGCGCAGCCATCGCCTCATCGGCCGGCGCGGTGCTGAACACCTCCAGGTGATCGCGAGTCTGCAGCTCGCTCAGCGCGCGGCCGAGTTCAGTAGCGCGCGCCGTGTCGCCGGCTGCCTTCGCCGCGCGCGCCTGGGCCATGAGTTCGTTGCGCGGTTTGCTCGCGGCTTCGCTCCAGAAATGAGCGAACGCCACGACGCGCGAATCATAGACGCCGACGCGAGCGTCCGCCGTTTTCACGGCCGGCACTTCGGCTCCATCGGCCGCGAAGCTGCCGACGATCGCGGTCAGGGTTAGAATCAAGGTCTTGGTTTTCATGGGATATGGGTTGGTTGCAGTGCGAGGCTATCACGATCCGCCGCGAACCTGTTAATCGATAATGCCGATGGCAGGCATCGGCACCGGCGATGGCAAAAAATGCCCAGTAAATTTCGAACAACCCGAACTCGCCACTGTCACACCGACCGGACATCGTCTATCCAGCCCGATGTTTAATCCGCATCACCTCGAGCTGTTTTATTATGTCGCCCGTCACGGCGGCATCAGCCGCGCCGTCCGCCATATGCCCTACGGTATCCAGCAACCGGCGATGAGCGGCCAGATCCTCCAGCTCGAACAAAGCCTGAACCTCAAGCTCTTTGAACGCCTGCCGTTTCGCCTCACGCCCGAGGGCGAGGAGTTGTATGCGTTTGTGCGACCTTTCTTCGAAAATTTCGCCGCGATGGAAACGCACCTCCGCGCCGCGCGCATCCCGCAGCTGCGGGTCGGAGCCGCCGAGTTGGTGCTGCGCGATCATCTTCCAGCCGTGATTGATCGGATCCACCGGCATCATCCGCGGCTGCGGCTCAGCCTTCGCTCCGGTTTTCAGGCGGAATTAGAGAGCTGGTTGATTGACCGCGAAATCGACTTTGCCATCACCACACGGGAAACGCGGCCGCCCGCGAGCCTGCGGCACGAGTCGCTGATGCGGTTACCCCTGGTGCTGCTCGTCCCCCGTCGATCGAAACTGCGCTCGGCCGCCGAGCTGTGGGCGCGCCCGCACCTCGAGGAACCGCTCATCAGCCTGCCGGCGAGCGAGACGATCAGCCGCCATTTTCAATGCGGACTGCGCCGGCGCCGACTGACGTGGACGCCGGCGATCGTGGCGAGCTCCATGGAAACGATCACCCGCTATGTGGCCGGTGGCTATGGCATCGGCGTCAGCGTGGACGCCGGCGGAACCACGCCCCAACACGGCGTTCGCGTGCTGCCGTTGGAGGGATTCGCTCCGCTTGAAATCGTCATGCTCTGGGTCGGCCGGCCCCTGCCGGTGGTAGCAACTTCGCTCGAATGCATCCGGGAATATGTGCGGGGAAAATGGCCGCACGGCTCCGCGGAATAGATACACGGGTAGAGTAGGCAGGAGCCTTTAGACGGCAACGCCGTTAAAAGGCTCCT
>CAIMFY010000028.1 GCA_903840415.1 uncultured Opitutia bacterium | reverse complement strand
CTGGCCGGCACTTTCAAATTGAAGCTTCTCGGCCACCGTTTGGTGAACCGGGCTCCCGCCCTTCGATTGATTAGGTTTCATTCACCATCAATCAGTTCCCAATCGGTGGCTCCCTTTCAACTGAATGGTTACGGCTAAGCGGAGCGACGCGAGCATCGGCGAACTCATCCGTGCTGCGCTGGAGCGCTTCCCGGAGAAGCCGGCGCGAGCCAAGAACGCGCGACGCAAGTAGAGCAATGTGATCGAGGCGCATCGCACCCGCGCGGACCGGAGGCCTTGACGGAGCGTGGCGGCAGCAGACTCTTCGGGCATGGCCCGCGAACTTCACGCCCCACGCCGGTATCGCCTGCTCTCAAAGGTGCCGCTGTCGGTGAGCTTCCCCTCCGTGGCCTATCGCTTGGACTTCGCTCCGGTCTTCGGCTGCCCACAGTGGTCGCTTGAGGCCAACTCTCTTGCCGGGACGCCGAACTGGAAGCTGTGCCAGTCGGGCGATCATGAGGCGCCCGTGCTACTTGCTGCTGCGGTCTACGAGCGCGGCTTCGAGGTGATGCATCCGACTGCACCAAGCGCGATCATGGAGCGGTTGTGCCGTGAAGGGCGCGCGGAGTGTCTGCGTTAGCCGCCCGTCATTATCATCCTGATTGGCCACCGGCACCGAAGGTAAATTCGCCATGGTTTCCATCCTACGATTGGCAAGAACGGGGAGTGATCAGAGTCACCCCTAGCAGGAGGCTACAAGCGCACGTCAGGGCATCACAACGTCGGCTAGACTTTCATTCGCAAAAGTCGCCTTCGGATTATCGCTACACTGGCGATTGTCAGGCCGGCACACAGGCCAAATGCCGAAGGCTCGGGCACGGCGCTAACAACCAAGTTATCGAAGTAAACATTCGCGCTACTTACCTGTCCGGCATCGCCCGTCCATTTCTCAAAATAGATGTAGCTTGTTTGGAGTTGCGAGAATGTTTGCGCGGCCAGATACGCAGATAAGTCCACGGTGACGTGCTGCCATGCGCCGGTGCCGCTAAATAGCGTCGTTACGTTTACGCTGGATTGAGTGGCCGGCGAACCGGCGATATATGGCGGCCCGGAATTACTTGAAAGCGCGGGGTCGGCGCTGATTGGCACCTGATAGCGGAGCCCAATTAGCCCAGCGTGATCGCTGGACGCCGCACTAAGAAAATCAAAACTCAGAGTCACGGGCTCGCCGTTGGTTTTGTAGGCGCTTAGATCAAACGGCGTAGAGAAAGTGTCATAGTCTTGGGTCGCGGCGGAAAAACTTAGGACGCGCGAGGATGTGTTTAGGCCGGCTGAAATCGGGTTGGCCAAAGATTCCCCGAACTTGGTTGGAACGACAGTCCATCCAGCAGGCAACGCCGTGCCTACGGTGGATTCAAAATTTTCGGAGTAGATGACAGTCTGCGCAAATGCCGCAACTGGAGCCAGTGCCAGAAAGATCAATTTCGATTTCATGGTGATTCAGTCTTGGGCCAAACCTACAAAATCTACGAGCACGGCTTTGATGTGATAAATCCGACAGCACCTTGTGCGATCATGGAGAGGCTTTGCCGGGAGGGACGCGCGGAGTTGATACCGTCTGCGGGCGCCGGCGCCGCTACCCCAACAGCAAATCGCCCTGATCTGGTTTCAGCGCGGCTTTCGTGATCTTTTTCTTCTCGGGCGGCGGCAAATCGCGGCGCACAAACTGCCCGGCGTAGGGTTGGCAGAACGCGATTAGTTGATCATCGGGCAGCGGTTCGCTGCCGATCCATCGCTTCGCACCGTCGGCATCTAGGATTAACGGGGTCCGATCGTGGCCAATTTCAGCGACGATCGGGTTGGGCTTGGTCGTCACGATCGCAAAGCCACGATCGCCGCCAACAGGATCGCTCGACCAAATGCCCCCAAAGAAAAAAGGGCGCCGCTCCGGTAGCGTGAACAGCACCTCCCACTTGGCACCCTCAGGGCCAGTCCACTCAAAGAAACCGTCGGCGGCGGCAACACACCTTTTGTGACGCGCTGAGTGCTTCCAGATGTTCTTCGTCAGGAGCGCATCGTCGCGCGCGTTCACCACCGGCCGGCTTTTCAGTTCCTTCTCGTAGTAGGGCCATACGCCCCAGCGCATAGACGTTAACGTGCGGCCTTTCTCTCCGTGATAGACGACCGGCATTTGATCCTTCGACCAGCCCCAGGTCTCAACCGATATGGCGGCCAGCTCGCGCTCGACGCCTTCGGCTAGGTCGCGCTCGAACTTCTGAATTTCGGCGACGGAGTAACGGTTGTAGTGGTTGCACATGCTTGCCCGCAGTGATCGCGGCGACCGAACGCTAAAGCTGATTCTCGCTTCCAAGAACAACCTTATCCCCTGAAACCGGAACGGCCCAAAGGTGGCTTTCGACCTCGCCGTTCAATAACCGGCGTGAGGCATAGCAAAGGACAAAAATGGGGCGTGAGTTGGGAAGGCTTAGAGTGAATAGGCCGTCGCCATCGGTTTGAGTCGCCTGCACAGGGGTTACCGATTTCAAATGGTCAACCCAAGCCAATGTTCGGGCCGAGACGGATTTGCTTTTGCTAAGATTTAGAGCTGTTGCGACCGCGTTCTGTGCCGCGTCTAGTTCGTCGAGAGGATAAGCAATGACCTTCGCTTCGCTGAATTTGTAGGCGCCATTCCCGTTCGTCGTGACGAATACTTGCCCAGAAATCGAACGCGGCTTTCTAGCGGCAACGTCAGCATCATATTTTTCCTGATTCGCCTTCTGCATCATGAAATAGACCTCTAAGCGATCTTCGGGGACTATCTGAGTAAATTTCACGGGATCGATTCCTCCGGCATGTTTGACGACCACGCTATCGGGTGTGAATCGGACGGCAGTCGCATTGCGAAGGACTCCACCTGAAACTAAATGCAGTTGTGTCGGAAAGCTGTGCTCAACCGGCGGCTCGGCGGCATACGAAACGGCACAAAACAAAACCCAGAATGCGGCAAATACCGCGAATTTTTTTCCGACGGAGGCCATAGCGATTCCTTTGGTTTCAGTGGGAGCGGAACGGAATAAATCGTTCTCAAATTTGTGGCGAAGACGACCGAAAACCACTCACTCTGAGATTGCCTCGAATTAGTGGACACAGACAACCGCGTTGACGGGTAGCTGTTTGGTCGCTTGCGAGGACAGGAGCCATAAGGCTTGCCGCAGCAAGCGACCAAACAGCGGAGAACACGGAGAGTCGGCCGATTCAGGCG
>CAIMFY010000027.1 GCA_903840415.1 uncultured Opitutia bacterium | reverse complement strand
GAAATCTTGCAAGTTGTCAGTGTCTCCTCACTTGAGCAAATACCATTGGAAGAGCTATTTGCGAAAGTCGATACAACAGAATCGGGAGTTGATATACCCAACCAATTGGAGATCAACTACTCATAACTGGACAGCCGTGACCTGTCCCTGGTTGTTCGCATAAAACTGATCGTTATACAATTGCTTATAGCTCACATTGCTGTCGATCACACCCTTGGTGTAGGCCGCCGAGAACCGCATCCGCCAGTTCGAGGTCGGCGCAAGCGTGGCGGATAGATTGACGCCTTCCGAGGCCCGATTAACTGTTACCCACGTGCTCGGAGCGGCACCATAGCGACCGTTCAATCCGGACGGATTTATCGCGAAGGAGAGTGTGTTCGTGAGGGCCAGCGGTTCATTGCTGGAGCGCACGTGGAAAATGGCAACCGCGCCGGAAATGGTCTCGGTTCGATTCGACATCTTGACGCCCACTTCCTCACCGAGGCCATGGGATGTGTCCCCGTAGTTGCCATAGGGATCCCCATTTCCGGCCGAGGGAGGATTGAACGAGTCGGAAAAATTGATATAAGGATGAACCCAGTTATTTAAATTATAGTTCAGGCCGGCGTTGTAACTGAATAAGGTGCCCTTAGTGAGATAATAGTTTTGCGGCGGCGCGACCTCCGTCAGCAGCGTGCTGAAATCCTTCGTCAGCCGCGCTCCCAACAGCGTGGTGAATTTCTTGTCGAGCCAACTCGTGTCATTAATAAAGAAAAGGCCTTTGTCGATGGTCGTCTGAAGCGAATAATTCTGCCCGCCCAGTGTGCTCACGCCGAGGGGATTCGCTGGCGAAATGAGCGCCGGGTTTATGCTATTATTGATCTGTAGGACGTAATTGTTCCCTCCGTAGGTGACGCGGGGCGCGAACGGGCTCCACAGCGGATACTTAACCGGACCGCTACCGATCGGGATGTAGACCGATGGAATGATGGTGCGACCGGCGTTGACCGTCGAGGCCGGGTTGTAGATCACATTCCCACTGCCGTCGGCGGCGAAGTATGAGTAGGAAATCTTGGCGTTGAGGGTGCGGTTAAAATCTGCCCCGATGAGCGTTTCGGATTTTGCAATGGAACCAAGGGTGTTGGTGAACAGGGCCGTCATCCGGAATGATTTTGTCCGGGTCGCGTAATTCTGGTTCTGTGCCGGTGCCTTGCCGGTCGACGCCAGCGCCCACGTGCCTGTTGGATTTGTGGCGACATTTGGCGCCAGGATATTGGAGAAATTCGACGCGTTCATGCGTGGATCCTGAAGATTGTCGTAGCCCGCATCGACTTCGGTTGAAAGCCAACCGCTCCACTTCGTCTTGGCCGTAAGGGAGGTCCAAGTGTGGTCGAAATGCTCCTGTCCCCAAGCGCCATCCAAGGCGTCGACATTGCTCCAGTTGATATAGCCATTTCCAATTGGGCCCATTCCGCTGGGGGCGCCATTGGCGGCGGCCTGCATTTGGTTGGTGGCGAGAAGATAGTGGAGGGTCTGGCCGTTGCGGGCGTCGTTCGCGGTGTTGAGGGCGGTGACCGTCTGGCTCTGCATGTTCTGAACCTTGTCGTAGAGTATTTTCTCACCCGTCAACCGGAGCACGGTGTTCCCGAACACCCGGGCTCCGAGTTGGAGGTATTGCGCCGACATCCGCCCTCCGAGAAACTGGCTGAAGCCGCTCACTTGTTGCTCCAGCAGCGCTACACGCACACCCACCTTGTCGGTGCCGACGCTGTAGTCGAGCTGGCCAAGCTTGGCGCCGAATTGATCCACCTTGTAAGTCAGGGAGCCTTTTGGAGCCTGGCCAAATCGCGCCTGTTTGGAAACCAGATTCACCACGCCGCCCGAGCCGCCGTCGCCGTAAAGCAGCGATTGCGGACCGTTGATGACCTCGACTCTTTCGATGTCAAAATTTGCCGTCGATCCGTTCGAGGAGGCAATCGACATAAAGGTGTCACGGCGAATGACGGTCGAGGATAGGCCGCGCAGGCTCAGTTTATTTCCCGCGTTTTGAGAATTGGTTTGGGGATTCGTTGAGGCGTCCTTCCCCGGCGTGGTTGAGGCGTAGCCGGCCCCAGCCGAAAAACTTTGCACCAACGCCTCCACCGACGTTGTTGCCCCCACGTCCTTCATGAACGCGTCGGTAAAAATATCAGCGGTGATGGGAAGATCCTCCAAGCGCGTGTTAAACTGGGTGATCGAATTCGAGTTGAGGGCACCGTAGCTCTTGTCGGAGTCCACCTGGACTTCGAATGGATTCAGCATCACGGTTTCGCCTTCGGCACCCGGCGCTTTGACACCAGACCCGGGCCGCGAGCCAGACGATGAGGGCGGTGGCAGTGATTGCGCACGCCCGGCGCTTGCCGTAACGAGCAAAAAGCCGATCGCCAGCATGGCATATGGAGCACCAGCGAGGCGGAATGAGGCAGGTCGATTCATAGGGTAATTTTGATTGTCGTCGCTTAAACTTCGACAACCGCGGGGCCGGGTTTTGGGGTGGTCAGGCCGCCTAGGGGGCAGCCGCTAAACGAGATGAGAGTAAGGTCATTCTTCCCGCCCGTCTATCGGTCGTTTGTATGACAGCCTCCGAACGCCCCGAAAACGGCCGGGAGCCCAGCCAGCCCAACACAAGGCCGCAACTACTTGCGGTCCAGAAATTTCACGACAGCCTCGGTCCGGGACTGCACATGCAACTTCTCATAGACGGAGTGAATGTGGGTGCGAACGGTGCTCATGCTGATACCGAGCTGCTCGGCGATTTCCTTGTAGAGAAACCCCTTGGCTAGGCACCCGAGGATTTCGTTTTCGCGTTTGCTGAGCTGGCTCATTTCGCCGGGCGCCACTTTCAGGCGGTGAAAGTGCGCAACCACCTTGCGCGCAATCTGCATGGACATCGGTGCGCCACCCGCGTGGACCTGTTCAACGGCCTCCAGCAGTTCCCGGGCCGGCATTTTCTTCAGCAAATACCCGTTCGCTCCGGACCGGAGAGACTCGAAAATCAAATCGCTCTCCTCGTAGGTCGTCAGCATCAACACTTGCAGGTCGGGACAAAGCAATTTGAGCTGTCGCACGCACTCGATGCCGCTCATCCCCGGCAGGTTGATGTCCACCAGCGCCACTTGCGGCGTATTGGCCGGCATCTCCCGCACCGCCTCCTCCCCAGTGCCGTAAGACCGCCTGCAGCAAAATCGATCAGCCAGATTGAAGAGTTTCACCAAACCCTCGCGCGTGCCGGGATTATCCTCCACGATGGAAACGTTGATGGTCATGAAGGGGTTGGATCCAAGAATAGCAAACCGGAGTATGAGGTGGGCGTAGCCCCGTTACAATCGAACGAAGGTATGAGTTCGATCACGCGGGCTGAGGGATCGCGACACGGAAAAGGAGCCGGGTGCCAGGGCCGGACTTAGGTTCGATCTCGAATTTTCCTCCGGACGCGGCCATGCGCTGCCGCATGTTCCGGAGACCATCGCCCTCCGAACCCTCAGGTGTGACCGCGAGCCCGCAGCCGTCGTCGTCGATGACGACCTGCAGGGTGCCGTCCGCAAAGGTAGCAGCAAGGTGGACCGTGCGGGCTTGCGAGTGTCGCACGACGTTCGTCAACGCTTCCTTGACGCCGAGCATCAGATGATGGCGCACGCTGGAAGGCACTTCGATCTCCGGTGGGTCGTCCGGCAGGTCGACAATACAGCGGATGCTGGCCGTGCGCAGGAATTCCACGGCATACTGACCGAGATAGCTGATCAGATGGGGCAGCGTGTCGTTGCCGGGATTGATGGCCCAAACGATCTCGTCGAGTGAGCGCAGCATCGCTTGCGCCGTGCCGGTGATTTTCTGCAGATGTTCGTCACCAGGGTTTGGCGACGTCCGCTCCTGCAGTGCAAGTTCGCTCCGCAGCTTAATCGTCGCGAGACTGCCGCCGAGATCGTCGTGGATGTCGCGCGCGATCCGCGCTCGCTCCTCATAGAGGGCCGACTGTTGCTCCGCCTGCTGCAATTTCCGACGCAGGCGCCGAAATGAAAGCCAGCGCACGGCTGTGACCACCGCCGCGGTGAAAAATCCGCCAAACCCCAGCCGAAACCACCACGTTTGCCAATAGAACGGCATTACGGCAATCCCGACCGCCGCTCCGGTCTCGTTCCAAACGCCGGCATCGTTGCTGGCGATGACCCGGAAAGTATAGGTTCCCGCGGGGAGGCGGGAATATTGCGCCAGCCGCTCCCGACCAGGCTCGGTCCACGCATCGTCGAACCCGTCCAGGCGATAGCGATAGCGAACATTCTCAGGCGCCGCGTAACTCAGGGCGGCAAAATCAAACGCCAGACGACGGTGGTCGGGCGCCACACTTAGGATCGGGTGAATTGAGTTGAGTTCAGTCATTCCGCCCGTCGTTGCGCCCCGCAGCGGAAATTGGCTGCCCGCCAATGCCACCACCCGATCGTCCACCATCACCCGCTCCACGACGACCGGCGGCGGCACCCGGTTGTCGCGCAGGTTCCCGGTATTCACGACCAGCAGCCCGAGCGTGGTCGAGATCAAGACTCTCCCATCCCGGCTCTGGCATACCGCCGGAGAATTGTCATAGTGCGGTTGCGCATTGGGCAGGGCTTCACCTTGTCCGTAACGCGTCGGGTGAAGTTTGTCCGCCCGGCCTTCAGCCACCGCGATCGCATCGTCCAGCGTCAGCCGGCTTAAGCCGCGCGCCGCCGCCAGCCAGAGCGAACCAGCGCGGTCAGACGTGATTTGGCAGACCGTGTTTTCCATCAGGCCCGTGGCGGTTGTCAGCCTCGCGTAGTGACCGTCCTTGAGCACACCCACGCCCCAGTCCGCATATCCGATCCACAGCCGGCCGTCGGGCGTGGCATGGAGACAGCGCACCGAATGCAGGCCGCCTTCCGCCATTGCCGGTTCACTGATAAATCTCTCGTCCGCGAACCTGAGCACCTGGCCATCGGACGTCCCGACCCAAATTTTGCCACTCGCATCCTCCACGATGGCGCGAATGTTCCGGGTGGCTTCAGGCATCGGCCAGGTCCGGATGATCCCGTTGCTCAGATGACCAAATCGTGCCGGCGCGTTCGTCGCAAACCAGAGCGAATCATCAGCCCCGACCAGCAGGCACCGCACCCCGTTGCTGCCGGTCCCATTTCCTACCTGCCAAACTCGAACGCTTCCGTCCCCCGGATGGATTTCGCGCAATCCCTGCCCCCTCGTGCCGACCCAGAGCCGACCCTGCCGATCTTCAACGACGCAGGCCGCAGTGCCTCCGCCCTCGGGCGCGACGGTCCATTGGCCGCGATCACCGTGGGCAAGCTGGCCATTCCCGCCCACGACCCAAAACTGACCGGCGAGATCTTCGCTCACCGAAACGACCGCTTCGAACGGCAGCCCGGACCGCGGCCCGATCAGTTCGGCGGCCCGTGGTCGTATTCGATTGAGCCCTCCCCCGAAGGTCCCGACCCAAATGTTGCCTTCTCGGTCTTCGACAAGTCCGCTGATTTGTAAGTGGGAAGTCTGAACATTTTGCACTGACTGGCCATCGCAGCGGAACAGACCGTGCGCCTGCGTCCCGGCCCACAGTGCGCCGGTCTGATCCTCCAGGAGGGAAATGACGCGCACTCCTACCGGTAGCTCTGCCCACGCGGTGGGAGCCAGCCCGTCGCGCAGCCGAAACAGGTGCGAGTCGGCGCTGGCCCACAACCCACTCTGCTTGCCGGCGGCGAGAAACACGTCACGCCCCTCCAAACGGAAGCGCGGGGCAAACCCGCCCGACGCCACGACCCCTACGACGCCGTTGCGCGAAACCCACACGGCATCGTGAACATCTGTCGCCAGCGAGGCGCGGCCCACGCCCTCGGTGCCGTCCGGCCCGGCCACTTCTTCCACGCGTGTGCCGACGACTCGGCAAACGTGTCCGCCAAATGCCAACCAAATGTTACCCCTTCCATCGCTTGCGAATCCCACGAACTGACCGTTGGGAATGCCCTCCGCCGCGGTGAACACTTGAGCAGTATTGCGACCGATCCGAACCGCTTCCTCGCGGTAACCTCCGACCCAGAGGTCACCGCGCCTGTCAGCATACATCGCCCGGGCGCCGTTGCCGTTTACGCCGCTGAGCGCCGAAAGGTCGAATTTTTCGAAATCTGAACCATTGAAGCGCACGAGCCCGCCGCGGGTTGCCACCCAAAGGTAGCCATCGGGCGTCTGCGCCAAGCCAGTCACGCGATTGTCGGGCAGCCCGTCGTCGACCTGCCATACCCGGGTGGCCCACGACGACGGCGGAGCTTCCGGCTGACCCCAGCCCAATGCCGCGCTGGCGAGCAGCGTGCCCGCGAGGCGGCGCACCCGCTTTGTCATGCTTGGGCTCCACGGAAACATCGGAAGGCCTTAGTTGCCGATTTTTCGCAGAAAATCGCGAGCCGCTTCGTGCTGCGGGTTGTTGGCAAGGGCGCGCCGTGCGGCGGCGATCGCACCCTCGCGATCGCCACGCTGAATCAACAGCGTCGCCTCCGCATAAAAATAGTCGGCCACGCCAGGCGCGATCGACTCCGCCTTCTTCAAAGACTCCAGCGCCGCATCCGCGCGCTGTGTCTGGGCGAGGAGCAGACCGAGATTATACCACGCGCGATCCTGGCTGGGATTGCGGCGAACCGTTTCGCGCAAAGCCGTCTCGGCATCGGAAAGCTTGCCGGCACCGGCAAACGCGAGCGCCGCGCGGAAGGAGGCCTCGGCATCAGCCGGCTGCAGTTGGGCGGCGCGCCACCACTCGTCCGCCGCCTCCGGTTCGCGATCGAGTGCGTGCAACACCGTGGCGAGCGTATCGTGAATGCCGGGCGAATTCGGATCCCACGCGAGCGCCTGTCGCAGGGGCGCCTCGGCTGCGGCGGGGCGCCCGCGGTTGAAGAGGTCCTGTCCGATCCGCATGCGACCGGTGGGCTGATCGGCGCCAACGGAAAGATAAGCCTCAAGCTCGCGGCGTTCGGGTGAGTTGTCCGGCAATTCGCTCGACAGCGCCCACTCGGCATCTAAGCGCACGAGGCGCGACGCATCCTTCAGCATCGGTCGCAAGCGGGCGATCTCACCGGGACGCACGCCGAGCACCTGCACCGCGGCGGAGCGCACGAGTGGCTCAATATCGGTCAAGGCGCTCCTCGCCGAGTTGGCGACGGACTCGTCGCCCGCATAATTGCGCGTAAGCAGGAGCAGCGTCGCTTTCCACGCGGCTACGTCTTCGCCAGCCATCAACTCGATCAATTTGGCCGCAGCGTCAGGTGCGCCGGCTTGCGCCGCCGCCACCGTGCGAGCGCGCTCGCGCTGACGCGTTTCCATTTTCGGGCCATACCATTTTTCCGTCGCGGCGATCGCCCAGTCGGTCGATTGGTCCGCGTGACAGCGGCTGCACGCATTTGGAATGCTGAGTTCTTTCGTGAGAAGCGGATCGGGTTTCAGAAATCCGTGGTCGTGGCGCGGGTCGCGCTGCATGAAAGTCGTCGTCGGCATGTGGCACGATACACAACGATTGCCGACGCTGTCTGCTTTATGATGGGAATGCGCCACCGGATCGATGACAGGGGGATTCAGCGGGCCCGGCGCCGCGTGGCATTGCATGCAGAGCTGGTTGTTGTCTGCGGGCAGGCGCGTTTTCCCGCTGTGCGAATCGTGGCAGTCGAGGCAGGTGACGCCCGCCTTGCCGCCCATGCGGCTGGTGAGAAACGAGGTGTAGTTAAAATCTTCGTCCCGCATTTGTCCGTCCGGGTAAAACGTGCCCGGCTCAACCGGTAGCGTGAGACGAAAATGATCGGAGTAGGACACGCCTGGCTTGATTTCGCCGGTGAGAAACTCGTTGCGCGCATGACATGGAGCACACGTTTGCTGTGCGATCCTTCGTTCGAGCGGCGATGGCGGCTGACTCTTTTGCGCGGATGTGCGTTTGTCGATCCCGTGATCCGGCGAAAGCGCATCATGACACTGCGCGCAACCGACACCGTGCTCGCGCCAAGTGGAAGCGTAGGTATCCGTCGCGGCGTCGTAGTTTTTCCGAAAATCCGTCAGATGACACGCGGCGCACATCGAGTTCCAGTTCATGCCGCGCCCGCGCCAGTGTCCCCACTCGCCCGGCTGGCGCTGCTCGTCGCCAAAGACGTCGAACCATTCCTTCTTCAATGGATCAAAAGCCAGCTCCGCCGCTTGGTATCGGCCGCCGCCGGCCGGCACGATGTATTGGCGCAGCGGCTTGTAACCCAGAACGAACTCGGCGGTGTAGTGATCCGCCGGTCGGCCTATGTGGGTTTCGGAGATCGCCGGACGGCCCTCTGCCCATCCGGTGGAATAATCGACCTCGTGCAGCGCAAATTTCTTGGTCGGTTGAAAGGCGTCCGCATCGGCAGAAACATCGACGGGGCGATGCGCGTGTGCGTGGTCTGATTCCCTCCACGCTCGGTAGATTTCCTCGTGACAGGAACGGCAGTCAGCCGAGACGCCGGAGACCGGCGCACCCGACTTCGCAGCACCCACGGTCGCAGTTGGCTTTGAATCGCGTCGGCACCCGGCTGCGCCCAACGCCGCCAACCACGACGCCACGATCAGCACGTAAGCCACCCCCGCTGAACGGCCCAACCGGCGAATACTGACGCAACGATAATATCGGGACGCGATCATGTGTGATTTCTATCAGGAGCGCTACCAGTCCGAACGCGAGTCAACCTTCGTGTCAACGCGCGCCCGACGAGCCGCCTGTCGCATGGCTCCGAAAGATTTTTCGACCACGGCGTCGGGCGGCCCCGCCAAGCCGTCATCGGCTGGCCGGCTTTAGCTCATTGCGCCAATCGTGTTCTTCCCTGAAGCCGAGCATTTCACGGATCTTCCGGTTGGAAAGTGGGGCTTCCTGGCCGATTAGCGGGCGGCGGTGCGGAGTGTGCTGGCACCATTTCTTCAGAAAATCGGCGGTCGGTTCGTCCACAGTGATCGAGTCGTTCACGGCATTGAAGACTTGAAAGCCGAGGCCGCTTTTCTGGAGACAGAGGTGGACGATTTGGCCGAGATCGCGGGCATCGATGTAGCTCCACGCATTGCGCTTTCGCGAGAGGGGGTCCGCGATAAACCCCGGGAAGCGGTGATATTCGTGCGGCTCGATCACATTGCCGATGCGCAGCGCGTAAACATCCGCCTTGAAGCGCTCGGCAAAAGCGCGCGCGGTCTTTTCATTGACGACTTTCGACAGCCCGTAGCTGTCCATTGGATCAGTGTCGTAGTCCTCCTCCAACGGAAACGCATGGTAGTCTTTGTCCCCTTCCGCGAAACACACGCCGTAGGTCGTCTCGCTGGAGGCGATGACCACTTTGCGAATGCCGAGTTTCATCGCGGCCTCGATGACGTGGTAGGTGCCCATGACGTTGACCCGGTAGGTCTCGTCGTCCGTCTGGAGAAGAATGCGCGGGATCGCCGCGAAATGCACCACGGCATCGACGGGGGCGTGCGGGCGGCCAAGTTCATAACCACCAAATCCAAAGTGCGACGTCATCGCATTGAAGACCTGACTCCCATCGGTGATATCGCCCACGAGTGTGGGAATGTGCGCGTGCTCGGAGAGCTTAAGATCGAAATTCAGGATCTGATAGCCACGATTCGCGAGCCACGGCAAAACATGGCGCCCCGCTTTGCCGGAACCGCCCGTGAAGAGAATGCGTTGATTCATGAAGAGCGTCGCTGGCGGATTGGAGGGTAAAAAATACGAGTCGCGAGCGAGTGGGAAGTTAATCGCGGAAGCGTTGACCTCGAGGAATTCGCGCAAATTGGGCCGGCTACAGCGCCGCGAGCAACCCGCCGTCGACCGCAAGCATTTGGCCGTTCACGAAATCCGACGCGCGCGATGCGAGAAACACGGCCGCGCCGACAAGTTCTTCTGGCTTGCCCCAGCGGCCAGCGGGCGTGCGACCGCAAATCCATTTGTTGAAGTCGGCGTTCGCCATCAGACCCTTGTTCAATTCCGTCTCCATGTAGCCAGGCGCGATCGCGTTGCACTGGAGACCAAGCTTCGCCCACTCGACCGCCATGGATTTCGTCAACATTTTCACGCCGCCCTTCGCGGCCGCATAGTTCGCGATCGTCGGCCGGCCAACCTCGCTGATGACAGATGCGATATTGATCACCTTGCCCGAGCCACGCGCGATCATCCGCGGCGCAACGGCGCGCGACACCAAAAATACACTCGTGAGATTCATATCGATCACCGCGCGCCACTGCGCCTCGGTCATCTCCGCGAGCGGCGCGCGCTGGTGGCCGCCGGCGTTGTTCACCAGAATGTCGATCGGCGCGAAATCCCTCTCGACCGCCTCCACCTCGCGCATCGCTGCTGCGCCATCGGTCACATCAAATGCCGCTGTCGCCACGCGCGCGCCCTCCGCTTCCAGCGTCTTCGCCGCCGCGGCGAGTTTTCCTTGGTCGCGGCCGTTCAGCACCACGGCTGCGCCCGCGTGCGCGAGTCCGCGCGCAATGGCGATGCCAAGGCCCTGGCTGGAGCCCGTGACGAGCGCAGTGCGCCCCGTGAGATCAAAGAGGGAATTTTTTTCAGGCATGGAAAATCAAGTGATTTCGAGTCGCCGGACACGACCCGCCAGGACAAACAACGATACGGTGGCGAGGGGGGCGAGCAACGCGGCCGTGATCAGGATCGGCGTGTAGGAAAAATGATCGACCACCCAGCCGGTGGAAAACGTGAAGATCACCGCGCCGAGTCCCGCCGCCGTGCCGGCGAAGCCGGCAATCGAGCCGACCGCGCCAACGGGAAAATAATCGCTCGCGAGCGTCTGCACGTTGCCCACCCAAAATTGAAACCCGAAGAGCGTCACGCTCATGCACACGATCGCGGCGGGCGCCGAGGTCGCAAAGGCGGTGGCGAATCCCGCGAGCATCGCAACGGTTCCGATCACGATGGCGATCTTGCGCGAGCGATTCACGTCACCGGTGCGGCGCAACAGGAATCCTGAGAACCAACCGCCCGCGAGCGCACCGAGGGCGGCTGCGACATAAGGCACCCACCCAGTGGCCTTGAGTTGCTTCAGATCGAAGCCGCGGGCGTCGGCGAGGTAGAGCGGCATCCAGTTTACGTAGAGCCACCAAATCGGATCGCCAAAGAATCGCGCGATGATGATGCCCCAGGCTTCGCGGCTTCTGACCAAAACGCCCCATGGCACGGGTGGATGTTGCGGAGCATTTGAAACTTCACCGGCAGCTGATTCGACGCGCTCCGATTTCGGGTAAAGCGCGAGCCACAACACGAGCCAAACGAGGCCCATCGCACCCGTGATGACGAAAACCGCGCGCCAACCAAAGTCGTCGCGCATCCAGACGATCAGCGGAATTGCAAATGCCGGACCGAGCGACGCGCCGGTGTTGGCTATGCCGATGGCCAAGGCGCGCTGCCGGGCCGGAAACCACGCCGCGATTGTTCTCGTGGCCCCGGGCCAGTTACCCGCCTCGCCCAGCCCAAGAAGACCGCGCAAACCGCACAAGCTCGCCACACCGTGCGCCGCCGCCGTGCTCATCTCCGCCACCGACCAGACAACGACGGCGACCGCAAATCCGAGGCGATTGCCGATCCGGTCGAATACGGCGCCCCATACGAACATCGACAGCGCGTAAACGATGAGAAACGCGTTCGCAATCCAGGCGTAGTCAAAATTGGTGAGCTTGAACTCGGTGCGCAGCACAGGCGCGAGTGTCGGCAGCGCGAGGCGGTCGAAATAGTTGATGATCGTGCCGAGAAAAATCAGCGCGATGATCACCCAGCGCCACGGGCGCTCGGTCTCGGGCGAAGCTGTAGTCGCAGGCGTGCTCACTTGAATTTCTCCCGCATCGCCGAAATTCCCGGGATTTTAGCCATGAGGTGCGTATGCGCCGGCTCGAAATATTGCACAAGCGAACGCTGATGCCGGCCGACGAGAATCGTGAAGATGTAACCCTCGTGACCCGGCGCGCGCAGCGTCGGGTGATAACCGCGATCCACAATAAATGTATCGCCGTGCCGCGTCATCTCGACCGATGGCTCCGTTCCGCCGCCTTCCTGCTGGTAGCAAAACTGCGCGCCGAAACCATTCTCCGGCCGGTAACGATAGTGGTAAATCTCCTCGAATTCAGTCTCATCCGGCGGGCGTTCCGTATCGTGCTTATGTGGCGGGTAGCCCGACCAGCAGCCTTCGTCGCCGTAGAGTTCGCTCACGAGCAAATTGCCCGCGCGGCCTGCGGCGTTTTGCCCGAGGATGTGAAAAATCCGCCGGCGCGAATGCGTTTCCTTCGAGCCGACCTCAACCATCTGCACTTCCTCCGGCGTCACGCGAAACGGCGCAAACGGCGTTGCGCACAATCCCCCTGCGACCGCGATCTCGGTGCCGTCGCGCAGCGCGCGCACGGTCACGCGTGCCGAGGTGCCGCAGTAAACCGAATCAGCCGGTCCTTCCCAAATGCCCGCGCGGCGGCCAACGCCCCCGAAGGAGGTGCCGCCAGCCGCGATCTCCGCCTGCCCCGACAGGACGACGCAGAGGAGTTCGCACCCGGGCACGCTAAGAGTGTGCGATTCGCCTGCCGGCAGACGCAACAAATTGAAGTAACTCAAAGCGAGCGCACCGCGGCCGGGTTCAACCAGCGGGGCGTTGCGATTATCGGAGGAGCGGAGGAGTTGCGGCATGGTGAAATGGCAGAAAAATTTAGCGAGCGTCGCTCGAGGTCAGCCGCCAGTGCTCACCGCGAACCGGAGGACCAGAATATTTTGTGAGCAGTTCACTCCAGCCAGCGTCACTATTATGCCGCAGCGCCTCGGCCAGCAACGGCGGTATGCGCGTGCGGTCGGCATCTTCGATGTCCTGCTTCGGCCACTGCTTCGCCGGGTTCATATACGGTGCGACGTAGGCCAGGGCGGTGCGAAGGTTGCGACCGTCAGGCGTTGAGAACTTCCACAGGTCGACCCCGACGTGCTCGCCAAGGCGCGCCAGTGTCACGAGCGCTTCTAGATTGAAGAGCGAATAATTGAGCGACTTGGTGCGCGAGAGTTCGAGCGGTTGGCTGCCGTCGGGCTCGATTTGGCGGGCGATGCGCTTCTCGGGCACAGCGGCGAGAATTTTTTTCGCGTCGTCGGTGCGACCCAGTGCGAGGGCGAGATCGACCGCCTGCACGTCCCACCATGAGCCATGGTTGTTTTCGGCGGCGGCCTCATCAAGGCCGTTTTTACTCGTGGTAAGCCAAACATAGAAATCTGACATCCAGGTGTGCAACGCCACCGAGTCGTTTGCCGGCCAGGCAGACGACGTCGCGATCAGCGCGAGCCCGTCGATCAACGCCACGATCGAGTGCGAGTCGATGATGCCGATGCCGCGACCGTCGTTGATGCCGGTAATTGCCTGCGCATATTGCAGATTGGGATTCATACGCGTGGCGGGATCGAGAAACCAGACGCGCAGCAAGGTCGCTGACTTTTGGGCATAGCGTTCGTCACCTGTAAACCAGTAGGCGAGGCCGAGCGTCTCGACAGAATTACAAGTGCGCACAAACGCCTCGTGATCAGTGCCGAGTTTGATTTCCGGATTTTTCTCCCCGTCATGACGGATGTAGGGACGGCCGTCGGGTTTCGTCGGATCCGGCCACCAGTAAGTCGCGAGACTGAAATAGTCGTGCTTGTCTCCGCTGGCGGCGACACGGTTCTTGTCCATGACGGAAGCCGGCTTGAGTTTGAGCAGCGCGTCGGCTTCGGCCCGGAGTTGGGTGACCGGATCCGCGAGCCTGGGATCGCCCTCAACGGACCGATTGCGTGCGGCGACCAGCACCTCGGCGCGAAGCCCAAACGTGCGCGGGACCTGAGCGCCGCGAGCGGCAACGGTGCCGACCACGAGCAGTGCGGCTGCGAGGCGAAGAACCGATATCATCGAATTAGGTGATTAAATATGCCACAAGGTTGGAAAACGAATCGGAAGATTGCGGCGCACTTCCTCCACGGCCGGATCAGCAGGCAACTGCTCCCACAAGTGCAGCCAGTCTTCGCGCCCGGCGGCGACAGCTCCGAACAGGAGTGCCGGTTGGCGCACGGGCCACTCCTTCCAATAGAGCACGTCGGGCGGGCGCTGCCACTTGGATTTGTCGGCGAGGAACGAGGCGAGGAATTCCACCCCGCGGATCATACTGCGACCGTCGGCGAGCTGAAATTTCATGAAGTCCTGCTCCGGCGTGGAGAGCAGCACGGCGAGGCCGGTCATGACATCGAGATTGAAGATTGAATAGCCGTAGGCCTTCGTCCGCGCGATTTCCCTGGGAAAACTTCCGTCCGGCGCCATCTGGGTGGGCAGGATGATCTCTTTGAAACGACGGCGGCAGTCGGCGAGAGCCGTTTCGTCGCCGAGCAACCGAGCGAAGGCGGTGGCCTGCAAAAGCCAGCACGTGCCGTGATTGTTATCGGCATTGCGCTCGTCGATTCCATAGGGATGGGTCTGGAGCCAGAGCAGGTAGTCGCGGAACCAGTCTTTGACGGCAGTCTCGGTCGCCGTGTCGAAGGCGGCGGAGCCGTGGAGCTCGCGAATTCCGAGTGCGACCTCGGCGAAATGCACAGTGTCGATCAACCCGGTGCCGCGCCCCGTGCAGACGCCCTTGATCGACTGGGCATATTGCAAGTTAGGGTTCATCCGTGTCGCCGGATCGACGAACCAAACGCGGAGATGCTGCACTGCCGCTTCGGCGAAGCGTTCTTCGTGGGTGAGATCATAAGCCGCCGTGAGCGCGCCGACGTCGCGCGCAAACGCGAACGTCAGCCGGCGGTGTGCGAGAAAGTTGGCGGGATTCGTTTCACCGTCCCTTCGGATGTAAGGACCATCGGGATTTTTTGGGTCGGGCCACCAGTAGTCTCCTTCGGAAGAGAAGTCGTGCGGACCACCCGGGCTGCGCGGATTGGCCACGGCGGTAATCGAAACGGGTTGCACGCCGATCGCGGCCTCCGCCAGCGGGACGACGCGCGGCAGCTCGTGCGCCGCAAGATTAAACGAGAGCAGTGCGAAAGTGAGGAGCATGGAAAGTCGGCCAAAATTACTTGGCGGCGGAAAACCGGAATTCCGTGGTGGAGCGAAACGTCTCTGCCGGTCGTAGAATGACCGAGGGAAATTGGGGGCGATTGACCGAGTCGGGAAAATGCTGGGTCTCGAACGCACATCCCGCATGCAGCTTGATCGGTTGTCCGTTCACGCCGGTAAAGCGCCCATCGAACCCGTTGCCGGTGTTGACCTGCACGCCCGGCTCTGTCGTCCAGACCTCCATTATGCGCCGCGTCCCGGGGTCGGTGAGCCGTGAGCCGAAGTGCAGCAAGCCGGCGGTTCCGTTGAGCACATAGTTGTGATCGTAACCGGCGGCGAGCGAGCTTCCGACGCGGATACGTTCACCAATACGGTGCGGCGTTTGAAAGTCAAAATCTGTGCCCGCGACTGGCGCGAGTTCGCCCGTGGGGATCTTGGCCTCATCGACGGGCGTGTAACGAGCTGCGTCGATCGTCAGTTCGTGACCGAGAATATCGCCTTGGCCAGCGAGGTTGAAAAACGAGTGGTTCGTTAGGTTGATCGGTGTCGGGCGATCGGTCTTCGCTGAATAATCGAGCCGCAGCACGCCGCCAGCCGTCAGCGTGTAGACGACCGTCGCGCGCAGGTTGCCCGGATAGTGCTCGTCACCATCCGGGCTGAGCAGCGTGAACTCGATGGAGACTTCGGAGGCGGTGGCGGGAAGCGCCCGCGATTTCCAGACCAGTTTGTCGAATCCGCGCGGCCCACCGTGCAGGTGGTTCGTGACTCCGTTGTTGGCGTTCAGCGTGTAGGGGTTTCCGTCCAACACAAATTTGCTACCGGCGATGCGGTTCGCCACCCGGCCCACCGTGGCGCCGAGATAAGAGGGTCGCGCTTGATAGTCCTCGAACCGATCGAGGCCCAGCACGACATTCGCGACGGTGCCGCGTGCATCCGGCACCCACAGTTCGGTCAACGTCGCGCCCAATTCAATTACCGTCACGCTAAAGCCGCCGGGGCCGGTCAGCGTGTAGCCGTGGACTTCCGTGCCGTCGGCGATGCGGCCACAGAGCCGATGCTCACATCGCATAGTTTCGGCAGACGCAGAAACCGCCGGGCTGGTCGCAAGGGAGATGAGTGACGGGAGAGCCATGAGAAAGGGCGTGGACTTGCGCACGTGAATTGAAGCGTTAGGAAATATGGGCTTTCGCTACTCCGACGCGGCCGTTCGTAGAGGGCGGGGGTGCGGTGATATCTGCCTTCAGGATTTGGTCAGCGGCGTTTTTGTCCCACTTCCAGCTCCGGGTGCCACATACGGAAACGCGGTATCGTGCATCTCGCGGCTCCAATCCATTAGCATCGTGCGATGCTGGTTTAGAACCTCGGCTGAGGCCGGTTCACCTGCAAGGTTGCGCGTTTCCCCCGGATCATTTTGCAGATCGACAAGCGACTCGCGATTCTTGCCCTGGTCGTAAACGCAATACTTGTAACGCACGCCAATGAGACCGCGGCCCGCCGGTTTCATCGTGATGCCGAGGAGCGGCACGCCTTGCACGAGATGATTCGAGACGACAACAAAGCGCCGCGGATCGGGCTCGTTGGCGCCTTCCACGGGAGAACGCTGGCTGAATCCCGGAAGGGCGCGGGGCTTCGCGATACCCGCGTAATCGAGCAGCGTCGGCACGAGATCGACGCCGGTGTGCACGAGCCGGTCCGAGGTGCCCGGCCGCGTCCCATGTGGCGGCACGACCATGAACGGCACCCGGAGCGATTCCTCGTAGAGCACTTGTTTTTGATTCCACCCGTGTGCGCCCTGACAATCGCCGTGATCGGAAGTAAACACGATCAGTGTGTCGTCGGCGTGACCGGACGCAGCGAGCGACGCGAGCACCTGGCCGAGCAGCGCATCGGTCAGCTCGATCATGCGATAGTAGGCCCAACGATATTGGCGCCACTTCGCCTCGTCGTAGCCGGCCACCGGAAACTGGGGCGAGGACACATAGGACCGGCGGGCAAAATCGACGGCTTCAGGTTCACCGTTTTGCGGCGCGCGATTGACCGGCGCGGGCGGACAATTCTCCGGCGGCGGCGGCGGGCCGATGTCACCGTCAGGAAGTTTTTGCCCGCGGGCCCACTCGCAAATGTTGTGGGGATTGAGAAACGAAGCCACGAGGAGGAAGGGGCGGTCGCGTTTTCGGTTGAGGAACTCGGCGACGGCCGGCGGGGTGCCCGCATCGCCACCCTGGGTATTGCGAATCAAGTTGGCCGCGTAGTTGAAACCGCTCACCGCCGAATCTTCCGCCGGAATCGCAAGATGCCACTTGCCGACGTAGCCTGTGTCGTAACCCGCCCGTTGAAAGTAGGTGCCCATCGTCGGGAACTTCGCCGGATCAAACTGGCCGGCCTCATTCGTTTGGACTCCGGTCTCGTGCGGATAGCGGCCCGTCAGCATCGCGGTGCGCGACGGCACGCACAGGGGATTGGCGACATAGGCGCGGGTGAAAGAAACTCCGCGCGCGGCGAGGCTGTCCATGTTCGGCGTCCGCAAGTAGCGGTCGCCCTGCCGACAACTCAGCGCGTCAGCGAACTGTTCATCGGTCAGAATGACCAAGACATTTGGTCGGTGCGCCGGGGCTGAGCTGGCGGCTTTACTCGGCGACGCGACCGCCAGGCTGATGGCGGTCAACACCGTTGCGTTCGCGACGCGGGAGAGAAATTTTGGCAACGTCATGGAAAGATTTAGGGTGCGACGGTTACTCGGGCCGATCGCGCGACGGTTGTTTCGGGAGCCACGACTTTGCATAGCCGTCCTCGCCGTCTGTAAACGCGCTCCAGACCGCATGGGTCCTCAGATCCACGGCGACATTGGTTGCCGTCGCCGCCGTATAGGTTTTCCCGAGCGGGACGAGCCGGCCATCGCGGTATTCCACGGCGGTGATCCAAGAAGGAGCCGCACAATAGATCCGCCGGAGACCCGCATCCCATGCAATCTGATCCGTATGGGAATCGATGGGGACCGTCGCGACAACTCCACCAGTCTTAAGCTTGATGACGACGAGTTGCCCGTTGTCCCCCGCGATAAACGCGCATCGCTCGTCGACATCTAACGCCAGCCCTCGCGGGCCAACGGCCGGTGCCGTCGGCCAGTGGGCCACAACCGACTTGGTGATGGTGTCGATAACTGAAACCTGATTCGTCGCGCTGCTCGTAAGGTAGATGCGATCGGCACTGGAGTCCCATGCGATGCATTCGGATTCGAGCGGCACCGCAATTGTCGCGACGACTTTCCGCGCTTCCGGATCGACGACCCAGAGCGCAGGGCCCGCATCGCTCGCGACGTAAATTTGCCGGTGCTTGGATTCGAACAAGATCGCTCCCGTCTCAGCCGGCAATGCAATCGAGCCCGTTTCCTTAAACGTGTTCGCGTCGACGATCGCGATGCGTCTGTCGTCCTGCACACTGGCAAAGTAGCGGCCCGTCTTCGGATCGGCGGCGAGGTCGACGACGGGTCCAACGTCCACGCGGGCGATGAGCCGATTGGTGTCGAGATCGAAAAAATCGGCCGTGTCGTCGTTCACATGCGCGGCCAGCAACCGATGCGACGACGAATCCACGGCCAAGCGGCCGAACTTGCCGAGCGCATCGTCGACCGGGATCCAACGACCCGGTTCGAGGGCTGGCGGCGCAGCAACAGAAATCGCGGCGCCGGCCGACAGCAATATTGAGGTGACCGAGATCCAGTTCACGAGTGCGACGGAACAGAGGGCGGCAACGCGCCCCGCCAGCCTTTGCGCCATTGCGCCATGAGCTGATCAACAAGGGCAGCGTTAGCGGGCGCCTTGGCGACGTTTACGTTTTCCAGCGGGTCGACCTGATGATCGTAGAGTTCGATGGCATCGATCTTGGAATGGTCGTCACGGCCGACCCAGACTGTGAAGCGGTAGCGGTCGGTGCGCATCGAGTAACCCATGAGTCTCTTACCCCCGGTCTCGGCGGGGTTGCGCGGATACTGGCTGAACGCCGCCGATTTCCACGGCCGCTTGGGGTCGTCGAGCAGCGCCGTGAGGCTGGAGCCCTCGAGTTGCGCCGGGAGCGGCAACCCGGCGAGTTGACAGAGGGTCGGATACACGTCGACGAATTCGACTATGGCATCGGTGTGGGCGCCGGCGTTCTTCATGCCCGGGGCCGACAGAATCAGCGGGGCGTTGGTGTCGTTCTCTGTATTGGTATGCTTACCCCATGAGGCGTGTTCGCCGAGTTTCCAACCATGGTCGCCCCAGAGCACGATGATGGTGTTCTGGCGCAAACCGAGCCGGTCCAACTCCGCGAGCACCCGGCCTACCTGTGCGTCGATAAAGCTCACACTCGAGAAGTAGGCTTGCTTGAGCGTGTGCGCCAATTCCGCCGGGATTGGGCCTTTTGCTGGAACGCCCTTGTAAGTGCGCATTTCACCGTCATCCGGGTTGATCGCGTAGCTCGGCGCCCCTTCCGGAAGGAACGGGTTGGGCGCAAGGTCGATCTCCGCTGGGTTGTAGAGATCCCAATATTTCTTGGGCGCAACCCAGGGCAGATGGGGTCGGCGAAACCCGACCGCGAGGAAAAACGGTTCAGACCGTTTGCTGATGGCTTTCAGGTCGGAGATCGCAATATCGGCAATCTGGCCGTCTTCATAAACGTTGTCCGGCACATCGGCGCATTCGTAGACCGGACCGAGCGAATTTGCCTGAGTCGGCGTTTTCGTCGGTTTGTTGTCTCCTTTGGTGGCATTCTGTGCCATCGCCACTGCCGTTGGATAGATGTCGTCGTCGTCCCGCGATTTGCTGAAGGGTTTGTTTTCGGGGAGCACATAAACCGGAGCTTTCGGATCCATCCATGGCACCGACCATGAGCGTGGGTCGTTGAGTCCGGGGTGATAGACTTTGCCGACGCCCTGGACGAAATAGCCTTGGTTCTTGAAGTGCTCGGGGAGGGCAACGACCTCCGGGATTGTGTCGCGAAAATGCGTCACCAGATCCCACACCTTCGTGGTGTCGGGCCGAGCGCCGGTCAGCAGGCTGGTGCGGGAAGGCGAGCAAACCGCCTGCTGAACGTAGGCGCGATTGAATACGATGCCGGTCTTCGCGATCCCGTCGATGTTTGGACTCTTGATGTAGTCCTTGCCGTAGCAGCCGAGTTCCGGACGCAAGTCGTCGACGGCGATGAACAGGATGTTGGGTCTGGGCGGCGGAGCCCCCGCCGCAAAAGCAAGCGATGCGAGCACGAGGCCCGGAACGAGGCGAAAAGGCAAATTCATGGTCCGGGAGGTCACTCGGGTTGAGCGGCGCCGGCTTTTTTTCGTTTGGCGCGATTTTCATCCCGGTTCGCGTGGCGCCCGGTTCCGTCTCCATCATCCAGGAAGCCGCCAGCGGGGTTGAGTTGATCAAGCGCGGTTTGTAGGCGTTTTCGGGCCGCGATGGCCGCAACGTCCTTCGTATCAGCCGGCACCAAATTTTCTGCAAATGGCGCGTCGCTCAGATCGAAGAGTTCGCTCTTTTCGGTCAGCTTCCACTTTTGATCCGCGACATACCAGTGCCGGGCCAACTCGATGAAGACCCAATCGCGAGGCTGTCCGAATTGTCCTCGGATTTGCGGCAGGAAACTCCGGCCATCGATGGCCTTCTTGACGGGCAACTTGGCTCCGCAGAGTTCGGCAAACGTTGGGAAAAAGTCGCTGGAATCGATCAAGTCGTTCGAGATTTTGCCCGCGGGTGTGACGCCGGGCCAGTTGACGACCAGCGGCACGCGGCTGCCGCCTTCAAACATCGAGCCCTTCTCCCCGAGCAAACGCCGGCCGCCAATCGTTGCCGTCGGCGCCTCGCCCGAGGCCGTGCCGTTGTCGCCGAAATAGATGACCAGAGTGTTCTCGCGCAGATGCTGGCGCTCGAGCTCCGCGATCAACTTGCCGACCAGTTTGTCCATGTAGCGAATATTATCGGCATAGAGCGCGTGCACGTCCGTGGTGCCCGGCGCACTCTCCGGTGTGGGTAAGATTTCCCCGTGAATGTGCGACATCGAGTAGTAGATGTAGAACGGATCGTCGTGGTGCTGGGTGAGAAACTCCACGAGATGCTGGTGCATTACTTCCGGCATATACTCGTGGTCGCGCAGCGGCAGGGTCTTGCCGTTCAACTCGTAGGTCTTGCCGTGGTCTTGGGTATTCCAATAAACGCCACTCCCCTGAAATTTCAGGTAGTCGTCGAAACCGAACTCGGCGGGCCCAAGCGGCAGCTGACCCCACTTCCCGATTGCGGAGGTCACATAACCGGCCGGCTTCAGCACGGTGGGCATCATCGTCTCGTCCTTCGGCCGGAAGCGGCCCGTGGCGTCCTGGTTGGTTGAACCAGTGCGAAACACATAGCGGCCGGTTAGAATCGTCGCCCGCGAGGGCCCGCACAACGGCTCCGCATAGGCGCGCGAGAAGATCGTGCCTCCCGCAGCGAGGGCATCGATGTTCGGCGTCTTGCAGCGATCTGCACCGGTGCAGGAGATATCTCCAATACCGACGTCGTCGCCGAGGATGAAGATGATATTGGGCTTGTTCGGTCTTGCTGCGGCGGCGTTGAGGCTGGCAAAGCCGTAGAAGAGTCCGGTTAGGACTAGGAGAATGCGGAGTGATTTCATGAGCGATTTTACGAACCCTTGAGACGGGCAGATTGCGCCGGAGGGAGCATGGCTGGGGTTCAGATTTTTGCGCCCTTCAGCCCAAGGGTGTGGCTAAATTACTTCGCCCGATCCAAGCGGGGAGACGGGTGCCGGCATTGGCGCCAATCAAGGCAGCACACGTGATGAGGGGCGGGATTTTAGTGAAGCTGGCGGGGCATCGGTGCATGGCTGGTAGAGGTCCTGTGGCCCGGGACAATGTGCGGGGCAACATGGGGTGACTTCAGGGATACCGATACTTTAGCCCAAGGCAGCCAGCTCGTCTTTGGCCGCAGCTGAACACGTTTTGTCTGGATGTGAAATTTCCAGTTGCCGGTCCCAACCCGGCCCCCAACTCTAGTCCCGTGCCATTGTTGACCCCCGACGTCGAGCCCCTGTGGATCGCCCGATACGATTACGAACCCGGTTGGCGGCTGCCGCTGCACACGCACGAAGACTACTTTCAGATCATTTATGTCCACAGCGGCACGGGCGACGCGCTGATCGGTTCGGAGCGTCAACCCTTCACGGCGGGCCACCTCCTATTCCTTAAGCCGCGGCTGCCACACGGCCTGACCGCTGGGCCAACATCCACGGTGCGAACGTTGGACACAAAGTTTCGCATTCGTCTGCCCGCTCTCAGGAAGGCATGTCTACGGCTAGCTGCATTTCACAAAAAAATCGATTCGCGGGCCGCGGCTGCGCTGGAGGCCATCATTGCCGAAGCACGCCAACCCGGGGGCCTGACCAATGAGCTTTGCCAGTCGATGATGGCGCAAATCCTCATCCTACTGCTGCGACCCGAGTCGCGCAGCGGAGCAACCCTGAGCGCGCCATCGGCCGATCTGCCCGAGGGAGACATCGACTTGTGCCGGCGCATGGAGAATTTTCTCCACGAAAATTGCGCCCGGAAGATCGATCAGCAGACCCTGAGCGACGCGCTGCACTACAGCTACCGACACCTGCACGCCGTTTGGAAGAAACGCCACCGCGAATCTCCCTTACAGGCCCTGTGGGCTTACCGCGTGGACCGCGCCATGCACTTCATCCGCTATTCGGACTACGAGATTAAGCGGATCGCCGAACTCACCGGCTTTGCCTCGGTGCATCACTTCACCCGGGTCTTCACCCGCATGACCGGGGTTTCGCCCGCCCGCTGGCGCGACCGGGAGCGTGACGGCGTCCGGCAGGACATCGTGTTGCGACCGGGCTTCATCAATCCGGTGCTCACCCTTCCCGCGGAACACCCAGCCCGTCGGCTGAATGCCAAGCAATAAACCATCTGGGCTTCTCAGTGGGTGGCAGGCGACAGGTGCTTGGCCAAGAACGCCAGCACGACTGGCCGCAGATCGCGCGTGAGCGGCTGCTTGTTCCACGTTTCCAAATCGAACGAATGGCCCGCGCCCTCGACGAACACCAACTCATGTTCGATCCCCTGCTTTTTCAAGGCCGCTGCGAGGTCTCGTGATTGATCCAACTCCACGTTCGGATCATTCACACCGTGGAGAATCAAAACGGGCGGAGATTTTTTAGTGATATGCGTGATCGGTGAAGCCACGCGCAGGACTTCAGCGGTGCCATCTGGTGCGCCAAAAACCGCAAGCCGCTCGGCGAGCTTTGCCTGGCGCTCGGCCGGCAGTTGATTCGCGTGAGTCTTTTCCGTGATCCACACACTGCTGGGACCATACATGTCGACCACGGCTCGCACCGCGCTCGATACTCCCGGGTAGGGCGTGGCGGCACCGACGGGTTCTAACTCCGGGTTGCCCGCCGTGAAGCCCACCATCTGCGCCAGATGTCCCCCCGCCGAACCACCGCCCACGGCGATTCGATCAGGGTCCAGCTGATATTCGGTCGCATGCGACCGGAGAAACCGCACCGCATTCTTGCAATCGAAGAGATTGGTGGGCCACGAGCCGGGCCCCATTCGATAATCAATGCTCACCGCAACATATCCGGCCTTCGCGAGCGTCGTGCAAATTTCCACGGAGCGACCTTCTGACTTCGAGAGGTTCATCCAACCACCACCGTGAATGCAGACAAAAGCGGGCGAGAGCCCTCCTGCCGCCGGCTTCGCCGGCAGGTAGAGATCGAGCTTTTCCGTTCGGCCCGCACCCAGATAGGAAACGTCACGCGTCACCCGAATGTCCGTCGGCGTCGCAGCTCGGACCGGACCAAAAGCGAGAAGCAGGCAGGCCAATCGTCCAAGGACAAACCGTGGCGAATTTTTTACGCTCATGGCTTTGAGGTTTTCTCGGGGACGATGATGATGAGGCTGACGGAGGGAGAAGACACCGTCAGCGGGTAGAGATATTCGCCCTTGGGGCACTCGATTTGTTGTGACCGAACCAACGCGGGTTTTTCCGCCACCTTCAATTGGGCAAGTTGCGCCGAGGACAGAACCGTCGGCTTGCCCATGGCCACCCATTCGTGGTGCGGGTTCCCGTGCGTTTCATCGATCAAGAACTCCTGGAGCGTCGCGGTCGTGCCGCTAATTCCTCGGATTTTCAGTTGGGCCTTCACCTGCTGTTGGGCCATCAAGGCCACTTCGACGTCCGGGACGGGTTTTGGCGGGAGCGACATGTCCGCGCCGGGTTTCTGCTCGGCACCCGGCGTCATTCTAGGATCCGGCCCGATCTCGATTGCGGTTTTGTTATAGACGAGCAGGCTTAGGGCATCCCCGTCTTTGCTCGGGATGATTCCAAAGTAAGGGGAGATTCCTTTCGGGATTTCGACGTAGACATATTGCCGGCCAAGCTTCGCGACCATTTCCATGACCGTCAGGACAGGCTTCTTGATCAAAATGAATCCATCGGGATTCGGCTGATCACGAAAAAGCGTGTGGGTCGTGCGCTGGTTCCAATCGCCCATGAACGCGTGATCGCTGCTGAACAGACGATAATTCGCCCCGGCGCCGTCAATCACCAGGCGCTGATGCAGGTCGATGCTTTGCACCACAAAGGCGGCATACCACGGGCCCTCTTGCCACCAAAACGGCGTGGCCCAGGCGCGGATAGGGTCAGACTCATCGTTGATTAGCGGCGTGCGGGCAAATTTCGGATGGCGTGCCTTGATGCGATCGAAGATGCGCAGTTCCCGATTAATCATGTTTTGGGGCAGGTCCTTTACGTGAAACGAAATGAAGTCGATCCGCACCCCGGTTTCGCCCGTGAAATAGTTTATCCCGGTGTCGCAGTGATCCAGCAGGGCGTCGAAAATGTCGGCGATCGTCGGACGCGACTGGGTGCAGGGCCCGCCCCACTGGAGGGCGAGATCCGCCGTTTTGAGGCCTTCCGAGCACGCATCGTAGTAATTCAGAAAAGTGGGAATGTCGTATTCCCACCAATGCTGCCCATCAGGCTCGTTCGTCGTCTCAAACAACCACGTCCGCACTTCCTCCTTCCCATAGCGACTCTCCAGATGTTCCGCCAGCGCGGTGACAAAAACTTTCCAGTTTTGGATTTGGTCGCGGTTCCGGAGATTGTCGAAGTAGGATTTGCGGCGTTCGAGTTGGGCCTGAAAATTCTTGTCGTAGCGGCTCTCCCGTTTGTCCGTGCCATCCGAGGGCAGGCCCATGAGTTCAAAAATTAATTTCAGTCTGTTGTTCGTGATCTCGTCCAAGACGCGGTCGAGGCGCGACCAATCATAAGTCGGCTTCCCCGTCGCCATGCCTTCGGCCACCGCGAGGTTGAGCAGGTAATGCGGCCGAATATATTTAAGGCCGCGCTCCGGCAGCTGGCCGATGTCGCGCAGGACTTGTTTCATCTCCGGGGCCGCCACGGCATCGGCCGGCGAAAACCCCGTGCTGTTCCAGAACACGTTGAGCGGCTTCGCCGGCTGGCGATAATCAACTTCGATTGTTGAGCTTTGAGCCCAAACACCCAGCGGCAGCAGGCAGGCAGCAAAGCGCAGGGGCAGAATTTTCTTGAGAGAACGCATAGGGCGGGAAGTCCGAGTTGGAGCCGAGGGGAGCAAACGAGTGTGAGCCATTCGGCCGGCTCTAGAACGTGTAGGTGGCGGACAGCTTGAGATTCGTCGGCGACCCCGGAATGACCACGTTTTCGTTCCGCACGCCGTAGATATACTTCTGGTTAAGAAGATTCTCAACGTTGAGCGAATACTTCCAATGGCGGTCCAGTCGGTAGTTGATGTTCATCTGGGCCAAAGTGCGGCCAGGGATGTATCCGAACATCACCTGATTCGCCCCATCAGCGAGGGCCTTCTTGCTCTGATAATTGCCGCCAAGACCCACACTCAGTCCCTTCAACCTCTGTTCCTTAAAGGTGTAGGATGCGAAGAGACTGGCCGTTTGCTCAGCGGTGTTTTGCACCGGGATTGAGCCCTTTACGATTTTGCCGTAGTAGGGTTGGACAATGGTTGCCGCGGCCGGCCCGAGGATGGACTTCGCATGAAACAGAGAAAACGAGCCCAGCAGGGACAAGTTGCCATTGACCTTATAGGTCCAGTCGCCGTCGAAGCCGCGGGAAATCACCCCCGGGATCAGAATTCTAGGATTGGCCAGGTCAGCCGGGAAGGACGGCACGGTGTTGTTGGTCTGCTTGATGTCGAAATAGGCGATGTTAAAGGCCAGCTTTCTGTCGAGCAATTCGGCCTTCACGCCGACTTCGGTTTGTTTGCCCTGCTTGGGCGGCAACACCTGGGTCACCCCATTCAGCAGTCCGAGGCCATTGATGGCGAAGTTCTCGTTGTAGCCCGTAAACACGCTGACCGTGGGCAGGATTTTGTAAACCGCACCCCATTGCTTGAGGTTCTTGTAGAGGGAGTAGGGTGCGGTGGTGTAGGTTCCGTTCGTCACGTTGAACGTGTCGGCGGTATTCTTTGATCGGGACAAGCCAAAAGACAGCAGAAGCTTGTCGTGATAGAGCTTGAGCGTCTCTAACATGAACGCGCGGGAGTTCTTATCGTTCGACGTCTGGATGTTCGTGATGCTGGCGTAATCCACCGTGATCGTCGAAGGGATGGGGAAATAGGGATTCCATGCCGAGGCACTCGCCTTGTAGGTGGTCCGATCGCCCGGGCTGTCGCGCAGTTCGCCGCCGATGACGAGATTGTGGTTCGCGGGGCCGGTGCGAAAATTGAGGTTTACGTCCCCCTGCAAATCGCGATAATTATTCGTGGTATCATCGACATTGGCCGTGCGCGGGAAAGATTGCGTGCCGTTGTAATTTGCCACGACCCAAGTGTTTTTCGACTCGTTCCATGTCGTCGGCGTCGCCACCGCCCGGCGGTTCCTGCTCGTGGCGTCCATGCCGCCCAGTCGAACGGCGATAGCGTCAGACAGGCGTGAAGTCAGGCTGAACCACAGTCGCTGCTGCAGATCATGGCGCCAATGGTCCGGGGAATCGCCCGCGTCACTGGCCGACGCCGGCAAATCAAAAATTTTCATGGTGCGGGGATCGATCGGCAGTCCCTGATAGTCTCCGGTGATGGCCCGATTGAATAGCGCCTTCACCACCAGTTTTGTCTGCGGCGTAAACTGGTAGGAGACCGACGGCATCACACTGAACCGGTGGGTATACCAATAATCGTAGTAGGAATCAGCATATTGTTCGGCGACGATCACCCGATAGAGCAACCGACTGTCGCTGGTGAGGCGACCGGTGCTATCAATGTTAAGGTTGTTCGCGTCATAGATGCCGACTTGGGCCGTGAGGGAGGTGCTGGGGACGGACAGCGGCCCCTTGGTGATCTTGTTGACAATGCCGCCGGGTGATCCGTCAGCCGCGAGAAAGATGCTGGATGGGCCTTTGATCACCTCAAATCGATCAAACATCGCCCCCTCGGGATTTGAATTTGATGGCGGGGCGAACCCGTCGACGTAGTCCGCCTCGCCCGTGAAGCCACGCAGGTTCACCCGTCCAGGAGAAATGAAGAGCTGGCCGTTCTGGGCGCCGCCAATATAGTTCTTCCCGCATCGCCGTGGACCTCATCGACCTGCCGCAATCAGTCAAGGTGCTCAACAGCTCGTTTATCCAGGCGATCAATCCGCTGAACGTGTCTGATATGCTGAGCCGTTCCTGCATCCCGGGCTCATCGAGATCATCCGGTTCACAAAAAGTCGTGGCCTCAAAACTTCGGTGGTGACAAATGGCTCGTTGCTGACCCAACGAACCATCGCCGAGTTGTCGGGCGCACTTGAGATTTGCGCCCTGAGTGTCGACAGCGGTTCCGTAAAAACTAACGAGGCCATCGGCCGGTGCTCCAAAACGTTTCGACCGGAAGCAGATTACTATCGGAATCTTGCGAACAAGATTCGTGCCGAGGGGATGCGCCTAAAAATCAACACGGTGGTGAATCGCCAAAATCTCTCGGAAAACCTGGGCGAGCTGGTCGCGACATTGGCTCCGTTTCGTTGGAAGCTGTTTCAGGTGAAGAAAGTCATCGCTCAGAACGAACGCGGATTCGACGGGTTCGCTATCAGCACCGCCGAGTTCGATGAGTTCGTGAACCGCAACCGGAGGCTGGCCGTCAAGGCGGTGCGCGCTCCGCCGCACCACCTTCCCGCCGCGCTGCGCTGCGCTCCGCCGGCGTGACTGGCCATGCCCTCACGGGCCAACGCGCGGGCAGCGACCCGACAACCGGACAGGGTGTCCGGCCGGGGAGCGCACCTGCGCCTTGGCACTATGAAACAAGGTATGTTGGATCTGGGCGGCGAAACGGAAGCGACGTTTACGATGGCGTGCGGCGAACAGCCGCAGCGGCGGATGGAGGACTTCGGGGCGAACGCCCTGAGCGACACGGAACTCGTCGCGATGCTACTGCAGGGCAGCGGCACGGCGGCGGAATGGGCGGTCGAGACGGCGTCACGGCTGATCGCCGAGGCGGGGTCGATTCGGGGGCTGACCGCATGGGCGGCGACCGACTACCGGCGGATCAAGGGCATCGGGCGGATGAAGGGAGCGCAGTTGACGGCGATGGCCGAGATCGCGCGGCGGATGATGACGGGCGGCGAGATGAGACCGTTGTTGAATCGGGCGGAACAGATTGCGGCGCATTTCGCACCGGTGGTGAGCGGGCTGGCGGTGGAAAAGTTCTGGGTGCTGTGCCTGGACCGGAAGAACCGGTTGTTGAAGCGGGTGGAAATTACGTCGGGCACGGCGACGGCGACCCTGGCACATCCGCGGGAGGTTTTCCGGGCGGCGATCAGGGAATCGGCTTCGGCCGTGGCGTGCGTGCACAACCATCCCAGCGGCGATCCGGCGCCGAGTGCGGCGGACAATCACGTGACGCGCCAGCTCCGGGAGGCGGCGAAGGCGGTCGATATTGAACTCCTGGATCACGTCGTCATCGGACGGCCCGAGGCCGACCCCGTGGGCCGCGGATATTTTTCCTTCCGGGAGGCGGGATTGCTGTGAGCGGACGACGAGCGCCGCGTTGGATGCTATCAAAAAACTGGGCAGACTTTTTGACAGAGCCGGGGATAGTGACGACGCAAGGCACCGACGGCTGGATTGTCCCAGCAAAGATTGCCGCGGACATGCTTTGAAATTTTTGACCGAGCACCTCGGTGGATCAGTCATCCGGTCCGACGATCAAGGAACATGAGCATCCAGCGGGCATTTTCGGCTCGTCGGGATCGAAGGTCGGAACGGCTCGCTGGATTTGACGGAGAAGGAGGAGCCGGATTGGCCGGCGTCGGCTGCGACGGGGCGATTCACCTGCCCGCCGCCCCATTGTGACTTCGGCCGTCAAGGTCGTGCTCCTGCGTCGCCTCCACCTTGACCGCCGAGTCGGAGGGCGGCTGTTCTGGGCAGGTGGAACTCTGACTGTTTCCTCGGAGGGCCAACCGGGCGGAAGTGCGGATCGGGGAAGCGGGAACGACAACGGGAGGCCACTTTCCCTTAGCAGAAATTCGACAATGGCGGTGAGCATGGCCTCGACTTCGGCGAAGGTGACGTCCTTGGGCATGTTCGGATCGGAGGTGAAGGCCTGCTGGGTGGCGGGCCAGTTCTTATTCATGAGCGATTCGCAGCTCGTGGTAGATACGATCGGCGCAGAGCCGCGGCACGCGCTCGTCGGCGGCGAGCGTCATTCTAAGCGCCGGGCCATTGCGGCGGAGATGGCGAGCCAGGCGCCAGCCGCGTAGTTCAACGTTGGTCGTGGTGAGGAAGCGTTGGATGCCCCAAACCGCAAGTCGCTCCGTCGCGCCGCGTTCACACAAATCGAGTTGTTGCATCGTCCCCAGACCATATTGGAGCAGCGAAGGCCACGCTTGGGCGGTTTCGCTGATGTTGTCCACGCCATGCTGCGCAAGCGCGAGTTGGGCCAACTTCGACGCACTATCCTGTAAACGGAATCCGATTTCCTCGCACATAACGGCAAGAATGTCGCCGGTGTCGCGACCAGAACTCTGTGCGATTTCGGCGTAGGTGCGACCGGAAAGCCAGCCTTCGATCACCTGCACAATGAGTGCCGCCGGCGTTCCACCTTCAACCTCGGTCATCGCGAGAAGCGGAAGCACGATTTGGTCGCGCCATGCCGGATCGACGGGGTTGTCCAGCGTCTGCCATAGGGGGTTGGCAAGCAGCTCAGCCTGATTCACTGCTTTCCAGAATCGCGGCGTCGCGCCGCTCTTTTTTAACACCGCCCACGACTCGCGCGGAATGCTTTGTTGCAAGCTGGCTCCGCGAAGGCGGAAGACGGCGTGCAGGGTCTTCTTGAATGCTTCGGACTGGCTTTGGTGCTTCGCGAGCGTGCGATCGAGTAGTTCGTCGATCGACGTGGAGATCTGTTCGCTGGAGACGCTCTCGGGAACGAGATCGATAATCGCATGGTCGATGCTGTCGATGAGGGCGAGATGAGATTGCCTCGAATTAGTGGACACAGACAACCGCGTTGACGGGTAGCTGTTTGGTCGCTTGCGAGGACAGGAGCCATAAGGCTTGCCGCAGCAAGCGACCAAACAGCGGAGAACACGGAGAGTCGGCCGATTCAGGCG
>CAIMFY010000026.1 GCA_903840415.1 uncultured Opitutia bacterium | reverse complement strand
GTCACAGACGTGGCTCGAACGCTGCGCGATCGCCGGCCGCGTAATCTGGTTCTACCTCGGCAAACTCGTGTGGCCGCATCCGCTGAGCTTCATTTACCATCGTTGGGCGATCAACGCGGGCTCACCGCTCGCGTGGCTGCCGTTCCTCCTGGCCGTTGCCGCCCACGCGTGGCTGTGGCGCTTGCGCGCCGGCGCGTGGCGGCCGGTGCTTTTCGCCGCAGCGTATTTCGTTGCGCTGCTATTCCCCGTGCTGGGGTTTTTCGACGTTTACTTTTTCCGCTATTCGTACGTCGGCGATCATTTTCAATACCTCGCGAGCATCGGCCCGCTCGCGTTGTCCGCTGCCGGCCTCGCGACCGTATGTCCGCGAGATTTCCGCATCCTGGGCGGTGGGGCCGTCCTTGCGCTCGCCACGCTCGCGGCGGTCCAATGCGGCGGCTATCGCAACCGCGAAACACTCTGGCGGGCGACATTGTCGCGTAATCCCGGCTCGGCCATGGCATGGGATCAGCTCGGCAGCGAACTCCAGCGGGCGACGCGACATCGCGAAGCGATCGACTGCTTCCAACGTGCGCTCAACCTCAATCCGCATCATCCCGAAGCGCTCAATCACCTCGGGGTCGAATATCTTTTCACCGGCCGCCTCAGTGAGGCGATCGTGGAGCTGCAACACGCCGTGGAAGCGAGGCCGACTTTCCCCGAGGCGCACACCAACCTCGGCCTCGCACTCATGCAGGCCGGCCGGCCGAACGACGCGCTGCCGCATTTCGAGAGCGCCGTGCGCTCGTGGCCTATGTTGGCGGAAGCGCACTACAACCTGGCGAACGCGTTGGGCACTCTTGGTCGTTTTAGCGAGGCCGCCGTCCGCTACGAAACAACCTTGAAGTTTGATCCCCATTATCCCGGCCTGCATGAGCGTCTCGGCGCCGCGTTGGTGGAGACCGGCCGCTCCGCCGCGGCGCTTCCGCATTTCGAACAAGCGCTCCGACTCGACCCCAATCGTGCGGACACGCACGACGATTTCGGCCGTGCCCTCGCCGCGGTGGGCCGCCTCGACGACGCAATCATTCAGTATGAACGCGCGATTCAACTCAACCCTGGCCTCGCCGTCGCGCACAACGATCTCGGAGTGACCTTGGCGCAGCGTGGACAGTTTCCCGATGCTCTGGCGCGGTTCGATGATGCCGTGCGACTCGACGTCGACTATACAAAGGCGCACCTGAATCGCGGCGGGGCGCTCGCCGCGCTCGGTCGCCTGCCCGAGGCGAGCGAGGCGTTTGCGCGCGCCGTCCAGTTGCAGCCCGATTCGATCCCGGCGCATACTTACCTCGCGCAGGTGCTGCGCGCCCTCGGTCGCGAGGGCGAGGCGCGCGAACACCATGACCAGGCAGCGCGACTCCAAACCGCCGCGCAGCGGGCGCCCTGAATCCACGCACGTTTCATGCGCGGAGATCGACGCAACCTTGCAGTCAGGCAGGCCAATCGCGAGCATCGAAAAATGCCCGGCAAGAACGCAGACCCTATGGCCATCGCCCGCGTTCGCGATTTTTCTCCTGTGGTGCTCGGGCTTGGGCTGGCGGCCCTGGTGGCGCTGGCCTATGCGCGCTCGCTGCACGGCGAATTTCTCTGGGACGACGATCTGCACGTTGCGGCCAACCCGACAATTATCGGGCCGCTTGGGTTGAAAGAAATATGGACCACGGCTGCCGCGAATTATTTTCCGCTCGTGCTCACCAATTTCTGGGTGCAGCACGCGCTCTGGGGCC
>CAIMFY010000025.1 GCA_903840415.1 uncultured Opitutia bacterium | reverse complement strand
GTTGATTCACTTTGAGTTGATTCATTCGCGGCCGAGTGCGACGGCTGTCGCTCTCGGTGCAAATCAATCGGCCTCAAAGTGGCCTGTTTTGAACCTCTACCCAAGTGACCCTAACTGGCCTGGTTCGGGTGTCCCCTGACAGCATTTGCCCATGAAGAATCAAGCTAGCCAGCGCTCTTCCCGCCGCCGCGGTTTTACCCTCGTTGAAATCATGATCGTTGTTGTCATCATCGGCTTGTTGGCCGCGATGGCGATCCCCGCCTTTCAAAAAGTCCGCCAGTCCTCCCAAGACAAGGCGGTCATGAACAATGCCCGCCAGCTCGCGGCCGCCGCCGATCAGTATTTTCTGGAAAACGGCGTGTCGTCGGTGACGCAGGGCAGCCTCGTTGGTTCCACAAACTACGTTAAGGCGCTCAACACCGTAGCGAATGAGACCTATCCGGCCGGCTTCACCCAAGGTGTCACGCTCACGGTCGATGGCATCGCCGGCGCTCGAACCGTCACCTACTCGCCGTAAGCAGACTAGCGTCACCGCAGCTTCGAAATTAGCTAGAGCAAGGCTCGACCGCGCTAATTTGGCGTAGGTTTCGCACGCCAGTAGGCTACTTGGCCCTCTCGCGCCGAAATCGGGCGGCGTAGCGGCATAAAAAAGGGCGCCGATTACCAGTCGGCGCCCCCAAAACTAGCCATAAACACACTGCACTAACTACGGGGAGATAGACGTAAAAGTTTTTGGTTCGTTCAAATTGAATGAGGCCATGGCCGAGAGTTTATGTGCCATAACAAGGGCAGGGAAATAGAGGCCCGTGTCCTGACCCTGACACGAGCCGAGATCGAGCCGGGCTGCAAATAGTAGTGTCCGCGGCATTTGCCGGCCAATTCGTTTGCGGCTGATTCGCGCTTTGAGGAAGTTTCCTTCGGGACGATCCTCGGGGGTCAAGCGGCGACAAACTCGCGCGGCTTAACTTCCTTCGCGATGCGGGCTCCAAGTTCCCGGTGCGCTTTGCGCAGGTCGCAGTCCGTCTGCAGCCGACACCACCAGCCTTCGGAGAGTCCAAAATAGCGATCTAAGCGCAAGCCAGTGTCGGCTGTGATCACACGAGTGCCGGAGAGAATCGCTGAGATGCGAGTTTGCGGCACGCGGATATCTTTGGCCAACTGGTAGGCCGAGAGGGCCATGGGCTTCAGGAACTCTTCCCGGAGCATCTCGCCCGGCGCCGGGAGTGGTAGTTTGTTGGTCATGAGTTAATGATAATCGACAATTTCGACGTCTTCGATCCCGCGGTCCGTCCACTGGAAACAGATGCGGTATTTGTCATTGATGCGAATGGAATGTTGGCCTTGGCGGTCGCCCTTAAGTGCTTCTAGCCGATTGCCCGGCGGCACCCGCAAATCGTCGAGTTTCATGGCGAGGTCGAGTTGTTGGAGTTTACGCAGAGCTACTTTCTGAATGTCGGCGGGCAGGTCGGGCGACTTGTCGCCGTGATGGATTGTCTCGGTGGCTTTGCAGCGGAACGAAATAATCATCTGCCTCGATAGATACGCGCGGCGTTAGTAACGTCAAGCGTTATTATGAAGCCTGGGGAGGTCAAACCGGCCGATCCAAAGCCGCCGCCACATCGCGTCCGATACTGGCCGCCGCATTGTCCGCCGCATCCAGGTAGCCCTGGGCCACCCGGGCATCCTTGTGCCGCGTGAATTTTATCAGCGTCTCGACGCCCCGCCCGGACCGCTTCACCGCGCGTCCGGCCTCCGTGAAGACCGTATGCCGCAGCGCATGGGGATGCACCTTGTTTTTCCCCCGCACCTTCCGAATCCCGGCCTTCCTCCCCAGCGCCACGATTAAATCATAGACCGCCGTCGGCGATATCCGCCCATATCTCCCCGGAATCAAATTCGTAAACAGGGCCGGGCTCGAGCACCGCGGCCGCACCGCCAACCACGCCTCGATCGCCTTGGCCCCCGTGGCCGTAATCTCGACCCGCTGTTTTTGCCGCCGGCCCTTGGCCAGAATCCAAATCGCCGGCGTTTCTCCGGCCTCGAAGTCACTCAAATCAAGCCCAGCCAGTTCGCGCCGGCGTAGCCCCGTTTCCGCAAACACTCTTACGATGGCAAAATTGCGGACCCCGGCCGGGCCAGCGGAAACCTTCGCCGTCTCGAGCAGCCGCCGCAGCGCGTCCATGCCGGGCCCGCGAACATCATGAACGTTCTCCGATGGCAGCCCCGGCACATTCAATTCCCACGGGATCAGCCCGGCGCGATGCGCCGACCGGACAAGTCCGCGGACCACAGTCAGCCGCAAATTCACGGTGGCGGGCGCCAGGCCGCGCCCGCGGGTCAATTTGCCGGCCTTGTCACGCGTGCCGAGCATCGCGCGTTTCCAGCGGGTGACGGACTCGTTGGCGGCGGGCGCGCCAGCGGCCAGCAACCCGGCCACGGCCTCCGGCAGCGACGCCGCGCGCAGAAACGACGCGAAGTCCTGGAGGCTCAGCTCGTAGTTGAGCCGGGTGACCGCATTTTCACGGTCGAGGTAGGTGGCGAGGAGTTTTTCGGCGGGGCGCATCGGACCCCGGCAGGCAAGGCAGGACCGTCTAAAAGGTTAATTAGGAACGGTCCTGAAGTGGGTTGCGCTATCGCAATGACAGTCCAAAACCAAGGGGACGTTGGTATGAAGCGATATTTTTCAGCCTCCTCGGCCTCGATCCAGAAGCGTATCTCATCAAGCTTATTGGCCGGTTGCCGGCACACTCGTATTCTGCCCGTTCTAGAAGGAGTCGTAGCTCAAGGGGCAAATTTCGCAGCATCGATGAAAATCGGAAGCGTCCCTGTAGTCGTTAAAAGTTAGCTGGGTGGATGGTGGTTCCGCTGCCAGTAAAGGCAGAGGGAAGTCGAAAACCCAAAGAAACCACCATCCATGAAGATCAACGACCAGACATCGTCGGCAGCGCAAGCTGT
>CAIMFY010000024.1 GCA_903840415.1 uncultured Opitutia bacterium | reverse complement strand
GTTGATTCACTTTGAGTTGATTCATTCGCGGCCGAGTGCGACGGCTGTCGCTCTCGGTGCAAATCAATCGGCCTCAAAGTGGCCTGTTTTGAACCTCTACCCAAGTGACCCTAACTGGCCTGGTTCGGGTGTCCCCTGACATGGACGTGCAGCAATTGCTCCTTAATCAGTTTCGACGCAGTGACATCAGTGGCGATTGCGATGATCGAGGTGAGCTGGCCACTGCCGTCTTTGACGAGAGTTAGCCGCGTGAAAATCGCCAATTCCTTTCCGAGCTTGTTCTGTTGAGTGCGCTCTTCGGTCCAACATCCATTTTGGTTCAGATCACGGTGGCGTTTGCCATCTGGGTCCGGCCCCAACACATTCAACTCGCTCAGCGCGTGGCCCAGCGCCTCGGCGCCAGTCCAGCCGAAGAGACGTTCCGCCCCGGCACTCCAGTAGGTCACCATGCCCGTCGGGGAATGGACGTAAATCGCATCGTTCACCTTATCGAGGAGCGAGGCTTGTTCGCGGATGCGGGCGTCCGCCCGTTTGCGTTCGGTGATGTCGCGGACCAGCAGCAGCTGCCGCTTGCACCGATCTAGTTGAATGACGGAGGTGGAGATTTCCACGGAGAAAACCGTGCCGTCCTTGCGCCGGTAAACGCTCTCGACCGTGTTGGACGCCCGGCCCTCAGCCAGCGCGGCGAACGTCTCGGCATAGTGCTCTCGCCGACTTTGCAGATCGATGTCCCACTGGTGCAAGTCGAGCAATTCTTCCCGCCGGTATCCCAAGTCTCGGCACGCGACGGCGTTCACGTCGACCAGACGGCCCTGTTCGTTGAACACTTCGAATCCATCGCCGGCCTGCTCGAACAACAGCCGGAAGTTCGATTCACTCTCCTGCAGCGCCGCCGCGGTCTTGCGATGCTCGCGCCGGGCGGCCGCCTCTGCCAGTTCGCGTCGCACCGCCGGCCCCAGCCGCTCCAGCCGATCTTTCAGGAGAAAATCCTTTGCGCCCGCCCGCATGGCATCGACGGCTGTCGCTTCACTCCCGACGCTGGAAATCATAATGAACGGCAGATCTAGTTTGCTGGAGTGGACGATGGCGAGGGTCTCCATGCCGGTGCACTCCGGCATCTGGAAATCGGAGAAAACAATGTCCCAACCCGTCCGTCGCAGCGCCTTCTTGAGCGTCGGGACAGTCTCGACCCGCTCGCTCGTCACCGTAAATCCCGCTTGGCGCAAAGCCCGCAGCAGTTGCTCCGCATCGCCCCGAGAATCCTCGACCAGCAGGGCGCGCAACGGAGTGAAATTTTCGGTCGGCTTTGCGGACTGTAAATTCGTTCCTGCCACCGGCAGGCCGACTGCGAGCGGAGTCTGCAACGTCGAATTCATCGGGGTGAGTCCGCCAATCTTGCCGCGGGCTTACGGGCGGTGATGTCGGGAATCATGATCCCTTCGGAATAATATGTCACGTTGGGCATGCGTCGGCCCAGTCCCCTAAAAAACACCGCCCGCGCGAGGGGACCGAAAGCAATCGTCACCCGTGCCGCCAGTTGGCGGTGCCAGAGCGAAGCGGTTTTCCAATTCCAATTCATGCCCATTGACCAAACCAAGTGGTCGGTTCGGCGCGACAGCGGGACCCGATCACGTTCCCTTGCGATGCGTGCATGGGCTATTATCGGCCCATACCGGCGCGACTTTAAGTGGGGTATTTGAGACGATTTCGGTCGGTCGGGCGGCGGTGCTACCACGCCAGACCGAGCGGCCGGAGCGCGGCCCGGAGAGCGGTGGGGTTAACGGCGTCGATGCGGCCGTCGGGCCAAAGCACGAGGAAGGTTTGGCCATCCGGCATGAACCGCACCATGGTGGCCAGACTGGAGGCGGCCGGGGCCTCGAACCGCGCGAAGGGCACGCCATCCGCCGTCGAGACGAGGTGAAGGTGATCGTCGCGCAGGATGACAGCGTAGGTGCCGTCTGGCGACAGGGCAAAGGTGGTGGCGTTGCCGCCGAGTTCGCCGGTGAGTTTGGCGCGGACGCGCCACGCGGCGGTATCCCACAGCACGCTTTCGGTCTGGCCGTTGGACGTGAGGACGGTGCGCCCATCGCTGCTCCAGGCGGCGTCGCACGAGGGCGGCGCACCCAGTTCGGCGAGCACCGCTCCGTCGGTGACCCGATACACGCGCAATCGTTGTGCGACGGCGTCTGGTCCCATGCCGGAGGAGTTGACGACGACTCTTTCGGCGTCGGGACTAAAGGCGGCATTGTAGACGCCGGGAGTTTTCCACCGTGCGCGCGTCGTGGCGGCACTCGCCGATGGCTCCACGATTTTCACGTCGCCGGTCGTGAAGTTGGCCAGCAGGAAGCGTCGGCGATCGGCTGAGTTGGCGACCATCGTAAAGCCCGACTCCGGATCGAGCGGCTGGCCCGGACCGATGGCGAGACTTCCGTCGCCTGCTCCGACGAGCGGATGCCGGCTTAGCCCATCGAGGTTGGAGCAAACCAGCAAGGCCGCGCCACCAGACTCGAAGGCGATGGTGGTCGCTTCATGCGGCCGTCCATCTCCGGCATCCCGTTCTGCAATGACGCGGCCCGTATCGACATCACGGATGAGGGTGTAGCGCTCGTGGCCGGATGCCACCCAACGTCCGTCCGGACTGATATCCATCGTGCCAGCTGTGCCCGGGTTGTAGTAAGCGCTGGGCGACGGCGGCGGCAGAATCTGCAGACCGATCGGCGCTGAAATTTCCCAGCGGGTCGCGAGGCCGTCGTAGGCCGTCGCCACAAATGAGGCGGCGCCCGGCGCGGCGGAAATCAGCGATGGGCTGAGCCCGTCGATCGTGAGTTCCGTCTGCCCTGTGGCGGCGTTGAGCAGGGAGAGCTTCGTGACCACCGTGCGACTCGCAATGAACCGATCACGATCGAGGAACACGACCTGGCGAAACGACTGCGTGCCGAGCGAACGCCGGGTCAACAGGCGTCCATCGCGCAGATCGAATTCGGCGAGGGTGTTGTCTTCGGTAGCGACCACGAGGCACCGGCCATCACTCGTCCAGCCGAAGGTGTCGGGCGAGGCCGTTTGTTCGAGGCGAAGCGCCGGCTTCAGACCTTCTGCGCGCAGGACGAAGACTTGGCGGGACTCGTGACCTTGAGTGCGGGCCACGGCCACCCGGGCACCATCCGGGGCGAAGCGCACGACATTTACGAGCGGGCCGTCGACCCAACGCGCCACTTCCGATCCGTCGGCGACGCGGTGGAGTGACAGTCCGCGACCGGGCAAGCCGATCGCGAGCAGGGTGCCGTCGGGGCTGAAATCGTAGTCGTCGTTGAAATCTCGCGAGAGATTTTCGCCGCCGGGCAACGGTCGATCGGAAAGCGTGAGCAGCAGATGGGAATCGGCTACGCGAAATACCCGCAGGGTCTTATCGAGGTAGCGCGCCATCAAGAGCTGGCCGTTGGCGCTGTAACGCAAATGTCCGACGACGCGGGTGCCAGGGACGGCGATCGGCGCGGAGGTGGTGGCCGGCGGCTGGCCCCAATGATGGATCGTGGCCGGGCCGCGCTCTGTGCCAGTGACATCGATCATTTCGACGGCGGCAATTTGGCCCGATGGATCGAACGTGATCGCGGCCGGGCCGCCGGTCGCCAGGTTCCACGTCGCGCTGGCGTGCACATCGGTCAGCCACAGCGCGGCGAGCGCTTCGTTGCGCAGGTCGATCCCGGGGCGAATTTTCGCGGCCTCGGCCAGAGCGGCGAGCGCTTCTGCACGACGCCCAGGCAGCGCCGTGCGGCGGATGGCGCGCGCCTCGCCGAGCTTCGCTTCGCGGAGACGTTCGCGACCCGCCGCTTCGGCGGTCCGGGCGATCACGAGGGATTTTTCCGCCGCGGTTCGAGCCCGAAGAATCCAGAACGACGCCACGGTCGAGCCGACCGCCATCGCCGTCACCAAAAACCAGATCGCAGCGAGCGCAGGGCGGCGGTGGCACCAGCGCAAAAAACGACCGGCCCCAGAAATAGGCCGCGCGAGAATCGGCTCGCCCGCGAGGAAGCGGCGCAGGTCTTCGGCGAGCGCGACGGCGCTGGCGTAGCGGCGGGTGGGATCGCGTTCGAGGCATTTCAGGCAAATCGTTTCGAGATCCGGCGGCACAGCGGGCGCCAGCAACCGCAGAGCCGGTGGATCGGTGTCGTAGACGAGGGCTGGCAGTTCTGCGGGCGAAGCGCCGGCAAACGGCGTGCGACCGGTGAGCAGCGCATAGAGCACCACACCGAGCGCATAGAGATCGCTGGCGGCCGAGAGGGCGGCGCCGCCGCCGCGCATCGCTTCCGGTGCGAGATAATGCGGCGTGCCGAAAACGCCCGAGGCACTCGTGAAATCGCCGCTTGTCTCAAGCTGCGCCGCGAGGCCGAAATCGGCGAGCCGCGGCTCCACGCCGTCGAGGAGAATGTTGGAGGGTTTGAGATCGCGGTGGAGCACGCCTTCGGCGTGGGCGTGGGCGAGCGCCGCGGCGACCTTGGCCACGAGCGTGGCGGCCTCGTGGACGGAAACCGGGCGTTCGCGCAGTCGGCGCGAGAGATCGCCGCCTTCGATGTAATCCATCGAAAAATAAACGTGTCCAGTGGCGCGCCCTGAATCATGGATCGCGATGATGTGCGGGTGGCGCAGGCGCGCGACAGTCTGCGCTTCGCGGAGAAACCGCATCTCCAACTCCGGCGGCGCACCGGGACCGAGCGAGAGAACTTTGAGCGCCACGATACGGCCGAGTCCGCTTTGCCGCGCCGCGTAAACACGGCCCATGCCGCCGCGGCCGAGTTCCTCGATGATTTCATATGGGCCGATGTGGGCGGGGGCGTCGAGCGCCGAGGTGTCGGCGCGCGCCGCTTGCTCGAAGACCTCGTCGGGGGTGACGGAATCGAAAGGCGCGTTGCTGCCCAGCGCAAAGGCGCGTTCTCCAGCGCAGCGCAGACAAACGCCACCGGCGCCCGCAAACGGGTGGGCGCTGGCGGCGCCGCAACGCGGACACGAGGTGGCGGGAGAACGGGGTGGGGTGCTTTCGGGCAACGACATCAGTGAGAGTGGTGAAAGATCGGATGGATCAAAGTCGCAGAGCTTGGAGCAGATGCTGCATTTCGGCGGCGATCTCGTTTGGAGAGTGCACGGTGCCGGCGACCTCGAGTTTCACGAGTTCAGCGTAGCGGTGATTCAGGCGGTGCACCCACACGGCGACGGTGGTGCGACTGGTGCCGAGCGCGGCGGCGGCGTTTTCGTAGTCGCCGCGCGTCGGTGTCGAACTCAGGAAGGGCTGAAGCAGGGTGAACTGGCGCGCCTTGCCCGCGGCGACCTGCTCTTGCTCAAGTTGGCGAAGGGCGCGGGCAAGAAGAGTAAGCGCCCATGATTTTTCGTAGGCTTCGCTCGGGTCGAGTTGCGCTTGATCGGAAGCGGCAAATTCGCGTTCGGCGTCGAGGTCTGTCCACTCCACGAACTGGGCGCCGCCGCCACGTTTCTGCGCGCCCGCGCGTTCGTGATGATCGGAAAGAAAATGCCGCAGCGCGCCGACGAGATAGCCGCGGAAGCGGCCTTTCGCGGGATCAGGCCGTTCGAGAAAATCGCTGTCGAGCAAGTAGGCGAAAAAACTTTGGGTCAGATCCTCCGCGTCAGCCGGGGCATAGCCGCGCCGGCGCAGGTAACTATAGATCGGCTGCCGGTAGGCAGCGCAGAGTTGCTCTAGCGCCTGGCGACCGCCGGCCGAATCCTCCCGGGCGACGAGGACGATGCTCCATTGAGTGGAGGCAAACGCATGGCCGGCATGGGAGTCTTGCATACCTGGGGTGAGGAAGCGGCGCACCTTGGCGCGGCGGAGGGCCGAGCCGCAAGTGTGATCTCGATAAAGTTATCAGGAGCGTTTTTCCGTGTAATTTGGCACTACGGTTTCCGGTATCTGAGCCTGCGCCGAATCCGCGGTGGTGAACCGTTTCGTCTCCCCGTTGATCCAACGTGAAACAAGTATATCGGTCCGGGAGAGAATTTCTGCAATCGGGAGCCAGAATAGCCGTAATTAGGAGTGCCGGAGAATTTTACCCCATGCTCCCAATAACCTTCCAGAATTATACCTCTCTGCGCGTCGGTTCTCGGGCGAGACGTCTGCGATTCGCCCTGCTGGCCGGCTAAGCCCGGCGGCGGGATGTCCCAGGCGTCGTTAAAAGTGCTGGGTGGATGGCAGCATAGGGATTGGTTTCAGGGATTGGTGGATTGGCAAGGGTGATATACCTCGGAGAGACAAAGGCGGGTGAGATGTCTTGGCCGGCGCCGAGG
>CAIMFY010000023.1 GCA_903840415.1 uncultured Opitutia bacterium | reverse complement strand
GTGACGTCGTAGCTGCCGGTGTAGTTGAGGTCGCCGAGTTGGCGGGTGGCGGTGTGGCCTTCGGAGTAGTTGCCGGCGAAGATCAAAGCGTCGTTGGGGGTGACGAGGCCGTCGAGGTCGAGGTCGGCGACCCAGGAGAACTTGACGAGGACGGCGCTGGTGGTGACCGAGATGCCATCGAAGGTGGTAAACGGCGTGGAGAGGGTGGCGTTGTCCGCCACCGCCACGGTATACAGGCCCACGTTGGTGGCGGCGGTGGAGGAGGTGATGCCTTTGCCGAGCCAGTCTCCGCCGTGGTAGCCGGAGCGGACCATCGCCTCGATGCTGGTCAGCGGGCTGCTGCCGCCGGTGTAGTCGATGATGAGGTCGTTGTTGGTGAGGTCGAGGGTGGCTACAGAACCTAGGCTCTGTCTCAGAACAGTAATCGGAAATATCTTTGGATCATCGCCAATTGCAGCATGCCATGAAAATTGACCGCCAACTTCTCGAACCGCGTTCCGATGCGTCGGAACTCTTTGAGCCAACCGACGCATTGTTCCGCCACGCATCGGCCCTTGTAGGCTTCGCGGTCGAACTTCACCTTGGGGTCGTGCCGGGCCTTCTCGTTGTCCTTGTGTGGAATCACCGGCGCGATCAGCCGATTCTTGAGCCAGTCGCGAATCCGCTGCACGCTGTAGCCCTTGTCGGCGGCGAGTTTCCGGGGCTTGTGCCGACGCCCGCGGTGCTTACGCCGACAGCCAATCCGCGACGCGATGGCCGCACCGATCACCGCCTCGGCCACCGTCGATTCATGCACCTGGCCCGCCGTCACCTCGAGGGTCAGCGGAGTTCCCGCACCGTCAGTGACCACGTGGAACTTCGATCCAAACCCGCCGCGCGAGCGCCCCAGCGCGTGGTCCGCCGGTTCGTCGGGGTGGCGGACGAGACTTTTTTCTCAGCCCCGGCGGCGGCCCGCGAGGCGCGAACATTGGCCCCGTCCACGCACCAGAGTTCCCAGTCGATCAGGCCCTTGGCGTCCAGTTTCACTTGCAGGGCTTCGACCATCTTGCCGAACACCCCGGTGCGCCGCCAGTGCGAGAAGTATCGATGCACCGTTTTGCAGGAGCCGAAGCGTTCCGGAAGATCCCGCCAAGGGGCGCCGGTGCCCAGAATCCAGAAAATGCCGTTGAGCATGAGCCGCGCGTCTTTCGGTGGCCGTCCCGTCTTCGCCTTGCGGCGCGGGATCAGCGGTGCTACCAAGTCCCATTGCTCATCCGCGAGTTCGTGTCGTTTCATACACGCCGAGCCTCCATGTCGTCATGGAGACTTATCGGCTACATTCTGAGTTTTGAGACAGAGCCTAGACTCAGGCTTTGCACCACGCTGACCGTTTCGTCGCGCCCGGCGGGCATGACTTGGGCGGAGCCTGGATACGATTCCCATATCTTGGCGGTGCCGTTGACGGTCAAATTCTGTTGGCGTATTCGACTCGCCGTGAGCGTCGCCCCGCTGATTACAATCGTTGAGCCGCCGGCTTCGACGATAGAGGCGGAAGTGTGGAGTCCGCTGGCATTGTTATCGAGCACGCCTGTGGTCAGTGTTCCGGCGGTGTCGGGTTGGCCGACAATCGCGATGCCTGAGACGCTCACAGCGCCGGAACTGACGATCTTGCCGCTCGGGAGGGAAAGCGAGCCGTTGGAAAGCGTTACCGGGCCGGCGGTGAAACTCCCGGTGATGACGACATTGCCGC
>CAIMFY010000022.1 GCA_903840415.1 uncultured Opitutia bacterium | reverse complement strand
GTTGCGGTTGGTGGTGGTGAGGGCGACCTCGGTGTCGGCGAGCGCGCCCTGGTGAATGCCGAGACAGCAGCCGCAGCCGGAGTTCATGATCACGGCGCCGCTGCGCGCGAGGGTCTGGATGATGCCCGCCTCCATCGCGCGCTGGTAAATCCGGCCCGACGCCGGGAAAATCAGCAGCCGCACGTTGCGCGCGACCTTTTTGCCGCGGAGAATCTTCGCGGCGATCTCGAGATCGTCGAAGCGACCGTTGGTGCAGGAGCCGATGACGATCTGGTCGAGTTTCTTGCCGGCGACGGCGCTGACGGGTTTCACGTTGTCCACGGTGTGCGGGCAGGCGATCTGCGGCACGAGTTTGGCCACGTCGATCTCGACGGTCTGCTCATAGACGGCATCGGCGCCGGCATCGAGCATGGCGACTTTCTCCTTCACGCCCGCCTCCTGCTTCAAGTAGCGCAGCGTCTCGGCATCCGCCGGCACGATCCCAGAGGTCGCGCCCGCCTCCACTGCCATGTTGCAGAGCGTCAGGCGCTCCGACACGGACATGCGTGTGATGGCGGTGCCGTGGAACTCCAGCACCTTGAACGTGGCGCCGTTGGCCGTGATGCGGCCGATCAGGTGCAGGATGATGTCCTTGGCGTAAACGCGGCTGGGCAACCGGCCGTGGATGTTGACCTTGATCGTGGCGGGCACCTCGACATTCAGCGCGACGCCCAGGGCCCAGACGCTCGCCATCTCCGTGGCGCCGATCCCCATCGCGAACGCGCCGAGCGCGCCGTGGCTGGTGGTGTGGGAGTCGGTGCCGAGCACGAGGGCGCCGGGCCGCACGTAACCGTTTTCCGGGAGGATCTGGTGGCAGATGCCGCCTTCGTCGCCGCGGATTTCGTGGAATTTGCCGATGCCCTGCGCGGCGACGAACTGGCGGACTTTCCGCTGGTTGTTCGCGGTCTTCCAGCTCTCGGCCGGCACCCGGTGATCGAAGATGATGGCGATGCGGTTGGGGTCCCACACATTGGCGGGCAGCTTTGTGCCCTGGTAGATTTCGTTGAACTGGTTGATAACCAGGGCGGCGTTTTCGTGCGACATCGCGAGGTCCACTTTCGGCTCGACGACGTCGCCCGCCTTCACGGACGGGAGGCCCGCGGCGCGGGCCAGGATTTTTTCAGCAATAGTCATGTGGACGTGGTGGGTTGAGATTAACGGGTTAAATGGTGCGGGCTGCCTTCAGCCGATGGATCTCCTCGGGCGAGTAGCCGAGGCTGCCGAGAATATCGGCGGTGTGCGCGGAGAGGCGCGGCGGCGGCGCATCGATCCCGCCGGGAGTTTTTTCCAGTTTCGCCGCGAGGCCGAACAGTCGCAGTGCGCCGATGCCCTCGACCGGAATTTTTTGGAGCGTCTGCCGGTGCTGCACCTGCGGCTGGTTCAGGGCGGCCTCCAGCCCGAGGATCGCGCCGGACGGGACATCGTGCTCGTTCAGCAGCTCGACCCAGTGGGCCGTCGGCATTTCCTTCAGTTTCGTTTCGAGCAGCGGCGTGAGCGCGTGGCGGTTTTTCTTGCGAGCGTCGCGCTCCTGGAAACGCGGATCGGTCTTCAGCTCCGGCACGCGGAGCAAATCGGCGACGGCCTCCCATTGCTCCTGCTTGTTGGCGGCGATGTTGATGTAGCCGTCGTCGGTGGCGAAGGTGCCCGACGGCGCGGCGGTGAAATTGTCGTTGCCCATCGGGACTGGCGGCTGCTGACCGATGAGTAGGTTGGCCGCGACCCAGCCGAGCAGCGGCATGATCGAATCGAGCAGCGCCACGTCGATGAACTGCCCCTCGCCGGTCCGCTCCCGGTGGAAGAGCGCGGCGAGCACGGCAAACGCGGCGGTGAGTCCGCCCACGGTGTCGCACACCGGAAAGCCGGCGCGCAACGGGTTGAGCCGCTCGTCGCCGTTGATCGCCATGACGCCGCTCAGGCCCTGGATGATCTGATCGTAGGCGGGCTTGAGGGCATCGGGGCCGGTCTGACCGAAACCGGAAATGGCGCAGTAAACCAGCCGCGGATTGATCTCCGCGAGCACGGGGTAGGCGAGGCCGAGGCGGCCCATGACATCGGGGCGGAAATTTTCGACCAGCACATCGGCGGTCGCGACCAGCTTCTTGAAAATCTCGCGGGCTTCCGGATTCTTCAGGTTGAGCGTGAGCGATTTTTTGTTGGAGTTCTGCGCGAGAAAACTGGTGCCCATCAACTGCTGGTTGAGCGCCGGCACGTTGCCGAGTTTGCGCGCCAGATCGCCGTCGGTCGGGTTTTCGATCTTGATGACTTCGGCGCCGAGGAGGGCGAGGTGCAGGGTGGCGAAGGGGCCGGCCAGCACATTGGTCATGTCGAGCACACGCACGCCTTGCAGGGCGCGGCGCGGCGGGGGAGTTGGCTTGGTAGAGTCGCTCATGGTCAGCAGGTGGCCGGGGCGGCTTGCCCGATTTTGTGAACCAGGCCCGGCAGTTCGCGGTGGAAGAACCGGCTCTGGTCGCGCGCGAGCCCGACCAGTTTTTCCTGATCGATCTCGGGGCGCAGGCCCAGGCGGTGCAGGTAGTGCACAAGGTCCTCGGTGCAGACGTTCCCGCCGGCTACCTTGGTGAACGGGCAGCCGCCCAAGCCGGCCACGGCCGACTCGAAGCACGTCAAGCCCGCATCGATCGCGGCGCAGCAGTTGGCCATGCCGAGACCGTAGGTGTTGTGGAAATGGCAGGTGCATTCGGCGTCGGGCGCACGCCGTTGGATCGCGCCGAACAACTGCGCGACCTGCGGCGGCGTGGCGTGCCCCGCTGTGTCGGCGAGGCTGATACCGCGGAAACCAGCGTCGAGGAACTGCCCGGCGATCGTCAGCACGCGCTCCGGCGGCACCGGGCCTTCGAAGCCGCAGCCGAAGGCGGACTGGACGGAGAGTTGCACGCGTTTTCCCGCGGCGGTCGCGGCGCGAGCCATCGCGAGGATGCGCGTGGTGGCGTCGGCGACGGTCATGCCGGTGTTTTTCCGGCTGTGGGTTTCGCTGGCGGAGACGCCCATGCAGAACAGCCCGACGCCGCAGGCGAGGCCGCGCTCCAGACCGCGCTCGTTGAGCACGAGCCCGGAGAGTATCGTGCCGGAGGGATTGCGCCCCGGCGCCGAGAAGTGCCGGAAGAGCGCGTCGGTATCCGCCATTTGCGGCACCTTCTCCGGATGGACGAACGAGCCGAGTTGGACGAGGTCCACGCCGGAGGTGAGCAGCGTCTCCGCCCAGCGGATTTTCTGCTCCAGCGGGACGACCTGCTTTTCCATCTGGAGGCCGTCGCGCAGTCCGACCTCGTGGAGGAGGAGCTTTCGCGGTGCCGGTCCGGGAGCCATGGCGATCAGAGTTTGTCGGCGATCGCCTGGGCCATCTGCGTAGTCGTGCTCGATCCGCCCATGTCGTAGGTGCGGACCTTGCCTTCCTTGATGACGGCGGCGACGGCGGCGTCGAGGGCGGAGCCCTTCGCAGTCTCGCCGAGCCAGTCGAGCATCATCTTGGCGCCGAGGATCGTGGCGATCGGATTGCACTTGTTCAGGCCGGCGTATTTCGGGGCGGAACCGTGCGACGGCTCGAAGACGGCGAGTTTTTTTCCGGTGTTGCCCGAGCAGCCGAACCCGAGGCCGCCGACCATCTGGGCGCTGAGATCGGAAATGATGTCGCCGTAAAGATTCGGCGCGAGCAGGACGTCGTAGTTGAAGGGATTTTTCAGGAGCCACATGCAGATGGCGTCGATGTTGGCGTCGTCCACGGCGATCTCGGGAAACTCCCGGGCGACGGCCTGAGCCGTTTCGAGAAACAAGCCGTCCGTGGCGCGGACGACGTTGGCCTTATGAACGATCGTGATCTTTTTTCGCTTGGCCTGGCGGGCGAATTCGAACGCCGCGCGCGCGATCCGCTCCGAGCCGGCGCGGGTGTTCACTTTGCAGGAGATGGCGTAGTCGCAGCCGGCGAGCTTGGCGAACGGCGCGAAGGGTTTGGAGAGCGTCGAGAGCACGGCGGCCAATTCCGGTGGCACCGGATTAAACTCCACGCCGGCGTAAAGATCCTCGGTGTTTTCGCGGAAGACGACGAGGTCGAGGCCTTCCTTGAAGTTGAGCGGATTGCCGGGGTAGGCCTTGCACGGGCGGAGGCAGACGTAGAGATCGAAGAGCTGGCGCATCCGCACGATCGGCGAGCGGTAGCTGTGGCCTTTGCCCTGGAGCGCGGGGGCGAGCTCCTTCTCGGCGGCCTTAACCGGCTTGGAGGTGATGGCGCCAAACATGGCGGCATCGACTCGGTTCAAAAGATCGACGGTGCGCGCGGGAAAGGCGTCGCCTTCGCGGCACCAGAATTCCCAGCCGATGTCGCCGGGGATGTATTCGGCGTCGAGTTGGAGCCGGTTCAGGACGATGCGGGCGGCGTCCATGACTTCCACGCCGATGCCGTCTCCGGGCAGCCAGGCAATTTTATATTTGGACATAGGATTTTTCTCGGTTGGTCGGATGCGGTGGTCGGAAAGAATCAGCCGCGCTTCGCCGATTTTTTCGGCCTGGTCTGGCGGGGCTCAAATTTGATGCCTTGGGCCAGCGTGGCTTCGCGGCTCCAGTTGATCGCGTTGGTCTGGCGCCGCATATATATTTTCCAGGCGTCGGAACCGCTCTCGCGACCGCCACCGGTCTCTTTCTCGCCGCCGAACGCCAGACCGATCTCAGCGCCGCTGGTGCCGAGATTGACGTTGGCGATGCCGCAATCCGAGCCGCGCGCGCTCAGGAACGTCTCCTCCTCGATGAGATCGTCGGTGAAAATCGCCGAGCTCAGGCCCTGCGGGACGTCGTTTTGCAACGCGATCGCCCGGTCGATGCCGCCGCGGTATTTCATGACGTAGAGGATGGGCGCAAACGTTTCCTCCTGCACCATGGGCAGCGACGGCGGGACTTCGGCTATGACGGGCGTGACATAGCAGCCGCCGCGGTATTTTCGGCCGGTGAGTTTCTGCCCGCCGCACAGGATCTTTCCGCCCTGCGCCTGGATGGTCGCGAGCGCCTCCATCATGACTTTGACCGCGGCGGGATTCACCAGCGGCCCCATCTGGTTTTCGATCTCCAGCGGATTACCGATGGTGATCTGATCGTAGTGCGCGCGCAACCGGCGGAGAAACGCGGCATAAACGCGCTCGTCGATGAGCACCCGACGCGTGCTCGTGCAGCGCTGGCCGGCCGTGCCGACGGCGCCGAAAAAGACGTTGCGGGCAGCGAGCGCGAGATTGGCCCGGGCGGTGACGATGATGGCGTTGTTGCCGCCTAGTTCGAGAATGGAGCGGCCCAGACGTTCGGCGATGGTCTTCGCGATTTGCCGGCCCGTGAGCGTGGAGCCGGTGTAGCTGACGAGCGGTATCCGACGATCCGATATTAGCCGCGCGCCGATCTCCGCACCCGGGCCGATCACCAGGGAGGAAATGCCGGCCGGCAGGGCGTTGCGGCGCAGGATTTTTTCCAGGATTTTCTGGCACGCGCTGGCGGTGAGCGGCGTGGCGCTGGCGGGTTTCCAGACGCACACATCGCCGCAGATGAGGGCGAGGGCGAGGTTCCAGCTCCAGACGGCCGCGGGAAAATTGAAGGCGGAAACGATGCCCACGACGCCCAACGGATGCCATTGCTCGAACAGCCGGTGGCTCGGCCGCTCGCTGTGCGTCTGCACGCCGTAGAGCATGCGCGACTGGCCGCAGGCGTAGTCGCAAATGTCGATCATTTCCTGCACCTCGCCCCAGCCTTCCTGGACGGATTTGCCCATCTCGATCGTCACCAGCTGGCCCAGCAGGTCTTTGTTTTTTCTCAACTCGTCGCCGAACTGGCGGACGATCTCGCCGCGCTTCGGCGCGGGCACGCACCGCCAGACGGCAAACGCGGCCATCGCCGCCGCGAGCACCCGCTCGTAATCCTCCGGCCCGGCCTGCCGGATTGCGGCGAGGCGCTGGCCGTCGATCGGGCTACGCACGTCGATCGTCGTGCCACTGCCGGACCACGTCAAGCCATCGGAGGCGCCGAGATTCAGCGATTTCAGTTCCAACGAGGCGAACAGCGTTTTCAGAGAGGCGGTGGTGGGCATGGATTTTTTCGTGGAGGCTTTTAGGAGAGTCACACCGAACGTCGGTCGTGCGCGAGTTGGCATTTAGGTCGCGCCGATCAGCAGGCGCGCCAGTTGCGTCCGGTTTTTCACGCCGAGTTTTTGGTAGATGGTGTGCAGCGTCCATACGACCGAACTGGCGGCGCGGCCGAGCCGCTGCGCGATTTCCTTGTTGCTGCACCCCTCGCGCGCGAGGAGGGCGACGCGGCGCTCGGCCGGACTCAGAAGTTGCAGGGTGGGGTAAGCGGCGGGCGACGTCGCCGAGTCGGCACCGAGGAAGGAATCGACGTAGGCCAGCGAGACGACATAGCACGTCGACGCCAGACCGGCCTCATCCATGTCTTCGCGCCGGACCGTGGCGCGCAAGCCGGGGACTCCGGGGTGCGCGATGGTGGTCGAGCGCGGCGTAGTGGTGTCATTGCGAGCAGCGCTGCCCAGCCGCGTGAGCACCTGGCGGATCGCCTCGGGCAGCGCGAAACAGGCGCGGGTGTTGTAGGAAACGGCGCGCTGCGGGCCGAAGTTCCACATCGCGCAAAGGTCGTAGGCGGCATGGTTGGCGAAGTGGACCTCACCGCTCTCTCCGAGGAACAACGTGGCGAGCGGCAGCGCCGCGACGAATTGCTCGGCCACATGCAGGCGGGCGCGTTCCGGTTGCTGGCGCGCGACCCGCTCAAGCGCGGAATGCACCGCCCAATAGAGGGCGCTCAGGATGGCATAGTCCCGAGGTGTGAAGGGGCCGTGTTCCTTGCGCCGGCAGATCGAAAGCATCGCGCGGAGCTGGCCGCGTGGACTCCAAAAAACTAGGTTCGCAAAATCCTGACACTTGGGCAGCGGCTCCAACGACCGCGGGGCAGGCGCCTCGCCGTTTTCAACTTCGAGTTCGATGGCCGCAGTCGGATCGGTCTCAAGAATTTCCGAAAAAGTATAGAGCCGGGCCTGCGGATGCGATTGCAGGTAATTCTTGGAAATCGTGACCCCGCGGGAGCGGACGTAACCGGGAAAGAGTCGATCCCATTGTTGCAACGTATCCTTGGCGTCCGGACCGGTGAGCCCCGGGAGCAGCAACTCAATGAATTCGTCCGGCACGCGCGGGCGCAGAAAGACGAGCACAGCCTGCCAGACCTTTTCCGCGGTCGCCGCGACATGGATTGGATGGAGCGCGGCGATGACACTGTCGTCCAGACTTTGCCGTGCCAGACTGGCGCGTGGTCGCGGCGCGCCTGAGGCAACGGTGGCATTGGGGGCATGGCTCACGCGGTCAGAAATGGGGACGGACGCTTCGGTTGGCAACCGTCTGCGGTCACTTCCCAAGTTTTGATAGTTCGCCATGCGCCCCCACTCGGTTCTGTTGCAGGGTGTGATGCTGCCCACGCCACACGGAAAACGTTTGGAAGACTTCGACTGGCCGATTGAGTATGGTGCGGAGCGTGGGGTGCGGCGCTACATCAAGGCGTTTCTCGGCCGGAACACCGTCGCGCGCGAGCTGGCCACTCGCATGGCTGAGGACACGGGCACGGATTTCTTCGACTGGGTCGATCACTTCACCGTCGATCCGCGGGCGGCGATCGAATTCGCACAGCTGGGTTTTGAGCGGGAAAATGTCGTGGCACCTGAGGGCTGGACGATTCTATCGCATCCGCGGGCGATGCTACCACGGATCGTCGTGGTCCAAGACGGATTGCGGGACGGGGCTCCGGTGCGGCTCGCGGTGCGGCCGGAGTCGATCACGGACTTCGTGGCTAAGAATCGGCCGGACGCGACGATCACCAGACAGTGTGGCGCGCGATATCGGCAGGCCGAAATTCACACTGAAGGCGGGCACGAGCTAATGGCAGTCGAACGGCTCGCGGAGCGGAGTTTTCACTTGGACGAGGGCTCGCCGCATTTTGCCGCCGCTGTGCTCAACGTGCAGAAACTCTGGCGGGAGCGGCAGCGCGATTTTTTGGAAAATGCCGACGGAATCGCCCATGCGTTCGAGGTGCAGGCGAAGGCGATCCAATTGGTCGGCGGCGATGTCGCGTGCGAGCTGTTCTTTGCCGCCGAACGCGCTGTCTGGGAGCAGCGAAACGCGGCGGCGCGAATCCAGAAGCGCCGGCAGGATGCGCTGGGGCTGGGCTGGGGGAATCACGATCACCACACCTTCCGTTGTTCGCGGCCGTGCTTTGCGGAATTGATCCGGTTCCTGGTCAATTTCGGTTTTGAGAAACGCGAGCGGTATTACGCTGGAGCTGAAGCCGGCTGGGGAGCTCAGATCTCCGAGCACGCCAACACCGGCATCACGGTATTTGCCGATGTGGATTTGATGCCCGAAGAAACGGGTCTCGATTTTTCCCGCGAGCCCTTGCCCGCTGCGCCGACGCTGGGAACCGTCGGGCTGTGGTGCGCTTTGCACGGCGACAGCCTGCTCCAGGCCGGGATGCATCATTTGGAAGCGCGGTTTGAGTTTACCGCCCTGCGCGACCAACTCGAACAGCACGGAGTGAAAACGATGCGGCCGTTTTCGGATTTTGCGTTCCTGCGGCAGGCCTTCACGGAAGGCGAACGCTGGCCGGTGAATTCGGCGCGGGTGGAACAATTGCAGCGCCAAGGTTCGATCACGGCCGAAGAGGCGGCGGTGTTTCGCCGTGACGGAGCGATCGGCAGCCACTTGGAAAATCTCCAGCGCAAGGGCGGCTACAAGGGATTCAATCAAAAATCTGTCAGCGCGATCATCGCCGCGACGGACCCACGGACTTCGCGCTCTTCACATGAATAACCCCACCTCCAGTCTTAAAATCGGTATCATCGGTGCTGGCAAAGTCGGCGCCACGATCGCTTTGCTGCTGGAGGAGTGCGCGTTCTGCAGCCACGTCCTGCTCGGCGATCTGCGCGAGCCGGTCCTTCTCGGATCGCTGCCCAAGGCGACCTTCCGCGCGCTGGACGTGAAGGACGCGGCTGCGCTGCGGAGCTTTGTCGCCGAGTGCGACGCGATTCTCAGTGCCTCACCTTACTACCTGAATCAGGCGATCGCCGCCGCGTGCGCCGCGAAAGACGTCGCGTATTTCGATCTGACGGAAGACGTGGTGACGACGCGGCAAGTGCGCGAGTTGGCGACGAAGTCCCGCGCAACGTTTGTCCCGCAATGCGGGTTGGCGCCGGGGGCGATCAACATCATCGGCGGGGCGCTGGCGCGACAATTGCACGACGTGCGGACGGTCGAGATGCGGGTCGGGGCCCTGCCGCTGTCGGCAGGGAACCAGATGAAATATTATCTGAGTTGGAGCACGGCCGGGTTGATCAACGAATATTGCCAGCCCGGCGAGGCGCTCTACGACGGCAAACCCATGGCGACATTTCCACTCGATGGCTGTGAGCGGTTGACCATCGACGGGATCGAATACGAGGCGTTCAACACCTCGGGTGGAGTTGCGACGATGTGCGAGACGTTCGCTGGCAAGGTGCGCGGCCTGAGCTACAAGACGCTCCGCTACCCCGGCCACCGTGACTTGATGAAATTCCTCCTCGAGGACTTGCAGCTCAGCCATCGCCGGGAATTGCTCACACAAATCTTCGACCAGGAAGTGCCGCTGACTTTCGACGACGTGGTGATCGTCTACGTCAATGTCATCGGTCACGATGCGGGCCGGCTGGTCCAGTCGAGTTACATCAACAAAATTTATTCGACGGAGGTGCGGGGCCAGCGGCTGTCGGCGATTCAACTTTCGACGGCCGCCGGTGCCGTCGCGATGCTGGAACTTTATTCGGGCCGGCAGATCGGTCCGGGTTTTGTCGCGCAGGAGTCCGTGCCCTTCGCCAGCTTTCTCAGCACGCGCTGGGGCGGGCGGGTTTACGCGCCACAAAACGACGCGCGTAAAGCGCCATGAGGATGAGCCTCTCCATGGCGCGGTGAGTCTGCGTTAAAAAGCCGCTGTTCCTCGACGGCTTTTTTGTTCACGTTCGCTGACGTGAAAGCTTCGGACTTCTTTTCTTTGCCGGCGTCGCTCGCGCCGTTTGCCGCGCATTTTCCCGCTGATTTGCCACCATGGGAATGGGTAAAGCGCATCGGGACTGCGTTGGCTGGTCTGCCCGCGTCGGGATTAATCGTGAAGCTTCCGGCCGGCGTCCACGTTGAAGGCGCGGTCTGGCTGCACCCCACCGTCAAGCTGCCGGCCTATGCGACGATCATCGGGCCGGCCTGGATCGGGGCAGGCACGGATATTCGGCCGGGGGCGTTTATTCGTGGCCACGTCATCGTCGGCGAGAGCTGCGTGCTGGGCAACGCGTGTGAGTTCAAAAATTGCCTGCTCCTCGATCGCGTGCAGGTGCCGCATTTCAGCTACGTTGGCGACTCCATTCTCGGCAACGGCGCGCACCTCGGCGCCGGCGCGATCTGCTCCAACCTTCGCCTCGATCAACAACCGATTGTCGTCCGCACCGCTCGCGAAACTTTCGCGACCGGCCTGAAAAAACTCGGGGCCATCCTTGGCGACGAGGCCGAGGTCGGCTGCAACGCCGTGCTCAATCCCGGCACGCTCCTCGGCCCGCGCGCGCTCGTCTCGCCGGGACTCGCGTTTTCCGGCTACCTGCCGCCGGCGACCATAGCACATGCTCGCCCGACTATTAAATTGATCCCGCGGCGGGATTGATCGCGCTTGCCCAATCGAAAAGCGGAGATCCAAAATCTAAAATCTTGAGAACACTCACCGGCATCACGCCTTCGGGCACGCTTCACATCGGCAACTATTTCGGCGCGATGCGCCCCGCCATCGAGGCGCAAACGGTGGGCGACTGTTATTACTTCATCGCCAACTATCACTCGATGACTGTCGTCACCGATGCCGCCGAACGCCGCCGCCACACCCTCGGCATTGCGCTCGACTGGCTCGCCTGCGGCCTCGATCCGACGATCAGCGTGTTCTGGCGCCAGAGCGACGTGCCCGAGGTGACCGAACTGACTTGGCTCCTCGGTTCGCTCACCCCGATGGGCCTCCTCGAACGTGCGCACAGTTACAAGGACAAGACCGCGAAAAATATTTCGCCGAACTTCGGCCTCTTTGCCTATCCGGTGTTGATGGCCGCGGACATCCTGCTCTACGACACCGACCGCGTGCCGGTCGGCAAGGACCAGAAGCAGCACCTTGAGATGACGCGCGACATCGCGATCAAGTTTAACGAATCCTACGGCCCGACGCTCGTCGTGCCCGAGCCCATCATCGGCGAGGAAGTCGCGATCGTGCCGGGGCTCGACGGTCAGAAAATGTCGAAGAGCTACGGCAACACCATCGAGATTTTCGGCGACGAAAAAGTCCTCCGCAAAAAAATCATGGGCATCGTCATGGACTCGCGTTCGCCCGGCGAGCCGAAGCCCGACGCCGACCAAAACCTCGCGATCCAGCTGCTGCGGCTCGTGGCGCCGAAGGAAGTCGCGACTGATTTCGAGACTCGGCTCCGCGCCGGCGGCCTCGGCTACGGCGATTTGAAAAAGGCGCTGTTTGAGCACTATTGGAACTATTTCGCCAGCGCGCGCACACGACGCACCGAGCTTTTGTCGAATCTCGATCACGTCGAGGCGGTGCTTCGCGACGGCGCGATCCGCGCCCGGGCCGTGGCGAGCGTCGTGCTCAAACGCGCACGACTGGCGAGCGGCATCGAGTGAGCCCCGCCTCGGTCAGATGACCGGCGTCGCGGGCGGTCGCAGTGCAGCGATGCGCGCCATGATGCGGGCGCTGGCGAGTTGGTAGCGTTCCTTGCCGGCGTCGGGTGCGTCGTAGTCGGCTGGCGCGAGCGGCGAACCGTAAACGACCGTCACGCGCGTGCCGAATCGCGGCACCATGCCGCCTTTGCCGAGCGCCTCGAAGGATCCGAAAATTCGTGCCGGCACGACTGGCACTTGTGCGCGGCAGGCGAAAAGGCCGACGCCCGGCTTCGGCGTCTGCAGCAAACCGGTGCGCGACCGGGTGCCTTCGGGAAACATGATGATGGTTTTTTGGAGCTTTAGCGCATGGAGCACGCGCTTGATTGCGGTGACATCCGAACCGCCGTCGCGATCGACGGGGATGACACCAACGGTGTTCAGCCACCACGAGGGGATGCCGGGCGTCCAGAGGGTTTTGCGCGCGAAAAACGTCACCTGCCGCGGCAACTGCGAACCCAGGATAAACGGATCAAGATGGCTCGCATGGTTGGCGGCGAGGAGAAATCCGCCCGACTGCGGCAGGTTTTCGAGGCCGACCACATCGCCGCGAAAAAGCGTTTCGTAGACGGTGTTCGCGAGGTAATGCGAGAGCCCGTAGATCGGCTCCATCTCGACTTGGGGAAAGGCGCAGGTCATCGGGCGGCGAGTCGTGCGCTGACCGGCGCAGCGAGAGTTTCGACGACTTGCGCAGCGGTGAGGTGCGTGGTGTCGATCGACACCGCGCCGACGGGGCAGGAGAGCGGAGCGGTCTTGCGCGTAGAGTCGATGCGGTCGCGTTCGGCGATCGAATCGTGGCCGCCCTCATTGGCGCGCCGCCGGGCCCGCTCGGTCGGATCGGCGTGGAGGAAAAAGCGGAAGTCGGCGTCCGGGAAAATCACCGATCCGATGTCGCGGCCTTCCATGACGACACCGCGAAAATGGTGCGCGCGCGCCACGTCGACCTGACCGCGCTGGTAGGCGAGCAGTGCCGCTCGCACCTCGGGAATGGCGGCGAAGTGGGAGACATTTTCATTGACGATGCGGCTGCGGATCTCGGCGTCGGGCACGACGCGGCCGCCGATTTCCATCTGGGCCGAGCGGCCGTGTAGCTTGGTGCCGAAGCGCAGTGCCGCCGCCGCCGCGACGACCACGGGCGCATCGGTCGCGCTCACGCCGAGCCGCAAAAATTCCGCCGTGACGCCACGGTAAAACGAACCCGTGTCGACGTGTAGGAGGTGGAATCGTTCGGCGAGAACCTTGGAGCTGGTCGACTTGCCGGAAGCCGCGCCGCCGTCGATGGCGATGATGATGATGGGAGGGGCGGAAACGGTCACGGCTTCAAGGAGTTTTCGCGCACGGTTGCGAGCAACTCAAAAAAATTGGGAAATGTTTTCGCGCAGCACGCCGGATTCTTGATCGTGAGCCATGGCCGGCCGTCGCCATGCAAATCGTGGCAGCCAAGAATGCCGAAACTCATCGCGAAGCGGTGGTCGCCGTAAGTGTCGATTTCGACGCCGGATCGCAGCGGACGCGGCGTGATTGTGAGCGCATCGTGCTCCTCGACGACCTCCTGACCGAGTTTGATTAATTCACGGGCGGCGCCGCCGACGCGATCGGTTTCCTGTTTGCGGGTGTGGGCGATACCGGTGATGCGCGTTGGCCCGTCGAGCAGCGGCGCGAGCGCGGCGAGAGTGAGAAAGGTATCGGAGATTTCGTGAAAATTCTCCTCCGGTGCCGCGGTGCCCAATTTCTGGCGACGCGCGAGCACGGCGGCGAAGGCGGAGTCGCCCTGCAAACCGTCGCCGTTCGCGCGGAGTCCCGGCAGCGCCAGCTGGCCGCCGGCGACCACCGGCAACGCCAGAAAATAACTCGCCGCGGTGGCGTCCGGCTCGATCGCGAAGCGCTGGGGCGAAACATAGCGGGCGTTGCTCACGAGGAAGCGGGATTTCTCCGCCGGAATTGAAACGCTGGCGCCGAATTCCTGCATGAGTCGAAAACTCATTTCGACGAAGGTTCGCCGAACACCACCGGTCAATGAAACCTCGATCGGCGCGCTAGCGAGTGGCCCGACCATCAGCAAAGCCGAGAGGAGCTGGCTGCTCTCGCTGGCATCGATTGTCACTGGGCCGCCGCGCAGACCGCACGCATGAATTTCCAGCGGAAAAAATCCTTCCTCACCCGTGCAGCGAAGATCAGCGCCGAGGGTGCGCAGTGCGTCGATGAGACCTTTCATCGGACGTTTGCGCATCTGCGGCACGCCATCGAGCCGGTAGGTGCCGCCAGGCGCGGCAGAGCAAAGCGCGGTAAGAAAACGCGCGGTGGTTCCGGCGAGGCCCACGAAAAGCTCCACCGGCTTCGCACTCGTCGAAATCGGAAATCCGTTCGCCTGATCGGCGACGCGGAGCGTGAGGGCGCGCTCGTTTGCGGTGACGGTGAAGCCGAGTTTCCGCAGTGCCTCGGCCATGAGTTGCGTGTCTTCACTAAAGAGCGCGCCGTTGAGCGTGACGGGCTGATCGCAGAGGGCGGCGAGTAGCAGCGCGCGGTTCGTAATGCTCTTCGAGCCGGGCAGCGTGACTTCGCCGCGGACGGGGCGGGTGAAGGGCTGGATCGGCAGCTTGTCGGGCAGCGCAGGCGTCACGGGGGCGGCGGGCGGAATTGATCGCGGTAGGCTTGGCCGCGTCCGAGACGAGCGGCGACTTCGACGTAATCGCGATTGGCGAGCGCGGTGCGGAAACCGTGCAGCTCATCCTCGAACTGGCCCAAAGCGCGCAACACTTCGTCGCGGTTTTGCTCAAGGATCGCGCGCCAGATCTTCGGATCACTCGCGGCGATGCGGGTGGTGTCGCGGAGGCCGCCGCCGGCGTGGTGGCGCCACGCGGGATTTTTTTGCGCGAGGAACGAGCAGAGCGTCGAGGCGAGCACCTGCGGGAGATGACTGATGTGTGCGACGATTTCGTCGTGGGCGTCGGGGGCGACCGTCACGACTTCGGCACCGAGATCGTGCCAGAAGCGGACGACCGTGGCGGTGCCGGTGGCGTCGGTGCCATCGAGCGGTGTGACGAAACAGGGGCGGTGATCGAAGAGTTTTTCCGAGCTGTGTTCCCAGCCGGTTTTTTCGGAGCCGGCCATCGGATGCGAGCCGACGAAGTGTGCGTGCGCGCCGAGCGCGAGGTGGCCGAGGCGGGAAATTTCGGCCTTCACGCTGCCGACATCAGTCACGATGGCACCGGCCGCGAGATGTGGCGCGATCTGTTTCGCGAGCGCCACGATTTGATCGACGGGCGCGGCGATGACGACGAGGGTGGCGTTTTTCACGGCGGCCTCGGGCGAGTCGGCGACTGCGTCGCACCAGGGTTGCGCGCGCAACGCGAGCCGCGTTTCCGGGCGACGCGCCCAGAGCACGATGCGCGTCGCCACGCCGCGCGCCCGGGCCGCACGCGCCACCGAGCCACCGAGCAGGCCGGGGGCGAGAATGGTGAGTTGGGCGAGAGCCGGCATGACGGGCCAAAAACGCAAAATCCCCGCGTCGTGTCGAGCCCTTCGGCAAGCCTGATGAGCGGGGATCGCGTTGCGTTTTTCGGCCGGGCCTCCTTTTTGAAGACGTGACGCCGTATGTCCCCAGTTGGAAAGAGCGGATCGAGGACGCGAAGCCCTACGCGTTGCCGGCGATCGCCGCGCTCATGGTGGTAGTGCTAACGGGATGGGTGGTGTGGCACCAGTGGCGGTCGTCCGAGCCGACGAAATCCAGCGCGGCTCCGAATCAAGATACCGACGCCCGCATGGCGGCGCAGGCGCGGTTGTCGGCGGACGTGGACACTTTGGAAAAGACACGGCAACGCGCGCTTGAGTCCGGTGCGGTCGCCGAGGCGACGGTGTTGCTCGATCGGGCGATTGCGAAACAGCGCGAACGACTCCTGATCGATCCAGGGGTGGACCCGGAGCAGACCACCCGACTGGCGCGGCTCGAGGCGCTGCGATCGAGTTCGAAAGCGCGGGCCGCCGCGGCGCAGAGCGAAGTGCTCGAAAAGGAAGCGCAAGCGGCGCAGCAGGCCGGCCAAGGCGCCGAGGCCGCAGGCAAATGGCGCGAGGCGCTGCGACTGCAGCGCGAGGCCAACGCCAGCGCAACGGCGGCGGACGCGCAGAATTTTCCCCGCGAGGTGCGGCTCGCGCAAACGATCGAACAGGCGGCGACGGAACCCTTGCACGCCACTGTGGAGGAGGCGCTCGCGCTCGCCCATGCCGCCGCGGCGCAGGAGCATTGGGATGATGCTCTGAAGGCCTACACCGAGGCGCGCACCGCACAGGCGGCGATCAATCAGAGTCATCCGACGACGCGCTATGCCGTCTTCGCCGACCTCGATTCGATCGATGCAGAGATTGCCTCGTTGCAGGCGGCGGGCGTGGCGGCTGCGACGACTGCGCGTGAACATAACGGCGATGCCGCAGCGGCGGCGGGACGCTCGCAGGAGGCCGCCGCGAGCTACGCGGCGGCGGTGGAATCGCAGCGACAGTTAAACGCAAATTTTCCACGGAGCCGTTTCTTCTCGGCGAGCCGCGCTGACGCCCTCAACGCAAAACGCGACACCGTGCTCGCAGCCGCTCTAACCGAGCGTGCGGCGCACTTGGATCGCGAGATCGCGGTGGCGCTCGCGCGCCGCCAGACTGTGGCCGCACGAGACAAGATTACCGAAGCCGCGGCCCTGATCGATAAAGCCGCGAGCGATTATCCGCGGAGTCGCGCGCTGGATCGAGCGTTGCAACTCAAATTGGGGTTCCTGGCGCTGCGGCAGGGTGATCTCGAGGCGTTGCAGCGTGAAATCTACGACCAACTCGTGCCAGTGCCGGGCGGGAGCCGGGTGCAGATGCTGCGCTCTGAAATAGCGCAGGATATTTTTGGGCGCGTGATGAACACGAACCCGAGCCGCAACCCCGGCCGCGCGTTGCCAGTCGATTCAGTGAACTGGCTTGAGGCGCAGGAGTTTTGTCAGCGGCTCTCGTGGCTGCTCGGCGCACGCGTGCGGCTGCCGACCGAAGCCGAGATGCGCGCCGCGTTTTCGGCAAAAAGTGAATCATGGTCGGCCGACACGAGCGGCGGGCACAGCCATGAAACGGGAAAAGCCCCGGCGAACGCGGCCGGTTTTCACGATCTGGCCGGCAACCTCGCCGAGTGGTTGCAGCCGGCGAACTCTGCGAGCGATCTGGTGCCAGTCGCCGGCGGCACTTACCTCGACTCAACCGCGGAGCTCGCCGGCGGCCTGCCCATGACGCCGATGGACAAACACGAGCGAGCGCGACACATCGGGTTTCGCATCGTCGTCGAACCGGCAGAGCGTTAAACTTAGGAAACTACGCGCCGCCGAGTTTGGCGATGCGGGAAAAGGCAGCAAACGAGAGCGGTTGCACCGACAAGCGGCTTTGGCGCAGCAGCGCGATGTCCGCGAGCGAGCGATCCGCTTTGATTTGCATGAGCGTGACGGGTTTCGGCAACGGTTTGACGGCCTTCAGTTCGACCGCCATCCAGCCGTCCACCTCGTCCACCGTCGGATCGGGAAACGCGGCGCGCGTGACTTGGGCGATACCGACGACGGACTTTGGCCCCATGCTTTCATAGAAAAACACGCGATCGCCGGGGCGCATGGCCTTGAGATGAAGCCGCGCCGCGTAGTTGCGCACACCCGTCCAGTCGGTGTGTCCATCTCGGACGAGATCGGTCCATGCGTAGGTGCTGGGTTCGGATTTCACTAACCAATATTGCGTTGTCATGCAGTGGCGGGTTTGGTGCGCTGAACGAAATGAAACCGACCGAGGCCGAAAAAGCAAAAGGCGAACGCGCCCAATGGCTTCTCTATGCGATCATGATTGTCATGGTGTTCGCGCCGCTGGTTATCTTCTTGTTGCGCTCGCGCTGAGAGGCCGGGTGAATTCCGCCGCATGAACAAAACCCTCCTGCCTATCCGCATCGTCTTTATCGCCCTGTGCGCAGCAGCCGGCTGGCTTGTGTCGGCGACGATTCTGGCGGGCGATCACAATCGCTGGCTCGCGATCGGTGTGGGTTTGGGCATCGGCATGCTCATCGTGCTCGTGGACATTCTCCTGCGGGGATTTTCTATTCGCGGATTATCCGCCCTCACGTTTGGCATCGGCGTCGGCTTGTTGATTGCTCACATGGTCGGCACGTCGCCGCTCCTGGAGTTTGGCACGCTGGATCCGGCGACCGTCTATCTCGTGCGGCTCGGCCTGTTCGTGGTCTGCCCGTATCTCGCGACTGTAATCGCGTTGCGCGGCAAGGATGAGTTCAACCTCGTGATTCCCTACATGCGCTTCGTGTCGCACGAGGTGGATGTGCCGCTGGTGGTCGTCGACACGAGCGTGCTCATCGACGGACGCATCGCGCGCGTTTGCGAATCGGGTTTTCTCATCGCGGCCCTCGTGATTCCGCGCTTCGTGCTCAACGAACTTAGCGCCATCGCCGACTCTGGCGATCCGCACAAACAGGCGCGCGGCCGGCGGGGGCTCGAGGTGCTCAACGAGCTGCGCAAGATCAAGAATCTCGACATTCGCATCACTGAGAGCGAAGTCGCCCGTCGGGAGGACGTGGATGCCAAGCTGGTGTTCCTGGCGCAGTCGATGGGGGCGAAGCTGCTGACGACGGACTACAATCTCGCGAAGATGGCCGAGTTTCAGGGTGTGCACTGGCTCAACCTCAACACCCTCGCGCGGTCGCTCCGGTCCGAACTGATGATCGGCGAACGGCTCGAGATCGATCTCGTGAAGCAGGGCAAGGAAGAGGGCCAGGCGATCGGTTTTGTAGAGGACGGATCCATGGTGGTCGTGGGCGATTCCCGCAATTACGTCGGTCATCGGGTGCAGGCGGAGATTGTGAGCGTGCTGCCGACGGCAGGTGGCAAGATGATCTTTGCTCGGCGCGTCGGTGAAGCGGAGTAAGGGTGGCGGAATGCAGCAAAATGCCGCTCATCCCGGGGTAGATGTCGCGCCCAGGTGAGGGGACGAAATTAGGTGTTTACTTGCGGGCGCCGATTTCCCAATACGTCACGTTCCTTACGGGCCAGTAGCTCAGTTGATAGAGCGCGTCGTTCGCAACGACGAGGTCAGGAGTTTGATCCTCCTCTGGTCCACCATCTTGAAGGCACTGCGCACTGACAGCGTCATGCTAAAGTCCGAATGCTGAACCATGAAGGACAGCAGTTTGCTGAGCTTCCCCGATAATTCGGACACACGTTGAGTGTGTTATAGATTAGTTATCATGACGTCCACAATGAAGCCGCAACAGCCAAGAATCGGGGAACTGCTTCTGGTGTGGATTACCTTGGGCGCCCAATCTTTTGGCGGAGGATCTTCGACTTTTTATCTCATCCACAAGGCCTCGATTGAAAGGGGGTGGATGACGGAATCGGAATTTTTGCAAACTTGGGCGCTCGCGCAGATTTCGCCTGGCATTAATCTCGTCAAACTCACGGCATTGATCGGTTACAAATTGCGAGGTTGGCCTGGGGTGGTGACGACAATGGCCGGTCTCCTCATTCCGAGTGCCACGGTGACGGTCCTGATGACGGCCGGTTTCTCCGTCATCCGCGGATTTCCGCTGGTCCAAGCCGCGATGCGAGGAATCTTGCCGGCCACCATCGGCCTGAGTTTGGCGAACGGAGTCAGAATGGGCCTACCGCTCTTGACCCAAGCTCGCAATGAGGGCCGGCTCCGATTGAGCGCGAATGTTGGTGTAGCCAGTGGGGCCGCTCTGCTCATGTCCGTGACCAGCCTTTCGCCGCTGTTTATTCTTCTGCTCGCGGGGATCGCTACTGCGGTGCTGTCACTGCTGATCCCGATTGAGCCCCCCCGCGCGTTAAAAACTGATCGCTCATGAATCCGTTTAATTATTTCTGGCTGTTCCTGAAGGCCTCGCTGTTTTCCACGGGAGGTCTCGGTAACTTGCCCTTTCTTCAGAAGGATCTCACTGCGGTCGGCTGGGCCAAGGACACAGACTTCGTCACGGCGATTGCGGTCGGTCAGGTCAGTCCCGGTCCCACTGGCCTCTGGAGCATTAGCTTGGGCTATCTCACCTTTGGTTGGTGGGGCGCAGGCTTAGCGCTCATCGCCCTGAGCCTGCCGCCTCTGCTCGCCTTGGCCGTTTCGGCGATCCACCTTCGTGTAGAAAAGCTACAGGCGGTGCAGGATCTAAGTCGGGGTCTCGGCTTAGGTGTAGTCGGTCTGACGCTTGCGATCGCCGGCGGTCTCGCGGTCTCCCTAATCCGTGATTGGAGTGGTTCTCTGATCGCAGTCGGAGCATTGGTGTTAGCTCTTAGCCAGCGGGTCCCTGTCGTTCTGATTTTGGTCTTGGCCGCGCTCGCGGGCTGTCTGCTTTAGAAGCGCGTTTCCAGACTGTTCGTTTTCGGAGCAGTACAAAACCCGCGCTCCACTCCGCAGGCACGGTTAACGGGAAGCGGTGTCGCCCGGCCGAAGAGATTCCACTTTGCTTTACAGACTCTTGTGCGAGCCGTCGCAGGTCGCACCTGTCTTCGAATGCTTGCAGCCGCAAAAATAGACTGTTTCAGCCTTGTCCGCTTTGAACATTTTGGGAGCAAGTCCGGTGCCTTTGTGCGAGCCGTCGCAAAATGGCTGGTTCTTGCTAAGGCCGCAGGCGCACCACGCATAGGTCTTGCCGGCTTCAACGTTGACTGCATACGGGGATTTTTGAGCAATGACTGGAGTGTTCATTATTTTATTGATGAGAAAAAATTAGATCACTGTTGGCAAAATTATGCGAGCACTAGCCGTCGGACCATGTGGTTCAGCTGGCAAGACCCGAAAACCAACACGCTACAATCTGCGTTGTTTCTGTGGGCATGCTTTTGGAATCGGGCGAAAATCAGTGTCTGGCGATCGGGTGCCAATCGTGAAGGCCACCGGCGACACGGTGCGCCTAGCACTTGCAGAGCTTGAAGAGGGCGCGTTCAAGCCGGGATCGCCGGTTAGAATCCGTCCGCAACCCGCACGGCTATCCGGCCGCCGCCCTCCTTTAACCGGCGCAGTCCCGCGGGCACTTCCCGAACCGGAATCGTGGAAAGCACAGACACGTCGAGTCCATCCTCGAGCCACGAGGCGAGCAGACGCAGGTCGGTCGCACGCGACTTGACGTTGACGAAACCGACGCGCGACCCGGCCAAAAGGCTGCGAAACTTGTCGACGACGAAAGCAAGCGAGGGTAGTGTAGTCACGTAGGTTCCGTTGGGCTTCAGCGCGCCGCGCCATTCGCGCCAACGGTAAGCGGCTGCCGCGTCGAAGACCACGTCGAACTGTGCGCTCAAGTGGCCTGGAACGGACTGCTTCGTGCGGTCAATGACAGCCGCGGCGCCGAGCCTCCGGGCAATCTCCAGCCCTCGTCCGGAACCAACGGCCGTTACGGTCGCGCCCAGTCGCTGCGCGACGGCGATCGCCATCGAGCCCACTCCGCCAGAAACGCCGGTGACGAGCACCTGCGGCCGCCCTGTAGCGGGAAGTTGCCCGACGTCGCGGATCGCCTGCAAAGCGGTCAATCCCGTGGTGACGGCGGCGGCGGCGCGCTCGTGCGGGACGCTCGCCGGCTTCTTCGCGATTGCATCGCATTTCGCGATCAGCGCCTCGGCAAACGCTCCCTGTTGGTTGAACGGGCCGTAGGGCAGAAAGCCAAACACGTCGTCGCCCGGCGCAACGCCGGTCACCGCGGGACCGATGGCGTCGACGGTTCCGGAGAAGTCGTAGCCGACGACGAGAGGCCGCCTGCGCCCATGTAGGAACTTCATTGTTCCCAGGATGACCTTGTAGTCCGCCGGGTTCAGTGCAGAGGCCACCACGCGCACGCGAACCTCGCCGCCCGCAGGTTCTGGCAGTGGCGCTTCGACCTGCGCCATTCGCTCAAGAGGACCGTATCCTGCTGCGGCAATGACTTTCATCGTTGATTCGATGGGACGAGACCGCGCGCCTAATCCTGTGGCAAGTCTAACATCACGCAGAGATCGCGCATCGCGGCCCCAACAACGCCTCCGATTTGACCCGGTCATCGCGCGGTGTGACGGCCGATTCCTTGGTGGCGTCCGCCAGCATACGCAAGGCGAGGGAGCAAGATGCCAACGGAAGAGGGCGGCAGGTTAAGAGCCCAGAGTGAAGAGAACTCCATGCATTGCAGTCACGGGAGGATAACACAAAGCCCGCAGTTCTGGCCGACTACTTGGCGGCGCGGATGCGAGCGACGGTAAGCGTAGCTCCGATACTCTCGCGGCCGGGGGCAAGCCGCTGTATCCCGCTCGCAGAAGCGTTCGTTGTTCGCTGAATGGACTCGGCAAGCGCGCGTTTTTCCAGCCAGCTACGAGCCGGATGGAAGTGACTGCAGAAACTAAGCGCACCCGGTGGATTGGTCTTCCCTTCGTATGGGTGCTCCTCGCCGGCGTGCTGTATCTGCACGCCACTGTGGTCCGCGACTATGTGGATCGTATCAGTCGGCTCGGACTGCGCGGCGCGCCGGTCGCGTCCACCCCAATGCAACGGATCTGTCCGACCGGCTTTGCCGACGCGGAAGCATGGGTTCGACACGCGCTGGCGCTGGCGGATGGTGTAGGTCCCCAGCTCCGCCGCACGGATACCGACAACGCGCCCTACGGTCGTGAAGTGCATTGGAACAGTGGTTTCGCGTGGACGATCGCTGGCGCCGGGTGGTTGCGCCACGCTGTCACCGGTGAACCACAACCGCAGGCGATGGAACGGTCGCTGGCCTGGTTCAATTTGCCGCTGCTGCTCGGGGTCGTGGTTCTGTTCTCGGCCTGCGTGAGCCGCCGCGCGGGCTTCGGAGCGGGTGTGCTCCTCGCGCTCCTGATGGTCGGCAACCCCGACTTTTACGCCGGGTTTAGCCCCAACTATGTCGATCACCACGGTCTGCTCGCGGCAGCGACGCTTGGACTGGTGCTCGGTGCCGTTTTCATGGGTCTCGGATTCCGCGCTGTCCCAAGCTCGTCGTTGACGCTCCTGCCATCGTCGGTCCCGGGCGCGCGATCAGCCGCAATCTTCTCCGCAGTCTGCGGCGCAGTCGGAATGTGGATCAGCGCCGCAACGCTGATCCCCGCGATTGCGCTGACGGGCGCAATCGCAGCGATCGTGATTCTCGGCTGCGGTCGGAACACCGCGGCGCAAAACGTCCGGTTCGAACCCGGGCTGTGGCGGCTGTGGGGGAAGGTGGGCGCGGCGCTCAGCTTCGCGTTTTACCTGCTGGAATATGCTCCGCACCATCTTGGCTTCCGCCTCGAAGTAAATCATCCGCTTTACGCGCTGGCGTGGAGGGGAGGTGCCGAAATCATCGCACAAATCGGCGAGGGGCGCTCCGGCGTTCCTCATCAGGGCGCAATAACACGTGGCGCGTCGAAGCTGAGCGGCGACCGCGTCTCACCTCGCGCTGGGATCCGATCCGTCGCTTGGTGGGGACGCCTCGCCCTGTTTGCGGCGGTCCTTGCGGTCGCCGCGGCACCGGTGGTCATTGGAGTTTGGCGCGAGCGGGTGTTCGTCGTATTCGATCCGTTTATCGCCCGGCTTTCGGCCTACGTCTCCGAGGGACTCTCGCTGCCCGAAACCATCCGACTGTTCGGCTGGGGCACGATCATCGCGAAAGTGCCGTGGTTCGTCGCAACCCTTTTGGCCTCGATTGTCCTCCTGTGGCGTGGTCGATCGGCCGATCGAATCATCGCCGCATTCGCGACCGCACTCTGCGCCGCCCTGCTGAGTCTGAGCGTCGCTCAGGCTCGCTGGTGGCCAAGCGCCAGCGCTGCGATGATCGTGCTAATCCTTGTGGGCTACGCGGCCTTGGTCTCAGGACGGAAGCCCGCGACGCGGTGGAACTGCGTTGCCGGCATCGTCGTTCTACTCTGCGCCCCGGCGATCGTCGGTCGCATTTATGCGCAAGTCGCCGCGAATCGCGCCGGCGCGATCGCTCCCGATGACGCGCTGCAGCCGTTGTATCGTGACATCGCGTCCGCGATCCGTGCCGCTCAACCGACCGGAGCCGTCGTTTTACTCGCCAGCCCGAACGCGTCTGCCGGGATCAGTTATTACGGCGGGTTCAAGTCGATCGGCACGCTCTATTGGGAAAATCTGGCGGGCGCCAAAGCCGCGGCGGAAATGTTCTCCGCATCGGACGAAACCGAAGCCCGCCGGCTGATCCGGCAGCGGGGCGTGACGCACGTCGTCATGATCTCGGACACGAATTTCCTGGCGGAATATTTCGACCTGCTGCACCCCGGCGCCGGAGCGGAGGCCCTGCGCGCCACCTTCGGCTACGCGTTGCTGGTCGGCCAGCCGGCTCCGATCTGGCTGACGCCGATCCCGTATGAATCTCCGCCGGACGTGCCGCTCCACGGGATTCGCTTGTCGGTGTTTGCGACCCGATTCAGTGAACCGGAGGCGGAGGCGCTCTACGAGGCGGCGGCGGCTGACATCAACGCCGGGCGCCTGGGCCCAGGTGAGGCGAAACTCGATCAAGCACTTGATCTTGCGCCGCAGTCAGCGGAGTTCTGGTTGATCAAGGCTCACTTGCTGCTCGCGCGCAACGACGGCAATGAGGCGGTGAAGGCGGAAGCCAAAGCCATCGCCTGCGCGAGTCCCGCCCAACGGTATCCGTTGTATGGTGCCGAAGCGGTTCGGCTGTATCAAGCCGGCGCGCGCGTCGCCGCGGCGGAGCTTTACCGGCGCTCCCTAGCCGTTCAGTTCGATCTCACGACTGCAAACAATCTGATCTGGATTCTCGCGACGAGTTCCGACGACCAAGCCCGCAACGGGTCCGAAGCGCTCCAGGTTGCCGAGCTGATTGTCCGCGACCATTCCGATTATCTGTCGCTGAGCGGCTACGCAGCCGCGCTCGCCGAGTGCGGACGCTTCCGGGAAGCGGCGGACATTGCCACTCGGGCCGTTGCCGCCGCTCGTTCAAGCCGGAACGAGGCCTTGTTGAAAAAAGCCGAATCCTGCCTGACCGCCTATCGCTCCGGCCACCCGTGGCGAGAGTAGTGAGGGCAGAACACCTGTAGGACAGGACTTTTCGCACCAGTCGTCGCGCCTTGAATGTAAGTGCAAATTTTTTTTGCGAAGTTTGGATCGGCCACTAATCTTAGGCGGCACCGACAAGTGCATGGGAATTTCCAATCCGACTGCTTCTCAATCCCATCGTGCCATCACTCTCCGACTGGAGTCAGCACTCGATCGATCGTGGCGAGTAGCATGGGTCCATCAAAAGGCTTCTTTAGCTCGACTGGCACGCCGATGGCGGCCAATCCTTCAGTTTGGTCCGTTTCGGAGAGTCCGCTCATGGCGATGATTTTAAGCGCGGGATCTTGGTGCCGGAGCGCACGGATTAGAGCCTCGCCGTTCATCACCGGCATCATGAGGTCGGTCAGCACTAAACTCACGTCTCCGCGATGTTGGAGATATTGTTCCAATGCATCCTGGCCGTGCACGGCGGTAATTACTTCGTAGTTTTTTCGCTCCAGCAAAACCCGCGTAGTATCGCGGATGACGCGTTCATCGTCTACCACCAAGATGGTCAATTTTTGAGCGATCGCGTTAGTCGCTGGAACTTGAGTCACCGTAGTCGTTTCGACGCCATCCGTGATGGCCGGGAGGTAGATTTTGAATGTGCTGCCTTGGTTTGTAACCGAATCAACGTCGACAAAGCCGCCGTGGCTTTGCACGATTCCGAGCACGGTCGACAAACCCAAGCCGGTGCCCTTTCCGAACGGTTTGGTGGTAAAAAAAGGGTCGAACACTCGGTGTTTGATGTCTGGCGGAATCCCGTGGCCCGTGTCGCGGATTTCGATGACGACATAAGGTCCGGGCTTAGCACGCGGCGACACCTTGGTGTCTGCCTCCGACAAAATGACGTTGGTCGCCGCGAGCGTCAGACTGCCACCAGTTGGCATCGCATCGCGGGCGTTCACGCACAGATTCAGGAGGACTTGATGCAGCTGGGTCGGATCTGCGCTGACCAACCAGAGCGAGGTTGGCACCTGCTTCCGCAGGTCGATTTCCCGCGGGAAAGTTACGCGCATCAACTGCACTAATTCGTTAATCAAGTGCTTAGGCTGCACATCCGTGCGCTCGCCGTTCTGGCCGCGGCTGAACGTCAGCAGTTGCTTGATAATATCGGCCCCACGGCGGGCGCCCGCATGCATCATGGTCAACAACTCGCGGTCTTCCGGATCCGTTAACTTCTCCTGCAGCATACCCGCCATCATCGTAATTGGCGAAAGGATGTTATTCAGATCATGCGCGATGCCACCGGCGAGCATCCCAAGGCTTTCAATCCGCTGCCCGTGGATCAATTTCTCTGCCATCAACTTTTTCTCCGTCACGTCCACGGCGAGCACCAAGCGCGCTGGTCGATGGTTGAAAGTCAGTGGTCGAGAATAAATCTCGACCTGAATGATCGAGCCATCTTTTCGGAGATGCCGCCATTCGCCGGTCCGGTTGCGTTCGGCACCGTCTCCGGTGATAAAGCGCAGCAACTGAGGAACGTCCTCTTGGGGGCGAATGTCTGTGACTTTCATCGCGAGAAATTCCTCCCGCGTGTAACCATATTGCTTCGTTGCCGCCTCATTGACGGCCATGAATTTCAAACTCTCCGGCTCGCTGAGCCACATCGGCAGCGGGTTGCGATCGAATAACATCCGATAGCGCTCCTCGCCTTGCCGCAGGGCTTCATTGGTTGCGCGCAATTCGTTGGTTCGTTGTTTGACGCGCATTTCCAGATCAGCGCGCAGCACTCGCAACGCCTCCTGCACCGGTCGCTGGGACGTGATTTCTATTTCGGATTCGCGCCAGCGCCGAAAGGAAAAAACCAAAAGCGCCATCACCAGAAAAACTGACGTGACAACCAATTCATCAATCTGAGCGGGACCTCGATGCTGCGTAATCCAAGTGGTGAAGGCTTCAAACCAATGGAAGTAGCCCGACAGTCCAAAGACGACAGCCGTTAGCCCGGCGATGACGACGAGCTCCGTGGTGATGGTCAGCCGTCGCTGGCGCAAGATATGGACGGCGGCTTCCTCCACCACGGCCTCGGCATTTTTGTGAGCCGTGATATCCTCAACGGTGCTGTGATAGTGTGGCTCGCTGTATGTCTCCCGAACGAGATGGGTATTGAGGCAGGCCCACATTACAGAGCCATCCTTCCGAAGCATTTGAACTTCATAATCAACGATGATTTCGGCGTCCTCGAGCTGGCGAAGCAAAGTGGTGCGGTCTTCAGCGTTAGCGTATCGGCTTAAAATGCTCGGGGCCGTGCGCAGAAGTTCATCGGCCGACTCATAGCCAAAAATCCGTGCGACCGCCAGATTCGCTGTAACGATTGTCCCGGACTGCGTCGTATCGACGATACCCGTCTTGGTGTTTTCGAAAATCCTCTGGTATTTTCGCTCGCCCTCGTTTTGGACCTGGCCTGTTGCTCCCTTGGGAATATAATTCGTAACCGAATCCTCGGGAATGGGAGGCGCGTCGTGAGACATCAGGGGGTGTCTTTTGGGTAGAAGTTCTCTAAAAGGATGTCAATTCTTGGACCGCTATCCGGATGCGTTGGTTGAGAATTCTTGCAGCTATTTACGCCGAGTATCATGGATTCCGGCACGCATCCCTGCCTAAGCGCCGAATGGCTTCTTCGGTTGAAATGAAAAATTTGATCGACGCGGGACAGTAGCGAGCAACCGACCGACGGCCAGATTCGCACGGTTCGATCTTCACTTGCAAAGCTGCCAAAATTATCTCCCCGGAATGATCCCGGGGATTTTGCTAATGATTCCAGGCATTTAGGAATTCTTGACGAAACCGTCTTCGTCCGTCGTGAAAAATTCCGCGACAAAACGTGAGCGACGTTTTCGCCGGGGTCGGTCAGGTTCCTTTTTCAGTCGGCAGCTCAGCCGCGTGCCAAATATCTGCGGTCGACTCTTCCATCGGTTTCTGGGCCGAGCCCAGGACGTTATTGATGTTCACCGTGTCTTTCAGCTGGCCCGGGGCCACTGGCAGAAAAGTGCCGGTGCCGGGGAAAGCGCGGCTGTTACGGACAATGGCGCCGGGGCAGTGGTCGAGACGCACGACTTGGACACCGGCGAGCGGCCGGCGTGTGGCGATCATATCAAGGTCAAGGTCCTGCGAATCCCGCACGAGAAACGCGGGGCCGGATTCGGCGTTGATTTGCACGTTGTGCAGCTCAAGGCCGACGGTGTGGCAGGCCTTCATGCCAATCTGGCCGGTCGCGATCACATCCGAGATGCGCAAGCCGGAGAACGGCATTTCCGGCAGACCCTCCACATCGATCACCACGCGTGCGTGGTTGATCGTCATGTTGCTGATGGCGATGTTGCGGAAAATCTGGGTGCGCTTCGAGACGGGCTCGTCGGCCGACGGCACCTCGCCCTCCATCATGTAATAGTTGGTGACGTTGATCGCCTGGCCGACGTTTTCCATCGTCGAGTTGTCGAACTGCAGGTTCTCGACGACCCCGCCGCGTCCACGGCGGCTCTTGATTCGCACGCCCATCTGCGTGCCGTCACAGGTGATGTTGCTCGCGACAACATTGCGGATGGAGCCGGAGGTCTCGCTGCCAATCGCGACGGCACCGTGGGCGCGGTGCACGATGCAGTTGGTGATCGAGATGTTTTCGGTGGGGCGATTGACGCGAAGCCCGTCAGCGTCCTTGCCAGATTTGATGACCATGCCGTCGTCGCCGGTGTCGATGTAGCAGCCCGACACGCGCACGTTGCGGCTCGAGTCGATGCCGATCCCGTCGGTGTGCACGCCGGGATAGGTTTCGATGATGACATCGCGGACGACGGCGTTGTCGGTGTAGAGTAGATGAACCGTCCACATCGACGAGCCCACGAAGTGGACGCCCTCGACGAGGACGTTCATGCATTCCATGAATCGCACGAACGACGGGCGCAGTTCGGGGGCGACCTTGAGATAGTCTGCTTCGGAGGCCGGCGTCTTCGTTTCGAGCGAGTGCAACAGGTTTTCCCTTGCGGCGCCGAAGGCCGAGCCGGGATCGTTGGCGGAGCCGCGGGACCGGTCCATGATTTTCAGCCAGTCGGCGTTGTCCGTTGTAAGTAGGCCGCGACCCGTGATGGTCACGTTCTCCAAGTCGTGACCGCCAATCAAGGGAACGGGAGTTAAGCATTCGATCCCCTGTTCCCGGCCCTTCGTGAAGGGCAGATGCATGGCAGGAAATCGCACGACGGCGCCGGCGTCGAAACCTAGCACGAGGTTGCTAATCATTTCAATCGGACCGGTCACGTAGTGGCCGGCAGGAACGAAGACGGTGCCACCACCGGCGGTCTTGGCCGCCAAAATCGCGGCGCGGAAGGCTTCGGTGGCCGGGGCGGAACCGTCATTGCGCGCGCCGTAGTCGAGGATGTTGAAGCAAGGCGTGGCTCACCACGCCTTCGTGCCGAGACACAGCATCAATGCTGCGGTCAGCCAGCGACTAGGGAAGAATTTCGTGCGTATGGATGCTCTTGTTCTTTCGAGGTAGAATGCCGGAATGACTTTGGGTGGACGTCTAACATAGGATGACTGCGGCGCCCAAGCCAAGGAAAGAGTCCTGGTCGGGACAGCTGCGTCGATTTTAGCCACACTCCGCGTTGCTCAGATCTCGTTTGAAACACACCGTTGCGTGAGCCTGTCCATCCATTACCATGGGCCCGGCTCAGAGCTTGAGCATCCGTTTGACTTCGGTTTCGAGTTGAGGGCCTCTCGCCTCGGTCAAGACGATTTTCCCGTTCTGATCGACTAGGAACATCATGGGGATTCGGCGGTGCTCCCGAGAACAGACATTGTGCAAGGCACGAAAAAAATCGTCTTAGGTCACGCTGTGATTCGGTCAGTAAGCGATTGCACAACGAAGACCAGTGACGACAGCCGAGGAGACGTTCGAGTTCGCCGGATGGTGAACTAGCTGCAAGTCCGGTGAGAGCGCCAGATGTTGGGTCAATTGCCAGCGATACACAATTTCGGACAGCACCTCGATTCTGGCGTTATGTTTCACTGGCTCGCCCCAGGTGACCCCTGCTCCAAAAAAATCAGCCTTGCGGCCGAAAGGTGCCTCCCAACCAATCCCACCAGACAGAAGATTGCTCGTCCGGGCGAATGCACTTGAGCCGGTGCCCAAGCGTGCAAAGCCAACCAACTTTGGGGCCATTTCGTAGTCGGCGCTGATGCTGCATCCACCATCGTGGACGCCGTGTCGTGTCGTAGACCAGCCGAGGATGCGAACCGCAGCGTGCTCAGGATTTGAACTGGGTCGCAGGGTGACTTCGGCAGCAGTGAACCATTCACCGCGCCAGGTAGCGAATCCTGTCAACGTCTCCCGCGCATTGGCATCACTCCCTAGCACGGTCACTGACGTGTGCTGGTTCGGGCTCCATGTTAACGAGCCGCCGAGACCTTTCGGGCCGAAGGAAACCGCCGCCGTCTTACTCAATGGCGTCGAAAGAAACTTGGTCCGCTTGGCGCGCGCGCCTCGGTTGTCATCGAAGAAGGACTCAGATGAAATCTTCCCAATCTTCCAGCTAAGGAGTTTCGCGGGAGTAGATCCGATCAGCGCGAGAACCGGAACATAGTGGCGAGAAGCCTCCTGCATCTCGTTCGTTTTCCATTGGCTTCCCAAGTTCACTCCGAGTTGGGTGTCTTGGTTTTCGCCAATTACCTGTCCACCCTCGATCTCGGTCTGCACTCCAAGCCATCGCCGAAAAATCCACATACCCTCGAACTGATAATAGGTGGTAATCAGCGCGCTGGGCCCCACCGAAGTCCGACTTAAGTTTTGCGCGACTGTCGACGAATGGAGCTTAACTATCCAGTCGTAGCCCCGGGAGGGGTCAGCAGTGGATTCGAGCGCCATAAGTCGTGCGGTCGCGACGACGACCATAATCCCAAGAGTAAACCGTGAAAAATGATAGGGGCGGATCACGAGAGCGCAAAAAGGGAAGCAGCAAGATTCTAGTTTTAACAAGTGCAATGCACCGACGATGTGCCGTGGTAGGGCACAGTGTGCCTCCGCGCGTCGTCATGGAGTTGATGCGCAATACGACCTCCGGCTTTCTACGACTACCTACACGGACACGATTTGTGTTCCTCTGTTTTGATGAAGCGGGAAAGCTGCATGCAGGTCTTACCTGCCACGATAGCTTCCCCAAATTCTTGCGATTTGAGTCCAAGGATGAGGAAACTTATCCCAAACGACATGTCGGCCGCTGCCGCCGAAACGCTGATTTTAGCAGGTAACACGGTGGCTCTGGCGACCTATGGCCAGAGCGGCGCTAACGAGGAAATGGCGGAGAGGGAGGGATTCGAACCCCCGGTGAGCTTGCGCCCACAGAAGTTTTCAAGACTTCCGCAATAGACCACTCTGCCACCTCTCCGGCGACGGGAGAGAAAACGCTCCCCGAAACGCAAAGCTTGTCGAGCTTTCTTCGCCGTCCCACGCTGGCTCCGTGGTCCCGACACCCCAGTGCCCACCGCCGGACGGCAGCGTCGAGGAAATGCAGGGACTCTACGGGCCATTTTCGTTTCCCGAAAAACTACTCCAGAAAATCTGGCTGCGCGGCGATTTTGATCGCGCCGCCGCCACGCTGGTCGATGGTTGCCGGATCGCCGTGCGGCATCCGGGTAAATGGAATATCCTCGGTGGGCCGGATTTTCGCGGCGCGCGACTGGCGATCGGGGCGGGACCGGAGATCACGGGCGACGTCGAATTGCACCTCCACGCAGCTGACTGGGCGGCGCACGCTCATGCGGGCGATCGCTCCTACGACGGCGTCGTACTGCACGTCGCGCTCTTCCCACCGCCGCGTGAGCACGAGACGTTGCGCGCGGATGGCCTTGCGATCCCGGTGCTCGCGTTGCTGCCGCTGTTGCACCACGATCTCGAGGAATTCGCGGCGGTGGAGGCGGTCGAATCGCTGGCCGGTCGCACCGCGCAGCGTTTGCCCGAGGAACTCTTCAGACTCGAGCCGGCGGAGTTGGTGGGGCTATTGCATGCCCATGCCGCGGACCGCTGGCGGCAGAAAGTTCACTTCGCGCGGCTCCGCCTGCAGCGACTCGGCTGGGAGAACGCGTGTCATCACGCGGTGCTGGAGATTTTGGGCTACCGATTCAACTCCGCGCCGATGCTGCGACTGGCGGGCCGTTTCCGCTGCGTGAGTGGGTGAGAGGCGCTGTCGATCCGGGCGAGATGTTCGAGATGGAAGCAGGGGCATGGCAGTTACAGGGGATGCGCCCCGCCAATCATCCACGGACGCGGCTGCGACAATACGCCCCGTGGACCCAGTCGTGCTTCGACTGGCCAGCGCAACTTGCGGCGGTGGCGAAGATCCTGCCGGAGATTCCGTCCACGGCCTCGACGCGTGATGCGCGGCGTTGTCATAGATTCGCCGCGCTCCGCAAGAAATACACGGCGCTCACCGGCAACTCGATCGGCGGCACGCGACTCGAAAACCTCGTCGGCGATGGTTTCCTGCCGCTCCTCGCCGCTCATACCGAACGCGAGAGCGCGGCACAAGCAGTGTGGCGGCGTTGGTTTCCCGGTGACCTGCCGCCGCGACTCGCGAGCGGGTTGAGGGAACTCGGCGTGTGTGGCGCGCGTTCTTCCCCTCTCACGCATGGCCTTGCGCAAGGTTTGCTCAGCTGGTGGCTTGCTTTCGAAGCGCATCAGTAGGGATTTGGCGTGACCGTCGGCTCTGGAGCAGCTCTGCGCGACCGCTGGAAAGGCGAGGGGCTTGACAAGATTTCCCGCGGCACGATACGTTCGCAGGTTCTCAAACAACCACTTTCAAAAAAGTGGGCCGTCCGGCCCGCTTTTTTTTTCCCATCTAACAAACCACATGAGCAGCGAAATTCTTTCCGTCCTCGAATACATGGAGAAGGAGAAGGGCATCCCGCGCGCCGACATGATCTCCACGATCACGAACGCGCTGAAGACGGCCGCGCAAAAGGGCGTGAATTCCGGCCAGGAGCTCAAAATCGACATTAATCCCAAAAACGGGCAACTCCACGCCTGGGCGATGATGAAAGTCGTCGATTCGATCAGCAATCCGAAGACCGAAATCCACGTTGAGAAAGCCCAGGCCGTGAAGCCCGGCGCTGTGCTGGGTGAATTGATCGAAAAGGAAATCGACCCGTCCACGCTCGGGCGTATCGCCGCACAGACCGCCCGCCAGGCCGTCATGCAGCGCCTCCGCCAGTTCGAAAAAGACCGCATTTACGACGACTTCAAGGATCAGGTGGGTAACATCGTCACCGGCACCGTCCGCCGCCGCGAGCGCAACGATCTTTATGTTGATCTCGGCAAGGCGGAGGCCGTGATGCCCGGCAAGGAACAGGTCCCCGGCGAAGAATACGCTCCGGGTGAACGCATCCGCTGCCTGCTGGTGGAAATACAGAGCACACCTCGCGGGCCCGAGATCATCCTGAGTCGCTCCAGTCCGAAGTTTGTTCGCCGCCTTTTCGAGCTCGAAGTCACCGAGGTCGCCGACGGCACCGTGAAGATCGAAGCGTTTGCTCGTGAGCCGGGTTACCGCACAAAGATCGCGGTCACCAGCAACGATTCGAAAGTCGATCCCGTAGGCGCCTGCGTCGGGGCCCGCGGTGCGCGCGTGAAGACAATCGTCCGCGAACTTAACGGCGAGAAGATCGACATCATCAAATACTACGCCGATCCGCGGGAAATGATCATCGAGGCACTCAAGCCAGCCGTGCCGCGCGAAATTACGCTCGATGACAAGACGCACCGCATTCTCCTGAAAGTCGCGACCGACGATCTCGCCATCGCGATCGGGCGCAAGGGCCAGAACGCGCGCCTCACTTCCCGCCTGATTGGCTGGCGGCTCGATATCGAGGAATTCCGTGCGGTCGGCGCCGATCCGGAGGGCGATGCGAAGCGCAAACTCGTCGCCGCATTGGGCATTGGCGAAGACGTTGCGCTCCGTTTGGTCAAGGCGGGCTTTGTCTCGCTGGAGTTGTTCGAGGGCGTCGAGGCCGACGATCTCGTGGGCGCCGGATTTTCGGCCGAGGAAGCCGCGGACATCATCGCCCGCGCCACCAAGTAAATTTTCACCGCACTTTATTCGTTGACCGCTGCATGAGCATTCGCATCCACAAACTAGCCGAGGAACTCGGTCTGGATAACAAGGAGATGATGGCGCTCCTCAAGGAGCGAAAGATCATCCCGCAGGATGTGAAATCGGTCTCAAGTACGGTCGACAACATCAACGCCTCGGCGCTGTTGGAGGAGTTTGCTGACAAGGTGAAAGCCACCGCAGCGGCCGTAGCGGCTGCCGCCGCCCCGGCCCCCGCTCCGACGCTCGATCGGCCGGCGGATGCCGCGATCATTGCGGCCGAGACGCCAGGAACCGCGCCGAAGGTCCACATCCCGACGGGGGTGTTCGTGAAGTCGAAACTGGATATCGATCGCGAAAGGGAAGTCGCCGCCGCCGCGAAGGCCGCCGCACTCAAGGCCGTTGCGCCCGTCGTGCTCGCTCCGAGCGTGCCGAAGCCGGTTTCGGCACCTGTTCCGTTGCCGCCTCGCCCAGTCGCGCCGCCGGTGTCGAATGCGCGCTCGCCGACGTTGCCTCCGCCGATTCCGCGCCCCACGAGTCCACCACTGGTTCCGGTTGCGAAGCCTTCCGCGCCGGTTTCGGCTCCGCCGCCGCCGCCCGTGGTGTTGCGTCCTCTGCCCGTAGCCGTTCCGCCCTCGGTCTCGGCTCCGCCGGTGCTGAAGACGCCCATGGCCCCGCCGCCGCCGCCGGCACGCGTCGCCGTCATGGCGCCGAAGCCGCCGCCATTGCCCGGATCTTCGCCAGTGCTAGTCACGCCTCCGGCGCCTCCGACTGCGGCCGTGATCACGATGCAGGGCGAGGTGAAAGTGCTCCATCTCAAGCCGCCGATCGTCGTGCGCGACTTCGCCATCGCGCTTGGTTTGAAGCCGTTCAAACTCATTTCCGAACTCAACCAACTTGTCGGTTTCGCCGCGATGAATTCGACGGTGGAAGAGACGGTCGCGCAGAAAGTCGCGGAGAAATACGGTTTCCTGCTCGAGATCAAACACCGCGGTGATCCAGCGCTGCTGCTGGCGCAGAAGGAAAAGAAGGACAAGAAGCCGGAAGAGGATGAGTCCAAGTTCCTCATGCCGCGTCCGCCGGTCGTCTGCATTCTCGGTCACGTCGATCACGGCAAGACCTCGTTGCTCGACGCGATCCGGAAGGCCAACGTCGCCGCGGGCGAGGCGGGTGGCATCACGCAGCACATCGGCGCATATCAAATCGAATTTAACAACCGCAAGCTCACGTTCCTCGACACGCCGGGCCACGCCGCGTTTTCGAAAATGCGCGCGCGCGGTGCCAATGTCACCGACATCGCGGTGCTCGTCGTCGCTGCCGATGACGGCTTCATGCCGCAGACCGACGAGGCGTTGAAGCACGCGCAGGATGCGAAAGTCACGCTGCTCGTCGCGGTCAACAAGATGGACGTCAAGGGCGCCAATCTCGATCAGGTGAAAGCCCAGATGCAGCAACGCAACATCGCGCCAGAAGACTGGGGTGGCGAAACCGTTACCGTGCCGGTCTCTGCGATCAAGGGCACGGGCGTCGACGAGTTGCTCGAAATGATTCTGCTTCAGGCCGACGTGCTGGAGCTCAAAGCCAATCCGAAGGCCGAGGCGAGCGGTGTTATCATTGAGTCCGAGATCGATTTTGGGCGGGGTCCGCTCGCGACGGTGATTGTCCAGCGCGGCACGTTGCGCGTCGGTGATGCCATTGTGTGCGGTCCGAATTTCGCGAAGGTGCGAGCGATGTTCGACGACAAAGGCGACAACGTCAAAGAGGCGCCCCCGGGCACTCCGGTGCGGGTGATCGGTTGGACCGGCACGCCGGACAGCGGCATCGCGTTCAAGGTCGTGAAGAACGTCCGCGAGGCTGAAAAAATCGCCGAAGAAGAGCAGTTGCGCCTCAAGAAGGACGCCACCACGGCCGCTGCGGTGCCGAAGGAAACTTCGGTCGAGAAACTTTTCGCCAACATCGCCGCAACCCAGGCGAAGGTGCTCAAGGTCATCGTCAAGACCGACGTGTTTGGCTCGTCGGAGGCGGTGCGCAACATCCTCGAAGGCATCAAGAGCACCAAGGTCTCCTTGGAAATCGTCTCGATCGAGGTCGGCCTCGTGACGAAGAACGACGTGCTCATGGCCGGTGCCGCCGGTTCCGTGATCATCGGTTTTCACACGAAGCTGGAGAACGGCGTCACGCCGCTCGCGAAGCACCATGGCGTGCGCGTCGAGACCTACGAAATTATTTACGAGATGGGCGACAAGGTCCGCGAGATGATGGCCGACCTGCTCGATCCTGATCTCAAGGAAACGAAGACTGGCGCCGCCGAAGTCAGGCAAGTGTTCCCGCTGGCGAAAGGATTCGTCGCCGGCTGCCTCGTCACCGAGGGCAAAATCAACCGCAACGCCTCCGCGCGCCTTCGCCGCGGTCGCGAAATCGTCCACGAGGGCAAGATCGGCACGCTCAAGCGCTTCAAGGACGACGCCAACGAAGTCCGCGCCGGCCTCGAATGCGGCATCAAGCTCGACGACTTCAACGGCTACGTGGCCGGCGATGTCATCGAGTGCTACGAAGTGCAGAAGGTGCGCGCCGCGCTGTAATTTCGGCCGGCGATAGCCCGAGATCCCGGTCTCCGGTATTCCCAATCCGCAATCCCGATGAGCAACCGCACCGTTCGCGTCAATGAACTCGTGCAGCGCGAGCTGAGCGCGATCTTGCGCCAGCGCTACCAGAGCGAAACCGTCGCGGTGACGATTACCGAGGTGCGCGTCTCGCCCGATCTGCGCGATGCGCGCGTCTTCGTGTCGGTCATTGGCGACGAGGATACCGCGATCCAAAAACTCCGCTGGTTGCGAACGAAAGCGACGGACATTCGCCAGGAAGTGGGCCGGCGTATCGTCCTGAAATTCTTGCCCAAGTTCGAATACCGCCTCGACGAATCGACCGAGCGCAGCACTCGCATGCAGCGGCTGCTCGACGACATGGGGCCGGCGGCCACAACGGAAACCGATCCTGTGGAGCCATCATGATCGTCGAAAAATTCTATCCCGATTTGTCGGCCCAGTTTGCCCGGCTGCTCGTCAGCCTCGAGGGCCGGAAGATTGTCGTCATTGGGCACGCGCGGCCGGATGGTGACTGCATCGGCTCGCAGGTAGCGCTGGCGCTGGTGCTGGCGAGTCGCGGCCTCGATGTCATCTGTGTGAACGCCGATGCCATGCCGCGTCGCCTGCAGTTTCTCGTTGGCGGCATGACGTTTCTCCGCACCGACGAAGCGCTCAAATTGCCCGACGATCGCGCGGCGATCTTCGTCGATTGCGCCGATCACGCGCGCGCGGGCGAACGGCTCAAGGTGAAGTATCCCGCGCCGGTGGCGGTAATCGACCATCATTTGTCCAACGTCGGCTTTGGTGCGGCCAATCTGGTCGACAGCGCTTCCGCGGCGACCTGCGAGATTCTCGCCGGAGTATTTTTCGACAATGGGTTGGAGGTCGACGCGCAGACGGCGCAGGCGCTCTACGCCGGCATTCTGACCGACACCGGGCAATTTCGGTTCAACGCGACCTCCCGGCGCTGTTTCCTGCTCGCGGGAGAGTTGGTCGCGCGTGGCGCGCAGCCGGCCCAGGCGGGCTTCGAACTTTACGAGCGTGAGTCCGTCGGAAAACTGCGGCTGCTGCAAAATTTTCTGTCGTCGCTCCACTTGGAATGCGGCGGTCGCGTCTGCATCGGGATTTTGCGAGACGGCGTCTTTGCCTCGACCGGGTCGAACGCGGAAGACACCGAGGGTCTGGTCGACTACGCGCGCAGCATCGACGGTGTGGAAGTCGGAGCACTCATCGAGGAACGCTCCGATGGAACCGTGAAAGCGAGCTTGCGGGCTAAGGATCCTGTTTACCGGGTCGATTTGATCGCGGCGGAATTTAATGGCGGCGGCCACGCGTGTGCCGCTGGGCTGAACCTCAAATCTGGCTCCGCCGATTTCTATCCGCGCCTCGTGGCGGCACTGACAAAACGGATGGCCGCAGTTGATGCGGCAAAGAAAGGTTGAGACATGCTCATGCCGCCACGGGAAATGGAGGGCGTATTGCTCGTCGACAAGCCGGGTGATCATACTTCGCACGACGTCGTGGCGCGCCTGCGCGGTAAATTGAAGATGCGCAGGATCGGTCACGCCGGCACGCTTGATCCGATGGCGACTGGATTGTTGATTATTCTCGTCGGCAAGGCGACCAGCGTCTCCCAATACCTCATCAGCCTCGATAAGGAATACGAGGGCACAATCGAGCTCGGCAAAGTCACCGACACACAGGACGCTGACGGCGAGGTGATGGAGACGCGGCCGATCCCACCACTGACGGAGACCGACGTGCAGGCGGCGATTAAGACTTTTCTCGGCGATCAATACCAGACGCCGCCGATGTATTCCGCGATCAAGATTGCTGGCGTGCCGCTCTACAAAAGCGCGCGCAAGGGCGAGGAAATCGTCCGCGAACCGCGGTTTATCCGCGTGATGAGCTGGGACATCCTGCGCTTTGCTCCGCCGCAGATTGATTTTCGCCTGCGCTGCACGAAAGGCACCTATGTGCGCACGCTGGCGCACGACCTTGGACAAAAATTGGGCTGTGGCGCACACCTCTCGGCACTGCGGCGGACGGCGACGGACAAGTTCAACGTGGCGCAGGCGCTCACGCTGGATCAACTTCAGGCGCTATCGCTGCCGGAGATCGAAAAGCGGTTGATTCCGGCGCGAGATGCGGTGCCGAGTTTTGTGCGGTGAACCTGCCGACGAAAATCGACGGATTGGAAAACGTCGCGCTGCCCTCGCGACCGGTGCACCTCGCAATCGGGATGTTTGACGGCGTGCACCTTGGGCATCGCTCGGTCATCGAAGCCGCGGTGCAATCGGCCCGGCGCAGCGGCGGACTCGCTGTCGTGCTGACGTTCTGGCCGCATCCGAGCGCGCTCTTTCGACCGGAAGATCCAACGCGGCTGATTCAGGACTCGGCAACGAAAGCGTGCGTATTGCTCAGCCTCGGCGTCGAAGCGGTTGTCACGCAGCCGTTCACTCGTGAGTTGGCGGGCGTCGCGGCGCCGGATTTTTTGGCTTGGCTGCAGCAGCGCTTACCGATGCTGGCGGCCGTATACGTTGGCGAAAATTTTCGATTCGGCCAAGGCCGACGCGGTGATGTGGTTCAATTGATCGCCTCGGCACGCAAGCTGGGCGTGACCGTTTTCAGCGCACCGCGCGTGAACCTCGACGGCGAACCGATTAGTAGCACGCGCATTCGCAGTTTGCTCGTGGCCGGTGAGATAACCACAGCGAACACGCTGCTCGGCCGCACGTATTTTTCCACTGGAGTCGTCAAGCAGGGTAAGCAACTCGGGCGCGGGTTGGGATTTCCGACACTTAATCTCGCGTGGGCGCCGGAGCTGCGACCTCGCTACGGAGTTTACGTGGTGCGTGTAATCAGCGCAAAGTCACCCGATCCGTTACCGTCGGTCGCGAACTACGGTCTCCGTCCGACCGTTGAACAGGCCACCGAGCCGCGACTGGAGTCGCACGTGCTCGGGTCCTGTCCAATCGACGCGGGCGACGAAATCACCGTGGAGTGGCTGCGTTTCCTGCGGCCGGAAAAAAAATTCTCCAACTTGGATGAACTCCGCGCGCAGATCGAACGCGACTGTGCTAGGGCCCTCGCTCAAAGCTGAGGACGCGAGAAACTGATTGGCTGGCGACCGTAGCGCATCACACGACATTCCGAATTCGAGAATCGTCTCGGCTTCCCGCTCATGGCGTCCGTTGGAGTTGGGATCGGAGGAGCCTCCGTGACGCGGCGAGGACACTGGCAGTGCATGCGATAGATTTTTCCTTGCGCTGACGCGCTGGGGTGGCGTTACTCGCCAACTCAGTTTTCGGACCTTTAGCTCAGTTGGTTAGAGCGTTTCCTTGACATGGAAAAGGTCACTGGTTCGAGTCCAGTAAGGTCCACCATCTGAATAAGTTGCTACACTGCAATGGTTAAGCGGTTCCTTTAGTAGGCGAAGCATCGGTTCGAATCGCCTCACCTCGTTTGAGTGCCCGAACCGCTCCAACGGATTGCAGCACGATTCGAAGCAGTGGCTTCAGCATCTAAGACGAGCCTCGGCACAGCTGCACTAGCTGTTTCGCTTACACTTGAACGAACACGTGCATCTTGGCCCAATGTCCACCAAAGCAATGCGATGAAGGAGCATCTGCGACGCAAATATAAGAAATACAATTTGTTATGTCAGTTGGCCAGAGATGACAGTAAATTTCGCAAGACGGCTCTGGTGGATTGGCTCCCGACTTGCTAGGGTAGGCGTTGATTCCTGAGTAACCGAGACTCCTGATTTTGAACCAACTATGTCCGCTATGAAAAAGTCCACGACTAAGAAACCAACTTCGCCCGCCCCTGCGAAAAAACCTGCAGCCGTCGCCAAACCGGTGCAACCTGCAGTCAAGAAAATCGCGGTCAAGGCCGTCGTCACGCGCGTCGTCACCACCACGATTTCTGCGCAAATCGACATTGGCTTCGGCAACGCGCTTTACATTCGCGGCGAAGGCCCCGGCCTGAGCTGGGATCGCGGGGTCTTGATGAATTGCGTGTCCGACAACCTGTGGCAGATCGTGTTCGCGGAGTCGGCGCGCCCGATCGTGTTAAAATTTCTCGTCAACGATCTCTCGTGGAGCGCGGGTGAGGATTACACGGTGGTGCCTGGTGCTTCAGTATCCCTCACGCCGACGTTCTAAGCCGAAAATCTTCAATCGGGATTGATCGCGAGCAACCGCTTGCGCATCAGAACTAGGCCGGCATCGCGATCGGCGAGTTGCTCGGGCATGAGCAACTCGCAACGCATTCGCACGCGCGAAAACGGTTTCGGCACGTAAAACCGATCCCAGCTGCGCAGCCGCCACGAAGAGGTAAACTCTCCACCGACAAGTAACACGGGGGCGTTCGTCCGCCGAGCGACAATCACGCTGCCAGGCTTCAATTCATAGCAGGGTCCGCGGGGACCGTCTGGCGTGATACCTACGTCGTGACCGGCGCGCAGGGTGTCGACGAGCGCTGTTGCCGCTTCGCGACCGAGTCGGCTGCTCGAACCTCGCACTGTGCGCAAACCGGCGAGGGAGAAAAACGCCGTCAACCATGCACCGTCCTGGCTCGCGCTCACCAAGGCGTAAGCCGGTCGGCCTTGGCGGAAACGACGCACAATTTCTGCAGCGATAAAAAGCCGGTTATGCCACAGCACGATCGCGACGGGTTGGTTGTTCTTCGTGTAGTTCGCAAGGTCTTCCGGGGTGAGTTCGAAGCGTAGCGTGCGGCCCCAGAGTCTCAGCAGCAGGCCGAGCGGCCATAACAGCAGGCGCTGCCAGCCCAAAATTTCGTGCACCTCGGCAGAGATGGCCGGTGCGGAGGAAGGAGTAGCGGGCTTGTTCACTACAATTGTTTTCACTGAAACCTTGCGCGCCGCCAAGCGAAGAGTCGCGCCGTGCGATTGACGTTAAGCGGCATCCATGCCACCAAACTGCCGATGCTTGCGCTCCCGCCGTGTCCGTACCTGCCCGCGCCGCGGGCAGGACTCGACTGGCGATCGCTCCATGCGCATCGCGATGCGCCGCGAGGCGCGAAGTTTTATCTAGACTGCCTTGAGTATGGCCACGCGCTCTGGCAACGAGGTCTCGCCGCCCGCGCCATTCTTTGCCTCGACCGCGCGCTCGGCGCCGATTTAGCCGAACGGGAACCCGTGCTCACGTCGTGGCCACTGCCCTACGCGGCGATGGCTTGGATCATTGCGCACGCGCCGACGGAAGTGTTCGTGGGTAATCCGCGCGTGCATTTTCAGCATTTCGCCGGACGCATGAACGCACCTCGCCGTGAGCAGCGGCGCTGGCGGGCATGGGCTTGTTGGGCGCTAACCCGTGCCATCCGGCCGGATTGGCCTTGTGACCCGCGGCACCGCATCACCGAACCGACGATCGAGGAGATATGCGCTGCGCTCGGTGCGCATGGACACTTTGGCGAGGTTGAGCTGTGGTGCACGGCGATGAAAAACGCCGGTCAGTGACGACCGACGTGGGGAAATTGGCGCGGTGGAGGTGACTCGAACACCCGACCGGCGGTTTAGAAAACCGCTGCTCTATCCAGCTGAGCTACCACCGCTAATTGGCTTAGATTAGTGAGTGCGATACATTAGTCCTGCGGAAAATACTCGTTGTAACCTCATTAGTCACCCCGTGATTTCCACATTTTAACCCGGTCTAGACCTCAGCCCGACCGAGTTAGGATAAAGGCGAGGGTTAGCGGATGGGTGAATGTATAAACCGGCGAACATCGTTACGAGTTTACCTATGGCTTGGTGAAAAGGGTCGGCAAGCAGTATCGTTGCCGATTAGCACGTTACCTTTAAATTCTTCCTAGTATTTTCGGAGCCTCATCCAAGCCTCCTCAGTCAAGGACTCCACTGAAGCCAAGGACAGCAGGCTTCCGAAACCTCCGGATGCGAAATCCGCCGCTGATATTGACCGCATCAACGCATGGCGAAAACAGTGCCTCGACCTTCTCAACCCCGACACCGATGCGGATCGTTTGGCCAACAAGGCCGCCGCCCTAGCGGCCGCAGACGCCATCCATGCCAACGGCGAAAAGTTCATATGCAAGAACTGCAAGATCGAGGTGGCGCATTGGTGGACCAATGGAAACCAATGGCAGTGCCCGACGTGTGTGCTATGCACTTTCATCACCGATCTTCGGCGGGTTGACGGGAAGACCTACGGCGAGTTCGCCCAAGAACGAGTCCTCGCCGTCCAGAATGAACGAAAGAAAATCGACGAAGAAGCCAACGCACGGATCGCCAAATTGATGAATCAACGGTGAAAGCAAACTCACGGCTGCCATAGTTTATCAGATCAAAATCTTGCTGCGTTGGCTCTTTGGACGCCGCACCATTCTTGCGCGAACGCGCGTGCCGGTAACCGGGAAATGCAACGATGGTAAAACCACACTTGACTCGCCTGTCGCCAAACCTACGTTCCGCACTCTTTCCCGTTTCACGGGGTGGTAGCTCAGTTGGTTAGAGCGTCTGCCTGTCACGCAGAAGGTCGCGAGTTCGAGTCTCGTCCATCCCGCCAGTTTAAATGCCCGTAGGTCTCACGACTTACGGGCTTTTTTGTGTCTTGGTGCAAAAGTCCGACAAATGCCGTAAGTGGCAGTAAATGGCACAAAATGGAAAGCCCGTGACAATTCCCTGACAATTTTCCCCGAGGGAAACTAAAAATCATGGAGCTCAAGGAAGGACAGATTCTCACCATCAACGGCCTGACTTACTACGTGTTCGAGCTAACACCCGAGCTCATTCAGCTCAGGCGGATCACCTGCCAGTATTTCCCTGACGGGCGGGTGAAACAGTTTGTCCAGGGGAGCAAGCCGCCGCCGCACTGGCTGCCCAACTCATGACCCACCGCTTAATCGACTACCTCCGCCAGCATCACCGCCTGTTGATCTCCGAGATGGAAGCCGAGCGGATTATCGGGGCAACACCACAACAGGTTGTGGTTGCGCAGGGCCGCGATTGCGATTCGGGCATTCCTCGCACGCACAATTTGGAGTCGGACGAGGTGCTCTACGCCATCGAGGAGCCAGACTAGAGCTGCCCATTACCAGGCGGCAGCGTCACCAGTTCTCCCTCGGCGTTCAGGCGGTAGAACCCAAAATACTCAGCAGCGGCTAAGTCAGCGATCCATATCGGCGTTGAAGGGCAGAGCTGCATGAGCTTCGACCCTCCAGTTCTGGCAGGAAAGGATATCTGGCGGGCCGTGGAGGACTAGGCCGTAGGCGGCGTCGGCTCCGTCTTCGCGGCCAGCTTCTCCAACCAATCCTTCGTGATGCGGGGAATGGCTGTCACCACCTCGCGCCCGAAAATAGCTTCATCCACGTAGCCCATGTGCATCATGTCCACGATGCGGCAGAGGTATGAGCGCCCGCAGTCCCACCAGGTGTAGCGGTCATCGAGGAACAGGTAGTGCTTCACCTCGATTTTCTCGCTGGCCTGCAGCTCTTCCAGCTCCATGCCGTCTAGCAGGGTCTCGTAGACGCCATCAGCGACACGGCTGCCGAACGTGGTGGTGTAGTAGTACTCTTTGATTTCCCAGATGGCGACGGGGTTAATGACGCTGGGAAAGGCACCGTCCACACGGCGGGCGAGCGTCCGAATTGGTAGGCCATTCACCGTGACAGAGGTAAGGTGGCGCGGGTCGAAATTGCACGGATGTTGGCCGATACTCTCGCTCACCAGCATTTGGACTAAGCCCGTCAGGAACGCAGGTGCCTTCTTCTCGGCCTTCTGCTTGTTCATGGGAATGTCGCCCTTGTAGTCGAGGCGAGCGTGCACCTCTTCGAACAGGGCCTTCGCCGAGTCCTTGTCCATCAGGTTGGGCCGCACCACCTCGTTGAGGGCCTTGGCTCGATAAGTGAAGTAATCCATCAGCAGACCTCCCAGGGGCGTGTGCTCGCCGTGACTGAAGAGATGGTCCGACTTGAGCCCCAGCTCAGCCATTGCCGCCAGGATCTCAATCCGTGAGGGCACCTTAATTTCTCCTGCTCCCCTGACGGTATAGCCCACGGCTTGGCTGATGCTGCGGACGTGTGCCCAGAATGCCTTGGGTTGTTTCAGGAAACGGGGGTCTGGTTTCAAGCCCCAAGCTTGTGCGGCAGCGCGATCTGCGCCGCAAACTAAAATAGTTGAACGCTGATTTGACCGTGCCAACCCGAGCCCATAAACCCACACCGATGCAGCAGCAGGTAGACTTTCTCATTCCCGCACCACGCTTTGAAGCTCCACCAGGGCAGCTGCTCAAGTGGATCGGCAACAAGCAACGATTCGCGGCCCAGATAGCCGAGTTCTTCCCTGCCACGTTTAACAGCTTCTATGAGCCGTTCCTGGGCAGCGGTGCCGTCATTGCCACCGTAAGACCGCCGCACGGGTTCGGGTCGGATGTGTTCCTACCCCTAGTACAAATCTTCCAGACCCTGGTGACGGACCCTCAGCTCGTTAAGGACTGGTACGCTGCCCGCCGTAACCTCATCGATCCCGACTATGGCAACAAGGTGGCTGTGTATGAGCAGGTAAAGGCAGCCTACAACGGCCAGGCCAATGCGGCTGATCTACTGTTCCTTTCCCGTACCTGCTACGGTGGCGTGGTGCGGTTCAGAAAAGGCGACGGCTACATGTCCACGCCCTGCGGCATCCACAAGCCAATGCCTGCTGTGAAGTTTAACCTGAGGGTGGACGCCTGGCATGCCCGCCTGTCTCACTGCCAGTTCGACCACATGGACTATCGTGAGTCCATTGCCAGGGCAGGCCAGGGCGACATGATCTACTGCGACCCTCCTTACACCCACACCCAGGCGATTATCTACGGTGCCCAGGACTTCCGCTTGCAGGACCTATTCGTGGCCATTGCAGAGGCAAAGGCGCGTGGGGCTAGGGTTGCCCTCAGCATCGACGGCAGCAAGCAGAGTGAGGCCGAGAACCTACTCCCGCTGCCCATCCCGCCAGGCCTGTTCGAGCGCGAGCTGCTCATCGACAACGGGCGGTGCATGCTCCGCCGCTTTCAGATGGAGGGCGAGAGCCTTGAAAACTTTAATGTCTCTGATCGTCTGCTCCTGACCTACGATCCAGAGTAAATCTGGCGCGTAACTCCGTCGAGCAGGTTAGAGCGCTTACTTCGCATTTCAGGACAGATTTCATCTCATTCCTTCGGGCGGTATTCGATTCGGTATTCGGCCTCGGAGCGATATGCTTCAACAGTAGAAACACCGATATCCCTACAAAGGTTGGCTAAACAGCACTTTCTTGCAGCATCCATATTGGCACCGAAGATAACGCGACTCGGGCGGGAAACGAAAGCTTTGTGGCCCGCCATTGCTCCATGTTCCGCTATCTCTCTGGCGATTGCCTCAGGTGGTCTCTCGTGGTTTTGGGACCATATAAAACGCCATTCCTGTTCATGCCGCCAAGCTTCTGATTTTCGCGAAAGTTCCAGAATTTCTATATTGTTGATGGGGTCACTCACTTCTTCTTGGGCGACCACAACTCCTAAACGCCTTGGGGAAGTGATCCGCATCCTCGTGTGATCGAGACTGCGTATGTCGAGTCGCGTGTTTGAGTAGCGGACACGCTCTATAGGCAATCCCATCGCTGCACGCGCCCTGTCGAATGGAAATTCAATGCAGATTCCTCGGTGACTGTCTGCGTAGTAACTCCACATTGGGCTCGCATCCACGGCGTTTGGCGGGATCGCCGACATGCAGCCGACAAGAAATTTCGCCAAAAGTTGATCGAGTCTCCCTTCTTGTGCGGCAGTACAGATAGGGCGGCAATCAAAGGGATCATTTAGGACCTTGGGGGTAGAAAGCCAAATGAAGCCGTTCTTAATGAGATCGAGCTCATCCCGAACAACGTCTCTGCCACCGTCCTCGGTAAGTGGGCGGTAGCGGTATAAAAACACGGGGTTGGCTTCGCCATAATAAGTCTCTTCCATTTCCAAGCGATTCTAAGGGCTCATTGTGGAAACGATAGACCCGTTTGGTTTAAATCCTCGCGCAAACTCCAAAAGGCTCGCGTTGATGGCGTCGCGCTCTGGTGAAGCATGGGCCTCTCGATGGCAGTTCGGACACAGGGTGACGCAGTTCCAAACGCGGTCACTTTTTTCAGCCCCGAGTATGTGATGCACATCGAAGAAGCCAGTGAAGTCGCGCTGCGCACCGCATCCGTTACGCTCACAGATGCCCCTGCTCCTCTCGAAGACCGCTTGGCGAACCCTAGGGTCACGTTTTACGCCTGAGCTGATCCTTTGCACCCGCGCTGCTCCATCGCTGCCAAGAGAGGCGTAATTGACGCCAGGAAGGTCGTCCATTGAGTCGTCGTTGCCCGAGCCACCTATACCCGCTTCCGTCGGTGCCAATTTAGCCAGGTCCCGCACTCCCCTATGCCCCCATAGTGCTTCGGCCACAGTAGGAGCTTTGTCGTCCCGAAGCCAGATCGTTGGGCTCGATCCATTCATTGCATGATTCTTGGACCGCCTACCTAAGGCACCGCTCTTTATCAGTGCCTTGCTGATATCTCTCTGAGCAACCCATATGGGCACAACCGAATCTAGCGGGATAGATGCGGCCGAGACGACGGCATTGCCTGCCCGCTGTACGACCAGGAGATGCGAAATTCCTTGGGCACGCTCTCGCTCTATCATTGCGGTCAGTGTCCCCACCCAGTCATCGCCATTAATCCTGGATAAAAGTTGGGCCGCCGAGCGGGATATTTCACCGCCGTCGTGTTCCCGTCGCCAACATAGCCGAACCCACATCGAAACGCGGCGACCCGACTCATCAGTGGCGTGCAGCACCTGCGACTGGGTTTGCCCAAATGACTTCCGAGCGTCCTCAATCTCGGTGAACCCACGCTCCTGCAAGAACGCGACGAGCATGTCGCGGGTCGTGCGCTCAGCGGTGTAACTTTCTTGGGTGCGAAAGCTTCGGCTCATGCAGTAAGTAAGGTTGCAAGTGTGTCGTGCTTTCGGAGGGAAGGAAATCGAAAACCGTCAGCAGTCGCGTTCAAAGGTTGAACCAATGCCACCGTAAGTTCAGCATGCGACTTCTAACCCCAGCAATCGCCCCCATGAGAGTCATTAAGCTAAGCCCAGACGACGACGAGATGGAAACGAGAGCCGACGTGGTTTCGTTCTTCACTCAGAAGCTCCAGGTAAAGTCGCGAGCGGGCAGGTTTGGCCTGACGGAGGCGAAGGAGAACCTCACTGGGATAAAGAAGGGGACGTTGTTGGTCTTTTCTTACGAGACGGAATGCATGTTTCTCGCGCGTGCTGCTAGTGGTATAATCCACCGTCCTGGGAGGAACGCCCATTTCGTTGTAGACCTAGATACAATTTGTCCGATTCAAGGACCACTATTGGCCTATGAAAAAGCGCTAAGAAAGAAGGGGCTCTCAGACAAGCACCTGGTCAACACGCAGGCTTGGCCAATTCTGTCAGACGATTGCGAGGCGTTCACGCTGAAGTTCTTCAAAGTTCGGTTGGGCAAAAGAACGCCAGGGACCAGCAAGCAAGCGGCTTCGACCAAACAACGCCGTCGCTCGATGCCCAGCATAAAGCTCAAAGCGATAACGGCGGAGGAGATCATCGCCTTTGTGAACGAGCAACCTGGCGAATATCCGACTGCGGCGGGAAACACAAAATTCTCGGTGTTACCCGAGGGCGATGGGATTAGGTTCATCATCGCCAACGGCAAACGCACGGAAAACCTTAGTCGGGAAGTGCTCCTGAGGTACGTCGCAGTTTTCAACAGGAAGCCCTCTTTCAACTCGGCTCCTTTCCGCAACTCGCGGGCGGCATACTTCTGCACATCCTATTTTCTGGGGCTAGTAAGGCAGATACAGTTCGGAAAACAGACCGTTGATGAACTGCTTGGGAAATTGTCACATGAGCCAGACGGCGTCCCTGTTCATTCCTTTGAAATACGTCCCCCGAAAAAGAAAAAAGGGAAGACCAAGGGAGCCTCGCGTGGCCGTCGCTCAACTGAGTCAAAAAAAGTCGGAAATTTCGGTGAGCTGATCGTTTTGGACGCAGAACGAAAAAGGCTTCAGGCGGCAGGCCGCTCAGATCTGGCAGCAAAAATCGAGCATGTGGCAGCGAAGGGACTCACACCTGGATACGACATCCTTTCCTTTGAATCGAACGAAGCACAACGCTTCGTTGAAGTGAAGGCTTCATCTGGTAAGGTGATCTCTTCCGTCGAGCTCACGGCGAACGAATGGAGAATCGCCTCTCATAGTTCGCACAGAAAGGCCTACCATATTTACCTCGTCACAGATGTGTTCGGCTCCCCAGCGATAGAGGTCCTGACGAATCCGCATGGGTATGTTGAGAAAGGCCACCTCACGGTGGAACCGTCGCAGTATCTTTTAGATCTGCGCGCTAGAAAATAGGACACTTATATATACCCACTTTGACGCTGACGTTGCCGCTCCAAGATCATGGAAATCTCATTGGCTTCAATCTTACCCATCGCCATGCCAGGGGCATACAAGCTCCACCTGGCATGTTGGAACGGCCACAATCAACCGTTGGATGTTTTCGTTAGGAACCGCGCACAATGGGACGATTGGAATACCTGGCGGTCTCATCGCGACGACTTCAATCGCGAGTTCATCTTCGCGCTGATGGATTTCTGGCCCGAGAAGGATCAGTGGCTATTTGGGGGCATCTATCGGGTTGTGGCGAGAAGGCCTGTCAACCAAGCCCACAGCTACACGGTTGAGCTCACCACGGAGGGGCAGCCACTCATCGGGCGCCTAAAGCTCAGCCTTAAACGTCCTGGGCGAGCCAGAGTCGTAAATTTCGAGGACCGCTATCAAAAGCTCACGGTTTCCGAAATCCTGCCTCGCTGCTACACAGGTGAAGCTTTTTGTGGCTACGACAATATCGATGTCTCCTTCGCCATGCTGGAAACCGTTTATGCGATCCAGCGTGCCGACTGGAAGGCAGCTCTCGAAAATGCGAAAGGGGTTTATCTGATCACTGATACCAGCAACGGGAAGCGATATGTCGGGTCAGCTTACGGGACAACTGGACTATGGTCGCGATGGGGCTGTTACGTTGGGACTGGGCACGGATACAACGACGAACTTACGCAGCTTATCACTGCGAACGGTATCGACTACGCACGCTTGAATTTTCGCTTCGCTCTCCTCGAACATCGAACGATGAAAACAGACGACAATGTCGTGATCCAGAGGGAAGGATACTGGAAGAATGTCCTGCGTTCGAGGGTGCCGAACGGCTATAACAAGAATTGACCGTAACGGCTCCACGCCACGGAGCCTCTCGCCTTTGAGCTAAATGATATTATCTGCGATCCCGTACGCTCCAAAATGGTGGAAAACCGAGGGTGTTCTTGGAGAAATCTTCCCCACCCAGCACGCGCTCAAGCTGCGCATCCGAGAGATAATTGCTCGCTCCGAGTTTGATGTCCCATTGGGCGACCCGAGCAGAGCGTTCTTGGTCGAAGTGTTGCGCCGTCACCATGACTGGCTGGCGAAGCAAGGGGAAGGGGTTGTATCAGTCGTCGTTCGCTTGAACCCTCCGCCTGGATTTGGCACCGCTACTCGTGGGTTGTGGCTCATACGCGCCGACGCCACCGAGGTGGATATCTCCTGGGTTACCCCGCTCCAGGCTGGGGGCAAAAGCACAGCCAAAAAGGACGTGGCGCTAGCAGCCAGAAAGGAAGTGGCCGATCAGACGCGTGCGGTTTTCGAACGACTAAGAGGCACCGAATGCCCAATCTGCTCCAAACCTCTGTTTTCAGGCCACGTTGATCATATCGCACCAGATACACTCGACCGTCTCTTGGCTGATTGGCTGACCCAGGAAGGTCTGTCCCTGCAGGACATCGAAGTCGCCGATCTTGGTGTAGAAAATGCCTTCGCCGACCGTGATCTCGCCGCCAGTTGGTCACGATATCACCTGGCTAACGCAAAGCTGAGGTTGATTCACCCAGGCGAGAATTTATCGGTCGCTAGGCTGAAAACGTAGTTATTCCTCGCCCAATACGTGCGCGATTGCTGCTCCTGCCTCAATTGGGCGCATCATTAACAGCGACTGCGGGGTCAACGTTTTCTCAAGCGCCAGCAGTGCCAATCTCTGCCACTTTGGCTCCGCCTCCCAGCGAAGAAGTGACTGTTTCTGGCCCGAACTCATCTCTGAGCTGGCGGACCTTGCGGCGAAGGCCAGGCGGACTACCGCCATGTCGCCCTCAATCTGCCCATTGACCGTGATCTTCGTCAGGAGCAATTCGGCCGTCTGATTTAGCGGGTGCATATGCGGGGAGGGATGTGGCTGCTCCATGCGGGGATCATTTACGTCCTTAAGATGTGAGCGACAAGGATGGACTGGCGCATCGTCAGGTAAACCGTGCGCGATTCAGGATGAGCCATATCGAAGAATCATCATTCGCTCTTGCAGAATTGAGCTAAGCTATCCCTGACATGAGCCATACCGACAAATACCTGCAGGCTATCGCAGCACTACCTGAACTTGCCCAACCCACCAAATACCAAGCGTGTTGGAGCGTCCGTGATCTTCGCCAGCCCGTGTGGATTGCCTTGGCAGCTAAGTATCCTGGGCACGTCCGTAATGAGAGCGTCTCTGCTCCGCTCCTGGATCTGCTCACGAAGGCAGGAATCCTAGCGGAGAGACGGGCTGCGCTTGGCAAGCGAGGCCAACAAGAGGTGGCGAGCGCTGCGTGGCGCGCTAAGCAAATCAGCGCCCGTTTGGCTCAAGATCAGGCCGTAGCTAAAACTGCTGCGAATGACTATATTAGTGGCGAAGCCACTATAGCCGTCCAGAAAGACATGTAGAAACACGTTAACACACGTCTGAGGGGACGCTAGAATGCTTGATGTCCGTCCCCATTTCGCCGTCAGTTTGGAGCGTCCTCGTTGAGTCGCCTGGCGACTTCGTTCGGTACTTCCAGTCTGGGGATCTGTCTGAAAGGGAAATCGGAAGAATGCCAAGCAATGGCCTGGATAAGGTGACACTGCCAGCCACCATCTATTTGGCCCAGTTGATACGTAGCCAGGGCGTTACGAATGCAATTCGCTGGTCTGTCCAGTTGGAACAGACACGCAGTGCCGCTAAGGAAAGTTTATTACTGGATGTCTCGCGGAGTAACTTTTTACCTTACTCCTGGGAGTTGCGCCGCCGAGCCCGCACCAGGCGACTGGAGAGCCTAATTGGCTCGTGCAGCGCGACCCACAGCCTCTACTGGACTTACGTTCAAATCGACCGAGCGAAGGTCGCAATCACAGAGGTGAAACGGATCATCGCGATAGCGAAGGTCCGTTTGAAGCAGGTAAACAAGTTGGAATCTTGGAAGCAAAGTGGGGCTAAGATACTGAGTATCAAGTACGAGTTAGTGGTTGATCCGACCCAGCCAAACCTCGCCACCTACACCCATGCCCATGTGCTCATTGCGGTGCCCAAGCACGTCAGCTCCATCAAGGTTAAGTCGCTCAGCCGACGTGCCGCTCGGCTAACTGGGTTTAAGTTTGGTTCGGTACACGACTGGCATCGTGGAATTACAGGCTATTTCCTGAAGCACCCGCTAAGCCTCCGTTGGAGCAAAAGTGAAAAAGGGAACCTCGCTACACTGGGCGTAGCCGCACGGCTTACCGCAGCTCAGGCTGCCAGTATTTACAGCGCCACGAAGCGCCTTGATTTCCTGTCCATTGCACGGACGGCTCCATCTTTATCTTTATGTCCCAACATAGAGAGGTTATCCAGTAGGTCAGCTAGGACTATGTTATCCAGTGTGCTGCCTCCTAGTCCTACCTCAAAGCACGTGGCCGAGCAGGCACTGAGGGTCGAAGTCCAGCGAAGGCTGTATGAGCGAGTTGTGAAAAAGGTTCGTTTCAATCCACTGCCAGACAGGTCCACTGCATTTCGAAACTCCTACAGGAAGGTCTGGCTAAGCTACGCGGAGTTGGGTGACACGGGATTCCCTGTCCAACAAACATACCTCAACAGCCTCCTGCAGCCAAGTCGGGCCAGGCCACCCGACGTTTCTGCCTCTGATTGGAAGGCTGAATCGCGCCTTGTTCGGGACCTGCTGCGGCGAATAGATGTGATTGAGCTAAGAATCTAAGGGTGCTGCAAAAGAACTCTTACCTCTCCTGTGAATTATGGCTAGAATGGGGAATGAACGAAATCAGCACCTCACTCCCCGTTGACCTGATGAGCAAGCGTGACGTGGCCCAGACGCTGCTGGTAAGTCTTAGCTGGGTCGATGCACGCCTCAGAGAGCGTCGGCTGCCTCACTACAAACTGGGCCGTCGTGTGCTGATCTCACGGGAGCACATCAAAACCCTACTTGACCAAGCTGAGGTTGGGGGCACCGCTCCACCCAAAGAGTCGCTACTAAATAAATCAGGTGACTAGATAGACAGTTCGGCGAGCAGGTCTTCCAGCTGCTCTTCCTTAGTCATTTCACTGGGCAGCTTTTTTCGCTTAAAGGCCTGCGTTGGCTGTACCACCTCAATAATCGCCTCGGGGACTAGAATCGCTTCCTGGGCTGGTTTCCTGACCTCTGGCCATTTTGGGGCCTTGGATACCACCTCGGGCTCAGGTGCCTTGGAAGGGGCAGGAACGGGCTGCGGCGTGGCTTTTGGCGGGGCAATCTCCATACCGACCGCCTCACGCTCATCCACGGGCTTTACTGGAGAAGGGGCAGCTGGTGCAGCCACCACTGTTACATAGTGGGCGCTAAAGCGTTCGCAGGCGGCCTTCCAGCGTGCTTCCTTCTCAGGGTCAACTGGCGGTGGGGCAGGATCCAGGGGCTCCAGGGTCATTGCAGCTGCGAAAACCTTGTCTGCATCCTCTCGGCTGAACTCCACCTTGTCGGAAGCCTTCACAACGGCAGTGAGGCCAGGCTTGGCCAGCCACTGTTCACCCTCGCTGGGCATGCCATAAGGAGCGCCACGGTAGAGGCTCAAGACCACCACCTTCTCGCCGTCGATGACCAACGCGGGTTGGCCATGCTGTTTCTCGGCGACAGGGGCTGACCTGGCATTAGCCATGGCCTCCACCTGAGCAGCCAGCTTGGCGATGATGTCCTTCTGGTCGGCCAGCTCCTTCTTCAGCCTGGCGTTGGCCGCTGCCACGTTACGGGGACTGTGCTCGGTCTTGTAGTCCAAGTAGGCCTTGTATGCCTCACGAACCCGCCCATAAGCGCCGCTGAGCTTGGGGTCAGACTCGATGTAGGCCTGGACGTGGTCATCGACCTTGAAGGCCAGCTCCAAGTCCAGCGCCATGCCTGACGCTGACTTCTGACCCTGGCAGTTGGCCGCCAGCCAGGACTTGGCGTAGGGGTCCATGGAGTAGAGGCCTGCCCGTGTCAGGCGGACTGGGGCCACTTGGTCAGGAAGCAGGAGACGGTAGCCACCTTTTTCGAGATGGGTCGGCCAGAGTAGCTTCTGCTCCTTAATGTCCTGGTAGAGCATGTGCAGGTGCGGCATCGAGTCCAGCATGTGGGCGCACCAGCCAGGAACTACTGGGCAGACCACGGGGTGCCAGGCCTCCATTGTCTTGGCACATAGAACTCCAAGCTCATGAATCAGGGCCTCATTGCGGACAGGCTCACCAGCCAGCTTAAGGGTCAGCACATGGTCAGGGCGCAAGGTGACTGCCAGGACCTCGCAAGATTTGTTGGGGTCAGGGTACACCAGCCGCTTCACCTTGCCCCTGCTCATGTAGGCAGGGTTGGCGTCGAGGATGGCTTTCTGAAACTTAGGCCAGTCTTCGTACGGGATGAGCTGGCCTGAGGGGTAGGCATGACAAAAACCAGGTGAGCCAGTCCCGATCTGCAGATTGGCGAAACCAAAGTCTTCCCTAACCTTGGCAATGTCCAGGTCTGTGCCCTTGAGGTAGAGCTTGGAGAGCTGGAGGCTGGTGGTGTAGTCCTTGAGCCTCCCGCCGTCGCTGTGGTCGGGGCGGAGGTGCTTACGGGAGGCTGCGGAGGAAAGTGAGTGGTTGGCGGTTTTCATGGTGTTGATTTGGTTGGCTGCGATTAACCTATACAGTCCATGATACCCTGCTCGCATCGGAAAAGGGAATAGGTGCTGCGAGAATATTTTGGGGCTGGGTTGGCTAGGTCGCAGGAAGGGGTGCGAGCAGGATAATAGGCTGGATTGCGAGCAGGGTTTAGAGGGGGTGCGAGCTGGCCCTAGAAAGGATATGCTCGCAGAGGGGAAAAGCAGGGCTTCGCCCAGTAAGTCAGCCGCATGATTTTGACGGCCAGCCCTGGGGTATACAGCGCACCCGTATCCGCTCCAGGTCGCCCAAGAGAGCCTCCGAGAGTGAGCGTTACCTCGACCTGCGACACGCCTACCTGGCGAGCCACCGTCTGTGCGAAATATGCCTGGCGGGCAGCCTCAACCACGGTCAGCCCAGGCTCGCCCAGGAGATTCACCACAAGGCTGGGCGTGGTCGCTTCCTTTGTGAGGTGGCTATCTAGAGGCTTAGGCTGGACAAGTGCCCATCCAGTGGTCTACACCCGCTGGCCATGAACCTCCAACAAGAGAAGGCTCAGCTGCTGAAGCGGCTGGCAGAAATCGGGCAGATCGAGGCGCAGGCTAAGTCCACCATTGCTGAAACCGCTAAGAAGCTCGGCTATGCTGACCCTCGCCAGATGCTCGCGTCGATGGGCAGTGCTCCAGATACGGCAAAGCCATCCAAGGCTGCACCTGCACCACGCAAGCGCAGGCCTAACCTCACAGACGCTGAGAAGAAGGCCATCATCCAGGCCTACAAATCGCGCAAAGAGGGCGAGACTGCCAAGACCATCGCCACTCGCTATAAAGTGGCCGAGAACACGGTGTTTAAACTGGCAGGCGGCACCAAGTGAGACTCGTACTCTACAAGGGCCGCCACAGCGAGGTCGCCGTCTCAGACAGGGTCATAAAAAGGCTCAGGCGTCACAGGCACAAGCTCACGGTCGAGATGATAGAGCCAGAAGGGCCGCATTACCTGGTGTTTGTATCCGATGGGAAGGGCTGGGCATGGGAGTTTCCTATAACGCCGACCATTCCCGAGCCGCTTACCTGGGCCCGTAAAAAGGTGCTAAGAGCTGCTGTGACGGCTGCGCTTAGCGGGGTGCCCATCACCAAGCCCATTAAGGCTACTAGACCAACTAAGCCCAAGCCAGTAGCCAAGCCCAAAGGGCCAGTGAAGCCATTGGCGGACGTGGAAGAGCTAATGTGAGGGTCGTATTCTACAAGAGCTCCGACATGGAAATGCGGGTTGGCTCCGAGGTCCTGGCTAAGCTACGGGCGAAGGGCAGCACTCGCATATCGCACGCCTTTGATATAAAACCTACATTCGTTACGACCTGGTCTAAGGGTTCTAGCGGCATGCGTCTGCGGCTCTACCCAACCCCATACCAGCACAGCTACAGCGTGCAGCAGTCTTTGGCCATAGCTCGCGCGTTGGAGAGGGCGATTGCTGGTGAGCCAAAGACCAAGCGAAGCACCGTCCCAGATAGGGGTTTCACGTTCGACCTGTGAACTCACAGGCCGAGGTCAGCGCCCTGCTCAGTCACCTGCAAGACCAGGGCCGCACGGTGTATTGGTCCCATCCTGCTGAGTCACTGGAGCAGATGAAGCAGATAGTGGATGGCAGGAACACAATGCTCTGGCACGTAGCCAATGGTAGCCTGGACGCTGATGAGTGCGTACGCGTGCTGGAGGCTAGCGGCTGGGCTGGGCAAGTCGGGCAGGTGGTGCAGGCTATGGTGGATAGCCAGCCTAGAGAGTCTGGTGGATTCAGCACTGAGCTATGACTGCCTGTTGTGTAGGTGCCTCTACCCTGCCTTCATAGGCGACGTGATGAGAGATTATTAGCTGGTAGGTTCACTGAGCAGTTGCTGCACGAGAGCTAGTTCTGCTGGAGACGGAATAGCCTGTGAATAGGTAGTTCTTGAAACTGAAAAATCTTCAGTTCAAAGGACAACAAAGATGTAATTGCCTAATCACAGTCGCTTTAATTCGGGAGTTCACTCCCGCGTGCTACCGCTACAATCGGGAGGGCACCTTGTAGAGATTTCCGAGGACGGCGTTGTTCGCGCCCGCCTCATGCTCACGGATGCAGCTGGGACGGTCTGCCAGCCAATCCAGTTTATCGGCGACGCCATCTCACCTGCGGTTCAGCAGGAGATCGGGCGGATCGTCATCTCACGGGGGGCCATGGTATGAGCGACTGGGCCGTTACCTACGCAGGTGGTCACCCCGCCCGTGCCATTGCATGGCCGCCCAGGATGAAGCCGTTCTGCCACTCCGCCAGGCTGCTTATGGAGGTCCTGCTGAATGAGCCTGGTGGCGATATCCCCAGGGTGGTGCGCGAGGCTAGCCAGGTGCTGGGCTGGGCCTCTCCCTATATTTTCCACTACGGCGGGCCCCGAGCCGAGCAAATCTGGCGGCGCAATCCTGCGCTCCTGGTACTGCTGGCCAAGGAATGCCCCAGCAGCGTGCGGTCCTTCATAGGCATCATCCGCCAGGCCTTTAAGGGCAGAGACAGAGACATCCTGCGGGCCGTGGGCTATCCAGCCGAGAATGGGTTTCTCAATGCCCTGGATAAGGCCACGGGCGATGCCTGGAGCAAAGATGCTCTCCGCAAGTTGGGCCAACACTGGCAAGACCCACGGAAGAGGCGGTGGCTCTATCACGTGAAGGTAATAAACAAAGACCTGATCGAGACGCTGGATCACCCCACGGGGCACCTCAATTGGCAGCTGGTAGAACGTGCGAGCGTGAGCCCTGCCCAGGAGCAGGATGTCTCCCATGCCATCGATATGCTCGAAATTGAGTGGAGGCTCTACTGCACCGACAGGAAACAGTCGCTGGAGCCCTGGCCGTTCAAGGGGCTGGTGTATGAGCAGCTGCACCCCGCCGTGCACCGCCTGCACTTGCGGAGGCACAGCCACATTCCGTTTGCACCTCCACCCCTACCAGGCACTGAGACCATCCAGCCCATCAGGACACTGGCCGAGCTGTTCAGCGAGGGACGGAAACAACAGAATTGTTGCTATGGTTTCCAGCAGGCGATCCAGGAGGGACGAGCTTACTTTTTCAGGGTGAAGCGACCCAAGTGTAGGGCTACCCTGATGTTGGAGCGAGACCCTGAGGGCTTCTGGAAAGCCACTGAGCTGCGCGCTTGGGGCAATTCCCAGCCCAGCGACCAGTGCGTGGAAGAAGTGATGGGCTATCTGCGCTCGGAGTTCCCGCTGGTAGAGCCAAAGCTGTTGATGGAGATCCCGCCCATCGACTGCGACGAAGCCTGGGACGAAGACGGAGACTTCAGGCCTGGCTCAAGGCTGGGCGAGGACGAAGGGCCAGGAGAGTGGGATTTCCCAATATGAACAGGCTTACCATTCGCCCCAGCACCTTTGCCACCACGCCCTGTACAGAGGGTTACAGTAACTGGCATTTGCTGGCCCTAGGCCTACTCGATACCTGGCATGCCAGGGAGTTCATAGAATCGACTGTAGATGCCCCAGGAAGCGTCCTTCTGGACGACCTGCTGGAACATACCACCGAGCCAATCGGCGCTCACTGGCGGCCTCCCAGGCTCCCCGTAGGCCTATCGGTGGAGCAACTGTGCCGCATGCAAGGCTGCACTCTTCTCGGACATTATGTCCAGCACGGTGCCATGGACTGGCAGATGCACATAGCCGTCAGGTCATTCGAGGCCTGGATAGAAAAGGAGGTGGAACTTGAGCTCAGAGGGTAAAATCAGGCGTGAGACTGCCCGCCAGCTGCGACTCTCTAGGGAGAATCAGGCACTCAGTGACGCACTTAAGCTGGCCCTTGGATGCGAAATCACAGGGCAAAAACTGCCCGTGGAGCAACTTCACTGGCATCATATAGACCCAGCGAAAAAGAGCATGAATATGAGCCGCTACGCACGCAGTCGGTCGGCGTTTTATCGGGAGCTCTGCCAGTGCCTCTGTATAGCCCGTCCGCTGCACGAGGCTATCCACGCCAAAACTAAAATTTGTCTCGGGACCAACGCGAAATCTGCGGATTCCCCGCAGCATAACCCTGATACCGTTGCCAACAGCGGCGTCCCTGAACTGACGGGTCCCGAGACAATTTTTAATGACACCACCACCAGCGATACACCAAGAGATTCCTAGTCCAGGGCTTGCCCTTCCGCTTAATGTTTGGGACGGGGAGTATCACTACCAGCTGCTGCTCTATAGCCTGTCGGAGAACATTACGATTGTGTGCAGGTGGAGGAATCGGACTCCCGCCCGCCAGGGGTTTTTCATTTCCGAAAAGGTGCTGCACATGGCACGCGCGTATGCCCCCGACGCGCTGGAAGCATGGGTGATAAGCCCTGAGCCTGTCCAAATCGCCGAGGGCACATTCTATCGGGTATCCCGCCGTGCTCCCAAGACCACAAAAGCTATCTAAGACGACGCTAGCCGTGGGCGGGGCAAGCCTGCTGCTCGTAGGCCTGGCGGACCGCCCCTGGGCATTCGCTGCGGGCCTGGTACTCAGCTGCCTAGCAATCTCAATTCGACCATGAAAATCAAGAAATACGAACTTTGCTGGCGCGCTAAATGGACTTGCGACGGCTCAACCACCATTTCCGAGATGATCTCTGCTCTCACTGGACAGATCGGCTTTCTGGCCGAGCTAGAAGCCGCAGGAGTAACCCTGCGTGCTCCTATGGAGGACGATTACGTTTTCCTCGAAACCAATGATCCCAAGGTGGCTAAGGAATTTGGCTTCGTGAAAATCGATTTCGGTGGGTAGGCCGAAAAAAATCACAAAATCGTCTTCCGCCTTGTTTCCACATCGGATATATATGTTGGTGAAACAGCTTCCTCCAGTAACGGGCCCGAACCAAGTCATCGTCAAAGCTGATGAGCTGGCCAGCCTCTTGGAGGTTAAGCGCCGCACTATTGGTAACTGGGACGCCACGGGTCTCATCACAGGCCTCCGCCCGCCAGGCACCCAGGGCAAGAAGGGCAAGTCATTCCTGCGTTATGACCTCTGGGAGGTCTTGCAGGCGTTGAAGGGCAGAGCTGCATGAGCTTCGACCCTCCAGTTCTGGCAGGTAAGTATCCATCGGGTAAGCTCTGGTGGGGTTTCAACGTGACCTTGCCAGACGGGGCCAGGGACCGCAGCCGTTTCCCCACCAAGCGGGAGGCCGAGGTGCACCGCCTGGCCCTGCTGAAGCAATTTGGCGACGGCGGGGGCATGACCAAGGCCGAACTGCTGGACGCCCAAGAGGCACTTTACGTGTTGAAAGCAGCAGGGGTGACAGCACCGCTAACCAAGGTTGCTACCCACTTTCTAGCCACTTCTAGGCGCACAGTGGAGTTGACCCTCGCGGAGTATGCCGCCGACTACCAGGCCCGCAAAAAGGCCAAGGGAAAGGCGAAGAAGACTCTCAAAGAGATCAAGGTGTACTTGGAGCCGTTTGTGGCCCTGTTCGGCCACCAGAAGCCGTCAGAAATCACGTTTAAGGCCATCGAGCGGTACCTGGCCACCAACACCAGCCGCTTCCACAGGGACAAGGTCCTGCGTGGTCTGTTCGACTGGCTGGCTGGCAAGAGTAAGCGCCTGGCAGCCCTCCCTGACTTCCCACTGGATAGGTCGCCGTTTATCCACATTGAGCGTCCCGCCGACGCCAAGTCTGGCCACATAACTATCCTGTACATCGCCGAGGTTAAGAAGCTAATCACTGCCGCCATAGGCACGGACCAGCTGGCGTGGGTCGTCTGGGGACTGTTCACAGGCTCTAGGCCCGAGGCTGAGGCAAAACACATGTGGCATGTCCCGAAACCCAAGCGTGCCACCAGGGTGCAGCAGGCTGCGGCGGAAAGGGCCAAGGCTGATGCGGCCTGGGCGCAGGTCGATTTGGACGAGCGTCGCGTCATCATCACCAGCTCAAAGCTTGGCGGAAAGACCCGCTCCATGGTTCTCCAACCCAACCTGGTGGAGTGGCTGGTGTATTTTAAGGCCCATGGGCTGTACCCGCGTTACTCTCGCTGCCACCAGCGCCCACTCTGGGACGCCGCTTTCCCTGGCAAGGCCGACGTGCAGGACATCCTCAGGCATACGGCCATCTCTAATCTGGTGAAGCTTAGGGGGCCATCTGGTCCGCTTTACTCTGTGGGCGACGTGGCGGCCCAGTGCGGCACCTCAGTAAAGATGATCGAGAAGAACTACCTGGCACAGATCAGCGACCCGCGCCAGGTGGCGGAGTTCTGGAGCCTGAAGCCCGCCAGCTTCGGCCTCTGACAATTTCCTGACACTTGGCTTTTTGCTTTCATAGTGGAGGTCGTCTGCCTGTCACGCAGAAGGTCGCGGGTTCGAGTCCCGTCCATCCCGCCAATTCAAAAAAGACCCGTTTCGCTCCGAAACGGGCCTTTTTATTTAATGACCATCACTTTAGGCGATCAGCAGCGTTCAGCGACATTCTGCCGGCTTCGGCATCATTTGAGGCTTTTCGAGCCACCGGAAAGCCACTAGGATTTAGCTTCAATCACCGAGCGACGAATCCCATGGAAATCACCGGCCCATTTCTAGACAGAGTGAAGAAACGCAATGGAGGACTGTCGGAACGCGTGACGGTTGGCCTCGTCGCCGAGCATGCCTGGGTTTGGGACCAAGAAACCGGGTCGATTCTCGACATAACGTGGCGGTCGAGTGGGCGTGACTACGCAGCGATCGCATTTTCAACTGAATTTCTTGCCCGCTGGATTGGTAAGCACAAACGCCCGGACGTGCTTTTCGACATGGAGATCGCAGACGATCCTGAGATGCTCGGCGGAATCGTCGAGATTCCCAACGGGAGATCGGTGAAGTTCCCCACCGCTGAATTGAAAATAGCTTAGTCCCGTGCAAGCAAAGCGGGAGAGCCGCCAAACAGGAGAACTGGAGCGGCTTTTTGGGGAAAGTGCGGAGGCCGAGATCACGGTGGTTATCGCTCCAATCGGACAAAATACCAAAGCAGGGTGCAGCAGAATACCAAAGTAAGTTTTGACACGAAACCAAAGTAAGTAACAGATGTCATCCATGCCGGTGAACCCGCAACGCGACCTCTCTGAGGCCCTGCGCCGCGCGCAGGCCGCGGCCCCCTCGCACATCTTGCGCACCGGACTACTGCCGCGGCGGGACCGCACCCTACTGCAACAGCGCGGGTTCCTAGTCGAGATCATCAAGGGTTGGTATGCCCTGACGACGCCGCAAGCCCGTCCCGGAGACACCACTTTTTGGCATCTCCACTTCTGGGCCTTCGTCTCGGCCTACCTTCAGGCACGTTACGGTCAGCGTTACTGCCTTTCGCCAGAGCATTCCCTCGACCTCTGGACCGCCGGCACGCAAACCCCGAAGCAGTTAATCGTGCTCACCGCCCGCGGCGGCGTTTTCACCCTAAAGCTGCCGAACAATAGTTCGATTTTGCTTTATCCCAACCGCAAGGGCATCCCCGCATCGACCGAACTGAAACAGGGAGTGCAGGTCATGCCGCTGGCACTCGCTCTCACCCGCACGACTCCGAGCTATTTTACCCGGTCGGCGACCAATGCGGAACTGGCGCTGCGCATGGTGCGAGTCGAGGAACTCTCCCGCGCTATCCTAGCCGGCGACGTCAATGTCTCCGCCGCCAGTCGTGTCGTGGGCGGAATGCGGCATCTCGGACTCACTGACTCCGCCGCCCGGTTGGAAGCGGACTTGCTCGCCGCCGGCATTGCGATCAAGCCGCAGAATCCCTTCGAAGAACCGCCCCGCCTTCCGGTCGGGGCCGTCTTGCAGTCACCCTACGCCGGTCGAATCGAGGCAATGTGGTCGCACTTGCGGCCAGACGTGCTGGCGCATTTCCCGGCGCCTCCCCGGGCTATGCCCGATCAAGCCCGTTACCTGCAACGTCTGAATGAAATCTATACGCATGACGCCTACAATTCGCTCTCAATCGAAGGATACCAGGTTACGCCGGAACTGATCCAGCGCATCGCCGACGGTGCTTGGAATCCGATCGATAATCCGCAGGACCAAGCACAGATCAATGCGATGGCCGCGAAGGGCTACCGCGAAGCGTTCAACGGGGTTCTGGCCAGTCTCGGTGAGATCTGGCGCGGTCGACTGCCGGGCAAAGTTGTGGATCGCGACCTTCAAGGTTGGTATCGCGCCCTCTTCAGCCCGTCTGTGCAGGCGAATATCTTGCCTGCGTCTGCGCTCGCCGGCTACCGCGAGCGCCGGGTCTTCATCCGGGGCTCGGAGCATGTTCCTCCCGCGATTGAGGCTGTCCCTGTCTTGATGGAGGCGCTGTTCGGAGCGCTCAGCCGCGAACCTGAGCCCGCCGTCCGTGCGGTGCTCGGCCATTTTGTCTTTGTGTTCATCCATCCCTATGCCGACGGCAATGGCCGCATCGGACGATTCCTGATGAACCTCATGCTCGCATCTGGCGGCTACAACTGGGCGGTCATCCGGCTTGAGCGGCGGCGCGAATACATGGCCGCCTTGGAAAAGGCTTCCGTCCAAGGCGAGATTGGCGACTTCACAAAATTTGTGGCGGAGGAAATGAAGGCCTCGGCTAAACTAAAGCTCTTCAGGGTCGCGCGGCGCACGCCATGACACAATCCGGTCAACTATCCGTGTAAGGTGGATGGCAAAAATTAAAAAGGTCGGTTTACGAGCCACCAAAGAGCCACTAAATGTAAAAAAGCGAGAGCCTCCCTAGGAGATGTGCCTTAAAAACGACGGGTTCGAGTCCCGTCCATCCCGCCATTTGTTCTCCAAAGCTCGCTGCAGCTGCGAATACTGGAGGCCAGCCCATACTACGCGAACAGCCGTATTTAATTACGTGGAGTGGTTTCAAACGTGAACGACGTGGAGAGCGTTGCCGTGGAGTCGCCACCAATGAAGAGATCAAACTGACCGGGTTCCGGCCCGAACGTCATGTCGGCCCGCCAGAAGGCGAGATCGTTCGGCGTGAGCTTGAATTCGATCTCACGCGACTCGCCGACATTGAGCGCGATTTTGGCGAAGCCTTTCAACTCGCGCACCGGTCGCGTGACGGAGCCGACGCGGTCGCGGACGTAAAGTTGCACAACGGTTTCACCGCTGCGTGATCCGGTGTTGCTGACCCGCACGGTGACGACCAACGGGGCGCCGTCGGCGCGCAGCACGGGCGAGTTGAGCCGAACCCCTTCGAAGGCGAACGTCGTGTAACTCAACCCAAATCCGAACGAATAAAGCGGCGTGTTGGGCGCATCGATGTAGTGCGAATAGTAGCGGTCTTCCGGTTCACCGACGTGCGGAGCTGGCCGGCCGGAGTTTTTGTGCGCGTAGAAGATCGGAATTTGCCCGACGTTTCTCGGCCAGGTGACAGGCAAATGGCCGGAGGGATTATAGGCGCCAGTGAGGACATCGGCGATGGCGGGGCCGCCCATCGTGCCCGGATGCCAGGCGAGGAGAATCGCGTCAGCCAGTGGCTCGGCCGGCTCGATCGTGAGCGGCCGTCCCGTGAGCAGCAGGAGAATCACCGGTTTACCAGTGGCTCGCAGTTCCCGGAGCAACGCCAATTGCGGTCCGGAAAGATCGAGCGACGTGCGACTCGTGGCCTCGCCGCTTTGGTCCGCCTCTTCCCCGAGGGCGGCGACGATCACATCGGCTCCGGCCGCGGCGTCGCGCGCAGCTTTGAAACCAGATGTATCGCTGCCGCGCACCGTGCAGCCGGGAGCATAGCGCAGGCGTGTGCCCGGGAAAAACTCGGCCAGCGCGGACCGGATCGTGACCGTATCTTCCCGGTGACTCTGGCCTGACCATGCGCCGAGTTGCTGTTGGGGCGAGTCGGCCAACGGACCGACGAGCGCGACCGTGATGCCGTCGCGTTTCATCGGGAGCGCCCCGTTGTTCTTTAACAACACGCAGGATCGGCGAGCGAGATCGCGTGCAGCTGCGAGCGATTCGGGCCGTAGCCAGGCGGTTTTCTCGCGGGCCTCATCGCAGTAGCGGTAAGGATCGTCGACGAGGCCGAGGCGGAATTTTGCGACGAGAATGGCGCCGGCAGCGGCCTCGATTCGCGCCTCGGGCACGGCACCGGAGCGCACCAATTCAGCGAGGTGCGGCCCGTAGGCCTCACTTTCCATGTCCATGTCGAGGCCGGCGACCACCGCCTGCCGTGCGGCGTCACGCAGATCGGCGGCGGTGCCATGGGCCCGGAGTTCCTCGATGGCCGCCCAATCGGAAACCACGAATCCACGAAAGCCCCACTCGCGCCGAAGCACGCGATCGAGCAGGAAGGCGTTCGCGGTGCACGGAGTGCCATCAAGGTCGTTGAATGCCGCCATGATCGTGCCGACGCCGGCTTCGACGGCGGCGCGGAACGGCGGTAGATAGACTTCGCGCAACGTGCGTTCCGTCACGTCGGTCGTGAAATAATCGCGCCCCGCCTGGACGGCGCCATAGGCCGCAAAATGTTTGGCGCAGGCAAGAATAGACTCGGGCGTGGCGAACCGGCCATCGCCTTGAAACCCGATTACGCGAGCGCGGGCGACGGCCGATCCCAGAAACGGATCTTCGCCGGCGCCTTCGGAGATGCGACCCCAGCGCGGATCGCGAGCGATGTCTACCATCGGAGCAAAGGTCCAATTGATACCGGCGGCGGCGGCCTCGGCGGCAGCGATCCGCTCGGCGGCTTCGATCCGCGCGAGGTCCCACGAGGCGGCGGTGGCGAGCGGGATCGGAAAGATCGTGCGGTAGCCGTGCACGACATCGAGGCCGAAGAGGAGCGGGAGATGGAAGCGCGAAGATTCGACGGCGAGGCGCTGCCATTTTCGCGTCTCTGCCGCGCCGATGATGTTGAGCAGGCTGCCAACGCCGCCGGCGCGGATCAACGGAGCGAGCGCCGCCGACGAGGCGGGACCCGTCATGTCGCTGCGCGAGGAGTATTGGACGAGTTGCCCGATCTTCTCCTCCAGCGTCATGCGACTGAGCAGGGCGTGCACGCGATCCTCGGGTGGAGCGGGCTGGGCCGGCAGGGTTGGCCCCAGGCTACACACGGCGAGGAGAAGAATGAGGCGGCGGCGTCGAGTTTTGGTCGACTGAGCTACAGGCGAGGCAAACATGATTAGGAATTAGGGCGCGAGGCCGGTGGGATCGGGCTTGAATCCGATCGCGTCGAGCGCCGGTTTGATTTCGGGGTTGGCCATGAAATTTTTCCAGACGAGCGCGGAACGCTGGTTCTCGATCATGACGACAATCGGTGCCTGGTTCAGCGCCATGTAGACTTCGTCGAACCAGTTTTCCTTTTCGTTGAAGCCGTCGTGGAAACCGAAGGGTCCCCACGTTTTCGCGCCGAGATTGCGATAAAAATGCCGGAGCGCGGCGAGGGATTCGGCGGGCGTGTAAGGCATCGAAGCGAGCGAGGCCATGATGTTGATCGTGCCGTTGTCGTCGCGCGGGAGAGCGCGGCCACCGCCAGCATTGACGCCGGCGGAGCGGCCCCAGCAGTCCGCGCCGTAGCCCGCGAATTTCAGCGGATTTTCGATGGCATACCGCTGCTGGATGAGCGCGATGGCGCGGTTATTTGTGAAATAGTTCGTGTAGCGATCGCGCAGCCCACGCGGATCGAATCCCATGAAGGAGAAATGCGTGAAGAACAGCTCGGCGCCGTTGCCTTCGCCAACCTCCAGCTTGATTCCGTAGTAGCTGTGGCCGTTGGTGAAATGATCGCCTTCGGTCGTGCGGCTCCAACTCTGCCGGTAGTTGACATGGAGTTCGGACTGCCCGGCCCAGCCGGTGTGCCACAGGCTGGCGGGCACGGGATGAGTGGGTGAGGCGATGGCGAGTAGATAAATAATCATGGTCTCGTTCCAGCCGATGAGCGGATGACTGATGTGGAAGCCGTGATCGGGCGACCAGTGCCAGTAGAGCAGGTCGCTGTCAGGCGTCTTCCGATACCAGTCCCATTCGACTTCACGCCAAAGTCGGGTGGTGGTGGCGCGAATCTCGCGTTCGGCCGGGGTGTCGCGATCGAAATACTGGCGGGCGGCGAGTAGGCCCTGGATCATGAACGCCGTCTCCACCAGATCGCCGCCGTCGTCGTAGGGGCCGAAATACGCTAGGGTTTTGCCGCTGCGACCGTCGAGGAAATGCGGCCAGGCGCCATGAAAACGATCGGCCTGCGCGAGAAACCGCACGATCTTGAGCATCCGCGCTGCGCCGGCGTCGCGCGTGACGAACTGCCGTTCGGTGGCGGCGAGCAGAGCCATGACACCGAAGCCGTTGCCGCCGACCGCCATCAGGTTGGGATCGCCGGGCGTGATTTCCGGTGCGAGCCCGGCATTCGGATGACCGGCCTCCCAGTAATAGCGGAAACAGCCCTCCTGCACCATCTCGAGGAGTTGCTCATCGTTCATCGGATGCGTGGTCGCACTGGCCGTCGCAGAGGGCGTGGACTCGTTGCCGGCAAGATCGACGGCACTGATCCGGTAATAGGCGGTGCGGCCCGGCTCGCCGGTGAAATCTTCGTAACGGGTCCAGGTGCTTTGCTGGGTGCCGACGGCCGTGAACTCTTTGCCATCCCACGAGCGGTAAATCCGGTAGGCGAAAAGATCGGCGGCGTCGCTGGGTTGCCACGTGAGATCGCAGTGCCGCTCGTAGCCGCGAACCGCGAGGCCAGCCGGTGTCGGGGGTGGAACAGCATCCGGCACGGGATGGTCGACCAGCATGAAATCGTCGAGGTAGAGAGTGTGCGCCATGCCGTCATCGAGCCCCTGCATGAACGTCACGCCGACGATGTCGCGTAGGGAGAAGATCCGATCGTCAGTGCTTTGGTAGAGAACTTTCGGGTCGGTAAAATCGAGCGTGAGCCGCACCCAGCGGCCGGCCGGAATGCGGGCGGCGCCTTGCACGAGCGTGACGGCGACAGATCCGTGGTTGGTGCGATCGGTGGCGTAGACGCGGGGCGAATTGGCGGCGGTGATTTCCGTGTCGGCGTAGCACCAGAACGCGAGCGTGTCGCCGACGAGGGGAGTTTTTTTGGTGTCGCGATCGATCGCTTGGAGTCGCATCTGCCAGTCCCCGCCCGGAGCGGATTTCCAGTGCAGGCGGAGGGCGTTCGGCGGACTGAAATAGTGCTGCGTATCGATCGGGAAACGGGTGCCGGCCAATTCGAGGGTGCTCGGGCCGATGACGTTGCCCGAGCTGTGCGAATAGCCGCCGTCTGCCGGGGCGTTGACGAAGAGGACATGTTGTTCGTAGGGCACGGCGGCCCCAGCTGCGATCGCGCCGAGCAGAGCGAGCGCGACGAAAGTCGCGGGGCGGAACCAGCTCGCGATGGCGGAACAATTGGGTTGGTGCGGATGCATGGGGAGATTCCTGATTTAGTGGGGATGAACGGAGCGGGGTGGGTGCACGGCGGGCCTCACACCGGGATAGACGGATCGGCCGGGGTCGGGATGCGGGCTTTGCGTGCCTCAAGGAGGGCCTTGATCTCGTAGACGCGATCCTCAGTCAGAGGATATTTGACCATCAGCCAGACGCTGCCGAGGCACAGGGCCGCGGGCAGACTGATCTCCCACGCGCGGAGCCAGAAGAGCGTCGATTCGCTCTGCGTGGGCGCTCCTTCGACGAAACCGGTGTAGCGTTGCAGATAGCCGCTGATGACGGAGGCGATCGAGACGGCGACCTTCCACCACCAGTTGTAGACAGCGAAGTAGATACCTTCGCGGTGGACACTGGTGTGCAGTTCGTCTTCGTCGCAGATGTCGGCGATCATCGCGTTGACCAGCGAGAAGGCGAACACCAGCAGCGTTTCCTTTTCGCTGCAAGCAAACGTGTGCATTGGCGAAGCACGGCGGCGGTCGGCGGCGGCGGGGCGGTCTATTGGAATTGGTATACTATGCTGGTTTCTCGCGGCATCTCCGGCTCGACAACGTTAGGGGTCGGGCCAACTTCCAAAGCTTATGGCGAAAGCAAAGCAGCGGCTGTCGAAGAAGACTTACCAAGCCCGCGCTCAGGTGCTGCGCAATGCGCTCGTGCAGCTTCAAGTGGAGTTGAAGCGAGCGCCGTTCAAAGTGCTGCTGATTCTCGCCGGCCCCGAGGGC
>CAIMFY010000021.1 GCA_903840415.1 uncultured Opitutia bacterium | reverse complement strand
TTCAGCGCCATCGCCATGGCCTGCTGCACCCACATCGCCAGCACGACGGCCACACCAAGGGCGGCGGTCAGGAGGCAAATTTGGGGCTGGGCGGAAAATGACATCGCAGAAGTGGCGTTAATCGATGGGTAGAAAGTGCGCTAAATTACGGAGCTTTACCACTCGGATTGCGCGCGGCTAACACCCAAGCCGACTACGTAATTCTACCCCCTGAATCTTTTCAGTGAAAACGGCCGCTTCTGGTTATCCTTAAGTAGCTTATGTAACTTTCGATAAAAGCTGGACAAAGATTTCCGGGAAATGATCGGGAATTTGAGATCGTGGCACTACTCAGGATGAGTTTCCGATCGCGACAGTCTCGACTTTCTCCCAACGGGGTGTGTCAGACTGTTTATCGCACTCCTGAAATGAAAATTTACTTCATGGGCATCTGTGGAACCGCGATGGGTAACGCGGCCTTGCTGGCACGCGCGGCTGGGCATGAGGTGCTCGGCGCCGATGCTGGAGTGTATCCGCCGATGAGCCACGTACTAATCACCGCGGGGATCATTTTGCATGAAGGTTATGATCCGGTGCGGTTGGAGAAACTCGCGCCGGACCTGGTGGTGATCGGCAACGCGATGTCGCGCGGAAATCCGGAAGTAGAATGGTTGCTCGAATCACGCGCGTTCGCGTTCACCTCGCTGCCCGCGATGCTGCACGACCTCGTGCTCGCACGACGAAAGAATATCGTTGTTAGCGGCACCCACGGAAAAACTACAACGACGGCGCTGGCCGCGTTTTTGTTGCGGGCCAATGGTCGCGATCCTGGATTCCTCATTGGCGGCGTGCCGCAAGATCCACCGGTGGGAGCGCACCTCGGCGTTGCGGCGGATCCGTTTGTCATCGAAGGCGACGAATATGACAGCGCGTTCTTCGACAAGCGTAGTAAGTTCATCCACTATGCGCCGCACATCGCGGTGATGAACAATGTCGAATTTGACCACGCCGATATTTTCCGCGACCTAGCCGATGTGCAGCGGACTTTCCTCCATCTGACACGAATCGTGCCGCGCAATGGTTGCATCGTGATGAACGGGGACGACGAGAACTTGCGCGGGCTCGGTAACGCGCCGTGGACGCGGGTGGTGCGGGTGGGAATGGGGGCGCACTGTGATGCGCGCATCGCAGAATTCGCGGACTCTAATTCGGGCGCCACTTTTCAACTGTGGTGGAAAGGTGAACTTTGGGCGAACGTGCGTTGGTCGCTGCCGGGATTGTTCAATGCGCGCAACGCCGCCATGGCGGCGACGGCCGCCGGACTGGCTCTCAATCCGGCGAGACCGACGGAACTAGCGCTTGAATCGCTGGAGCGTTTTCGGGGCGTGAAGCGGCGCCAGGAAATCGTCGCGACCACTCCGCAGTTGACGGTGATCGAAGATTTCGGACATCACCCGACCGCGCTAGCCGAAACGCTGCTTTCATTTCGAGCGCGGTTCAAAGGCGCGCTATTGACGGCGGTGTTTGAGCCACGGTCGAACACATCGACCCGGCGTTCGATGCAAGACGCGTATATGCGGGCACTGAGTCAGGCCGACGAAGTTTACATCGGTGCGCTGAACCGGCCCGAGCGATTTAGCGCGCAGGATCGCTTTGACCCGGAAGCGGTGACGCAGCAGCTCGAAACGCAGGGGCTGGAAGCGCATTTCGCGACGTCTAACGTCGCGCTGCTCGAAATGCTCATCGCCCGGACGCTGCCGACGGCGACGGCAAAGCTGCCACGGGTCGTCGTGTTTTTCACCAACGGATCGTTTGATGGCATCATCGGCCGTTATGTGGCCGCTGTCGGTTGACAGCATCAGGCGTGGGCAGCTTGGATTAGAGACTGCCTGACCGACGGCGTGGCATCGAACGCCACATAATTCGCGAGCAAGGTTCGGAATCTCACCAGATCGAGGGGTTTCGTGAGATATTCGTCCATGCCGGCTGCGAGGCACTTCTCGCGCGTGCCTTTCGCCACGGATGCCGTAAGTGCTATAATCGGGACATGACGGTCCGCGGGTTCAGCAGCCCGGATGCGTTGCGTGGTGGCGTAGCCGTCCAGATCTGGCATGTGTAGATCCATCAGAATGGCATCGAAGTGTTCCGTCGTCGCGAGACGATAGGCTTCCTTACCACTGGCGGCGAGCGTGGGGCTGAACCCGTTACGCGTCAGATAAACCTCCAAGAGGAAGCGGTTGGTCTCCATATCGTCGACCACGAGAACATGCGGTCGTCGCGCTGCGAATGCGGCTGGAATTGGCGCTCCGGTAAATGTTGCTTCCGGCAGCCCGACTGGGGTTACCGGGATAACAAACGAAAACTCGGTGCCTTCGCCGGTCGTGCTGGCCACGGAAATCTCGCCGCCCATGAGCGTCACGAGCCGCTGGCAAATCGCGAGACCGAGTCCGGTGCCACCATAACGACGGGTGGTGGAGGTGTCGGCCTGCATGAACATTTGAAAAAGATTTTTTTGCTTTTCGGGAGAGATGCCAATGCCGGTGTCGCGCACTTTCATCGCAAGCTGGCCATGTGTGGGATCGTTCTCAGGCAGTGACCAGTGCAAGAACAGCGTAACGGAGCCCTGCGAAGTAAACTTGATCGCATTGTCGACCAGGTTGAGGAGAATCTGGCGGAAACGCAGCGGATCGCCGATGACGAGTAACGGTCCGGCGAGCTGCGCCTCGAATCGCAATTCGATTTTATTCTGCAATGCGCGGGCGCCGAGTAAGCGCAGCACTTCATGCGCTGTCTCGGCGGGAGCGAACGGCAGGCGTTCGAGTGCAAGTCGACCCTCCTCAATCTTGGTGAGATCGAGAATGTCATTTACCAGTGAGCTGAGTTTTGCGCCCTCGTTAGTGATCGTCGCGACATAGCCACGCTGAACTTCATCGAGATCCGATTCGTCGAGCAGGTTGGCAAAACCAATCACGGCATTGAGGGGAGTGCGGATCTCATGGCTCATCACGGCAAGAAACTCGCCCTTGGCGTGGTTCGCCGCGTCGGCGGCGACCTTGGCGGCGACGAGCTGACGTTCAACGCCAGAGCGCTCATGGAGTTCGGCGCGAATGAGCGCGACCTTCGTGGAGTGAATCAGGACGGTGGCGATGATCGCGCCGCTGACGCCGAGCAGAGAGGCGCGTAGGGCCATCAGGGATGGCAGCGAAGTGTTGGCCGCGGCAGTACCAGCGAGGTTGGTCGCCCATTCGGCAAGAAGTCCGCCGCCCAGTGCTACAATCAAAGCCAGCGCGCATACTTGAAGTGGGAACGGGTCGCCCAGTCGCCATTTCATGCGTAGCCGCAACACACCACACACCGCGATCGTCAATGATGCGATGGCGAGCGCATCGAGTCGATAGTGCAGCACCGGAGCAAGCGCGGGAATGGCAGGGTTCATCTTGCGGGATTTCCGCAACGCTGAGGATCCACCCACCGCGGGCAAAATGAGGATTTACTTATTCGTTACTTATCAGCGCCGGTCTCGCTGCTAAGTGTTGCTACCATCGAGAAAGCCAACCCTCACTGCGCTGGGCGCGCGATCTTCCACTCGTCCGGCTTTGCGCCGGCGGGTAGCGCCAGCAAGTCATAGTCGTGGAATCCGGTGATCTTCACGTCGGCGAATTCACCGACGGCTAATTCGCGGGGCACGTAAACGCGGCCGTCGATATCGGGTGCGTCGGCCTCGCCGCGGGCGACTCCCGGCTCCTCCACCAGCACGCGCAGAGTGCGACCGACGGCGGCTTGACTGACTTGGGAAGCGATTTCTTTTTGGAGCGACATCGTGCGATGCCACCGAGCTTCCTTAGTTTTGGACGAAAGCTGCTCCTCCATTCTCGCGGCCCGGGTGCCTTCTTCTTGCGAGTAGCGAAACACGCCGAGCCGATCGAACTTCGCTTCGCGAATGAATTCGCACAGTTCATCGACGTCAGCATCGGTTTCACCGGGAAAGCCTACGATAAACGTAGTGCGCACCGCGATGCCCGGAATCCCGGTCCGGATGCGGCCGATAAGATCGCGGATGTAGGCGCCGCTGGTCTCGCGTTGCATTTTCTCGAGCATGCGATCGCTGATGTGCTGGAGCGGAATATCAATGTAGCGCGCCACCTTCGGGCATTCGGCGATAGTGCGGATGAGTTCATCGCTCCAATGCGCCGGGTGCGTGTAGAGCAGGCGAATCCAGAAATCGCCGGGGATCGCGTTGAGTTCGCGCAGCAGGGTGGTGAGCGCGGTGCCGCGCGCGGAGTTAACCGGCGAGCGTGGATTCGGGCGCTCGTCCCACGTGTCCATGCCGAAAAATGTCGTGTCCTGGGAAATCAGATTGAGTTCCTTCACGCCTTCCGCGACGAGCTGGCGCGCCTCGGCGACCACACTCGCGACGGTGCGGCTGCGATGGCGACCCCGGATCTGCGGGATGATGCAGAACGTGCACGGGTGGTTGCAGCCTTCGGCGATTTTGACGTAGGCAAAATGTTTCGGTGTGAGCCGGAAACGCGGGGTGTCGTAGTCCGGGATATAAGTCGACCGACCCGCGACAAAGGAAACCGGGGCCGCGTTCTTCTCGCGGGCCTTGGCGAACAGTTCCTCGATGATCGGCGCCACTTTCGTGACTTGGTCGAGGCCGATAAAGGCATCCACCTCGTCGTGCAGCGAGGTTGTTAGATCTTTCGAGAAACGCTGCGCCATGCAGCCGGCCACGATGAGTTTCTGCTCCTTGCGGCGCTTCGTCATGCCACGGTGCTGATGCACTTCGAGAATGTGACCGATCGATTCCTCCTTCGACGAATCGATGAAGGAGCAGGTATTGACGATGACGACGTCGGCGTTCTCCGCCTCGGGAATGACCCTCATGCCCGCTTGATGCAGATGGCCGACCATAATCTCGGAATCGACGAGATTTTTCGCGCAACCGAGGGAGATGAGACTAACCGTGATCATGCGAAGCAGCGGGTGCGCGCGGTGGTAAAATAAAAAACGGCGGTCATAGACCGCCGCTAGAGGAGAAGGCTCGGCGCGGGCTACTTCTTTTTGGCGCTAGTCGTCAGCTTGGCTTTGACCTTTTTGCGCTTCAAATAGGCGGCGCGACGTTTGCGTTTGATATACTTGTTCAGTTGTTGGCCCATGGTGTTTGGAAGGTAAGTGCGCGATGTTCCATAGCGCCGCTGCCGAGTCAAGCGCCGGGCTTGCAGGCAGGATAGCGTCACAAGTTCGCGGCAGCGTTGTCGGCTACAGGAGCATCAAGATTCAGGAGCTGAAACAGCCTCGCCGCTGTTGATCTTTTTGCCGGCGCGCTGCCAGCGGTAGACGAGCGGAGCCTTGGTTCGATCGAGTTGCTTGAAGAGCGCGGGGGCGGAGCGCTTCGGCAATTCGAGTTCCGCTAACCCGGATGCGTCGCAGTTCAAAACGCGCGCGTAGGGTTTAAAATGCTCCGGGCGGCCGATGACACGAGAGAGGCCATTCGGCGCAGGGCGGTCCGATCGCCGATCCAGCGCGAGAAAGGAGTAGGGCAGGCTGCGCAGATCGATGCCGGCACGCTGGCCGAATTTCACCCAATTCGAATCGGCGAAAATCTCCGAAGGCGGCGGCGCGAAATGGTGACACCAGTGGCGTTCGTTGCCCGGTTGCAGGATCGGGCAGGCCTGGGTGTGCGTGCAGGGGGCGACGACGCGAAAACGTCTCCCCAATTCCTCGCGCAACGCGCCCAATTGGCGGCTGACCACGTGGGTGCCTGGCTCCACCCAGATGATCTCTTCGGCGCGTGCGGCGATCTGGCGCAGGCCAGTAAGTGCATCCGGGGGCAGTTCGTTGAGCACATGACTGACGAGCAAAAGGCCGATGGGCGACTCACCGGCAAGGTAGCTGGGCGTCGCTTGCGATATGCGTAGTGACGGAAAGGACGCCTCCGCAGCCGCCGTTGCGAAATCGCACGCGACCGGCGAGTGATCCCAGACGGTGAGGGTCTCGAAGTTTTCCGGCCCCAAAGCCTGAATCATCCGCCGCGCTGCAATGCCGCTGCCACAGCCCCAGTCGAGGACGGACCGTGCCGCCGGCCGCCAGCCACGCAGTTTCAGCTCACGAATGACATGGTCCCATTTCCAGCCAATCCGTTCGCCGTAGGTGAAGTCGTAGCTCGCGAGATCAGCGGGTGAGGTCCAGTAAGGGCCATCACTTGCAGCAGCGGATAAAAATTTCCCGCGCAAACGGTCGAGAGCGGGCCAGTCGAGTTCGTCCCACGTCATACGCCGAGCGAGAAACCGAGGTGGGCCGCGAGCTGTTGGTGACGAATGCCGTAGAACTTGGCGAATTCGCGCACCCGCGCGGCGACGGCGTTATCGCCTCGCTCGTGCGTTTTGATGGCCGCGATCATCAGGTTTTTCGCGGTGTGCTCGGTCGAGATGAACTCGATGACCTTCGTTTTGTAGCCGGTCCATTCGAGCAACTGTGCGCGGAGCGCATCGGTCACGAATTCCGCCGTGCGCTCCTGAAAAATTCCATGACGCAGTGCGTCGGTGAGCACGGGCGGGGCGATGAGCTGGCGACGAAGTTCCTTTTGGCAACACGGCGCGACGACGATCAGCTTCGCACCGGCGGCGATGCCTTTCGCGAGCGCGTCGTCCGTAGCCGTGTCACAGGCGTGAAGCGCGATGAGGATATCCAGGGAATTTTGGATTCCCGATTTTGAATTTTCGATTTCAAACGAATCGATCTGGCCGGCAGTGAAAGTGAGGTTGGCGAAATTATTTTCTCGAGCGACACGGTTACAAAGCGCGACCAACTCCGGGCGTGCTTCGATACCAGAGACCGTGGCGCGATCACCGAGCAGAGCGGCGACGGCAAACGTGAGGTAGCCTTTGCCGGCGCCCATATCGACGATGCGCAAACGCTGGTCGGCGGAAAACTTGGCCTCGTTGACCAGATGCGTCAGCAACTCTGAATATTTTTGGATCTGGTTGAACTTGTCAGCCATGGCCTCGCGCGGGCGGCCACGATCGTTGGTAATTCCGAGAGCGCGCAACCATGACGAATCGGCGGCGATGAGATGTTGTTTAGGCTGATCGTGGGCCGGTCGTTTCGAGGCAGTTGTTTCGGTGTTATGACTGACCTTGAGACGCGCTGTGCCGTCGGGCTGGCATTCGAGTTGCGCCGTTTGCGTGGTGGTGAAGATGTGCGCGTCGAGAAAATCGGTGCCGAGGAGTCTTTCGATTTCCGTGGCGGCGGCGTTGGTTGAAAGGTTTTTGGTGACGTCGCGTTTGTCGTGTCGCCAGACGAAGGCGTGATGCGGGCCGGCTTTCAACGCCACAGGGCGAACCAAAAGATTCCGCAGCGTGGTATCGGGGCCGCGCGCCTTCCCAAGCGTGAGTTTGACGAACGTTTCCGTCTCCACGGCAGCGCGGAGCAGCTCGAAAAATCGATCGCGGGCGGCGGACGACGGTGTAGTGGCACTCAAGGGAGAAACTCCGTGGTCATGGCGCTGGCCGCGGTGACCTTGCCCTTGGCGAGGATTCCGAGATCCTCCAGTTGCGCGATCTGCACCGTGTAGCGACCAGGGTCGAGTCGGACAATATTGAGCGGTCCGCCTTCTCGGTCGCGGCCAGTCACGAGCTTGGACTCGATGATGCGCTGGCGGGAAAACATCATGAACTCGTCGGTGTTGCTGGGATTGGCGGCCTTCAGCGCCGCATGCGCTGGGGCGGGATCACCGGCGAGGTAATCCTGCCAGCCGCGGGCGCAGGCGCGGACAAACGCGCGCAGTTCAGTCGGGTGTTCGCGCGCGTATTTCTTGTTGGTGACAAGCACAGCGTAGGCGCGGAAACCGGCATCCCATGTCGAGAGGAAACGCGGCATTTTTCCACCCGCGTGGACGATGTGGTAGGGCTCGGCAATGAAGTAGCCCTGTTGGAGCGCCTCCTTGCCGGTCAAAAAAGCCGCCACGGAAAAATTCTGCGGCACGACATTAAACTTTAGTTGGTAGGTTTTTTGGAGGAACCGAAGAAATGCCCATTCGGGTCGCGCGATGATCGTTTTGCCCTGCAGGTCGGCGAATTTCTGCACGGCACTGTCAGCCGCCACGAGGATGCCGGAAGGATCGTCCTGAAAGACGGCGGCAAACTGGATGAAGGGCAGGCCTTCGGCCTGTTGAAGCAACGTGTTGGTGCTGTCGGCTTGGATGATGTCCACGCGCCGGGCCAAAAGATCTTCCTTCACGTGGGCGGCTGGTCCACCGGGGAGCAGCGTGACGTCGAGGCCTTCCTCGCGGAAAAATCCGCGAGCCTGCGCCTGGTAGATGCCGCCGTGCTCCGGTTCGGCGATCCAGTCGAGTTGCACCGAGATTTTGAACAGTGATTTTTCCGCGGCGAGAAGTGAGCCGACGACGAAAAACGCGAGCCGAGCGAGTCGGAATACTTTCGGCGCGGCTGATTTATTGGTCGGAGCGTTCATACGAATCGTGCCAATGGTGCAGGGCGAACCAGCTCAGCGCGAGCACGCCGGAGGTAAAAATAAATCCGAGCACACAAGTTGTGGCGGCAGTGGCAAAGAGCGCCGGATACTTGGCTTGGCTGGAATAGATGATCGCGAGAAAACCGAGTCCGCCGCCATCGCCAGCCGAGCTGCCGGCGGTGTAGTCGCCGACGAGCGCACCGATCGGTGCGAGCGTGGCGGCGATGCGCAGGCCGGTGAAAAAATACGGCAGCGCCGCCGGCACGCGCAAGTGGCGGAGTTGTTGCCAGCGGCTCGCCCGCCACATCGCAAAGAGTTCCACGAGATTGCGGTCAGTCGAGACGAGTCCCTGCGTGGTGTTCACAACGAGCGGAAAAAAGCAGATCAAAAACGTGATGACGGTCACGCTCTTGAGACCGGCGCCCACCCACAGCACGAGGATCGGGGCGATGATGATCACGGGCGTCATCTGCAAAATCATCAGGTAAGGATAAAGGCTGGCGCGCACCGGCGCCGACAGCGACAGGCCGACGGCCAGCAGAAAACTGACCGACGCGGCAAAACCAAAGCCGAGCAACGCACCTTCGGTGGTGTTGAGCGCAGCCCGCGCGAGATCGCTGCCGTTGTCGCGAAACGCCGCGAGGATCTGACCGGGCGTCGGCAGCAGAAAGCGCATTTCTGCATCGAGCCAGAAGTGCAGACCATACCACGCGGCAATCATGACCGCACCGGTGGCGGCGGGCAGGGCGAGGCGGAGAAGGCGCGGCGACATGGCGTTCAGGCGGCGGCCGTTTCGACCGAGCGGAGCAGGCGCGAGACATCGGCAACGACGTCGTGGTAGGCCCGGGAAAGGCGCGTTTCGGCGGTGCGAGGATGCGGCAGTTCAACGCGAATCTGGGTGTGAATGCGGCCAGGTTTGCTGGCCATCACGACAATGCGATTCGAGAGAAAGACCGCCTCGGCGACAGAGTGGGTGACAAAGAATGCCGTCCATGCTGCCTGCGCGTGGATCGCGAGCAGTTCCTCGTTGAGATGTTCGCGAGTCATCTCATCGAGAGCGCCGAACGGTTCGTCGAGGAGGAGAATTTTCGGCTCCAGCGCGAGGGCGCGGGCAAGCGACACGCGCATTCTCTGACCACCGGACAGCTGCCGCGGATAAGCGTCGGCGCGATCACCGAGGCGGACGAGATCGAGCACTTGCTGGCGCGTGGCAGCGCGCGCCGCACCGGAGATTCCGCGCAGGTGCGGCGCCAGTTCGACGTTGCCGGCAACGGTGAGCCACGGGAGGAGCGTCGGCTCCTGAAACACGAAGGCGAGTTCGGCAGCGGCAGCGTCGGGGGTGAGCCCATCTACCGTTACCGCACCCGAGCTCACCGGGGTAAGACCGGCGATGAGGCGAAGCAGGGTGGATTTTCCGCAGCCGCTCGGACCAATCAGGCTGACGAATTCGCCCGCCTCGGCCGCCAGAGTGATCCGGTCGAGCACGAGCGGACCGCCACCGAAGCGCTTGGTGACTTCGCGGAATTCAACGATGGGCGTCGCAGGCATGCGCGGCGAACGTGGAGCGACATTCGCCGGCTGACAAGTGACGAGATGCGCCGCGCCGCCTTACTCGTAGCGAAGCGCGTCGATCGGATCGAGCTGGGCGGCCTTACGCGCGGGGTAATACCCGAAAAAAACGCCCACCGCGGCACTGAAACCTACGGCGATGACCATCGCGGTCGTGGAGGGCTCGACCGGCCAGCCTTTGTAATTACCCAGTAAGATCGAACCGCTGATGCCGAGGGCCACGCCCACCAAACCACCGAGTGAACTCAGCGTGATCGCCTCGATCAGGAATTGGGTGAGGACGTCTTTGCCGTGCGCCCCGAGCGCCATGCGAATGCCGATTTCACGGGTCCGCTCGGTCACGGAGACAAGCATGATGTTCATGATGCCGATGCCACCGACCAAGAGCGAGACGCCGGCGATGGCGCCGAGCAAATAGGTCATCGCATCAGTGGAGGCGGTGCGGGCAGCAGTGATGTCCGCCTGATCTTGAACGGTGAAATCGATGGTGCCGTTGTGGCGCTGCGTAAGCAGATCGGTGACGTCGGCCTTAACCTTGGCGACCGAATCTTCGTCCTTCGCCTGCACATAAATTTGGGAGAGAAAGGTGCGGCGCGAAATGCGCTTCATGTGGCTCGTGTAGGGAATGAAGATCACGTCGTCTTGATCCTGTGTACCGTTGATCCCCTTGGTCGCCATCACACCAACAATGCGGAAGGGAGTGCCGCCGCTACCCGCACCACCACCGCCACCGCCGCCTCCACCACCTTGCCCGAAGATGCGGATGCTCTGGCCGATGACGCTAGCGGCGTCCATGTCCGGAAAGAGATTGTCGATGATCGTCTTGCCGACCACCGCGACCTTAGCGGAAGAAGCAACTTCCGGGTCCTCGAAGAACACGCCCTGCGCCACGCGCCAGCTGCGGATGGTGGGAAAATCGGGCGAGACACCGTAGATTTGGGTTCCCCAGTTCAAGCCATTGGCCAGAATCTGGCCGCGCGCGACGACATACGGGCTGACGCCAATCACACTGTTGTCACTGTCTGTTTTTGATTTTTGGAAACCGGCGATAATCGCATCGCTGTCCGTCGGAAGCAGAGTCGTGGCGCCGCCGAAGCCGCTGCGCACGCCGCCGCCCTGACCTTGGTTCCCGGGGAAAACGAGCACGAGGTTGTCCCCCAAACTGGCGATCGCTGCCTGCACCTGAGCCTTGGCCCCGTTGCCGATACTCACCATTGCAATGACCGCAGCCACGCCGATTATGATGCCGAGGCCAGTGAGGATCGAACGCATGGCATTGCGGCGTAGTGCGCGCAGGGCCATCCGCAGAGTGATAAAAAAGCGCATGAGAAATAGGGAGAACGAGAGCGATCAGGCGGCGGCTGAGCCGGCGGCGAGCAGTTTGGCGGCAGTTTCCGCCTCCTTGAGTTTGGCGAGTTCGATTTCGGCGATGCTGCGATCCTGCGTAGGTTCATCGCGGACCACGATACCGTCGCGCAGGATAAGGTAGCGTTTGCAGTAGCGGGCGACGTCGAGCTCATGCGTGACCATCACGATGGTGATACCCTGTTCGTTGAGCTTTTGAAACACTCCCATCACCTCTATAGAGGTCCGGCTGTCGAGATTGCCCGTGGGCTCGTCGGCGAGGAGGAGTTGCGGCTCGTTGACGAGGGCGCGAGCGATCGCCACACGCTGCTGCTGACCGCCCGAAAGTTGATTGGGCATGTGATCCGCGCGATTCGAGAGTCCGACGATATCGAGGCAATACATGGCTCGCTCACGCATTTTTTTCGACGACATGCGGGTCTTTCCGTAGAGACATGGCAACTCGACATTTTCCAACGCGGTGGTGCGGGCGAGGAGATTAAAACCCTGAAAGACGAAACCGAGTTTCTGGTTCCGGATATCTGCGAGTTCGTTCTTATCGAGCAGGGAGACATCGACGCCATCGAGGAGGTAGCTGCCGCGCGTGGGCCGATCGAGGCACCCCAGCATGTTCATCAAGGTCGATTTGCCGGAGCCGCTCGCGCCCATCAGCGCGACAAATTCCTTTTGCTGGATCTCAAGCGAGACTCCGCGCACCGCATGCACGGGGACATCGCCGGAATCGTAGATTTTGTGGATTTGATCAATTTTGACGACCGGGGCCATAATGAATCCGAAGAGAGGATGAAGCTGAGCGTGGTGAATCCAATCCTCGCCTTAATGGTCGCGAAAACCGCCGCCGCCAAAGCCGCCACGTTGACCTTGCTGGAAGGGATTTCCGCTTTGGCCTTGCGGGCCGGCGCTAATCGCGGTCGCGGCACCGGGCATCGTGACGTAAGTGATGAGGACATCACCTTCCGCGACGCCTTCGACAATTTGGGTCATTGTGCCGTCAGAAATGCCCAGACGCGCGCTCACAGCCTCGGGAGATTTTTTCCCCACGGCATCAGTTACCAGTTTATAAACAGTGCGCGGTTGATTGCTGACATTCATACCCGGTCCAGTGGCGACACCCGATCCTGCAGGACGTCCACCACGCCCGCCACCTCCACTGCCACCGCCGCCTTTGCCGCTGCCCATGCGGGTGAGTTGTTGCACGATCGCGTCGGGATCGAGCCCTTTGTCGAGCGCGAGTTTCTTGGCTTTCTCCAACACATCCGGCGTGGGCGGCGCGCCTCGCTGGAAACCGGAATTGGTGATGACTTCGCGGGTGGCGGCGAAACGTTCTTCGTCCGTCATCGTCGCGGTAGACTTGGCCGTGATCGCGGGAGTTGCGGTAGCTGGCGGTGTCGCGGAAGCAGCGACGGCGGGCGTTTTCGGCAGTAATTCAGGCGGAATCCGGACGCGTAGAGCGTTGTTTGCCACCACCAAAACATCCGGGCGTTCGGCGACGATGATGTTAGCCGTCGCGGTCATGCCGGGCTTGAGAAGAAGGTTGCTGTTGTCCACGTCGATAATGACGGTGAACGTGACGACGCCGCTCGAGTTTTTGGCGAAATTACGCACCTGCGAGACGACGCCCTGAAACGGCCGATTCAGATAAGCATCGACCGAAAACCGCACCATCTGCTTTTCTTGGACGTTACCGATGTCGGCTTCGGAAACGTCCGCGCTGATCTGTAGTTTTGTCAGGTCGTTGATGATGGTGTAGAGTGGGACGGCAGATTGATTCACGTTGACCGTCGCACCCACGTCGATCGTGCGGTTGAGGACGACTCCATCGATGGGAGAGTAAATCACGCAACGATTGAGATCCGTCTGGGCGTTTTCGAAGGCGGCTTGCCGACTGATTAAGGTAGATTCAGTTTGCGCGAGTAGAGAGACGGCCGCGTCGTAGTCCGACTGCGAGATGAGGTTTTTAGTGAAGAGGTCCTTGTTGCGAGCGGTGTCGCCCCGGACCTTGATCGTGGTCGCCTTCGCGGCCTCGAGATCTGCATTCGCCTGCGTGAGCTTTTGCTGGTAAGTCGATGGATCGATCTTGAGCAACCACTGGCCCTTTTTGACTTGGTCGTTGAAGTCCGCGTTGATTTCGAGAACGTTGCCAGAAACCTGACTACTAATTGTAACTTGTGACGTAGTCTGGAGATTACCCGTGGCGCTGATCGTCTGAACGATATTGCCGCGGGTGACTTTGATCGTGGAATATTCCGGCGGTTTTTCCGGCCGCCCGAAAAAGAAATACCAGCTGCCACCGGCGGCCGCGAGGACGACGATTGCGAGAGTGATGATGCCACTATAGTTTTTCGATTTGGCCATGACGGAATAAGGAAGCGAAGGCGTTGGAAGAAGAAATTGACCGCGGGCGAGACGGACCGATGAGGCGGTCCGAAACTAACGTGGTGAGGTGCGCAAAGACGCGGGGATCGCCAAAAGGTGACGCGAAAACCGCAGCGGGCCGTGCCGCGAAAATCAGGATTGCCAGCGGCGTGGCGGCGACGTTGCCTCCGCGGGTTCGCGTCTGTGCGCGATCCTACCCATGCTCTCTCCCTCCGTTTGGATGGTTTTTGGCCGCGCCCGCTTGCTGGTGACGCGTTTCACTTTCGGTTCTGTGCTCAGTCTCGTCGTGGTCTGGCCGGCGCACGCGCAGGTGCCCAGCGCCCCGATCGAAGGCCTTCGCGACGCCAGCCCGCGCGTCCACGCGATTACCGGGGCGCGTATCGTCACCGCTCCCGGCGCGGTCATTGAGCACGGCACGCTCGTTCTACGCGACGGATTGATCGTGGCGGTGGGCGCGGAGACGGAGGTGAAAATTCCCGCCGATGCGCGACTCTGGGCGGCCGATGGCAAAACGATCTACGCGGGTTTCATCGAGCCGCTCGCCGAGGTGCATTTGCCTGCGGCGCTGAAAACGGAAACGCAGGCGGTTGGTGGCGGTCGTGGCGGAGGCGGCCGGGCCGGAGCGATGCCGACGCCTGCGGTGGTGGAAACGATCGCGCCGGCCGCGGTCGCGCGCTCGTGGAATCCGCGAGTCACGCCGGAGCGCGATGTCTCGAAAATTCTCATCGCCGACGAACGCGGCGCGACGGCGTTGCGCGAACTCGGCTTCACCACCGCGGCGGTCACGCCGGGCCGCGGAATTTTCCGGGGCGAGAGTGCGCTCGTGAACCTGAGCGGCCGATCGCCGAACGCCACGCTGGTGCGTTCGCATGTCGCGCAGCAGGTCGCGTTTGAACTGAGCACGTTTCGCGAAGCCGGCTATCCCGCTTCCTTGATGGGATGTATCGCTCTCATTCGTCAGACGCTGCTCGACGCGCAGTGGCTCAAAGCCGCAAGCGAAGCCTACCGGAAAAATCCCACGACGGAACGTCCCGAGGAGAACGCTTCGCTGCACGCGCTGTTCGATTACGTCGCCGTAGCGAAACCCGTCGTGATCGAGGCGCAGGATGAACTCGATGTCATGCGCGCTCAAAAAATCGCGGACGAGTTCAAACTAAAGCTCGTCCTCCGCACCCGCGGCACCGACTACCGCGTGGCCAGCGCGCTTGCCGCCGCAAAGACGCCCGTGATCGTGCCGCTGAATTTCCCCGCCGTGCCCGAGGTGGAAACGCCCGACAAGGCCGCCGACGTCTCGCTCGCGACGCTCCAGCACTGGGAACTCGCCCCCGCCAATGCCGCCCGGCTCGTCGCGCGCGGCGTGCCGGTGGCCTTCACGACGGCCGGCCTGACTATGCCGGCGACGCAATTCTGGACGAATCTCCGCCTCGCTGTAAAACGCGGCCTCGCGCCCGAAGCCGCCCTCGCCGCCATCACGACCGCACCCGCGAAGATGCTCGGCGTCGACGACATCGCCGGCGTGATCGCGCCTGATCGGGTGGGCAACGTCGTCATCGCCACCGGCGATCTTTTTGCGGCCGACAGCACGGCGGAAATCACCGACGTGTGGATCGACGGCGATCATTTTGAAACTGCGGCGGCGGAAAAAACCGATGCCCGCGGCACATGGAAGATGGCGTGGCACGGCGCCACAGCGCCGGACGAATTGAAAATCGAGATGCGCTCCGGTCCTTCCGGCGCAACAAGTGCAGCCAGCGGCTCGGGTGGCCGTCCCCGCGCCCGCCTCGGTGACAAAGATCTCACGTTGATGCAGACGCGCAATCAGCTCACGTTGCTCGCGCCGGCGGAGTTGTTTCTCGGCAAGGATGCCAAAGGCACCGTGCGGCTTGCCGGCACGGTTAGCGGCGGTTCGGCTGAGGGCACGGGACTGCTGCCCGACGGCACCGAATTTCGCTGGAGTGCCGAGCGCACTGCGGTCGCGGACAAACCCGCCGCGCCCGCGCCGCGCGACGAAAAGTTTTTCGCCAATGCCGATAACTGGCCTGCCGGCGCCTATGGCCGCAAGGGCATCCCCGCGCAGCCCGAGTGGGTTGTCGTGAAGAACGCCACCATCTGGACGAGCGGTCCCGCCGGCCGCATCGTCGGCGGTGATTTGCTCGTGCACGATGGAAAAACTGAACAAGTCGGCAAGAATCTCACTGCACCCGCCGGTGCCACCGTCATCGATGCGACCGGCAAGCACGTCACCGCCGGGCTGATCGACTGCCACTCGCACACCGCGATCTCGCGGGGCGTCAACGAAGGCGGCAGCGCCGTCACTGTCGAGGTGCGGATCGGCGATGTCCTCGACGCGACCGACGTGGGTATTTATCGCGAACTCGCCGGTGGTCTCACCGTCGCGAACATTCTGCACGGCTCCGCCAACCCGATGGGCGGCCAAAACCAAGTGATAAAACTTCGCTGGGGTGCGTCGCCCGAAGACCTGAAATTCGCCGGCGCCAAACCCGGTGTGAAATTCGCCCTCGGTGAAAACGTGAAGCAATCCTACCGCGTCGGAACCCAGTCGGCCACGCCGCCGCGTTATCCGCAGACGCGCATGGGCGTGGAGCAGATCATGGCCGACACGTTTGCCCGCGCCCGCGACTACGACCGCGAGTGGACAGATTGGAAGGCAGGAATAACTTCGCTGCCGCCGCGTCGTGATCTCCGACTCGAGGCGGCGCTCGAAATTTTGAAAGGCGAGCGCATCGTCCATATTCACTCCTACCGGCAGGACGAGATCCTCACATTCATCCGGCTGGCGCAGCGTGAGAAATTCACCGTCGCCACGTTTCAGCACATCCTCGAAGGCTACAAGGTCGCCGACGAAATCGCGAAGCTCGGCGCCGGCGGTTCGTGCTTCACCGACTGGTGGGCCTACAAACAGGAGGTTATCGACGCGATTCCCTACGACGGCGCGATGATGCGCGCCGCGGGTGTCGTGGTCTCGTTCAACTCCGACGACAACGAACTCGCCCGTCGCCTCAACACCGAGGCCGCGAAGGCCGTGAAATACGGCGGCGTGCCCGAGGACGAGGCGTTGAAATTCGTCACGCTCAATCCCGCCAAGCAACTCCGCATCGACGATCGCGTCGGCTCGCTGGAGCCGGGCAAGGATGCCGACTTCGTCATCTGGAGCGCGAGTCCGCTCTCCACCTACGCCCGCGCCGAGCAAACCTGGATCGATGGTCGCCGCTATTTTTCGCTCGATGATGATGCCGCGCTTCGCACCGCGGCGAACGTCGAACGCGAAGCCCTTGTGCAAAAAGCCCTCGCCGAACGCATGCGTGCCCTCGCCACAGGCGGCGGCGCCCCGGCGGGTGGACGTGGCGGCGCAGGAGCCGGCGCGGCGGCGCCGACCGAACCGCCGTCGGTCCTCCGCGCCCTCGAAGCGCTCGAAGAAAAACACACGCGGGAATTCCAAGCCATCTACCACGACGGTGCCGACACCACCAACTGCTCCACCCATGCGCTTCAATAAATTTTCCCTTCTTGTCGCGATCGTGGCGCTCGTTGCCCGCGCCTCCGATAACATTCCCGCGCCGAAGCCCGGCCAGCCCGTGCTACTGCGCGGCGCGACCGTTCACTCTGTCAGCGGCGCCGATTTGGCCGCGACCGATGTTTTGCTGCGCGACGGAAAAATCGCCGCGCTCGGTCCGAAACTCGCCACGCCGAAAGATACCACCGTCGTCGACGTGACCGGGAAGCAGATTTATCCCGGCCTTATTTCGGCGCAGACTTCGCTCGGTCTCGTCGAAATTAGCTCAGTGCCCGGCTCGGTTGACATGGCGGAAACCGGCACGCTCAACCCCAACGTCCGCGCCCAAACCGCGATCAACCCCGACAGCGAACTCATTCCCGTCTCGCGCACCAACGGCATTCTCACCGCGCTCAGCGTGCCGATGTCGACCGGACTCATCGCCGGCACATCGACGCTCATCCGAATGGACGGCTGGACGTGGGAGGATCTCACCCTCCGCGCGACGGTGGCACTGCATGTGTTCTGGCCGAATCTGACCGTGAACCGCGATCCCGCAGCGATCCGTCCCGTCGCCGATCAGGAGCGCGTCATCAACGACAACCTCAAAAAACTCCGCGATGCCTTCGCCGCTGCGCGCGCCTATCAAAAAGCGAAAGCCGGCTCCGGCCACCCGATCGACACCGACTCGCGCTGGGAGGCGATGCTGCCGGTGCTGAGCGGGGCGCTGCCCGTTTTCGTGCATGCCGACGAGCGCAACCAAATCGAATCAGCCGTCGCGTGGGGCAAGGCGGAGAAACTCAAGATCACCATCGTCGGCGGACTCGAAGCATGGAAAGTCGCCGATCTCCTCAAGGCAAACGATGTCGCCGTGATCGTCGGCCCGGTGCTCACGCTCCCGCTCCATCGCGAAGATCCGTTCGATGCGACCTATGCGAATGCCGGGAAACTCTTCGCCGCCGGGGTGCGCTTTTGCATCGCTGGCGAGACTGGCGGCATGGGCGCGATGGCCGATCGGAATCTACCCTACCAAGCCGGCAAGGCCGCCGCCTACGGTTTGCCGCCCACCGAGGCACTCAAGGCCATCACGCTTTATCCGGCTCAACTCCTCGGCGTCGGCAGCGAGCTCGGCTCCATCGAAGTCGGCAAACGCGCCACGCTTATCGTGACCAACGGCGATCCGATCGAAATAACTACTCACGTCGAGCAAGCCTACATCGACGGCGCGCGCATCGATCTTTCCAACCGGCACACACGGCTCTACGAAAAATACCAGAAGAAATACGAGCAGTTGGAAAAGTGAATCACCTCACCGACTCGCGTTCAGGCGATACGCTTTGACGGTGTTCTTCATCAGCATCGCCACCGTCATCGGTCCGACGCCACCGGGGACGGGCGTGATTTTCGCGCAGAGCGGCGCGACGGTCGGAAAATGCACGTCGCCGGTGAGGCGGTAGCCTGTCTTCTTGGTGGCATCGGGCACGCGGTTGATGCCGACGTCGATGACGACGGCGCCCGGCTTGACCATGTCGGCCGTCACAAATTCCGCCCGGCCGATCGCAGCGATGAGAACGTCGGCCTGGCGAGTGATAGCGGGAAGATTGGTCGTGGCCGAGTGACAGATCGTGACAGTGCCGTTGGCGCCGGCTTTTTTCTGGAGCGCGAGGAGCGCGACGGGTTTGCCGACGATGAGCGAGCGGCCGAGCACGACGACGTGTTTGCCCTTCAAATCGACGCCGCTCCGGGCGAGGAGTTCCATGATGCCGGCGGGCGTGCAGGAGACGAAACCGGTGTCGTCCTCCTGGGCGACCTTGCCGAGGTTGAGCGTGTTGAATCCGTCGACATCCTTCTCAGGCGCGACGCGGCGAAAGGTCGCCACTTCGTCGATGTGCTTCGGCACCGGCGATTGCACGAGGATGCCATCGACCGAGGTGTCGGCGTTGAGCGAGTCGAGCAGCGCGAACAACTCCGCCTGCGAGATCGTGATCGGTGGGAGAATGATGCGGCTCGTCACGCCGATCTCGGCTGCGGTCTTTTCCTTTTTTCGCACGTAGGACACCGAGGCGGGATCTTCGCCGACGCGAACGAGGGCGATGCAAGGCTTGCGTCCGGGAAAAGTGGCGACCTCAACCTTCAGTTCAGCGACAAGGGCGGTGGCGATTTGGTTGCCGTCGATCAGTTCCATGAAGGGACGAAGAAATTACTTCAGCTGCAGCGATTCGGCCTCGATCACGAGATCCTTGCCGTCGAGGCTGGCGCGCGCGGAACCGAAGACGACGACGTTGTGATCGGCGAGAATCTCGAGGGGCTGGGCGAGCATAAGCTTGCTCACGTCGAGGTAGGCGTAGCGTTTGTCGGCATCGTCGTTGAGCGCCCAATCGTAGGGACGGCGAGGGCGAAGCGGGCGGCGGGTTGAGACGAGGCGGCCGATGAATTGGCGCGGGAGCGCTGAGGTGGAGTCGGCGGCGGCGACCACCGGCGCGGCATGGCCGGCTTCGGCGGGGCCAAAGGCGCCGGGCGCGACGGGCGCGGGGGAGAGTGGGGCCGGCGAGCCGACGACCGCGGTGGCGATCGGTGGCAGGTAGCCGGGAGTGCCGCCGAGGTTGATATAGCCGATGACTTTTCGCTCAAGGCGGATTTGCAGCCAGCGTCCGCGTTGGCCGGTGATGTTGGTCTTGTCGTCTTTCTGTGCGACCGCGAGGACGCCGCTGTCGAGTTTGGGCCCGAGGTAGATTTGCGCGCCGGGCTTCATGTCGAGGCCCTTGGTGACTTCCTTGTCCTGCACGTAGGCTTCGAAAGGCCCTGGAAGTTCGACAGCCATCCACCCGGCGGGTGTGCTCGCCAGCGAGTCGGTGGCTGCAATCGGATCGGTGCCGGCCTTGAGAAACGTGATCGAGGCGGAGGTCTCGTCGGGCTTCGTGTGGACGGCTGTGGTCGACGGGAGCGGCGCAGAGAAGGCGATGCCAACGGTCGCGAGCAGCGCGAGGTTGAAGAGCAGTTTATTTTTCATCGGAAGAATGGTCGGTGAAGGCGACCGCCTGCAACTCAGCGTGCGGCGTGCTCGGCGAGTGGAAAAGCGATTCGATCTCCTTCGTAGAAAGTTGTTTCATCGCGCGCAACGGGATTCCCTTCAGCCGGAAAGCGCCGATTTGGTAACGGGTCAGGCGTTTCACGTCGTAGCCGAGCGTGGTGAACAGGAGGCGAATCTCGCGCTTCTTGCCGTGGTGCATGTGGACATCGAGACTCGTGCCGGACTTATCGACGCCGGCGTTGACGATGGCGGCGCGCTCCACTTTCAAGTGCTCGCCTTCAAACACGATGCCTTTGACGAGTTGGCGGAGGCGAGTCGACGGGAAGGGTTTTTCGAGGACGACGTGATAGCGTTTCGTCACGAGGTTCGAAGGATGCGTGAGCCGCTGGGCAAGATCGCCGTCGGTCGTGAGGATGACGAGGCCGTCGCTGTCCTTGTCGAGGCGGCCGGCGCAAAAAAAGCGATACTTGGCGAACTCGCGCGGCAGGACGGTGAAAACGGTGTCGGGATTGTGGGGGTCGTCGTTCGTGCAGACGAGACCGCGAGGCTTGTGCATCGCGAGAGTGATGCGCGGTTGGGCCGTGGCGCGCACGGCCTTGCCGCCGGTGGTGACGCGATCCTCGCCTGGGACTACTTTCTGGCCGAGTTTGGCGGGAGAACCGTTGACCCAGACTTCGCCTCGCGCGATGAGCATCTCGGCGGCGCGGCGCGAACAGAGGCCGGCGTCGGCGAGGTATTTTTGGAGGCGAATGGGTTCCATGAAAAAGGTGAAGGACTGAAAGGGTGAACGACAGGAGCGGGCAAGCAAGAGTGGGTTTGAGATTCAGTCTTCCCGTCCGCCCGGCTTTCGATCTTTCTGAGGGGATGGCTGCCACAGTGTATTGCAAGGACCAACCGTTTCTCGCGAAAATCGTGGAGAACCGGTTGCTCAATAAGCCCGGTTCGACAAAGGAAACGCGTCATCTCGTCATCGACCTCGCCGGGAGCGGGCTGCACTACACGACAGGCGATTCGCTGGCGGTGTTTCCGTCGAACCGTCCGGCCGAGGTGACTGAAATTTTAGAGCGGCTCCACGCGACGGGAGACGAACTGGTGTCGCCGTCGATGCTGAAACTCGGCGAGCCGATTACGTTGCGAGAGGCGTTGGCAACGCGACTTGCGCTCGCGAAGCCGACGAGACGGGCGCTGGATTTTCTGGTAACGAAAGTGACAGACGCCGGCGGACAGTCGCGTCTTGCGGGTTTGCTCGCGCCGGACGCGAAAGAAGTGCTGGCAGCGTTTCTGGAGCAGCGCGAGTTTGTGGATTTGTTGGCGGAGTTTCCGAGTGCGCGGATTACACCACAGGAATTCGTCGACCAGTTGAGGAAATTAATGCCACGGCTCTATTCGGTCGCATCGTCCGGCACCGCTTATCCCGACGAAGCGCACCTCACGCTCGCGGTCGTGCGCTACAACACGAATGGGCGCGACCGCGCCGGGGTTTGTTCGACCTATCTCGCCGATCGGGCTCCGATCGGTGCGCCAGTGGTGCCGGTATTTGTGTCGCCATCGCACTTCGGACCACCGGCGGACGGCGCGCGGGATTGCATCATGGTCGGACCCGGGACAGGCATCGCGCCATTCCGCGGGTTTATGCAGGAACGCGCGGTGACAGGTGCGACGGGGCGCAACTGGTTGTTTTTCGGCGACCAACGGCGCGGCACGGACTTTCTCTACGATGACGAATGGAACCGGTATTTGGAGCGGGGTCAGCTCACGCGGCTCGACACGGCCTTTTCGCGCGACCAGTTGCAGAAAATTTACGTGCAGGATCGTATGCGCGAAAATGCAGGCGAGCTTTGGTCGTGGCTGCGGGATGGCGCATATTTCTACGTATGCGGCGACGCGAAGCGCATGGCGAAGGATGTCGACGCAGCGTTGCTCGCCATCGTTGCCGAACAAGGCGGATTCGCGCCCGCCGAAGCGGCAAACTATGTTAAGGGGCTGAAGAAAGAAGGGCGCTACCAACGCGACGTCTATTGATTTCGATTCTTGAATTCTCGATTTTCGATTGCACACCTGCGTCGGTCTCTGTCGCCTCGTAAATCACGATAGAGAATCCAAAAACAGAAATCTTCTCATGCTTACCTTCAAAAATCGCACCGCCCTCGTGACCGGCGCCGGCCGCGGCATCGGCAAGGCCATAGCGGAGACCCTCGCTCGCCAAGGGGTCACCGTCATCTGCGTTTCCAAGTCCGCGGATTCTTGCGGGGCGGTCGCCGCAGCCATCACAGCCAGCGGCGGGAAGGCCCGAGCACTCGCGGTCGACGTCGCGGACGGCGCCGCGATTGCGACGGCAGCCGAGGCACTGCTCAAGGAATTTCCAACGATCGATATTCTGGTAAACAACGCCGGCATCACCCGCGATGGACTGCTGTTTCGGATGAGCGAAGCCGATTGGAACGACGTGCTGACTACCAACCTCACGAGCTGTTTCCATTGGAGCAAACTCATCGCCCGGCCCATGACGCGCGCCCGCTGGGGTCGGATCGTCAATATCGCCTCTGTCAGCGGCATCATGGGGAATGCCGGCCAGGCCAACTATTCCGCCGCGAAGGCCGGCATGATCGGACTCACGAAGGCGCTGGCGCGCGAGTTTGCTGGCCGCAATGTGACGGTCAACGCCGTCGCGCCGGGGTTCATCAAGACTGACATGACAACCGAGTTTGTGAGCAACCCCGAAGCCTCAGCAAAAATCCTCGAAGTTGTCCCACTCAAGCGTTTCGGCGAAGCGACCGATATTGCCAACATGACCGCCTATCTTTGCTCGGAAGAGGCGAGTTACATCACCGGACAAGTTTTTACCGTTGACGGCGGCATGGCGATGTGAACCCTCCGCATGCTTTCAAGCTTCTGAAAAAATACTGAAAATGGCTGACCAAAAAACCATCGAACAACGCGTCAAAGAGATTATCGTCAATCAGCTCAACGTTAACGAAGAGCAGATTACGCCGACCGCCTCTTTTCTTGACGACCTCGGCGCCGATTCGCTCGACACTGTCGAACTTATCATGGCGTTCGAAGAAGAATTTAAGGACGAAATCAAAGGTGAAATCCCCGAATCCGACGCAGAAAAGCTTCAGACCGTCGGGCAGGTGATCGAATATATTAAGGGTAAGGCCGGCGCGGCCTGAGTTACGGTCCGGTAAAATTTTCGGCGTTCTGTCAGTTTTCCTTGCGGAAAATTCTGGCAGAACGCCTTTCCGTTTTCTGAGATTGGGGTTCGCTCTTTCCTGACCATGGATTCTCCCTCGCCTTCACGCCGCGTCGTCATCACCGGACTCGGAGTCGTGACTTCCCTCGGCCACGATGTGGACACATTCTGGTCGAGCCTGATCGCTGGCCGCGGTGGCATCCACCGCATCACGCTTTTCGATCCGACGAACTTTGCCAGCCAGATTGGCGCGGAAGTGCGCGATTGGGACGCGGCCAAACACATGGATCCGAAGGAAGTGCGCCGCAACGATCGCTACACTCACTTCGGTTTCGTCGCTGCGAAACAAGCCGTGCGCGACGCCGGCCTTGACCCCGTCACCGAGAATGGCGACCGCATTGGTGTCATTATCGGTTCGGGCATCGGTGGCATGTGGACTTACGAGTCGCAACTCAAGGTGCTGGCCGAGCGCGGCCCACGAAAAGTTTCGCCGTTCACCATCCCTTCGCTGATCGGCAACATGTGTGCCGGTCTAGTCGCGATCGAACTCGGCGCGCGCGGGCCGAGCTTCGGCCTAGTCTCGGCCTGTGCATCGGGCTCGCACGCCCTCGGGGAAGCGGCGCACGCCATTAGACGCGGGGATGTCGACGTAATGGTCGCCGGCGGCAGCGAGGCGGCGATCACGCCGTTTGCCTACGCGAGTTTTTGTTCGATGAAGGCGATGAGCACCCGCAACGACGCGCCGGATAAAGCCTGTCGGCCTTTCGATCGGGGCCGCGACGGATTCATTATGGGTGAAGGCGCCGGCGTGCTCGTGCTCGAATCGCTAGAGCACGCCCAAGCCCGCGGCGCCCGCATCTATTGCGAACTCGCCGGCTACGCCGCGACGAGCGACGCCTACCACATCACCTCACCCGATCCCGAGGGCAGGGGGCTTTCGCTCGCAATGACTCGTGCACTTGCCAGTGCCCGGGTCGCACCCGAAGAGATCGATTACATCAACGCCCACGGCACGAGCACACCTTACAACGACAAGTTCGAGACGCTCGCGGTGAAGAAAGTCTTCGGCGAACACGCCCGCAAGCTGGCGATCAGTTCGACGAAATCGATGACCGGCCATTTGCTCGGTGCCGCCGGTGGCATCGAATCGGTGATTTGCGCGAAGACGATCCAGACCGGCCGCATCGCACCCACCATCAATCTCGACGACCCCGATCCCGACTGCGATCTCGACTACGTGCCGAACGTCGCGCGGGAGGTGAAGGTGCGCACCGTGCTCAGCAATAATCTCGGTTTTGGCGGGCAGAACGCCGCCGTGGTGTTCCGCGCGATGTGAGCAAGTGGGTCCAGGTGGTGCTGGCCGGTGCGATGACGCTCACCGCGTGTTCACGACGCACTGCACCGACCGATGCTTCGGTTGCAACGCCACCGACCCGCCAGGAAATCTGGACTCAGATCCAGCCGATCGCGGCGCGCTATCAACTAGAACCGGCGTTCGTTTACGCGCTCGTACTCGCCGAATCGAATGGTGATCCGCGGGCGCAGAACGGTGCTGCGCGCGGGCTCATGCAGTTGAAGCCGCACGCATGGCGCACGGTGTCGACGTTGCCTTACGAAACCGCGGTGTGGGATTGGCGCGCAAATCTCGCGGCCGGTGTCGACTATCTCGCCTACTCGCGCAGCTACCTGCATCGGCAGCGCGGCGTGACGTTTTCCTATCCGCTGCTGCTCGCGGCGTTTCACTACGGGCTCGATTACGTCGAGTCGCGGCAGTTCGACGTGAGCCGCGTGCCGGTGCCCGACAACCCGATCTACCGCGAACTCTGGCACGGCAACCTCGCCCCGGTGCCGCCGCCGTGAGTGACCGTCGATGCTGAGTTGGTTAAACGCCGTTCCGGAGGCGGCGCTACTTGGCGGCTGGCCAGCTGACGCGTTTCGAGACACTGTTACCGCTCGCGTCGTAGAGTGTCACCTCCGCCGAAGTGGCGTTGGAAATCTTGGCGAGCGGCACTTCGATGGTGAAACGTTCGTCGCGACTGTCGCGGATACCGTCATCCGGCTGCTCGGTCTCCTCGTGCAGGCCGTTGTTGAAATTCACTTCGATGCCTTGCAGGAGCGAAAGCGCATCGCGCCCATGCACCGCGATCAACACGCGGTCGCTGTCGCGTTTGGCCGTGGCCTCCAGAATTTCCGGCGGCGTGTGATCGACGATGAGATCGTCCGTCTCGAACGTCGCCGTCAGCTGATCCGCCGGGAGCCGGGGTGCCCTTTCGGTGGCGACGAGACGCGTGAAGTAAACGCCATCCGGCAGATGCGCGGTGTCGAATTGCGTGAAGCTCTCGTGCGTGTCGATGGTCAGGTCGGTCCAGTTCGTGTCCCCGTCGCGACGGATGGAGAACGTGCAGGTCACGTTGTCGCCGTCGGGATCGGTGACATTCCAAAACACGATTTGCGTACCGGGCGACGGCACGATCTGGCTGCGCAGAAAACTTTCGCGGCGCTTGGCGTCGTCATCGCGCGGGCTCGGCGACAGGAGCTGGCTGAGCGTCGCGACCTGCGCGGGCGGTTGATCGACCGCCGGGACGAGTCCGTAGTTCGGCGCGATGAAACGGAATTCCTGCAACACGGGCCGGCGATTTTGCGGGAGGATGAACACCGTGCCCTTGTCAACCTCGACCGCCGCGCCAGCGGTGCCGGTTAGACGCAGTCGGAGCTTCAGGTAGCGACCGCGCAAACCGTTCAAGCGCCAGCCGGCACCGGCGGGCGAGCCGGTATCGCCGGATTTGAGCGGCGTCCACGGGCCCCAACCTTCGACTTCGTCACTGCCGTTGCTCGTGCGCGCCTCAAGCGCGAGCTGGCTGTCGGCGAGATTGCGCAGGCGGTTGAAACGCAGCGCCCCGAGCAGCGCCGGCGTGCCGAGGTCGAGGCGTCGGGTCTCCACTTCGCGGATTCCGGCGGTGGTGAAATCGAGTAGCGCGAGGCCGGGAGCGTTGTTACGCAGCACCAAATATTTTCCCGGCGAGCCGGCGATCGGGGCCAGCCCGTTTAACTGTGAGGAAATACTACCGGCGTAGGTGAGGCCCAGCTTTGCCTTGAGATCGAAACCGAAGAGTTCGCCCTGCTCGCCTCCGGTGATGATGAGCAAATCGCCTTGCCGCAGCACGCGGTAGAACGCGGCGTTCGCGCGAGAAACCAGCGTCTCCGCAAATCCGTCCGCCGGAAACAACACGACCGAACTGCGGCCACCGAATTTCTCCGCTTGCGCCACCGGCGGCAGCTCCAATGCGGGCTTGGTATCGCCGGCCGACTTCGGCGGTGTGATGCGCGCCTCGCCGGTGGAACTCGCAAACACGATCGTCGCGAGGAGATCGCCGTTGGGTTGGGGCAGGAGATCGGTGACTTCGGCCTCGCGGTTCTCCTGAAGAATGACCGGCGCGCCGCCATCGTGGGCGAAGGTGTAGAGCGTGCCTTTCGGCGCGGAACCGGCCACGATGCGGCCGTTCGCCAGCTGGGCGAGACGGCGGATGTTGCGGTCGCGAATCTCGCCAAAGAGCGTGACGCCGCGATCGGCGAGGAGCTTGGCGTCGGAAATTTTTTCGACGACGACACCGCCGGCTTCAAACTTGGTGGGGTCGATCCGGTAAACGCGACCAGGATTGCCGGTCGCGACCAGCGCCGTGCGATCGTCGAGCAGCAGAAAATCGAAAATGGAATCGACTGGCAGTGCGAGGCGCGCGGTGGCTTTGCCGGCGCGCACGAGGTAGAGTGCGCCTTTAGGCGAAGTGCCGGCGAGGATGGCGCCGTCGGGCAGTCGCTTGACAGCGAACACCTGTGGATCGTCGAGCTTAACGACATCGCGCGAAGCGTAGGTAGCGTCGTTGGGGTTGAATGTAATTTCGAGAATTTTACCATCGGGACCGGCGCCGACGAGCCAGTGCGTGGCGTCGGCGCCGGGTTCGAGACACCAGAGCAAGTCGGCGGGCGCGCGCACGGCGATTTCGCTCAGAGTCGGCCCCGCGACGAGACGGCCGTCGGAACGCGTGGCGAGGCCCCTGAGATTGCGGCTCGGAACGTCGCGAAAAAAATCGACGTCAATTTTTTTCGAGAGCGGCTCGGCCCGGAGCGTCACCACGAAAGACAAGAAATACGCGAAAAGGTACAAGCGCGCTCGGCGCGAAAATACGGCGGCCATGAGTTTTCCTTTCGGGTCTTTGGTGTGTTTCGTGGTGAACCTAAATCATTCCACGATCCGCAGCGGGCGGCGGATGACGGCGCCAGCAAGTTTGCCGTCGAGCACGTGGCGCTCCCAGAGCGGCAGGACGGCATCGCGGTTGTGGTAGCGCGCTTCGTCGGCGGCGCGCGCGATACGGGAAATCGAGCCGGGCACCTCGGGGGTCGTGACGCTTTGGTCGCTGAACATTTCGGTCTGCTCGACGATGGCGAGACAGAGTCCGTCGTTCGGACGGTCGTCGCGCAGCGCGGCGAGATAGGCGTCGAAACTGCGAAGTTCGGACGCCGCGATCACCCGCGGCCGGCCGGTGAGTTCGTTCAGCGCGCGACCCGGCGCGAGGATCACTTCAAGTTTCTTGCCGACCCATGCTCGGTCGATGGGAAGGTCGATGGTTTCGCGGTGGGCGTCGCCTTGAAAGTCGCGCCACGCGAGCGAGGCTTGCACGATATCACCGCCGCGCGCCGTGGTGCGGGAGAGTTGGAAAAGATCGATCGTGACGGCGGGATTTTCGCTCAGCGCCTCGACGGAAAACGAAACGCGATCGGGGAACGTTTTGGCGTAGGGATTCTGAAGATTGGCGGCGAGGCTTTGCACGAAGTCGCTCAGGCCTTGCTGGAAACCCTGCGGGCCCGAGTAGATGGTTTTCGTGGCGAGCTTCGCCGCGGCGGGGAAGGTGACGTCGCTCATGAGCCGGAAGCCATTCGCAAGGCCGGAATCATTGGCGCCGAGGATCGCCTGTGTAACACCGGCGGCGACGAGCATCGCCGTAAGTTGCTGCTGGCGGGCGACCGAGAAATGAAGCGTGCGGGACGCACTGTGCGGGGCGTTGACCGTGACTTCTACACTGGTCATCGCGGGTCCGGGGCCGAGCGTGCCGGTGACGGCGGAGAGCCGGTCCTGCGAAATCGTGCCGATGATCGGGCCGGTGTTGGCGACCTTGATCGACTGCATCGACGACGGCAGGATCGTGACAATCTCCGCGGCGCACATCGGAAGATCAACCTCACCGAGCGAGAGCATCGGGTGACCGAAGGCCGTGACACGGTTGCCGTTCACGCTTGAGACGGTGCCGGTGCCGGCAAGGGTGATGTCGCCGGTAACGAGGGCGACGGAGACAGCGGCGCCGGGGCGCAGCGGTGTATTGTCGATTTGCGATTTTGGATTTTCGATTGAAGAACCATTGTCGCTACCTCCGAGGGCCGTGGCGCTGAGGCCAAGGGCGGCGAATTGCGGCGCGAAAAGTTCGGCGACGATCGGACTGAGGCCGCTGAGCGTGAAGGCGGGTTGGAGTGATTTGTAGGTCGAGTCCGCAATCGCCGTGATCGGCACGGCTCGCAGATCGGTGCTGGATTTCGCCTGCACCTCGGCGAGATCGGCGGCGGGGGTAAAGCCGGCGTAGCGCACCGTCTCGAAGCGTTGGATCTGGTAGCTGAGCGCGCCGGCGAGTTTGCCGTCGATGTAGAGCGGACTGCCGCTCATGCCGGCGACGGCGCCCATGTTTTGCACGCGCGGATCGGTGAGCTGGCAGAGGATGAGCGCCTTGCCGGGGCCGAGGGCGTTGCGGACGATGCCGGTAACCTCGACGGCAAATGGCTCGGGCTCGGTGCCGCGAAAAACCGTCCAGACTTCGCCATACTGGCCGGGCTTGAGTTCCTCGAGCGCGATGATTGCGGCACTGGTCGGCTGCGCGCGAAGGACGGAAAACACGCAGAGCGCGAGGAGCGGGGAGAAAGTCTGGAGCCGAAGCATCACGGGAAGAGGGACGAACGATCGAGACCGGTAGGTGTTGAGCGAACGATCAAAGTTCCTTGATGACAGCGGTTAAAATCTCGCAGGCGCGGTCGATCACGGCGCCCTCGTGCGCGGTGCTGATGAATCCCGCCTCGTAGGCGCTCGGCGCGAGGTAAACGCCGCGGGTGAGACAGGCGTGGAAGAAACGAGCGAAGAGTTTCGCGTTGCCAGTGAGTGCGGTCGCGTAGTCGCGGACGGGCGTGGCGGTGAAGAAAATGCTGAACATCGAGCCGCACTGCGGCACCTGAGCGGCGAGACCCTTCGTGCGGCAGGCGGCGAGAACGGCGTCGCGGAGTTTTTGGCCGAGGGCGTCGAGGCGCGTGTAAGGATTTTGTTCTTCGAGCAAACGGAGGCCGGCGATGCCAGCGGCCATGGCGAGCGGGTTGCCGCTGAGCGTGCCGGCTTGGTAAACGGGACCGAGCGGCGCGAGGTGATCCATAATGTCGGCACGACCGCCGAATGCGCCGACGGGCAGGCCGCCGCCGATGATTTTCCCGAGGCAGGTGAGGTCGGGCGTAATTTTTTCCAGCTCCTGCACGCCGCCTTTTGCGAGGCGGAAGCCGGTCATCACCTCGTCGAAGATGAGCAGCGCGCCGTGCTTCGCCGTGATCTCGCGAAGAAATTGGAGGTAACCGGCGTCGGGCATGATGAAGCCGACGTTGCCGCAATACGCCTCAATGATGACGCACGCGATTTGACCGGGATTCGCGGCGAAGCCGGCCTCGAGCGCGGCGCGATCGTTGTAGGGCAGGACGACGGTATCCTGCGCGACGGACGCTGGCACGCCGGCGCTGTCGGGGTTGCCGTGAGTGAGCGCGCCGGAGCCGGCCTTGATGAGAAGCGCGTCGGAGTGACCATGGTAGCAGCCGGCAAATTTGATGATTTTGTCGCGCTTCGTGAAACCGCGGGCGAGCCGGATGGCCGACATCGTGGCCTCCGTGCCGCTGTTGCACATGCGGACTTTTTTAATCGACGGCACGAACTTGACGATGAGTTCGGCCATCTCGACTTCGTAGGGATTCGGCGTGCCGAATGACGTGCCGTTTTCAAGTGCGGTGGCGATGGCGGCCTTGATGCGGGGATGATTGTGCCCGTGAATCGCCGGGCCCCACGTGCAGACGAAGTCGATCAATTCGCGGTCGTCGGCGGTGACGAGCGTGGCGCCGTGCGCCGCCTTGACGAAGAACGGCGTGCCACCGACGGAGCGGAAAGCGCGGACAGGAGAGTTCACGCCGCCGGGGATGAGTTGGAGCGCGCGAGCGAAAAGTTGGTCTGAATTCATCAGTAGATAAAGGGAACGGTTCAACTCACGTATTTCTGCACGATCGGGATTCGTCGGCCCACGCCGAAGGCGAGGGGGGTGATTTTCAAACCGGGGGCGGCTTGCTTTCGCTTATACTCGTTGAGATCGACTTTGCGGACGACGTCGTTGACGACGAGTTCGGGGAAACCGTTGGCGACGAGGTCGCGGCGAGACAGGCCTTCCTCGACGTAGCCTTGGAGGATCGCGTCGAGTTGGTCGTAGGGTGGGAGGCTGTCTTGATCGGTTTGGTTGGGGCGGAGCTCGGCACTCGGGGCCTTGTCGATCGTGTTGCGTGGGATGATTTCCTTTTCGCGGTTGATCCAGCGGGCGAGGGCGTAAACTTGCGTCTTGAAGACGTCACTGATCACGGCGAGGCCGCCACACATGTCGCCGTAGAGCGTGCAGTAGCCGACGGCCATTTCGCTCTTGTTGCCGGTGGTGAGGAGGAGGGCGCCGAACTTGTTCGAGAGCGCCATCATAAGGACGCCGCGGACGCGGGCCTGGATGTTTTCCTCGGTGACATCGCGCGGTGTCTGGCTGAAGAGGTGCCAGAGGACTTTCTCGGCCTCGTTGACGACGTCGGCGATACGGACGGTTTCGAAGTGGATGCCGAGTTTTTCAGCGAGGATGCGAGCATCGTCACGCGAGTGCTGCGAGGAAATCGCGGAGGGAAGGGAAACGCCGGTAACGTTGTCCGCGCCGAGCGCCTCGGTGGCGATGACTGCGACGAGGGCGGAATCGATGCCGCCGGAGAGGGCGACGAGGGCGCGCTTGAAGCCGGTTTTGTGGGCGTAGTCGCGAACGCCGAGGACGAGCGCGTGGTAAATGTCGGGGAGTTCGTTTTGGGTAAAACTAGGATCGAGTGACCGGGCGAATGGAATCGGTGCGTCCGAGGCGGCGGTGGGATTGGTTTCGACCAAGCACAGTTCTTCGCCAAAGGCGGCAAGGCCGGCGATAAGTTGCCCGGACCCATCAACGACGTGACTGCGACCGTCAAAGATGAGCTCGTCGTTGCCGCCGACGGCGTTGACATAGGCGACGGGACAATGGAGGGCGCGGGCCGCCTCGGCGACGACGAGATTTTGGCGGACGTTTTCCTTCGCACTATGCCACGGGCTAGCGGATAGGTTCACCATGAGGTCGCACTTTTGTTCGGCGAGTTGCTCGACCGGAACGCGGCCACTGTAGAGCCGGCGCGTGCTGATCATCGGGTGCGTCCAGATGTCTTCGCAAATCGTAATGCCGATGCGGAGGCCGGCGTGCTCAATGACGGTCGGCGAGGTGGCAGGCTCGAAATAGCGATCCTCGTCGAAGACATCGTAGGTCGGCAGGAGGCATTTGCGCGCCATCGCCACGACGACGCCGCGGTGGCAAAACCCGGCGCTGTTGAAAAACGGCCGACCGCGGCCGGTGGAGTTGGGTTCGACGGTGCCGATGAGCGCGGGCACTTCGCCGACGGCGGCCGCGATTTGGGTGAGCGACTCGGCGGTGTCAGGCACGAACCGGCGTTTAAACAGCAAGTCCCGCGGCGGGTAGCCGCACACGGCGAGCTCCGGAAAAACGATCAACTCCGCGCCCTGCGCGACGAGCGCGGTGTAGGCAGCGATAATTTTTTGCCGGTTGCCGGCGAGGTCACCGACGGTCGGGTTGAGCTGGGCGAGGCCGAGGCGCATGGAGAGGGAGCGGCACCGTGGAGGCGTTTTCCGGAGCTGACAACTCGCAACGCGGGCTTGCGCTGTGCGTCTAGCTGGCGATTTCATGACTTTCCCTCTAAACATGCTTCGACTCCAGCGCTCTCTCCTCAGCAGTCTCATTTTTTTCGGCCTGGGTGTCTACGGCAGTAAGGCCCAACCCGCCGCGCTTACGCTTGAACAGGCGCTGGCCTCGACGGAAGGGGTGAATCTCACGGTGCTGCTGAGTCGCGAAACCGCGGCGCAAGCCGTCGAGTTTGCCAATCAAACCCGGGTTGGCATCCTGCCGAATGTCGCCCTCACCGGGCAACAGCGGCGCACTGATACCGTGAGCATCGCCGGTGGCCTGCCGCTGTCTGGCGTGGTCGGCAACCGCTTCGACGGCAAATTCACCGGCAGCTACAACCTTCTCAACGCCCAGCTCATCTCGGCGTTGCAATCCGCCAAGACCGGCGTGGCGATGGCCGAAGCCGACTATCGCGCCACGGTGCAACTCGTCTTGGCGAGCGTGGCGCAGTCGTATTTCACGCACCTGCGGAATCTCCGGCGCCTGACCGTGCTCGACGCCAACATCGTCCGCGCTCGCACCCTGCTCGAGCTGGCGGAAAATCAATTGGCAGCCGGAGTCGTCACGCGCATCGACGTCACTCGAGCACATGGCCAGCTCGAACTGGCTGTGCAGGCCCGACTGCAGCAGGAGACTATCGATTTTCAGAGCGAACTCGCCCTCAAGCGCCTGCTCGATCTTGATCCGGTGCGGCCGGTGCAGCTGGCCGATTTCAATGTCCAGCGGGTCGATCCCACGCGGCTCGGCGTCGGCGCAGATCAATCGACATTCGATCAGCGGGCCGACTGGCTGCGGGCGCAGAAAGCAGTCGAACAGTCAAAGCTGGACGTTCGCACCGCCCGATTTGAACGGCTCCCGGCTCTTGCCCTTGGTGGCGAGTATGGCCAGGCGGCGGCGAATTTCGATGACAGCAGCAAGAAGCAAGAGTGGTTTTTTGGCGCGACCGTCAGCGTGCCGATTTTTGACGGCCTGCGCAGTGGTGCCGATCGCCGCGCCGCTCTTTCTCGCCAGCGCGGGCAGGAAATGCGCCTGCACGCCCTCGAACTGCAAATCTCCTCGGAACTGTTGTTCGCCCGCCAGGACGCCAGCTCGCGCAACGCGCAAATCGCCGTGGCCGATACGAATCTCAATCTGGCCCGAGAGCAACTGACGCTCGCGCAGGAGCGCTACCGGCAGGGTGTGGCCGACAACCGCGAAGTCGTCGAGGCGCAGACGAGTTTGGCCGTCGCCGACGACAATTACGTCGAAGCCGTTTATTTCTACAATCTGAGTCGGGTCGAACTGGCGCGCGCCAAGGGTGACGTGCGCATCGTGCTCAACGAAAAAGCTCCGTGAGTGTGGTGTCGCACCCGCGACTGATCCTCGCCTCGGCTTCGCCCCGCCGGCGTGAACTGCTCGCCCAACTCGGCGTGGTTTTTGAGGTCGTCACTGCCCCTGTCGACGAACACGAGGAGCCCGCCACCGATCCGCGCGTGATGGTCGCGCATAACGCCGCACTAAAGGCCGACTGGGTCGCCGCGCGTGAGCCGGAAGCCTTTGTGCTCGGTGCTGACACTACCGTGGCGATCGACGGCGTCGCGCTCAACAAGCCGCGCGACCTCGCCGAGTCGCGCGCGATGCTCCGTCAGCTGAGCGGTCGCACCCACCGGGTTTTCACGGGACTCGCGCTGCGCCGCGGCCGCGACGGAGAGCGCATTGATGAGGTGGTCAAGAGCGAGGTGACTTTCAAATTCCTCGATGAAGCCACGATCACCTCTTATCTCGGTCGGGTGAACACGCTCGACAAGGCTGGTGGCTATGCAATTCAGGAGCACGGCGACTTCATCGTGGCGGGGCATACCGGGTCGTTCACCAACATCATCGGGCTGCCGCTCGAAACCACGAAACAAATTTTGACCCGGTGCGGTCTGCTGGCATGACTTTTATCCGCCGTTCGCGTCCTATCTCCGCTCCACCACATGGATTCCACTCTCGCCAAGCCGCCGCCCACCGCCTCGTTGCGCGGTTTTGTCACGCGCTTGTGGGAGAATGACGACGCCCGCTCAAACATCGTTGGGGTGGTCGGGGTCATCATTTTCTATCTGCTACTTTGGCTGATCGCGCCGCATCTGCTGAAATTCAGTAACGTTGGCTCTGTCGTCCGACCGCACGCCTCCACGCGGCAGTTCAACATCGAAATTGCGCCGGACTTGTTCGTGAAACCGCCGCCGAAACCCCAGCCGTTCAAGTTTGTCGAGACGAACCCCGATGCACCGGAAAACACGCCGGACAAGACCACGAATTTTGCCGCGCGCAACCAGCAGGTTGCCCAGGAGAAACCGACGCCCGACGGAAAAAACGACATGCCGGCACTCGCGGGCCAGAAGGATATTCAGACGACACAAATTGTGACCGGTCAGCTCCAGCAGCCGATCGAAAACATCGAGGCCGTGCCGCCCCCGACCGAGACTCGCGAAGCCGAGAAGACCGTCACCCCGCCAAAGCAGGAGCAGAATCCGCTCACCGGTTTCGAGAAGAAGGAAGGCGACAATAAGGATGGTTTCGCCAGCAACATCTCCAAGCTCACTGATAACATCAAACCCATCCCGAACCGGATCGAGGGCGCGAAAAACGCCTCGCCGATTCAGGATGCCCAGGCCGTCGAGCAGCCCGCCATCGATCCGGCGCACCCGCGGCCGCGTCCGCAAGTGGTCAAGCAGCAGAAGACGCGCCCGGCGATTTTCACAGAGCGCACTGCCGGCACGAGTAACATTGGTCCCACCGCCGTCGACGCTCGCTGGAGCAACTACGGCGCCTATTTGCAGCGCCTGATCGACACCGTGCAGGTGCAATGGGAAAACATTCTCATCTCCGGGAAAATCTATCCGCCAGCCGGCAGCACGGTAACGGTGACGTTCATTCTCGATTCCGACGGCAAGATCGCGCGTATCGTAAACGTCGACAACAAATCTAGCGAGCAAGCCGCCCATGCCTGCGCCAGCGCCATCACGGACCGCGCACCCTACGGCCCATGGACCGACGACATGATCGCGATGCTTGGCAAGCAGCAGGAGATGACGTTCACGTTCTACTATCAGTGAGCGCGTCAGCGGAGAATTTCTGGGCCACGTTGCCGCTCGGTCGCGGTGTGGAAATTCTCACGCGCGATGCCAATGGTCTCGCGGCCTTCGCCAAGCCCGCCGGGGTGTTGTCCCATCCGAACAAACACGGCGACGAGCTCCGTTCGCTGCTCACCGCGAGCTACACGATGGAAGGTGAGGTTTTTAGCTGGGTCGACGCCGCGGGTGCTCCCCGCCAGCTCTGGCTTCTTAACCGGCTCGATTCGGCCACCTCCGGAGTGATTCTCGTGGCGAATGATGGCGAACTCGCGAAGGAGGTCCGGGCGCAGTTTAAGAAAAAACGTGTCCACAAAATCTACCAAGCGCTGCTATTTGGCACACCACCGCGCGCCGTGGATGTGTGGCGAGATCTGTTGGCAGTCGAGAAGCGCGGGGCAAAAATTCGCACGGGTGCACGAGCTGGTCACATTCCGTCGGAAAGCCTGATGAGCATCATTCGCACGCGGCTCACTGAGCCACGGCTCACGCTGGTGCGGCTGGAACCGCGCACCGGTCGCAGCCACCAGCTCCGTGTGCAATGCGCCAAGCGCAATGTCCCCATCGCCGGCGATCAGACCTACGGAAATTTTGCGCGCAACCGCGAGTTTGCCAAACTTGCGGGGACGAAACGGCTGTTCCTCCACTCGCTTGAGACGAGCTTCAACTACGAGTGGCGAGGGAAAATCTTTTCGTGTGCCGCCAAAGCCGCGCTGCCGCCGGAGTTCGAGAAGTTCCTTTGACAGCCGGCGCGGAATGCGCGCAATCCTGCGGGTTCCCGCCATGATCCTTCCGAAATCTAACCGCCTCACGACCGAGCAGCTCGCCGAAGTCACCGCCATCGTGACGGAGTTTGGCTGCAAGATTCAGCCCATCGTCGGTGCCGTGCGAACGATCTACGCGATCGTCGGCGACGAGCGCGAAGAGCTGATGATCAACCGGCTTGAGGGACTCGCCTACATCGATCGCATCGACCGGATCCAGTCGCCGTTCAAGCTGATGGACAAGCGATCGGACCTCGCGAGCCACCGGATCACGCTTGGCGGTGTGACGCTCGGCGAACAGCTCCTCGTCATCGCCGGCGCCTGCACGATCGATCCGAAAAATCCAAACTACTTTTACGAAACGGCGGCGGCGGTGAAAGAGGCCGGCGCCCACGTCTTGCGCGGTGGGGTGTGGAAACCGCGGACTAATCCCTACGCTTTCCAAGGCGACGTGAAGTCACTGGATATTTTGCTCGAAGCGTCGCGCCGCACTGGGCTGCCCGTTGACACCGAGGTGATGGAGGAGGCGCACATCCCACTCGCGCTTGACGCCGGCGTTCACACGTTGCAGGTCGGCGCGCGCAACGCCCTCAATTATTCGCTGCTGCGCGCCATCGGCCGCGCGGTGGCAGAGCGCGATGCCTGCGTGCTGCTCAAGCGCAGCATTCACATGGGCACGATCAACGAGTTCATCTCCGCTGCGGAATACATCGCAGCGTTCGGCAACCCGAACATCATCTTGTGTCCGCGCGGCACCTCGCCGGCGCTCGACGGCTACCGCAACCATCCCGATGAAAGCATCACGCCACTGTTGAAGGAAAAAACCTGGGCGCCCGTGGTCGTCGATCCGTCGCACTCGGTTGGGAAGGCGTCCTACGTGGCGGCCGCGGCCTTGGCCGCTGTCGCCTACGGCGCCGACGGACTTTGCATTGAAGCCCACGTCAGCCCGAGCCACGGCATCGGCGACGATCCAAAACAGGCGCTGACGCCGGATATGCTGGCGAAGACGATCGCGCAGGCGAAGCAGATTTGGGCGCTGCGGCGGTCAGAGTAGGTTGAGCTGCGAGTCGTCGGTCGGCGCGACGGAGATTTTTTTCTTCGGCTTCGCGGCCGGAGCGGCGGAGGGCAGTGTAATGCTCGTGTCCTCACTCTCGAGTTTCACAAGAATGGTCTTGGCCCGGTCGATCACGCTGAGCGGGAGGCCCGCGAGACGGGCGACTTGAATGCCGTAGCTGCGATCAGCCGGGCCGGGCACGACGCGGCGGACAAAAACGATCTCGTCGTTCCACTCTTTCACGGCGACGGAGAAGTTGCGGAGCCGCGGAAGATGTTTCTCCAGCTGGGTGAGTTCCTGGTAATGCGTGGCAAATAAGGTGCGCGGGCCGCGGACGGCGTCGCGATGCAGGTGTTCGACGACGGCCCACGCAATCGCAAGGCCATCGTAAGTCGAGGTGCCACGGCCGATTTCGTCGAGGATGATCAGCGAGCGGTCGGTGGCGTTGTTGAGAATGTTGGCAGTCTCGTTCATCTCGACCATGAAGGTCGAGTTGCCGCGCGCGAGATCGTCGCTCGCGCCGACACGCGAAAAAATCCGATCGACAAGTCCGATGCGGCACGATTTTGCCGGCACCCAGCAGCCGACTTGCGCGAGCAGCGTGATGAGCGCGACCTGCCGGATGTAGGTGGATTTGCCGGCCATGTTCGGGCCGGTGAGGAGCGCGAGCTGCGCGTCGTCGCAGGCGAGTAGCGTGTCGTTCGGCACAAACGCGGCGGTGGCGCCACGGGCAAGCGCCGCGTCGGGCGCGCGGAGCATTTGTTCGACGACGGGGTGGCGGCCCTCGGAAATTTCCAGGACGTCGCTCTCGTCGAGCGTGGGCTGCCGGTAATCCCACTCGCGGGCCAGCACCGCCCAGCCAGCCAGCACGTCGAGTTCGGCAAGCGCGTCGGCGGTGTGCGCCAAGGCGAGCGATTCGTCGAGCACGTCGGTGATCAGGGCGTTGAACAACTCGTGTTCGCGGGCGAGGGCGTTTTCCTCGGCGTGAAAAATTTCCTTTTCCTTCAGCTTGAGCGCCTCCGTCACGTAGCGCTCGCCGCCGACGGTGGTCTGCCGGCGGATGTAGTCGGCGGGCACGAGGCGGAGGTTGGCCTTGGTGACCTCGATGTAGTAGCCAAAATTATTCGTGAAGCGGACCTTCAGGCTGCGAATGCCGGTGCGCTCCTGCTCGGTGCGTTCGAGATCGGAGAGCCAAGTCTTGTTGCCGCTGGTGAGCGCGCGCAGCTTGTCGAGGCGCGCGTCGTAACCGGCGCGGATGAAATTTCCCTCGGCAAGGTCGTTGGGGAGGCTGTCGGCGAGGGCGGAGGTGAGGAGCTGCCGCAGGGCGGGCAACTCCTGGAGTTGAGCGTTGAGCGCTGAGAGGTGAGAGGACGAGGAGCCGAAGCCGGCGAGCTCGGCGCGGAGGAGGGGGAGTTGCGCCAGCGTATCGCGGATGCCGCCAAGTTCGCGCGGATTGCGCAGGCGGTTTTGGAGGCGGCCGAGAATGCGCGGGATATCGCGCACCTCGCCGAGTGTTTCGCGCAGGGCTGCGAGGCGCGACGGCTGTGTGAGCAGTTCGCCGACAAGCGATTGACGCTGCTGCAACTCGGCGAGATCAAGGGTCGGCGCCGAGAGCCAGCGCTCCAGCAAACGAGCGCCCGCCGCGGTGCCGGTGCGGTTAATCGCCCACAGGAGCGTGCTGTCGGGGGCGCCGCTGACGGAGGAGAAAATCTCTAAATTTCGCAGCGTCGCCGGATCGAGGAGTAGGGTCCGCGCGCTGCGGTATTCTTGAAGACCGCGGAGATTTTCGGGTTTCGCGCAAAGGTTTTCCGTGGCGTAATAGACGAGCGCGCCAGCGGGTCCGAGCGCTGGGTGAGAATGCGCGAGGCCAAAGCCCTGGAGGTTGAGGACACCGAGCGTGTCAATGACCGTCTTGGCGCCTGTGCCGGTCTCAAAATGGTAACCGGACAACTCGGTGACGAGCCGCGTGGCGGCGAACGCATGCAGCGCGTGCAGGGCCGTCTGCTCGTGCGGTGCCGCCTGCCAGCGTTCGCGCTCGCCTTCGACCAGCAGCAACTCCGCCGGATCGAGCGCGGTGAGAACCGGGAGCAGGTTGGCAATGTGCTTGTCGGTCGCGACGCGAAACTCGCCCGTGGACAAATCGAGCCAAGCGGCATGGAGGCCGGCCTTGTCGAGGGCGAGGGCGCAGAGGTAGTGGTTGCGGGCGGCGTCGAGCTGGCTCGCCGAAAGCGTGGTGCCGGGCGACAGGATACGCGTGAGCTGACGGCGGACGAGTTTGCCGGCTGTGGCCGGTCCGGCCTGATCGCAGATCGCGACCTTTTTCCCGGCGGCGAGCAACTTGTTGACGTAGGGATCGAGCGCGTGTGCCGGGATGCCCGCCATCGCGTGGTCGAGGCGCTTCGTGAGCGTGAGCCCAAGCAACCGCGAGGCGACGACGGCGTCGTCGAAGAAGAACTCGAAGAAATCGCCCAGCCGGAACAGCAGCAGCGTGTCGCGCGGCAGCCCGCGTTTCACCTCAAAGTATTGCTGCATCATCGGGGTCTCTTTCATCTGGCATAGTTCACTCGCTTCGCACCGCGCTACGCCCACAGCCGGCGCACGCCTCCGGCAGTTTGGCGAATCAGCAACGCGCCGACGCAGAGCATCAGCGCCCACCATCCAGCTTGCTTGCCCAGCATGACCATCCACCAGTAGTCGAGCGAACGCGATTCCACCGCCAGCCGGCCGAGCAGCATCGATAGCCAAGGGACGAGGAGGTAGAGAAAAAATGCCGAACCTGCCACTCGCCGAATCATAGGTTGAGAAGCGCGCCCGAGCATCCGCAACCACGGCAGGCAGAAAAGAAAAAAGACCACTCGGTAATCAGGACTAACCGTAGCCACGAAGGCGAAAGCCAGGATTGCCCCGCCGCCGGCGAAAGGCAGTCGCGCAGCTGCGGGCGCGGCTTCGATCGCGGTGAACGGGCCCAGGCCCCACGCGAGTAGACTCGCTCCACCGAGCCAGGCGGAGGCGCCCAGAGTGGTCGCCATCCCAGGAGAAAAACCCGCAACCCGAAACAGCTCACTGGCGCCGAACTGCGGATACAGAAAATTACCTGGCATGGCAGCGGCGACGGCGCGCAGTTCGGCATAGTTCGCCGTGACGTAAATCACGACGACCACGGCACCGACGCCCAACATGGCGCGCCGCACCGACGGTGTGCCACCCAACTCCAGCAACGCCGCGTAGGCGAGGGCGGGGTAGTATTTGAAGCCGATAAAACCGCTAATAAGTCCCCAACCCAGCCAGCGCGGCCAGCGCCCGCTTTGGGCCAGCAGCCCAAAGGCCACCGCCAGCACCGCAAATACGAGCAAATCAATGTTGCCGCGTTCCACCAGCAATAGGGAGGCCGGGGTCGTCAGCGCCAGCCAGCCAGCGAAGATTTCCCTAAGGCTTTGGAGGCGCAGCGTGTAGGCTACCGATCCGAGAAAAAGCAAAAGGCAGATCGGAGCGAATATCAGGGTATGCTCCACGCGGAGGCCCAGATACCCAAGCCAGAGCATCGAGACTGGGCCGTTGTGGGTCCGGCCCAACGGATCCCCAGGAACTGGTGCGCCTGGCATCAGGTTGCCGTTGACATAGGCCTCGGACGCGGCGAGGTGCCCCCGCATGTCGACGAAAGGGTAGGCTTTGGCTGGCATCGCCTGCAACCAGAGCACGTTTTTCCACAGGAAAGGTGCGCTGAACAGCAGGACGTAAACAGCCGCCACGCTCGCGAAAAGAATCCATCCACTTTGCCAGCTGCTCAGGCGCGTCGATTTTGGGTCGAGGTCGGAATAGGATGCGGAAGTGTCACTTGCTCCGATCGGCCGAGGGACTGGGCTCATGTAGTCGCGAAGGTCTAGGCCTTTCGGGAAAACTGTCGAGCCCGGCCATCAACCGACCGCAGAATTGCGGAAGGTGGCTGCAGCTGCCCGAAATCAGACGTTGTCAGTCGCAATTCCTCCGTATCTTTGTGGCGGCGTGGTTCCCCTCGTTCATCGTGATTTGGGCGGCGCCGGCCGGCCGCCGATCGTGCTGCTGCATGGGATGCTCGGATCCTCGCGCAACTGGCAGTCGGCGGGCACGGAGCTCGCGGCGCATTTTCATGTGCTGGTGCCGGACCTGCGGAACCATGGCGGTTCGCCCCACGCCGACGGGATGACCTATGAGGCGATGCTGGACGATGCGGTGGCATGGCTCGACACCAACGGAATTTCTCGTGCGACATTCGTCGGCCACAGCATGGGTGGGAAAGTCGCGATGCTGCTCGCGTGCCGGCACTCGGAGCGTGTCGAGCGCCTCGTCGTGGCCGACATCGCGCCGAGAGATTATTTCTGGCCGGGACACCGGCAGAGTTTCGCCGCTATGAACGAGCTGAATCTCGCCGCTCTTGACTCGCGCGCCGACGCGGAGCTGCGGTTCGAGGCGCGCGTGACGAATTTTCCGCTGCGAAAATTTCTGGCAACCAATCTTGAGCGAGGCTCCGACGGCCAGTGGCAGTGGCAGATCAATCTGCCTGTGCTCACGGCCGCGCTACCCACGCTGGAGCAAAATCCACTGGGCGAAGCGGACAGGTTTATCGGTCCGACGCATTTCATTTCGGGTGGGAAATCGACCTACATCGAGCCACGCGATCACGCGGCGATTTGCCGGCATTTTCCGGCGGCTCGCATCACCGTCATCGCGGAGTCGGGGCACAGTCCTCACATGGAGGCGCGGGCGGCATTTGTCGCCGCCGTGTTGGCGAACTGAGACCGCAATGGGAGATGGACACGCGCGCGGCCCAGCTCCAACTTTCGTTTGCCCCACGTTTTCATGCCTCTGATTACCGCAAGCAAGACGCAGCCAGACTATGATGTAATCGTGATTGGCTCGGGCGCCGCTGGCGGCCAGACAGCCTACACCCTGACCATGGGCGGCGCAAAAGTGCTGATGCTCGAAGCAGGTCGAAACTACGACCCGGTGAAGGAGACACCGATGTTTCACACCAACGTTTCCGCGCCCTTGCGCGGTGGGAGCACACCGGAGAAACCTTTCGGCTTTTACGACGCCACGATCGACGGCGGCTGGCAGGTGCCGGGTGAGCCCTACACCAACGCCTCCGAAGATCCGGAGCGGCAGTTCACTTGGTGGCGCGCTCGCATGCTCGGCGGTCGGACGAATCATTGGGGCCGCATTTCGCTGCGCAATGGGCCTTACGATTTCAAGCCACACTCTCGCGATGGCCTCGGCTTCGACTGGCCCATCGGCTACGAGGATGTCGCGCCCTATTACGACAAGGTCGAAATGCTGATCGGCGTCTACGGTGACAATAATGCGCTCGAAAACACGCCGGACTCGCCGACGGGTTGCCTGCTCCCGCCGCCCAAGGCCCGCGCCGGCGAACTCTACACGCAAAAGCACGCGAAGAAACTCGGCCTGCCCGTCATTCCCATCCACCGCGCTGTGCTGAGCACCCGGCAAGATGCCGACACTCTGCCGCAAAAACTCCATCCAGGAAATCCCAAAGCCCAGCGAGTGCTCGCGCAGGCGATGCGCGAACGCGCCGCCTGTTTTTGGGCCACGGACTGTGGCCGCGGCTGCGCGATCAAGGCCAACTACCAGTCGACCACCGTGCATCTTCCGCCCGCCCTCGCGACGGGTAACCTCGACATTCTGCCGAACGCGATGGCGCGCGAAATGCTTGTCGACGATGCGGGAAAAGCCACGGGCGTCGTCTATGTCGATAAGACCACGGGCGAGGAGCACCGCGTGCGGGCACGCGTCATCACCTTGGCGGCGAGTTCGGCCGAATCGGTTCGCCTCCTGCTTAATTCCAAGTCCGCGCGTTTTCCCAACGGGCTCGCAAACTCCAGCGGGCTAGTCGGCAAATACATCATGGATACAGTTGGCGCGGAATTCAGCGGACAGATCCCTGCGCTTGAAAATCTGCCGCTGCACAATGAGGACGGCGCCGGCGGCGCTCACGTCTATGTGCCGTGGTGGCTTTACCCGGACGCGGGCAAGCTTGGTTTTGCGCGTGGCTATCACATCGAGTTTGCCACGGGCCGTAACATGCCGTCCGCGGGCACCGCCGCCGGTCTCGATTGGCTGACCGGAGGCAGCTATGGCCGGCAGTTCAAGGAGGATGCACGACGTTACTATGGTTCGCGTGTCGGCTTTGCGGGTCGCGGCGAAATGATTCCCAATGATGATTCGTTTTGCGAAATCGATCCGGCGGTGAAGGACAGGTGGGGCATCCCGGTCCTTCGCTTTCACTGGAAATGGTCGGAACACGAACTCCGTCAGGCCGCGCATATGGAGCAGACGTTTGCGACGCTCATTGAGGCATTGGGCGGCCGCTACGCCACGAGGCCCAAGGCCGACGGCGCACAAGCGATCCACCAGGGCGGCAACATCATTCACGAAGTCGGCGGCACCATCATGGGATCCACCGCCAAAAACTCGGTGGTCAATCCGTGGTGCCAGACGTGGGACGTGAAAAATCTATTCGTCACCGACGGCGGCCCGTTCGTGAGCAACGCCGACAAAAATCCAACGCTCACCATCATGGCACTCGCTTGGCGCGCGGGCGATTATCTGCTCGAAGAGCTCAAGAAAGGAAATTTGTGAACCGCGAATCAGAGGCCAGCGCGCGACCAGCCCACCGCGCAAACTGCATGGATCGTCGCGACGCGATCAAATGGATGCTCACCGCCGCGGCCTCTGTCGCGGTTCTGAACCGCACGGGTTTCGCAGCCACCTCGCCGACTGCCGATGCCGAAGGCTACGGCACCGATCCGGATTTATTGAAGGAGTATCGGCCGGGTGACGTGTGGCCGCTCACCTTCACGGATGCGCAGCGACGCACCGCGGTTGCTTTGTGCGACGTGATTATTCCCGCAGATTCAAAGTCGCCGAGTGCGTCCGCGCTGCATGTGCCTGAATTCATCGACGAATGGATCAGCGCGCCGTATCCCGACCAACAGAAGGACCGCCCGGTCGTCATCAAGGGCCTCGCGTGGCTCGACACGGAGGCGCAGAAACGATTCCAGGTGGACTTCGCGGATCTGGTGCGCAAGCAGCAAACCCTCATCTGCGACGACATTTGTCACGTGCCCAAGGCGAAAACGGAGTTTAAGCAGGCCGCGCAGTTTTTCCAAAAATTCCGCAATCTCACGGCCAGCGGATTCTACACAACACCCGAGGGCATGAAGGACATCGGCTACACCGGCAACATGCCGCTTCCGGAATTTGCCGGCCCCACACCCGAAGTGCTCCGGAAACTTGGGTTGACCTAAATCCTCTCGTAGGGGCGAACGTCAGATCCGCCATTCGCGCGACGGTCAGGCGCCAAACGCGTGGAGCAACCGCACCAGTGAGTAGCCGAGCAGCCCGGTGATCGGGAGCGTGAGCACCCAGGCCCAGATGATGCGTTCGACGACGCCCCATTTCACGGCGCTGAGGCGCTTCGAGGCGCCGACACCCATGATGGAGGTGGAAATGACGTGTGTGGTCGAGACAGGCACGCCGATCGAGGCGGTGACGTAGAGGATGGTGGCGGCCGTGGTCTCGGCGGCGAAGCCCTGCACGGGTTGGAGTTTCACCATCTTGTGCCCCATCGTGCGAATGATCCTCCAGCCACCCGCCGCGGTGCCGGCCGCCATCGTGAGCGCGCAGGTGATGACCACCCACAACGGGATGCCCTTGAACTCCGGCACGCGCAAAAACGAGGCCCATTCCGGCAGATCCTTGAACGCGCCCGATGTTGTACCGGTGAACAACGCGAGCGTGATGATGCCCATAGTTTTTTGCGCATCGTTCGAGCCGTGGCCGAAGCCCATGAAGGCGGCGCTAAGGAGCTGCGCCTTGCCGAAAATCAAATTGACAATGCGCGGCGTGACGGTGCGCAGCATGATCGTGAGCAGCCACATGAGCAGTGCGCCGCCGATGAAGCCGAGCAGGGGTGAACTGAACATGGGCAGCACGACTTTTGGCCAGAGGCCAACGGAGGCGCCCTTGGCATCGTTGGCGGACCAGATGAGGACAGCCCAGTTGCCTCTGACGGTCGCGATCGCCGCGCCGCACAGCCCGCCGATGAGCGCGTGGCTGGAGCTAGAGGGCAGCCCCAGCCACCATGTGAACAGGCCCCATACGATCGCGCTGAGGAGTGCGCAGAGGACGGTGAGCATGTTGACGGCGGTGGCGTCAACGAGACCACTGCTGATCGTCTTTGCGACAGCGGTGCCGGCGAGCGCGCCGACGAGATTCATGGCCGCGGCCAGGGCGATCGCGGCTCGGGGCGTGAGCACTTTCGTCGAGACGACGGTCGCGATCGCGTTGGCGGTGTCGTGAAAGCCGTTGATATATTCGAAGACGAGCGCGGCCAGCAGAACGAGCAGGAACAGCGTCATGGCGGCGGGGCGGGCGCTGCGTTAGGAATGCTTGAGGACAATTTGGACGACGATGTTGCCGGCGTTGCGGCAGCGGTCCACGGCCTGCTCGACCATCTCAAACAACTCTTGGAGAATGACGAGTTCCTTGGCGTCGTAAGGGCCGTGATAAAGATCCTTGAGGAGGCCGAGCATGACTTTGTCGGCCTCGCCTTCGGCGAACTGGAGGCGGTCGTTGGCTTCGCGAATTTTTTCAATGTGCGTGCCGCCGCGGAGCTGTTTCACCATGAACGCGACGGCCTCGGCAGCCTGGAGCATTAGCTCAGCCTGGCGCTTGAATGCCTCGTGCGGCACGCGGCCGGGATAAATCGAGAGGCGTTCGACGATTTTCTCGATCTGCTTGGGGATGCGGTAGAGGGCGAACGAGAGCGCTTCGATGTCTTCGCGTTCGAGCGGAGTGACGAAGGTCTTGCTGAGCGCCTCGGTCGTCAGATGGCGGATGCGCTTTTCTTTGCGGCGGGTGGTGATGAACTCATCGAGCTTGGCGGCGCTGCTGCCGCTCGCGATGGCTTCGAGGAAGCCGCTGAAAAGCGCGACGCTGGCCTTGGCCTCCTCGGCGCCCGCCTCAAGTAGGTCGAAAAATTTGTCGTCCCGCCCCAGAAGTTTTTTCAGCCAAATCATGATGGGTTTGACGTAGCGGTGAACGTTACGATTGCGAAACAATTTTTCCGGGCCCGGGTCAGCCCCGACCGCGCAGCCAATTCCAGAGGACGCCGAGATATTCGTGGACGGCGGCGGTGCTGCGTTCGAGCGAGGCGGCATCCCAGTTGAGCTCATCCCAGCGGAAGTCGCGGTTGGGGCTGCCCAGAAAGTCAGCGGGGCAGGGGAGTGCGTTGACAGCCGCGTGGCGAAACAGCCCGGCCGCGCGCGGCAAGTGCCAGGCGGAGGTGACAAGGGCGACGGGGGCGTCGCCGACTAGCTTCTTGACGGCAAGCGATTCATCCTCGGTATCGCGGGCTTGATCGATATAGACCACACGGTCCGGCGCGATGCCGAGCGCAGCCGCGGCGCGAGCGAGCACGGTGGCGTGGCTCGGGTTGACGCCGACAGCCGGGCCACTGACGACGAGCTTCGCCTCGGGCAACGCGCGCAGCAATCGGACACCTTCGGTGATGCGGCCAAGGCCGGACTTGGAGAGTTGCAGCGTGGAAGGGAGCCCAGGCGTGTCCGTGTGGCCAGAGCCGAGCACCACCACGTAGCGGCACGCGGCGAGCGCCGGTGGCAGTGGCGCGTCCGCACGTAATTCGGGAATCGCCGCGTAGCGCGACTCGAGCGGGGCGATCAGGGCCTTGCTCACGACCTTGTTGCTGAGCAGCACGAGTAATCCGGTGGCTGCAAATAACAGTCCGCGGCCGAGTCGCGCACGGCGCGGTTTGCGCGTCAGCCACAGCCCGGCGACGAGCAGCGTAAGACAAACAGGCCATGGCATCAGCCAGAACGTCACCACCTTTTTTAGCCAGAAGAGCATCGCGCCAGAAAAGCGCTCGCGCTGCGTGGGGCGAGAATGAACATGAGGTTGCCAAGATTATCCATTCAACCACCGTCGGCTTGTCAGTAGCATCCGTCCGAACGTTTAGGTTACCCATCGATCTTCACACCCCGCCTATGAATATGCCCGCCCTGCATTCACGCCATGTCGCACTGTGCGCACTGATTTGCCTTGTTCTGGCAGTGTCGTCGTTCGCGCAGACCGCCACACCCTCCACTTCCGACACGGAATCTCCCGCCGCCAAAGAGGCGCGACTCGCGTGGTTCAAAGAGGCCAAGTTCGGCCTCTTCATCCATTGGGGTCTCTACTCGATTCCCGCCGGCTATTGGAAAGGCGAACGCTCGCCCGGCATAGGCGAGTGGATTATGAACCGCATGAAAATTCCGGTGACGGAATACGAGAAGTTGGCGAGCGGTTTCAACCCGTGGAAATTCGACGCCGACGCCTGGGCGCAAATGGCCGCCGACGCCGGCATGAAATACGTCGTCATCACCTCGAAGCACCATGACGGTTTCGCGCTCTTCAAGTCGGAATTGAGCAAATACAATGTCTACGACGCCACGCCGTTTCACCGCGACGTCATCAAGGAACTTTCCGCCGCGTGCGCCCGCCACGGCCTGCGCTTCGGCGTTTACTACTCGCAGTCGCAGGACTGGCACGAGCGCGGCGGCACCGGCAACAACTGGGACTTTCCCCCCAACGAGGTGAAGGACAAGGACGGCTCTTACGACAATTACCTCCGCACCAAGGTCGAGCCGCAGTTGAAAGAGCTGCTGACCAATTACGGCCCGATGTGCCTCATCTGGTTCGATACGCCGCAGATGATGACCGGTGATCGGCCGAAACGCCTGACCGACATCGTGCGCACGCTCCAGCCCAACACGCTCATCGATGGCCGTCTTGGCGCCGTTGGTGACTACGAATCGACTGGTGACAACGCGATTCCGACCACGCACAAGGATGGTGCCTGGGAAGTCCCGGCCACGCTCAACCGCACCTGGGGTTTTCGCAGCGACGACCACGACTGGAAATCTCCCGGTGACATCGTCTTTAAACTCGTCGACATTGTGAGCAAGGGTGGCAACTACCTGCTCAACGTGGGTCCGACTTCGGAAGGCGTCGTGCCACAGCCGAGCCAGGATAATCTCCGGGCCGTGGGTCAGTGGCTGAAGTTGAACGGCGAGGCCGTCTATGGCGTGAGCCGTTCGCCGTTTGGCGAAGAGTTCGGTGATTTCGCAGCAACGCAGAAAGGGGCCGACGGCAACCCGCTCTTCCTCGCGCGCACCGACTGGCGCTGCACCACCAAGCCCGGCAGACTCTACTTTGAAATTTTCAAGATCGGACGGGAAGGGTTTGTGCTTCCGGCGTTCAAGAACGCGATCAAGTCGGTCACGCAGATTGACGAGATGGGTCGCCGCAAAGCACTCGCGGTCAAAGTGGCTAAGGACGGTGCCCGCACCATCGACGTCCCACGCATGGCGGTCCTCGACACCATGGGCGCTGTGATCGTCGTGGAAATTGAAGGCGATAAAGTCGAACGCTAACGAAAAATATCCGTGCCATTCGCAAAATTCGCGGTCAAAAAAAAGCGCACCCGATGAAAAAATCCCTCGCCTTCCTTTCGCTGTTGATTGCGTTCGCGTCGTCAGCGTCCGCCGCGGAAACCTATAAAATCGCCGTGATCCCGAAGGGCACAACCCATGAATTCTGGAAATCGATCCATGCGGGGGCGGTGAAGGCGCAGCGCGAGTTTGAAGCACAGGGCGTCACGATCAGCATCGTTTGGAAAGGGCCGCTCAAAGAAGACGACCGGGAGCAGCAGATTCAGGTCGTCGAGAACTTCATCGGCCAGCAAGTGAGTGCCATCGTGCTTGCTCCGCTCGACCGAAAGGGTCTCGTCGCGCCCGTCGAAACCGCGGTGCAGGGGAAAATCCCGGTCGTCATCATCGACTCGGGCCTCGAATCAAAGGCGCAGTCGAGCTTCGTGGCGACCGATAATCGTGAAGGCGGTCGCATTGCCGCCCGCAATCTCGGCCAGCTCCTCGGTGGCAAAGGCAACGCGATATTGCTGCGCTACGCCGTCGGTTCGGCCAGCACCGAGGACCGCGAGGAAGGTTTCCTAGAGGTAATGCGCAAAGATTTTCCCGGTATCAAGCTGCTCTCGACCGACCAGCATGCCGGGGCCACGCGCGATTCGGCGAAGCGCGTCGCGGAGAATCTGCTCAATAAATATGGCCAACAGGTGAACGGCATTTTTGCGTCCAATGAATCGTCGGCCTCCGGCATGTTGCTCGCGTTGCGCGATGCCGGCCTGGCGGGCGGCAAAGTGAAGTTCGTTGCCTTCGACGCTGGGGAGACGCTTAACGCGGGCCTCCGGGCCGGCGACGTGGCCGGCTTCGTGGTGCAAAATCCGATGGCGATGGGTTACCTTGGCGTGAAGACCGCCGTGGCCGTGCTCCGGGGTGAAAAAGTCCCGCCCGTCATCGACACCGGTGTCGGCTTTGTCACCAAGGCCAACATGAACGAGCCCGCGATGGCGGAACTCCTCAATCCGCCGCTGGCGAAATACTTGAACTGAATGACTGCGACGACCGCCACCGCCCTGCGGCTGACGGGCATCCAGAAAACTTTCGGTGCCACCCGCGCGCTTCGTGGTGTCTCGCTCGAGATCGCGCCCGGTGAAGTGCATGCGCTTATTGGCGAAAACGGCGCCGGCAAGAGCACGCTGATGAAAGTGCTCAGCGGTGCCCACACCGCCGATACCGGCACGATGGAGCTCGGCGGCCAGCCCTACGCTCCGGCGGGACCGCACGATGCGCGGCTCAAAGGCGTGTCGATGATTTATCAGGAGCTGAACCTCGCGCTTCACCTGTCCGCGCAGGAAAATATCCTCCTCGGCACCGAGTCCGCCCACGCTGGTTGGATCGATCGGAAAACTTCCCGGGATCGGGCGCGCACTGCACTCGCGCAGTTGGGTCATGAAGGCCTCGACCTCGATCGGCCGGCCGGGGCGTTCACCATCGCCGAGCAGCAGGTGATCGAGATTGCGCGCGCCCTGCTGCTAAAACCGCAAGTGCTCATCATGGACGAGCCCACGAGCAGCCTCACCCAGGCCGACACTGAAAAGCTTTTTGCGACCATCCTCCGTCTGCGCGCGCAGGGTGTCAGCGTGATCTACATTAGTCATTTTCTCGAAGAGTGCCGCCGCATCGCGGACCGCTTTACCGTGCTCAAGGATGGCGAGACCGTCGGCACCGGTGCGATGAAGGACGCCACACTCGATCACTTGGTCACACTCATGACGGGCCGCGAGGTAAAGGATCTCTATCCGCGCTCCGTGCATGCACCGGGCGAAATCGTGCTGGAGGTGAAGGCCGCCGCGAGCGCTCCGCGACTCCGGCGTGCCAGCCTTCAGGTTCGCGCAGGCGAAATTTTCGGGCTCGCGGGGCTCATTGGCGCGGGACGCACGGATTTGCTGCGCACGGTGTTCGCGCTCGACGAACTCGAATCGGGGGCTGTCTGTGTGGTGGGTGCGCCACTCGGTCGGTCGACACCGCGGGCGCGCTGGGCGCAGGGCATCGGTTTTCTCAGCGAAAATCGCAAGGAGGAAGGTCTGATGCTTTCGCAGTCGATCGCCGACAATCTCACGCTGACCAAGCAGCAGACTTTCGGCCGGCTCGGGTGGATCAGCGGCCGGCGTCAGCGCCAGACGGCGCAGCATTGGGTCGATGAACTTCGGGTGAAATGCCAAGACGCTTCCCAACTGGTCGGACAGCTTTCCGGCGGCAACCAGCAAAAGGTGGCGCTTGCGCGTCTGCTCGAGCATCCCGCGCGCATCTTCCTCCTCGACGAACCGACCCGCGGCATTGACGTCGGCAGCAAGGCGCAGATCTACCAGCTCATTGGCGAACTCGCAGCCGCCGGCAAAGCCGTCGTCGTGATCAGCAGCTACCTGCCTGAGTTGCTCGGCTTGTGTGACACTGTCGGCGTGATGTGTCGTGGAGAGCTGGCCGCCATTCGCCCCCGCGCCCAGTGGACGGAAGCCGAGATTATGCGGGTGGCAACTGGCAGCTCCTGAGTTCTCCGATGAAACCATCGCTCAAAAAAATTCTCGCGAAGGGCGGCCCGTTCCTCGGGCTCGTCGTCGTGATCGCGCTCTTCGCGCTCAATTCTGAAACGCGGGACGTGTTTCTCAGCTACCACAATTTCAAAATTATCTTCACCCAGACCGTCATCGTCGCCATCGGCGCCCTCGGGATGACTCTCATCATCGTCAGCGGCGGCATCGATCTTTCCGTCGGCTCGGCGATAGCGCTGACTAGCGTCGTCGGGGCGTTGCTCATTCAGAAAGGTTGGGGCACCGCCTCCACACTCGCGGCGGTGGTGCTCGCTGGCGGCGTGATAGGCTTGCTCAACGGGACCGCAATCTCCGGGCTGCGGATGACACCGTTTATCATCACACTCGGCACGCTCGGTGTCGCGCGCGGCGGCGCGAAGTGGCTCGCGGACAACCAGACCGTCAACTACGACACCTCGCCCATCAACAGTTGGATGACCACGGCGAATCCGTTTGGTTACGCGCTACCCGACGGTGTCTGGGTGGCGATCGTGCTCGCGGTGCTGACGTCGCTGTTGTTAAAAAACACGGTCTTCGGCCGGCACATTTTCGCGATTGGCTCGAATGAGCAGACCGCGCGGCTCTGCGGCATTCCCACCACGCGGCTGAAAATCCTGATTTATGCACTCGCGGGCTGCTTCTTTGGCGTCGCCGGGCTCTTCCAACTTTCCCGCTTGCGGCAGGGCGATCCGACGGTCGCGGTTGGACTTGAACTCGACATCATAGCAGCCGTCATCATCGGCGGTGCCAGCCTGAACGGTGGGGTGGGGACCGTGCTCGGCTCCATGATCGGAGCGCTCATCATGGCAGTGCTGCGGAACGGCACACAATTGATGGAATGGCAGACGTATTTTCAGGAAATCATCATCGGCCTCGTCATCATCGTGGCGGTATTCCTCGACCGTTTGCGGCAGGGAAAACAGACCTAATTCCTTAAAATGGGGCGGCCAACGGGACTCGAACCCGCGACCCCAAGATTCACAATCTTGTGCTCTAACCAACTGAGCTATGACCGCCGTAAAATGAGGAACGCGCAATGTCGCGAGCGCCTCTAGCCCTGTCAATCTCTCTCTGTCCCCGACAATATTCTCCGTGTGAGACCGTGGTTTCCTCTTGGAGGCGCTCGTTACCTCCGATTGTCTAATCTATCCCCGTGCTGATTCTTGGTCCGTAATCGGCTACTGAAATAGCGACAATTTTTCGGGTAGTGTTCCTGACTACTTATTATGCCGTGACCTCTTTATTGATTTTCATCGAAAAATGATGGCAGCAAAGATGCATACCTTTGTTGAGATACAGCCGATGCGCGTCCTCTCGCTGATATCCGGAATCAAGATGAAATTCACCGCATCCATTCTCTCTCGCGTGAGCGTGCAACCAATCTATGAGCGCACCGCCATATCCAGCGCCGCGCTTCTCTGGATCGGTGATGAGATCGTCGACATACAGCACTTTGCCAAAGGCCAGGAACTCGAGAATCCGGAAGCCTGCTGCGGCTACAACGGCGTCTCCTACAGTTACAAATATCAAACGGAATCCATCCGATTGCTGGCGCTGGACACGCACGGTAAATTCCGCTTCCCGAAGATGTGGGCGTAAAATTTTGAAGATGGGATAGCAAGCCGCGATCTGCACTTCGGATGTTGCGTAAATGATCTTCATTGAGGGCCTACTTTGCTGATACTGCGGACAGTGGTGCAACAAAATCAATTGATCGGCTGGTCAAGAGCAATGACGGCGACGAAAAGGGCGGCTCGAAAGCCACCGACAATTCGTAAAACTCGGGTTATGCGCTGCACCGGCTTGCGCGCGAGCTGGAGGCCCGGGCAAAGAAAAGGCCCACCCTAAAAGGCAGGCCTGGGTCCACGCGACCGGAGAGGCGGTGAAAGCTCACCAGATACCGCGAACGCCAAACTCGAAGATCGGATCGCCGAACTCCGAACGGTTCAACGGCCGCAATTGCGACACCGTATTGATCGAGCGGCCAAAAATATTCCGTGCCTCAAAATAGGGTGTGAATTTCCGATTCCATTTGTAATCGATGCGGACGTCAACGAGCTCGCGCGGCGCCTGATATTGGTATTCGAAGGCATACTGGTTTACCGGGACGTCGGTATATTTTACCGCAATGCGGTTCACCGTCTTCAGCACGTAGCCGGTATAGTTGGAGGTGGCGGTAAAGCCCCACTTGCCGATGCTATAGTTGAGCGTGACGTTGAAGGCCCGTTTCACCGAAGAGAGTTCCAAGCTCTTGTTGATCGTGTTTAAGATCGCCGCATTGAGGTTGGGATCGGCCGCGCTGTTGCTGAACACAGCGTTGGTATTGATCGGATCGATGCCGAGGAACGCGGCATTCGCCTGCAGCCCAATCGTATTAAACGGTTTGGGCAGGAAGGAGAAGTTCTGCGAGTAGGCCAGTTCAATACCTTTGTAGTAGCCGGCATCAGGCACATTGAAATTGTAGGTGACATCATACTGATCGACCGGGGCGCCCAGCGAACTGGTCGCGATGCCAAGCTCCGCGGCGCTGGCCGTCGTTAGCCCCTGCGTCGAGGAGACAATGTAGTTGGTCAATTTTTTCCGGAAGATTGAGGCCGAGAGCAGGCCGGAATGACTGAAGTAGTATTCCACGCCCGCATCGAAGTTGTCGACATTGTAGGCCTTCAGGTTGGGATTGAAGATCTTGATCGCACCGCGGCCGCCGCTGCCGTTGGGATCGGTGACGGTTGGCAGACCAGTGGGAAGGAGATCGCTGTAGTCCGGCAGGCCGATGGATTGAGCGGCGCCGAAGCGGAACAGGAGGGCGTCCGTTACCGTGTATTTCATGTTGATCGACGGGAACCATTGTTTGTCGGTCTTAAACTTCGCCGTCACGATGGACGGGAGCGTCGTGAGTCGGTTCTGAATATCAGTGTCGTGGGACTCGTAGCGCACTCCGGCGACGACCAGCAGCTTCGCCACCGGCGTGACATCGATTCGCGTGTAGGCGGATTTGCTCGTGTCGACAAAGCGGGCGATCGTGTCGCTGGCGGGAACCCACGGCAGGAAGCTGAGGCCGCCGAGCTGTTCAAAGGACCGGTAGACGCTCGGGAAGTTGTAGGCGGGGAGACCATAACCAACGGGATGCGTGGCGAACACGGTGTCGATGAGGCTGGTCGCTGCGGCTCCGGTGACCGACGGAGTGACGCCGCGGCTAAATACATGATTTTCAATGTTGCGGGTAGTTTCGTCGACCCGAGTGCCAACTTTCACCGTCACGGGGATGGACGACTTGAATGGCTTCTTGAAGTCGAGGGAGGCGCCATATTTGGTGTCAACGCCCGTCTGCGGACGACTGCGAACCAAATTCAGGTTGAATGGAGCAATATTACCCAAGTCGATCGCTGCACCTGTAGAGTCATACACCGTATAGTTTGGGGCGATCGCGCCGACATTGGCGAGGTTGACGGACAGGTTGCTGCGTTGAAAATTAATGTCGGAATACCAGCCTCCGGTCGCGTCGCGATATTTGCTGTAGGCCTGACTCCAGTAGGTGCTCGCTTCGAGTTTGGCGCCATTTTCGAAATCATGTGTGAGGCCGGCGCTGGCATCCCAGGTTACGCCGGATTTCCAGCGGTAGCCCTCTTGGAGTTGGGCGTTGCCCGCACCCGGCAGACCGAAGAAATAGCCGGCGCTCGGTCCAAATGAGACAGTGGACGTGCTGGCGAGGGCCGGGCGATTACCGGGGTTCAGGATGAGGACGCGGTCGCTGAAGTCCAAATCGTAATAGTTCCACGAGCCTTGCACGGAAACTTTTGTGCTCTCGTTCAGCCGGTAGTCGACCTGGCCGGAAATACTCTGGCGACGGGTGATCTTAAGTTGGTTGTCCACCGTATAGCTGGTCAGCGACGGGTCGGTGGGCGAGCCGCCGGTGGCTGGACTATAATTCCAAGCATAGGCCGACTTCCGGTAGTCGTTGTAAAGCTGGGAATTCTTGTAGGAGATGTTGTAGCCGAGATTTTCGCTGAGCCGCGACGCGTAGTTGAGATCGACGCCGGGAAGAATCTTGCGGGTCTTCTCCTGCCCCCAGCCCTCGGTCTTGCCCAAAGTAAGGGCTGTGTCGGTGGCCTGCAGGTAGGTGCGGTAGGTCAGCAGGCTGCCCTGCCGGTCAAACGCGCTCTTGGAAACGAGGTTAATCGAGCCACCTGTGCTTGTCGCAGGCATTTCCGGCGTGAGCGTTTTGAACACCTCGACAGTTTCGACGTTATTGATCGCGACCTGCTCGAATTCGAAACGGCGGTTGAGATTGCCGGAAGTCGCACTGGCGATGGGGTTGCCGTTCATCGTCACATTCGTGAACGCGGTATTCATGCCGCGAAGCGTGACGGCGCGGGCATCGTTGGCGTTGAAGTCGACGCCGACACCGGGGAGGAACTTGAGATATTCGGCGGCGTTGCCCTCGGCGACGTCTCCGTATTGGTCGGCGGCCGCGACGATTTTCGTATTGATTGAAACTTTCTGCAGCGCGATCGCCTGCGCCATGCCTTCCTTCGTGCCCGCCACCTTGAACTCAGTGAGCATAACGATGCCAGAGTTACTCAGCTGAATGGCGAGAGTATTGACTTGGCCGGCGGTCACATTGACCGCGGACGTTTTGGGATCGAGGCCAGCATAGGATACGACGACATTTTGAGAACCAGTCGGAACTCCACGCAATGTGAACGCTCCCTGCCGCTCGGTCGCCGTGCGAAGCGCGGTGCCTTCGACGGAGACTTCGGCGCCCTCGAGGAACTTGCCAGTCGACAAATCGACTACACTACCCGTGATGGTGCCACTGGCACTTTGGGCGTGAAGAAGAGGTGAGGAAAAGGCGAGCGCGAGTGCGCCCAGCCCTGCGGTCAGCCAAACGCCAAGAGCGCGGCCAAGTGTAAACAGCATCCTATCGAGGTTTGATTTGTTCATGGTTCAATTGGTCTGGAGCCACGGCTGTCCAGCTAAGGGCTAAAACTGATTTCCTAAGTCGCATCTCCTTCGTGAATAACACAACCAGCGAGATGTTACGGATATGGTTTGGAAAATGGGGATTCGGGTCATTCTGGCCCGAAAAATGAATCTTGGACC
>CAIMFY010000020.1 GCA_903840415.1 uncultured Opitutia bacterium | reverse complement strand
GTAAGCGTGCAGCTCTGACAGGCAGACAGTGCGCGCCAGATCCGGTACTCTGGCCGGATGCAATCAGGCGACAGCGGCAGTCGAACCGGAGCGGGAGCCCTTCCAGGCCCGAGGGAGCAATTCGGCGATGTCCTTCATCGGGTGATCGGACAGCCGTGTGATGATATCGATCAGGTAGGCCTCGGGATCGATCCCCTCCTGTCTGCAGTTTTCGACGAGGGAGAACAGGTTGGCCAGACGGGGGCCGGCGCTTGGGTGGCCGATCGCCTGCCAGTTCTTTGCGCCGAGTTTCAGAGGGCGAATGCAATTCTCGGCAGGGTTATTGTGGATCAGGGCGCCGGGTTCGCTCAGGCAGCGCTGGAGCGAACTCCTCTGGCTGAGAAGATAGTTGAGCGCCTGCCAAAACCGAGTCTTCGGTTCGGCGTTGGGGATGGCCGCGAGAGCGTCGGCGAAGAGTTTCTCGGCCAGAGGCACGCTACGGCGGGTGCGAAGATCCTGGAAGTTTTCCGGCTTCAGCTTGAACCGGCGGGCCAGACGCTCGATTCGGAACAGTTGGTTGATCGTGCGCAGGTAGGGCGCGGCGTCTTGTTCGTCGGCGTCCACGGCTTTTACAAGGTAACGCCTCGCGTGAGCATAGCATCCGAGATGCCGGACGCGGCCGTCCAACCGGCCGATGTCGTCAAGTCCGGCGGCCCCGTCGGTCTGGAGGATTCCTTGGTATTTTTCCAAAACCTTGGCCGGGCTGGTCGGCGACTTGTTCAACTGAAAGTCGAACCAGACGGGCCCGTCGGTGGCCCGGTACGCCCACAGAGTGGATTCCCTCACCGCTCCGGGCCGCGCCGGGTCGGCCAGATCGATCGGCGTCGCGTCCAAGTGGATGTAGCCGCTGGCGAGCACGTGCTCCTTGAGGGCGCCCACCAAGGGCCGGGTGCGCTCCTCGAGTTGGGCCATCAGCGAGACCTGGCAGACGCGCGGCAGGTCCACCCCGAGCCGCTCCAGATGTTTCTCCAGCCTGTAGTAGGGCTGGTGCTCGCAGAAGTGCATCGCCGCGATGTGCGCGACGATGCTCGCGTGCACCCGCGAGCGCGGCAGCACGTCTTCCGGCCAGGGTCCGTAGACCGGGGCCGTCTTGGCCGGGCTCGTGAACACCGTGCGCTCGTACCGCTTGACGAAGTAGACCGCCGGCTTGCGGGCGAGCACCTCGAGGACCTCCACGAAAGCCGCCTTCATCGCACGCCCCGTCTCCGGGCACATCAGGTCCTTGAGATCGGGCGCGGGCACCGCGATCACCTCACGGGGCAGCGCCGGGTCCAGGGGCTTGGGCCCCTTCTTCAAGCCGGTCTTCCTGCTCGGCACCGTCGCCGTGACCGTGGTCGGCGGCTGCGCGGGGACCGGCGCCAACGCGCGCACTTCACCCATGAGTTCCTCCCATTGCAGATTGCCGTCGTCCCCGGAATCGGACCGCTTCTCGGACTTTTTGCCGAACAACTGGGTTTCCAGGTCCTTCACCCGCAGTTCCAGCCACCGGATCTGCGCCTGCTGCTGCGCCACCTTGGCGGGCAGATCTTCGGTTTTTTGTTCGGATTCAGCCAGGGACATGCGAGGTACGCATCCTCTTATGAAACAACGACTTGAGTCAATATTAATCGTTGATTATCAACGTTTTATGACACGATTATGCCAGTGCCTCTGCCGTTTCGCTCCCCGTAAATCGATCCCGCTCAAAAGCATCGCCAGTTCCGTCGGGCTCATCGTCACCACCGCCTCCCCGACGCCCGGCCAGCGGTAGCAGCCGCTCGACAGGCGCTTCGCGCACACCCACATCCCGTCGCGGTCGGCGAAGAAGATCTTCACCGTGTCGCGTCGGCGGTTGCAGAACACGAACGCCTCGCCGCCCGTCATCGGATCGCGACCCAGGCCGTACTTGATTGCGGAATACAGGCCGTTGAACCCCTTCCTCAAATCGGTCACCCCGGTGGCCAGGTGGACCCCCGTCGCCGGCCCTATCGCAAACATGGCGCCAGCACTTCGCGCAACAGTCCGCGCAGCGCCGCCTCCCCGAGACTCACCGGCAACTCCAACTCGACTCCTGCAGGCCACCGGACCGTGAGCACTTCCCGGCCGGTGACCGCACCGCCCTCCAAGCGGACAGCCGCGAAGCCGCCGCGCACCGGGGCAATCTTCCGCTTGTAGATCCACGTGCGCAGCGTGCACAGCTTCACCCCGATTTGCTCCGCGTAGGCCTCCTGGGTCAGCTCGCCCGCCCGATACTCGTTCACGAGACGTTCGATTTCCTCGGCGCTGCGCCGCGGCTCGCTTCTTCCGGCAATGTTCATCCCCACACTCTACACGACTCACCTCAACCCGTCTTCACGTCAGAGCTGAACGCTTACG
>CAIMFY010000019.1 GCA_903840415.1 uncultured Opitutia bacterium | reverse complement strand
CGTTCTTCGAGCACGGCGTCTCGCAGCTGCGTCCGCTTATCATGACCCAGATCGCCGAGATCGTCGGCGTGCACGAGACCACCGTCAGCCGTGCGATCGCCAACAAATACATGAAGACCTCGCACGGCGTCTTCGAATTCAAGTATTTCTTCACGACCGGCTACCAGGCCGACAGCGGCGCGGCCGTGTCCAACACCAGCGTCAAGGAGATGCTCGCCGATCTCATTGCCATCGAAGACAAAGCCGCCCCGCTCAGCGATCAGGAACTCGTGGCAAAGCTGCAGGGAAAAGGTATCGCGCTCGCCCGCCGCACCGTCGCCAAATACCGCGAAGAACTCGGCATTTTGCCGAGCAATCTGCGGCGCGACTACAAATAAACCGGCACGCCCAGGCCATGACAGAGCCAATTCACAGCTGCGGCTAGGTGATTGCTCTGGTAAGGGACTGATCGATTCAGCGGCCACAAGGGAGGAAGACTTTTCCGGGTTTGCAGTTGACGCAAGTGCTGCAGCTTGGACGTGTCGCAATCACAGCGTCCCCCACGTGCAGGGCACCGGGGCAACCGATTAGTTCGGGGTGGAGTCACAACGCTGACTCGCCTAGTTGGCTCATCGCTGCGGCTGGCGATAGAATCTGCAAGCCGAGTTTCGCTGCGGGCTCGAAGTGCGAGAAATTTTTCGTGACGACGATTTTCTCGGCGGACGCCAGGCCGGTTTCGATGAAGGGCAGGTCGTCTGGGTCGGGCAGATCGAGGGCGACGGGCGGCGGCTTGAGCACCTCGCCGCTAGTTCGCAGCATGAGCAAGAAACCGATGCAATCGTGCTGCGAGATGCTGAACTCCGGTCGCGCCAGCGCTTCGCCGTATTCCGTCAGCATCCGGGAGTCATAGACCAGTCGGAGCCGTCGGGCAAGGAACGCGCTCAGAAGACGGGCGGGCGGCGCGTGCGGCTTGAGAAAGCCCGACACGACGACGCTCGTATCGAGCACGCATGCTTTCACCGGCGCGCGGCGCGCGGCTTCGCAATCACCGCCTCAATGGCTTCGTCGCTCATCTGGTCACGTCCCTCGGCCACGGCCTTGGCCCGCGCCCGCTGCGCGCCTTGTTCGGCCAGATAGCCGATGACAGCGGTCACATCTTCCAGGAACGAGGCTTCGTCTACAGGCAGAAGGAGCGCACGCGGCTTGCCGTTGGTGGTCAGCAGCGCAGCGCCGTCCTTCGGCAAGGCATTGAGCACCGCGCCCGGATGGCCGACAAGTTCACGAGTGGTGAGCCATTTCAGTTGCATGCAGGACAATTGTAGGACACTTGTCCGATTGTCAAAGACAGTTTAAGGCGTGTGCACCGATTTTGGCCTACTTACCAGAGCAATCACTGAGCCGCAGCTGAGAATTGGCTCTGAGGCTATGGCCTATGCCAGCCCGGCGCCCGGCTCGATCCGCAGATCCATTCCCGCGGCGCGCTCGACGCCCGTCGTGTCCGCCCACGCCGCAAACGCGATCATACCCGCGTTGTCGCCGGTGTGGTGTGGCTGCGCGGCCAGAAACGGAATGCGT
>CAIMFY010000018.1 GCA_903840415.1 uncultured Opitutia bacterium | reverse complement strand
GCGCCCACACCGCCGTGAGCCGCGGGCCGTGAAACGACGACCTAAAGCTTATGCCTTGCTCAACAAACCCCGTCATCTGTACAAAGAATCTCCCCATCGCAATCGCTGGAAACCAACGTGTTCCAATTAAGCGCCATTCAATTCAGACCTGACGGTGCGCTGCGCGGTTGACTCCAGCGCGGTTGATTTCGCGCCAGCGCCTAAAGTGTCGATCGTGGGCACCACAAAAGCTTGACGTGTTCAAATGAACACGTCACCTATCTCTCGCTCGGCCAGCATCGTTTTTGCCTCGCAAATCCCGACTCGCCCGCTGCCGATCACTCTCTTTTTTAACCACAACCAAAGCCCTCAGACACTCATCACCATGTCCAAAGTCGCCCCCGCCAAAGTCACCGCCGCCGCTCCTTCCGTCGCCACCCACGCCCGCGACAAGAACATCGACCTCGCACTCTCCGCCATTACGAAGCAGTTCGGCGAAGGCTCAATCATGCGCCTCGGCAGCAACCAGAAGATGAAGGTCGAAACTCTTTCGACCGGCTCGCTCGCCATCGATCTCGCGCTCGGTGTCGGCGGCCTGCCCAAGGGTCGCATCATCGAAATCTACGGTCCGGAATCGTCCGGCAAGACCACCTTTTGTCTCAGCGTCATCGCCGAGGCACAGAAAAAAGGCGGCCTCGCCGCCTTCATCGACGTCGAGCACGCGCTCGACCCGAAATATGCGCGCGTCGTCGGCGTGAAGTTGGATGATCTTCTCGTTTCCCAGCCCGACTCCGGCGAAGACGCGCTCAACATCATGGAGACGCTCATTCGCTCCAACTCGATCGACGTCATCGTCCTCGATTCCGTCGCCGCGTTGATCACGAAGGCCGAACTAGACGGTCAGATGGGCGACATGACCATGGGCAGCCAGGCCCGCCTGATGTCGCAGGCCATGCGCCGGCTCACCGCTGTCGTCAGCAAGACGAACTGCGTGTGCATCTTCACCAACCAGATTCGCGAAAAGATCGGCGTGATGTTTGGCAGCCCCGAGACGACGTCCGGTGGCCGCGCGCTAAAGTTCTTCTCGTCCGTCCGTATCGACATCCGCCGTAAGGACCAGATCAAGACGCCCGAGGGCAAAGTCATCGGCAACCGCACGAAGATCAAAATCGTGAAGAACAAGATCGCCCCGCCGTTCACCGAGGTGGAGTTCGATATCATGTATGATGAGGGCATCTCGAAGATCGGCTCGCTCCTCGATCTCGGCCTCGAGCACAAGATTCTCGAAAAGAAAGGCGCTTGGATCGCCTACGAAGGCGCGCTCGTCGGCCAGGGTCGCGACGCCGCCAAGCTCGCGCTCAAGGAAAAGCCCGAGCTCGCCGAAAAAATCTCCCAGGCGATTCTCGAAAAAGTTACCATCAAGGTCGGCGAACCCGTGACCGGCGGCGAACCGGAAGCGTGATCGGTTAGACTCGACGAACTTCCCGCGGCGGTGGTGTTCTAAGCGGAATGAGAATTCTCGCCCGGCGACTCGCTCTTGGATTCGCGTTCGTCGCTTCGATTTTTGCGCAGGACTCCAAGCCTGTCCTGCTCTCGCGTACTGGCGGCAACGCGTGGTCCAACGCCGCTGAACTCCAAGCCGCCGCCAAAAGCGGCAATCCCAAAGCCTGCGCCCAACTCGGCGAAGCGCTGCTGCGCGGCGATGCCGATTTTCCGCAGGACGTCCCACGCGCGCTCACTCTCCTCGAACAGGCGGCCCGCGCCGGACAACCGAGCGCCGCGTTCCGCCTCGGCATGTTGCTCGAACACGGCGACTCCGTCTCCCAAGATCAGACGCGCGCACTCGCCTACTTCCGCGCCGCGGCGGCCGGCGGCACGCCCGAGGCGTTTCGCAATCTTGGGGTCGCGTATTCCACGGGACGCGGCGTGCCGCGCGACTACGCCGAGGGCCTCGGCTGGCTCATCCTCGCAAAACAACATGGCACCGCCGGCACCACCGAGGATGAACTCCGTGCCCATGTGCGCTCGCTTCGCCACCCGGAGTGGATCGCCGCGGGCGAAAAACGCGCGCCCGAGCTCGAGCGTGAACTCGCGCAAGGCAGCGTCGTGAAATTCCTCCCGCCACCCGCGCCGCTCGTCTATGTTTCTCCCACCAGCGCAAACCAGAGCATGACGCCGGCTGTCGAGAAGTTGGTCCCACCGCCGCTCGCCAAACCCGAAGGAAAGCCCCTGGAGAAAATTGCGCTTGAGCCGGCCGCGTCCCCCACTCTCCCCCAACCGTCGATGCCCGCGTTGCCTCCGATCAGCGGCCTGGCCGACGGCCCGCTCCCGGAATCACCCATCAAACTCGTCCTGCCCACCGGCCGCGCGTTGACTTGGCCCGGTGTGACCGCGCTCCAGACCGCCGCCGACCGAGGCCACCCCGATGCGCTCGCTGCGCTCGGTCAGATTTATCTCAACGGCCAGCAGGTCTCCGTCGATGTGTCGCACGCGGTCGCCATCCTCGAACGCGGCGCCGAAGCCGACAGCGCCGATGCCGCCGCCCTGCTGGCCGAACTCTACACGAAAGGCCTGCAGACCGCGCGCGACGACGCGAAGGCATTCGCCTTCACTCTCCAAGCCGCCCGCGGCGGCGTGCGCACCGCCATTTACAATCTCGGCGCACTCTACGCCAACGGCACCGGCACCAAAGCCGACTACACCGAAGCGCTCGCGTGGCTCATCGTCGCGCAACATTTCGATCTCGATTCCGGGCAGACCACACGCATCCGCGATTATCTCGCGAAGTCCGACGCGAAACAAATCCCCCTCGCCGAGCGCCGCGCCGCTGACCGCGTAAAAGCCATCGAGGCCGCTCGCGCTGCACTGCCAGGCCTGTAAACCTCTGAAATGTTTGCGGCGTCCGGTGCGCTTCAAACGACCGTGGCCATCGATTTTCTTTTGCGCGTTGCCGCAGCGACCGCGAATCGATTTCTTGGCTGACTCGATTCCTCCATGCCCGCCACCGCTGCCGCAGTTTCTTCCCCCGCCGATCAGGCGGGGCGCGAGTCCGTGTTTCACGTGCGCGATTTGCTCCGCGTTTACGGTGAGGGCGAGGCCGCCGTCACCGCGCTGCGCGGCGTCGATCTCGATTTGTTGGCGAGCGAACTTATCGTCCTGCTCGGCGCTTCGGGCAGCGGAAAATCCACGCTCCTCAACCAACTTGGCGGCCTCGACTCCCCGACGAGCGGCACGCTCCACTATCGTGGTTGGGATCTCGGGCGCGCCGACGAAAAGGCGCTCACGCAGTTCCGCCGCGATGCCGTCGGTTTCGTCTTCCAAGCCTATAATCTCATTCCCAGCCTGACCGCGCGCGAAAACGTCGCCCTCATCACGGAAATCTGCGCCGACCCGATGGCGCCTGAAGACGCACTCCACCTCGTCGGCCTCGGCGAGCGCCTCGATCATTTTCCGGCGCAGCTCTCCGGCGGCGAGCAGCAACGCGTCGCGATCGCTCGCGCCATTGCCAAACGGCCCGCCGTCCTCCTCTGCGACGAGCCGACTGGCGCCCTCGACGTACACACCGGCATCACCGTCCTCGAAGCGATCGAGCACATCAACCGCGAACTCGGCACGCTCACCGTCATCATCACGCACAACGCGATTCTCGCCGACATGGCCGATCGCGTCTTCACGCTTTCCGACGGCCGCATCATCCACGCCCGCACCAACACTCAGCGCGGTTTAGTGCGCGATCTCGCTTGGTGAAACGCGATGCCACGCGCGATGAGCCTCCTCGACGTCAAACTCCTCCGCGATCTCCGCGCCCTGAAGTCGCAGGCGATCGCTGTCGCGCTCGTGATGGCGTGCGGCCTCGCGATGATGATCATGACGCGCTCGCTGATCCTCTCGCTCACCTCGACGCGCGACGCGTATTACGAGCAAAATCGTTTCGCCCATGTGTTCGCGCAGCTCAAGCGCGCCCCCAACGCCGTGCGCGATCAACTCGCCGCGATTCCCGGCGTCGCGACCGTGCAGACGGGCATCGCGATTCGCGCCGCGCTCGATGTGCCCGGCCTGCCCGAGCCCGCCGTCGGCTTCATCAACTCGCTGCCCGAGCGCGCTCCAATCGTGCTCAATCTCCCCTACCTCCGCGCCGGTCGCCTGCCGCTGGGCCGGACGACTCGCGGCGAAATCGCCGCCGGCGAGGCGTTCGCCGAAGCGCACGGCCTGAAGCCCGGCGCCAAGATTTCTGCGATCCTCAATGGCGCGAAACAGACGTTCACAATCACTGGCATCGCGCTGTCACCGGAATTTATTTTTGAGTCGCCGCCCGGCGCCGCTTTGCCCGACAACAAAACCTACGGTGTTTTCTGGATGCCCTACCGCGAGCTGGCGACGGCGTTTCAACTTTACGGCGCGTTCAACAACGTCGCCCTCTCGCTCGCTCCCGGCGCCTCGGAAGGCGACGTCGTGGCGGCCGTCGATCGCGTGCTGGCGCCGTATGGCGGCCGCGGCGCCTACGGTCGCGACAACCATCCCTCGCACCGCCGGGTCGACGACGAGATTCGCGTCCTCCAAGGCCTGTCGATCGCGTTCCCCGTCGTGTTTCTGGGTGTCGCCGCGTTCATGGTGAATTCGGTGATGAGCCGCCAAGTTACGCTCCAGCGCGAACAAATCGCGATGCTCAAGGCGTGTGGGTTCAGCAACGCGCAGGTCGGGGCGCACTATTTCAAATTCGCGCTCGCGATCGTCGTTCTCGGCATCGGGCTCGGCACGGCCGGCGGCATCTTTCTCGGGGGAAAACTCGTGATCATGTATCATCTCTTCTTCCGGTTTCCGCAGCTCGATTTCATGCTCGATACGCGGGTGCTCGTGGCGGCGGCGGCGGTGAGCGCGCTCGCGGCGTTTGTCGGCGTGGCCGGCGCCGTGCGCCGCGCCGTCCGGTTGCCGCCGGCCGAGGCGATGCGGCCTGAGGCGCCGGCCAGTTATCGGCCCGCACTCGCGGAGAGATTTGGCGCGGCCCGCTGGTGCAGCGCTTCGCTCCGGATGGCGTTGCGCAACATCGAGCGCCGCCCCGTGCGGAGCGGCCTCACGTGTCTCGCGCTCGCGCTCGCCACCGCCATCCTAATCGTGCCGAACACATTTCGCGACGGCATCGACTACGTGCTCGATTTTCAATGGGACATCGTGCAACGGCAGACCGTGACGCTCTCGCTCGTCGAGCCGCAGGCCGGCCGCGCGATCGCGGATTTTCGCCACCTGCCCGGCGTCGTGCTCGCGGAACCATTTCGCTTTGTCACTGTGGAACTGCGCGCCGGCCCGATCACGCGGCGCCTCCTGCTGCAAGGTCTGCCCGAACGCGGCACGCTCAGCCGCGTAATCGACGCGGAACCTACCCAACTCACGTTGCCCGAGCGCGGCCTCGTGATTTCGACCAAGCTGGCTGAGATTCTGGACGTGCGCGTCGGCGATACGGTGGTCGCGAAAGTGCTCGAGGGCGAAGAGCGTGAACTCACCGTGCCCATCGTCGCACTCGCACAGGATTTCGCCGGCACCGCCGCCTACATGGAGCGCCACGCGCTCAACCGCCTGCTCCTCGAAGGCGACCGGATCAGCGGCGCGCACATCGTCGTCTCGTCGGATCGCTGGAACGATTTCCTCCACGCTGTCAAAAACACTCCGCGCGCCGCCGGCTGTGTAATCAAGGATTCGATCCGCGAGGGCTTTCGCAAGACCACCGGCGAAAGCATCGGCCTCCTGCAAAAAATGTATATGATGTTCGCGACGATCGTGGCCTTCGGCATCATCTACAACAGCGCGCGGATTTCGCTCTCGGAGCGGGCCCGCGAACTCGCCACCCTGCGCGTGCTGGGTTTCACCCGCGGCGAAGTCGGCGCGGTGCTGGTCGGTGAACTCGTGCTGCTTACGATCGTCGCGCTCCCGATCGGCCTGGTGCTCGGCTCCGGTTTTGCTCGCGGCATCATCTCGAGCGTCAACACCGAGACGGTGCGCCTCCCGCTGGTGCTCACGCCGGCCAACTACGCGTTTGCGGTGTTGGTGGTCGCGGTGGCTTCGGCATTGTCGGCCCTGTTCGCCGCCCGCAAACTGGCAGACATCGACTTGGTCAGCGCGCTGAAGGCCCTCGACTGAGCCCCGGATTTTTTCGATGAACCCAACTCCTCCTCCCTCATCCGCTGCGAAGAAAAACGGCGCGACCGCGTGGCGACGTCGGCTGCCGTGGCTCGGCACCGGTATCCTCATCGCCCTGATCGTCGTCGGGTTGTGGCCGCGCGCCGTGTCGGTCGAAGTCGCGACGGTGGCGCGCGGACCACTCGTCGTCACGGTCGACGAGGAGGGCATGACGCGGGTGAAAAACCGGTTTCTGGTGTCGGCACCTGTTGCCGGGCAACTCCGGCGCATCGATTGGAAAGCGGGCGCGGCCGTCGAAGCCGGCAAGACGGTGCTCGCCGTGCTCGAGACGAGCGGTGCGGATTTTCTGGATGCGCGGAGCCAGGCCCAGGCCGAAGCGCGCGTTCGCGGTGCGGAAGCCGCGCGCGATGCGGCACTCGCGCAAAAAGAGCGCGCGACGGCAGCAGCAAAAATGTTCACCGCCGACTTCCAGCGGCTGAACGAACTCTACGCGAAGAAAGTTTTGTCACCACAGGAGTTTGACGCCGCACTGATGCGGGCCGACACGACCGCTCAAGACGCGCGCGCGGCGGAATTCGCGCTGAAGGTCGCGGAGTTCGAATTGCAGCAAGCCCGCGCCTTGCTTACGCGCGGGCAGCCTCATTTGGCGGGTTCCGAACCAGCCGGTAGCGGCGCCGAGCCGCTCGTCATCACCTCGCCGGTGAACGGACGAATCCTGCGCGTGTTTCAAGAAAGTGCCCGGGTGGTGCCAGCCGGATTTTCACTTCTCGAAATCGGCGATCCCACCGATCTCGAAGCGCGCATCGAGGTGCTGTCGCGCGACGGCGTGGCGATCAAGCCGGGCGCGCGCGTGATGCTTGAGCAATGGGGCGGGTCGGAGCCGTTGCAGGCCCGGGTGCGACTCGTCGAGCCATCGGCCTTCACAAAAATTTCCGCGCTAGGTGTGGAGGAGCAGCGTGTCTACGTCGTCGCCGACTTCACCGATCCAGTCGAGAAGCGCCCCACCCTCGGCGACAGCTATCGGGTCGAAGCGCGCGTCGTCATCTGGGAGAACGCGACGGCGCTGCGTGCGCCTGCGGGTGGATTGTTTCAACGCGGCGGAGCTTGGCAGGCGTTTGCAGTTGATGGCGGGCGCGCTCGATTGCGCACGGTTCGCGTCGGCCGCAGCAACGGAATCGAAAGCGAAGTGCTCGAAGGCCTGCGCGAAAGCGAACAAATCGTCGTCTACCCAGGCGACAAAGTCTCTGACGGGACGCGCATTACACCGCTATCGATCGGCGGACGTTAAGGAGTTAAGGGAACAGCCACTCGTCGCGCCACAACTCACCGTCGCGGGTGAACCGCTGCCGATCGTGGTGACGAAACGCACGCTGGTGCCAGAATTCGATTTGTTCTGGCACGACGCGCCAACCAGACCAGTGCGGCGGTCGCGGAACCGCGCCGACTGCAAAACGCGCAGCGACCAGAGCCACCTCTCGTTCGAGTTCAAATCGGCCGGCCATGGGTTGCGATTGGCGAGAGGCCCACGCGCCGAGTTGGCTGAGCCGCGGGCGCGTCGCAAAATACGCGTCCGCTTCCTCGCCCTTTACTGACTCCACCACCCCGTCAATCCGAACCTGCCGTTCAAGTTTCGGCCAGTGGAGGCAGAGCGCGCCTCGGTGATTTGATCGGAGCGCGACTGACTTTGGGCTTTGAAGATTAGTGTAGAAAACAAAGCCACGGCTGTCCGCGTGTTTGAGCAGAACCATGCGCACCGATGGCCTCCCATCGGGACTAACCGTGGCAAGTGACATCGCCGTTGGGTCGTGGGGTTCCGTCGCCTGCGCCTCGGCAAACCACTCGTGGAATTGGACAATCGGATCGAGCACGGCCATTCCATACATATTGAGTGAATCGCCGAATGAATGCTACCTGCGATTTGTTGCAGGGTGCGCAAGGTTTGTGCGGCGGCGTTTGACTTGCAGCACGCGAGCGCGAAACGTCGTTATCCGCAAAAAATGTCGCGTTTCCAAGACACTATCGCCGCGCTCGCGACACCCATGGGGACGTCGGCGATCGCGTTGCTGCGCGTCAGCGGAGGCGACGGGGCAAAGGTTGCCCAGAATATATTTGGAACGACTCCCCCGCCCCGCGTCGCGCAGCACGGTGATTATCACGAACGCGGCGGCGGTTTAATCGACGACGTATTGTTCACGTTTTTTCGAGGTCCTCATTCCTACACCGGCGAAGATTCGCTCGAGATTTCGTGCCACGGAAACCCATTCATCGCGCAAAAGATCCTTGAAGATCTAATTGCGCGTGGCTGCCGGTTGGCCGAGCCGGGCGAGTTTACAAAACGCGCGTTTCTCAACGGCCGAATGGATCTGAGCCAGGCTGAAGCCGTCATGGATTTGATTAGTGCTCGGAGCGAGCGCGCACTGGCTGCCGCCAATCGGCAACTTCGCGGTTCCCTCGGCAAGCAAATGGGCGCGCTTGTGGACCGCTTGCTCGGCGTGATTGTGCGGGTCGAAGCTTACATCGATTTTCCCGAAGAGGATTTACCACCCGAGGATCGCGGATTTTTTTTACGTGAACTATCCAGCCTAGCGAGCGACACCGATCGCCTGCTTGCCACGAGCCATTACGGCGAGTTGCTGCGAGACGGGATTAAAACCGTGATCGTGGGAGCGCCCAACGTCGGAAAGAGCAGCCTGTTAAACCGTCTCGTCGGCCGTGAACGGGCTTTGGTTAGCCCCGAGCCGGGAACGACCCGTGATTTTATCGAAGAGCGAATACTGGTTGGACCTCATTGCCTGCGTATCATAGATACTGCAGGTTTGAACCCGTCACCCGCCCCACTTGAAAAACTGGGAATGGAGAAAACCGTAGAGTGCATCGAGGAGGCAGACTTACTGCTAGTAGTCTTGGACAGCAACGACTTGTGTGCGTCTGTTCCGCACGAACTAAATAATGATGCGGCGCGAGACAAGTCGCTTATAATATTAAATAAGAACGATTTAATACATAATAATTCCACTGTCAGACAATTCCCGTATGTCCCGCATGGGATTAGCGTCTCTGCACTCACGGGATCGGGCATCGAAACTTTAGTGGAAGCGATTAGCGCGCACGCCGATCGCTTTCGCGACGGCAACGATGAAGAATCCGTCGCGATAAATGCTCGCCATTCCTCCGCCCTTAAAATTTCACGCGATTGTTTGAATGCTGCACTAATAAAATTAGATGTTAACACACCTATGGAATTATTGGCTAGCGACTTAAGGCAAATTTTAGCTGCATATGGTGAAATCGTTGGAAAAGTTAATAACGAAGAAATGCTCGATCGATTATTTTCGACGTTTTGTATCGGAAAATAGACAAGCCAGGAATTCTCAATTAATCACTGTTGAACATGTTTCAGTTTGACGTAATTGTCTGTGGAGCAGGACACGCTGGTGTTGAGGCGGCTTTAGCAGCGTCACGTGTAGGCGCGTCCACCCTCCTTCTCACGGGTAATATAGACACCATTGCTCAAATGAGCTGCAATCCAGCCATTGGTGGTCAAGCCAAAGGCCAGATAGTTAGAGAGATCGATGCACTAGGCGGAGAAATGGCAATCAATGCGGACCTGACAGGGATCCAGTTTCGTTTACTAAACGAAACAAAAGGCTTAGCCGTGCAATCCCCTCGTGCGCAATGCGACAAGAAGGCCTATCAATTTCGTCTGAAGCACACACTGGAGCTCCAACCAAACCTTCAGATTTTTCAGGCTACCGTTACCAAGCTCATCTTCGATCAAGGCAAAGTTGTAGGATGTAAAACGAATCTTGATCTTGATTTTTACTGTCGCACATTAGTTGTTACGACCGGAACGTTTTTGCGCGGTCTTATGCATATCGGGCAAAACAAAAACGAAGGCGGACGACTGGGTGACTTCGCCGCCAAGACACTGTCGCAAAGCCTGCTCGACGCCGGTATTGAACTACGTCGACTAAAAACGGGCACACCTCCTCGACTACTAGGCCGGACCCTGAACTTCAACAAGATGGCGGAGCAAAAGGGCGACACCGTTCCGACGTTTTTCGCATTCCATGACACCAGACAGAGCGGCGATTTGTTCCACGTAGAACGTACAGATGAAAACCGCCTCGGCTGGCGTCCTGGTTGTGAACAAGTTTCTTGTTGGATGACCTATACGACGCCCGAGACAGCGGACATTGTCAGAAGCAACCTGCACCTGTCGGCGCTTTACGGGGGACACATAGAGGGCGTTGGTCCAAGGTATTGCCCAAGTATCGAAGACAAATTTGTTCGATTTTCAGATAAGCCAAGACATCTGCTTTTTCTCGAACCAGAGGGCCGAACAACCAATGAATTCTATGTGAATGGCTTGTCAACAAGTCTGCCATTCGTCACTCAGCATAAAATGATTCGCAGCGTTCCAGGACTAGAAAGCGCAGAAATCCTACGTCCGGCGTATGCCGTCGAATACGATTTCGCGCCGCCGACGCAGTTGTTTCCATCGTTGGAATCGAAGAAAGTGGAGAACCTATTCTTTGCTGGCCAGATCAACGGAACCTCCGGTTACGAAGAGGCGGCAGCCCAAGGTCTAGTGGCAGGTGTCAACGCCGCCAACAAGGTAAGGAATGCGGCTCCTCTTATCATTAAAAGGCACGAAGGTTACATTGGCGTGCTGATCGACGATCTCGTTTCCAAAGGAACCAATGAGCCTTATCGAATGTTCACGAGTCGCGCCGAGCATCGTCTGCTTTTTAATCACGGAAGCGCTGAACTTAGATTGATTGAACACGCTGTAGATCAAGGTCTTTTAACTTATAACCGGATCGATAAAATTCGCTCGAAACAAAACCGCATTTTGCAGTGGGTCGATCGTCTTGAACAGAATCGCAATAATGGAAGCACTTGGGGTGAAATTATAAGACGGGAAGGAATTCAAACATCTTTACCAGAAGAATTTAAAAAAGAATCGAAACCTATCCGCGACGAAACACTTTATCGCGTTAGTTATCAGGGTTATCTTATGCGCGAACATCGTCAGGTCGAAAAACTCTCTCAGATCGAAAAAATTAAACTAAACAGTGATTTTAACTACATGTCTATTAGTGGACTTAGAAAAGAAAGTGCTCAAAAACTTTCCGAGATCAAACCCATGACCCTTGGCCAGGCTAGTCGCATAAGTGGAGTGAGTCCGGCCGATATCAGTATTTTGATGGTTTGGGTGGAGTCGGGCAGGGGTCTCCGGGCTCAATAATATTTCGGCTCGATCTTTCCTCTACCTCACACCGTGGAAACAAACGTTCAAACGCGTCGCTACTTAACAGTCATAGAAGAGCGAAAGTCTTCGCTCGGGAATTCTCTCGCAACGATCTTTCCACAACCTTGCAAATTCGTTTGCGAGTTTGGATGCGGGCACGGTCACTTCCTAGTCGCCTACGCCCAAGCGCATCCGGCCACAGTGTGCGTCGGCATCGACATTGAAAGCGATCGCATTGAGCGCGCCATGCGAAAGCTGGAGCGCGCCAGTGTTGCCCACCTCCATTTTCTTCATGCGGACGCCAACCTCTTCCTCGATATATTACCCGCCGCGGCGATCTTTCGCGACATCTTCATTCTCTTCCCAGATCCGTGGCCGAAAAAGCGGCACCACAAACACCGTCTCATTCAGCCCGACTTTCTCGAAAAGATTCGCCGACACGCCGATGACGCCACACGAATCTTCTTCCGGACAGACTATAATCCTTATTTCGAGGACGCTCACGATACAATTGAGCGCCACAGCGGATGGCAATTAATCGATGCCCCGTGGCCATTCGAGCATGAGACCGTTTTCCAAAGTCGCGCAAAGTACTTCCGTTCGCTTGTCGCACAACCGCGACTGCCGGGGGATATAAGTTTCACCAGTGTAACTGGCGCTTGAGATTAGTTCCTGTCCTCACCAACCATCCCGTCGATTTCGGGGGTTGACGGAGGGTAGGGGGTTGCCCTTTCTATCTTCCCTTTCTCTCTTCGTTATCGCTTCACGAATCCATGTCACGAGTCACAAAACTCGCTTCCTTTTTTCTAACCCTCGCTACCGTTCCCTCGGTTTTCGCGAGTGAGGCTGTTGGCGTTTCGTCGGCCGCCGAAGCGCTTTTTCGTGTCGGCCCATTGCCGGTGACGAACAGCATGGTTACAAGCTGGGTCGTCGCGCTCGCGTTGATCATTGCGATTCGCCTGGCAATCAAGCGCCCGAAACTGATTCCGTCACGCGGTCAGGCTATCGTTGAGAACATGGTGCAAGGCATCCTTGACCTGACGTCACCCATCGTAGGCCCGAAGGTCGCGAAGCCCACCTTTCCTCTCCTGATTGCGATTTTCACTTTCATCCTGATCCAAAACTGGAGTGGTCTCTTTCCCGGTGTCGGCACCATCTATATGGCCAATCACGAAACGGGTGGATGGATGGAACTGGTTCGGCCCGCCAACGCAGATCTCAACGGCACGGGAGCCATCGCCGTCGTGGCTATCGTTTGCTGGTTTTACTTTATTATGCGGTACGCGGGTCCGGCTTTTGTGCTGAAAGACATCTTCGGCAACAAAGCGGACAAGAAGGAAGTCCCGTCCGTGATCTATTATCCGCTCTTCATTATCTTTTTCTTGGTCGGAATCATCGAGGTCATCTCCATCGCCTTCCGCCCCATTTCACTTTCGCTGCGTCTCTTTGGCAACGTGTTCGGCGGCGAGAGTCTAATGCACGCGATGAGCGGCATGCAAAAGTGGGGTCTGCCGACTCCGTTCTATTTCTTAGAATTGCTGATCGGCTTCGTCCAAGCGTTCGTCTTTACGCTCCTCGTCAGCGTTTACATCGGCCTAATTTGCAATCACGGCGATGACCACCACGAACACGGTCAAGACGACCACAAAGAAGCCGCCCATTAACCCCTTTCCCGCCGGGACCGTGCCACGCGTGCGGACGGCGGTAATCCAACCAACAAAAGAAAGACACATCACATGATCAACCTCATCGCTGAAATCACCGGTAGCATCCAAGGTGGCCTCGGTTGCCTCGGCGCCGCCATTGGCGTAGGCCTCGTCGGCTTCAAAGCCGCTGAAGCCGTCGGCCGCAATCCCGGCGCTTCCACGAAAATCCTCGTGCAGGGAATTATCGGCATGGCACTCGCGGAAGCCGTCGCCTTCTACGCGCTGTTCATCAAGTAACCTGTTTCGATTATTCCGCGCCGGTGTCAGTCGCCGGCGCGGTTCCTTTCATCGCTCACCGCCATGTCTCATTCCCTGCTCTTTCTCGCCCAAGTTGCCAGCCATGCGGCTGAGGCGGCCTCGACTCATAGTGAACCTGCCACCGGCATCACCAAGATCTTTCAGGACTTCGGCATCAGCCTGCCGTTCTTCCTCGCGCAGGTGGTCAACTTCTCGATCGTCGCGGTTATCCTCTGGTATTTCGCATTTAAGCCCGTCCTCGCGACGCTCGACGATCGCCAACAGAAAATCGCCGCCGGCCTGAAATACGCCGAGGAGATGAAGGCCAAGCTTGAATCAACCCAGCAGGAGACCGCCGCCATTCTCAAAAAAGCCTCGGTCGAAGCTTCGCGCATCATCGACGATGCGCGCAAGTCCGCCAAGGATTACCTCGATCGCCAGACGCAGGAAGCCACCGCGAAAGCCAACGACGTCCTCGTGAAAGCCCAGCAGGCGGTCGAACTCGAGCACAAGAAGATGCTCGCCGATGCTCGCACCGAAATCGCCCGCCTCGTCGTCGTCACGACCGAGCGCGTCCTCGCCAAGAAACTCTCTGACGCCGACCGCGCCGCTTACAACGACTCGGCTGCGCGCGAACTCTCGAACGTCTGAGCCCGAATTAATATTTCACGCGACCTGCGATGGCCTCCGGCACTAAACAAGTTCAGCAACTCGCCCGTCAGTTTTTCAAACTGAGCGCGGTCGACGGCAAACTGTCGACCGACCGGGTCGCCGGCGTTCTCGAATACATCGAGAAGCACCGCCCCGCTCATGCGATGGCCGTGCTCAAGGCCTACCACCGCCTCGTCGCCGCTGAGGTTGCGCGTGGCCAAGCCGTCGTCGAGCACGCCGGCGCCATCAACAACGCCACGCTCGCCGCCATCGCCGCTGCGATGACGAAAAAATATTCGCGCCCCGTCACTGCGCTCGCCCGCAAAAACGATACGTTGCTCGCCGGCCTCCGCATCCGCGTCGGCGACGACACCTACGAATCTTCCATTGCCAGCCAACTCGCTGCCTTGGCGGCCGCCGTCTAATATTTTCCCGCTTCTCCCAATAATCATTCTCCGATGAGCACCGTCCTCGACCAAATTGAACAGCAGATTGCCAAGCTTTCCAGCAAGGCCATCAAGAAAAACACCGGCCACATCCGCACCATCGCCGACGGCGTCGCCAAGATCGACGGCCTCTCCGACGTGATGTATAATGAGATGGTGCAGTTCCCCGGGGGCGCCATCGGCATCGCGCTCAACCTTGAGGCGGATGAAGTCGGCTGCGTCATCCTCGGTGACATCTCAAAGCTCAAAGAGGGTGACGAAGTCCAGACCACCGGCCGCCTTCTCTCTGTGCCCGTCGGCAAAGCGCTCCTCGGCCGCGCGGTCGATGCACTCGGCAATCCCGTGGACGGCAAGGGCCCGATCGCCGCCACGGAAACCAATCCCGTCGAAAAAATCGCCCCAGGCATCATCGTCCGCAAATCCGTTTCGCAGCCGCTCCTCACGGGCATCATGGCGATCGATTCCATGATTCCGATCGGTCGCGGCCAGCGCGAACTCATCATCGGCGACCGCGGCACCGGCAAGACGACCATTACGATCGACACGATCATCAATCAGGCAAAAATTAATAAAGTTGGGCTCGCGAGCGGCGACCCGAAGTTCCGCCCGGTTTACTCCATCTACGTCGCGGTTGGTCAGAAGAATTCGAACATCGTCCGCACGATGGCCGCCCTTGAGTCCGCCGGCGCGCTCGAATACACCATCATCGTCGCCGCACCCGCGGCCGACAATCCCGCCAACCAATATCTCGCCCCGTTCTCAGGTGCCGCGATGGGGGAGTGGTTTATGGAAAACGGCATGGATGCGCTGATCGTTTACGACGATCTTTCGAAGCACGCCGTCGCCTACCGTCAGATTTCGCTCATCCTGAAACGCCCGTCCGGTCGCGAAGCGTATCCCGGCGACGTGTTCTACCTTCACTCGCGCCTTCTTGAGCGCAGCGCGCGTCTCGACGGCAAGGGCTCTCTCACCGGCCTCCCGATCATCGAGACGCAGGCCGGCGACGTTTCCGCCTACATCCCGACAAATGTCATCTCGATCACCGACGGCCAGATCTTCCTCGAGACCGATCTCTTCAATCAAGGTATCCGCCCCGCGGTGTCCGTCGGCCTCTCCGTCTCGCGCGTCGGTTCCGCCGCGCAAATCAAGGCGACCAAACAAGTCGGTGGCAAACTCAAGGGCGAACTCGCCCAGTTCCGCGAGCTCGCCGCCTTCGCCCAATTCGGATCCGACCTCGATGCGAAGACGAAAGCCCAACTCGAGCGCGGCGCTCGCATCGTCGAACTCTTCAAGCAGCCCGCGTTCAGCCCGGTGCCGATCGAACTACAGGTCGCCATCCTGTGGGCGATGCAGAAAAATTATTTCGACGTCATCGACGCGAAGAAGATCGTCGCCGCCTCGGCTTCGATGAAGGAGTTTTTCGCCACGCGGAAGGATGCCTTGCTCACGAAAATCCGCACGAAGGCGGCGCTCGATGCGGAGCTCGAGGCCGAGCTCAAGACCGCGTGCGACGAGTGGAAGATCACCTTCACGGCCTGAGTTGATCAAATCGTAGCGAACCTTTTCTTCGATGGCATCCACCCGCGACATCCGCCGACGCATCAAGTCGGTCAAGAACACCCGCCAGATCACCAAGGCGATGGAGTTGGTGGCGGCGTCGAAGATGAAGAAGGCGCAGTCGGTGGCGCTCGCCGGACGACCCTACGCCGAACTCATGGCACGGATGCTCGCGGCCCTGGCCGATCGCGTCGAGGAGTCGCAACACGCGTTCTTGACCAAGCGGGCCGTGCATACCCGCGGAATTATTCTTGTCACCTCCGACAAAGGCCTGTGCGGCCCGCTCAACGCCAATCTCTTCAAACTCGTCCTCGACATCAAGACCCCCGCGAAATTCGCCGTCATCGGTCGCAAGGGCTCGCAGTTTCTCGCCCGGACCAAGCGCGACCTGCTCGCCGACTTCACCGTCTCCGATCGCGTGGCGTTCAATGAGGTCAAAGTGGTCGCGGAGTTCATGGTGAAACAGTATATCGACGGCATCGTCGACACCGTGGAAGTCATCTGGCCGAAGTTTAAGAACACTCTCATCCAAGTGCCGTCGATCATGCCGCTGCTGCCGCTCTCCAGCGTGAAGGACGCGGTCACCGGTTTGCACACCGACTCTGGCACGGTGCCGATGCCGAAGAGCGCGGTTGAAAGCCAGATGTTGTTCGAACCCGACGCGTCGACTGTGCTCGAGTCGCTGCTGCCGCTCTACGTGAACCGCCAGGTTTTCCATCAGGTCCTCGAATCCAAAGCCTCGGAACACAGCGCCCGCATGGTCGCCATGAAGACCGCGAAGGACAACGCCACGAAGCTCCTCGGCGATCTCACTCTCGAATATAACAAGGCCCGCCAAGCCGGCATCACGCAGGAAATCCTCGAGATCGCTGCGGCGCAGTTCTCGGCCGCGTAATTTTATCAACCCACTCCTCCTCGCTTCCGCTCTCTTTTTCAATGAACACCGGTAAAATCGTCCAAGTCATCGGCCCAGTCGTCGACGTCCAGTTCGCCGAAAACACGATCCCGCCCATCTATCAGGCGCTCACGATCGAGTTCAGCGCCGCCGGTCGGAAAGAAAATCTCACGCTCGAGATTCAGCAGCACCTCGGCGAGGGCGTCGCTCGCACCATCGCGATGTCGTCCTCTGAAGGCCTCGTCCGCGGGATGACTGTGATCGACACCGGTGCGCCCATTTCTGTGCCGGTCGGCGCCGGCGTGCTCGGCCGCATCTTCAATGTCACCGGCGATGTCGTGGATGGCAAAGGCCCGGTGACATTCGATAAAAAATATCCGATCCACCGCCCGGCCCCCGCGCTCGTCGATCAGGACACGAAGGCCAACATTCTCGAAACCGGCATCAAGGTCATCGACCTCATCGCGCCCTTCACGAAGGGCGGCAAGGTCGGTGCGTTCGGCGGCGCCGGCGTCGGCAAGACCGTCGTGATCATGGAACTCATCAACAACATCGCCAAGGCGCACGGTGGCTACTCCGTGTTCGCCGGGGTGGGTGAGCGCTCGCGCGAAGGCAACGATCTCTATCACGAAATGTCGGAGGCGGGCGTCATCGACCAAAAAGATTTGTCGAAGTCCAAGGTCGCTCTGGTTTACGGCCAGATGAATGAACCCCCGGGTGCCCGCATGCGCGTTGCGCTCTCGGCGCTCGCGATGACGGAATATTTCCGTGACGAAAAAAATCAGGACGTGCTCCTCTTCGTCGACAACATCTTCCGCTTCTCGCAAGCCGGTTCCGAAGTGTCCGCGCTCCTCGGTCGCTCACCGTCCGCCGTCGGTTATCAGCCGACGCTCGCCAATGAAATGGGCCTTCTCCAGGAGCGCATCACCTCGACGAAAAAAGGCTCCATCACTTCGTTTCAAGCCGTCTATGTCCCCGCCGACGATCTCACCGATCCGGCCCCGGCGAACACGTTTGCGCACTTGGATTCGACCATCGTGCTCGAGCGCTCTATCGCCGAACTCGGCATTTACCCGGCGGTCGATCCGCTCGCTTCGACCTCGAAGGCTCTCGCGCCCGACATCGTCGGCGAGGAGCACTACCACGTCGCCCGCGAAGTCCAGCGCGTGCTCCAACGCTACAAGGATCTGCAGGACATCATCGCGATTCTGGGTCTCGATGAACTTTCTCCCGAGGACAAGCAGGCCGTCTATCGTGCCCGCAAGATTCAGCGGTTCCTTTCGCAGCCGTTCGCGGTCGCGGAAGTGTTCACCGGTTCGCCCGGAAAATATGTTTCCGTCAAAGAAACCATCCGCGGCTTCAAGATGATCCTCGACGGCGAACTCGACGACGTCGCCGAGGGCGACTTCTACATGAAAGGCGGCATCGACGAGGTGCTGGCCGCCGCCAAGAAAGCCTGACCGCGATGGCCCTCACGCTCGAAATCGTTACGCCCGAAGCTCGCGTCTATTCCGACACGATCGACTCCGTCGTCATCCCGACGGTCGAGGGTGAAGTCGGCATTCTGCCGGGCCACATTCCGCTGCTCACCCAGATCGCTGACGGCGAACTCCGCGTAACGAAGGGCAATGAGGTCCATTTTCTCGCCGTTGGCGGCGGTTTCGCCGAGGTCGAAAGCGATCACGTCCGCGTGCTCGCCGAGCGCGCCATCACCGAGGACAAGATCGACGAGGGCGTGGTTGAGGCCGCGCTGAAACGCGCCGAAGACCAACTCCGTTCTGCCGCCAGCGCCGATCCGGCCGAATTCGAATACCTGCAAGAAATGGTTCGTTTTGCCGGCGTGCAACTCTCCGTCAAACGCCGCCGGCGTTAGAAGAATTTGTGCGGCTCGTTCGCAGGCCTGCGGTCGGGCCTTTTTCTTGCGGATTCATTGAAACCGAGTCTCGGTTAGTCTTCCCACCCCGCCCATGAGCCGCTCGCCGTTCAACCTCCGTCTGCCGCTGTGCCAGCTCGCCGCTGGCGCCACCGGCCGGATCTGCGAAATCACTGGCGACGAAAGTTTCGCCCAGCGGCTCCGCGAAATGGGTTTCGGTGAGGCGGCGCTCGTCACCAAGATTTCCGGCACCACCACCAGCCTCTGCCACGTCAACGGCACGCGCCTCGCCCTCAATCACGATGCCGCGAAGTCCGTGCTCGTGGAACTGCTGCCCCTCGGCGCCCGCTGACACGCCGCTCGCGTGACGCTGCCTCCGCACATTTCTCTGCCGGGGAAGAAGCGCGTCGCCGGCCCCGATCGCTCACCAGTCTATGCGATGGTCGGCAACCCCAATTGCGGAAAGACCACACTTTTTAACGCGCTCACCGGCCTGCGCCAGAAAGTCGGCAACTATCCCGGCGTCACCATCGAAAAAAAAATCGGCGAGGCGTTTTCCCAGCATGGCCGGCCGATGAAAGTGATCGATCTCCCCGGCGCCTATTCGCTCGCGGCGCGTTCACCCGACGAGGCCGTCCTCCGCGATGTGCTGCTCGGTCGCCGCACCGACACTCCGCAGCCCGACCGCATCATCTGCGTCGTCGATGCCTCCAACCTCGAGCGCAACCTCTACCTCGCTCACCAAATTCTCGATCTCGGCCGGCCGGTTATCGTCGTGCTCAACATGATGGACGTCGCCCATGCCGCCGGCCACCGGATCGATCCGAAGAAACTCGAGGAGTCGCTCGGGGTGCCAGTGATTCCCTGTGAAGCCATTCGCGGCAAAGGCCTGGTCGAACTGCGACTTGCCATGAGTCGCGCTGAACTCCCGCTCGCACGCCACCGCTGGGATGTTCCCGCGCCCATCGCTCCCGCCGTCGCCGATCTGCAAGCCTCGCTGGTCCAAAACGACAACCGTCCGCCACTCGTCGCCCGCGCCGAGGCGCTGCTGCTCCTCACCGATTTCGACACCGTGCGAGTCGCCGGCTCCACGCCACTCTCCGATCGCACCCACGAAATCCTCGCGCACTGGCGCCAGCGCTGGGAAGGCGAGGGGACCGACTGGTCGGCCACGCTCATCCGCAGCCGCTACGACGCCATCAACCGGCTCTGCGCCGATGTGATTCGCCGCACCGGCGCGCAAGGCCCATCGCTCTCCGATCGCATTGACGCGGCGCTCGTGCACTCGCTTTGGGGCTGGCTCTTTTTCGGCGCAGTCATGGCCACGCTGTTTTTCTCCATCTTCACGCTCGCCGAATATCCGATGAACTGGATCGATGCCCACATGGCTGCGCTCAGCAGCTGGGTGAAGGGCGCGATGTCCGCAGGCGACCTGCGCGACTTGCTCACCGACGGCGTGATCGCAGGCGTCGGCGGCATCGTGGTTTTCCTGCCGCAGATTCTCATCCTTTTTTTCTTCGTCGGCCTGCTCGAAAGCACCGGCTACATGGCCCGAGCCGCGTTCTTGATGGACCGCCCGATGAGTAAGGTCGGCCTTCACGGCAAGTCTTTCATCCCGCTCCTCGGCTCCTATGCCTGTGCCATTCCCGGCATCATGGCCACGCGCACCATCGAAAATGCGAAGGACCGACTCGTCACAATCCTTGTTGCGCCGCTGATGAGTTGCTCGGCGCGACTCCCGGTCTACCTACTGATGATCGCCACCCTCCTGCCGAGCACCGCCGTGCCAACGACGACCAAGGCCGCGATCATGCTGCTCATGTATGCCCTCGGCACGCTCGGCGCCTTCGGTTTCGCCTGGCTGTTCAAACGCACCCTCTTCCAAAGTGCACCGCCGCTCATGATCATGGAGCTGCCGCCTTACCAGCGACCGCACCTGCGCGAAATCCTCCGCCAGATGATCGAGCGCGGGTGGCTCTTCCTGAAAAATGCCGGCACGATCATCCTCGGTATTTCCATCGTGCTTTGGTTTCTCACCGCTTATCCGAAAAACCCTGATCCGGCCGCCACGCCCGACGCGAAGATCGCTTACAGTCTCGCCGGCCGCGCCGGCAAAATCCTCGAGCCCGCGATTAAGCCCCTCGGTTTCGATTGGCGCATCGGCATCGGTCTCGTGACTTCATTCGCCGCGCGCGAAGTTTTTGTCAGCTCGACCGCGGTCGTCTTCAACGTGCAACACTTCGCGGGCGGCAAACGCGCGGAGGTCACGCCCCTCCGCGCCGCCCTGCGCGCCGCGACGTGGCCCGACGGCGCCGCGCTCTTCACTCCGCTCGTTTGCTTCACGCTGATGGTCTATTACGTTTTCGCCATGCAGTGCATGAGCACCGTCGCCATCGTGAAACGCGAAACGAATTCGTGGCGCTGGCCGCTTTTCCAGATCGCCTACATGACGGGCACCGCGTGGATACTCTGCTTCATCCTCTATCAAACCGGGCGCGCGCTCGGTTTTTAAAATGTCGCCAGAGATTCAAACGATCATCGCTCTCACCATCGTCGGCCTCACCGCGATCTGGCTGGTGCTCCGGGCGTTCGCTAGCCGAAAAAAAACTGGTTGTGGCGGCGCCTGCGCTTGCCCGGCCCCAGCCATCAAAACGAAACGCGGTCCTCTCCACCCATCGGGCTGAGAATTTTTCGTTCGTGTCATCCACGCGATTCGCAGCCAAATTTACCTCCCATGGAAGTCCTCATCCGTGATAACTCCGACATCGGCTGTGTGCTTGGCGCAAAAATCATTGCGCGCGTCGTCCGCGAAAAACCCGATGCCGTCCTCGGTCTCGCCACTGGCCGCACTCCGCTGCGCCTTTATCAGGAGCTCATCCGGCAGCACCGTGAAGAAGGCCTCGATTTCAGCCGCGTCACGACGTTCAACCTCGACGAATATGTCGGGCTGCCGGCGACACACGATCAGTCCTACCGGTATTTCATGCGGGAAAGTTTATTCCGCCACATCAACATCGACCAGAAGCGCACGCACGTCCCCGACGGCACGGCCGCCGATCTCCACGCCGAGTGCCGCGCCTACGAACAAAAGATCATTGATATCGGAGGGATCGACATTCAGCTCCTCGGGCTCGGCCGCAACGGCCACATCGGGTTTAACGAACCGACTGGTTCACTCCGTTCGCGCACGTGGGTAAAAATCCTTTCCGAGCAAACCCTCCGCGATAACAGCGATGTCTTTGGCTCGCTCGAGAAAATGCCGCGTCACGCCCTCACAATGGGCATCGGTACGATCCTCGACGCACGACGCGTTTTGCTCGTCGCGTTTGGCCCGGCCAAAGTCCGGGCGGTCGAGCAAATGGTGGAGGGTCCGCTCGCCGGCATCTGTCCCGGCTCCGCGTTGCAACTCCATCCGCGCGCCACGGTGATTCTCGACGAGAATTCCGCCGCTGGCCTTCACTACGCCGATCATTACCGGTGGATTGACCGTCACAAGCTGGCTTGGCAGAAATACGACTGATTCACGCGCCTGCCGGGGCCGGTGCCCCGCGGCGCCGCGCAATCGGTAGCACCGCGACCGCCGCGATCAGGCACAGCGCACCCGCGCTGATGAACGCCCACGCGTAGCTCCCCAGATTAGTTCGCAGCACGCCGGCTCCGTAGGCGGCGAAGGCCGCGCCGACTTGGTGGCTCGCCACCACCCAGCCAAACACGATGCTCGCCTTCTCGCGGCCAAACACGTCCGCCGTCAACCGCACGGTCGGCGGCACCGTCGCGATCCAGTCGAGTCCGTAAAACACCGCAAACATCCCGAGTCCCGCCGTCGGTCCGAGCAACGCCTGCGGCAGAAACATCAGCGACAACCCGCGCAGCCCGTAATAACCGAAGAGCAGGTAGCGGCAGTTGTAGCGATCGCTCAGCCAGCCCGACGCGGTCGTGCCCAAAAGGTCGAAGAGGCCCATCAGCGCGAGCAGGCTCGCGGCTCGCACCTCGGGGATGCCGCAGTCAAATGCCGCCGCCACGAGATGAGTGCCGATGAGCCCGTTCGTGCTCGCCCCGCACACAAAAAAAGATCCCGCGAGCAACCAGAAATCGCGCACGCGCACCGCCTCCACAAGCACCGCCAGCGCGCGCTTTGCCGGGTTGCCCGCGACCGCGGCCGAGTTCGCCGAATCAGGCGCACCGCTTTCGCCAAACGGACGCAACCCCACGTCGCGCGGATCGTCGCGCATGAAAAACCAAATCACCGGCGTCACTAGCAGGGTCGCCGCCGCCACGATAAGTGGCGCCGCCCGCCAGCCGCTCGCCGTCACCGCCGTCGCAAGCGCCGGCAGAAAAATCAACTGCCCCGTCGCTGTGCTCGCCGTGAGCACCCCCATCACGAGCCCGCGCCGCGCCGTGAACCACCGGTTCGCCACGGCCGCGCCGAGCACGGTCGCCGCGAGCCCCGAACCGGCGCCGACCACAAAACCCCACAGCACCACGAATTGCCAGTAATGCGTCGCTCGCGTGGACAAGCCATAGCCCACGCTTAGCAGCAGCATCCCCGCGATCATCGTCCGCCGCAGGCCGAAGCGCTGGTAAAGCGCCGCCGCAAACGGTCCAATCAGTCCGTAGAGAAAAATATTAATCGAGACAATCGACGACACCTTCGCGCGGCTCCACTGAAACTCATTGCCGAACGGCAGCAAAATCACGCCCGCGGTCGCCCGTGCCCCGGCGGCCGCGAGCAGCGTGACAAACGTTACCCCAGCGACGATCCACCCGTAGTGAATTTTTTTCTGCGGGCTGGCGGCGGCTTTGAGCATGAAGCAGCGCAAAAGCTGCATACGTCGCGCGCGCCCGCAAGCAACCGCGCCGCTGTGTCCCCTGAATGATGCGGTGCTGTTACGCCTCCGGCGAACGCACCTCGCTCATCAACTCCACGACTCTGCCCTCCGGATCGCTCACCGCCGCCATCCACAGTTCGTGGTCCGGCATCTGCGCAATCAGCCGTGGCTGACTCGCGGCCTCGGCCCCGCGCGCGACGATGGCCGCATGCGCCACCGCGATGTCGGCCACCTTGAAATAGAGAATCGAGTTCCTGCCGACGGTGCCCGCGCCTTGCGGCGTCGTCAGCATGATGCGCACGCTGCCGGCCGCGAGAAACGCCATCGTCGGTCCGGCCGGGAAAAGAAATTTCAGCCCGAGCACATCGCGGTAAAATACCGTCGCCTTCGCCACCTCGCCGACCGTGATCGCGATCTGGCCGATTTTGGAAACACCGCTGAAGGGGGCAGGGGAGTTCATGCCCGCACCTTGGGCTAGGCTCGCAGCTTGATCGAGCGCACCTTGGCGAACGGGCAAATTACCCCGTCAACGGGCAACCCAGTGCCAGACGACCGACAGCGATTCGCGAATCGCCTCGCCAACCGCAAAAAAAAGCACGGCGGTCGCCACCATCGCGACGTAGCCTGCCAGCACCACTAGTCCGTCGCGCTCCATCAAACCGGCCGCCACCAACAGAATCGTCCAGCCGGGCAGCGTGTTGGTGAAGGGAATCGGCAATGGCAACGCGAGCAGCAGCGCCGCCACCAAAACCACAGTGAGATGTACACCGCACAACCAACGTGCACCGGTGACCGCGAGCCAGCGCGGACGCAGGACGCGCTCGAGAATGCGAACCATACCCTCGGTGACAGCGACCACCTTCGTCAAAAATTCCGGAGGCAACTGCTTGTCGAGCAGCCAGCGCGGCAGCCACGGCAAACGCCCGAGGGCGAGCTGCGCCGCGATCACCGCGACCGCCAGGCCGAGCGGCGTTGAGAGTCCCGGCAACGACACCGGCAGCAGAAACGGCAGCACAAACAGAATCATCAACAGCTCGTAAGCCCGCCCCGCCAGAACCGCGACCACTTCCCGCAGCGTGGCCGCCCGCCCTGCAAACGCATCCCGCAACTGCGCCAGCTCAACCGACAACGGACGCGCCGGCGAGAGCAGGGGAGTGGAGTGGGGCGCGTTCACGTGCCACGTTTGTTACCGTAGAGCTCGATATGCAGCCGGTGTGCGTAGCGATAACCGCGCGCCTTGCAGAGTTCGCCGAGCCACCCGGCGCGGGCGCGCATCTTCTCGAGCGTGACAGCCTCCGGCATCAGCAGCACCTTGTGCCGCGGAATTTCCCGGTGCAGCGCCGCGAGCATGTGCTCGAGTTCGTCCACATCCTCCGGACGCGCTACGACGAACTTGAATTGATACGGATAAGCGTCGACCCAGGCGCGCACGACGTCGGGCTGCCAGCGGGTTGCCTCGTGCTTCTTCCGCCACGCCGCGTGCTCGACCGGATCGGGCGCCGAGTTGAGCAACTTCGGCGACAGCGATGCCAGGTCGCACGCGATCCCGTCCGGCTTCACGGTCGCGGCCGTCTCGATGGTGATGTGCCGGCCCGCGTTCTTCAGCTCGGCCGCCAGCCCGTGAATCTCCTTCGCGATCATCGGTTCGCCGCCCGTGAGCACCACGTGCCGGGCGTTGCCGTGCGACTCCACCTCGGCCACAATTTGCGCGACGGTGCGGGTTTCGCCCTCCGGGTTCCACGAGGCATACGGCGTGTCGCACCACGCGCAGCGCAAATTGCAGCCGCTGGTCCTCACGAAAACCGACGGCACGCCCGTGAGCTCGCCCTCGCCCTGTAACGAGTAGAAAAGTTCGGAAATGAGCATGGTCAGCCCACCATCGGTTTTGGCGGCAACGGATCGTGCGAAGCATAGAGGGTGGGATCGACCACGCCCGCCTGCTGGAAAGCCTCGCGGCGTTCCACGCACGTGCCGCACGTGCCACAGTGAACTCCACCACCCTTGTAGCACGACCACGTGCGGGTGAAATCCACGCCGAGCTTCGCGCCCGCCGCCGCGATCCCGCCCTTGGTCATCGTGATGAAGGGCCGCAGCAGCTGCACGCCGGCGTAGGTGCCGAGCCGCATCGCGTCGCCCATCGCGCGCATGAAGTCCTCGCGGCAATCCGGATAGATCGCGTGGTCACCACCGTGCGCCGCGATCACCAGACCCTCCGCTCCGACGCTCTCCGCATAGCCGCACGCGATTGACAGCATGATTGCGTTCCGAAACGGCACCACGGTCTGCTTCATGATCTTTTCCTCGTAGTGCCCGTCGGGAATCGCGCCGCCACTCTTCAGCAGATCCGACGCAAACATCCGCTCCACAAAATCCAGCCTCACGGTTTCATGCCGCACGCCCAGCGCCGCCGCGTGTGCGGCCGCAAACGGAATTTCGCGGTGATTGTGCTTCGCTCCATAGTCGAAACTCATCGCCGCCACCACCGCATGCTCCCTCCGCGCCCAATGGAGCGCGGTCACGGAGTCCATCCCACCAGAACACAGCACGACTACTTTCATGACCCTAGAATTAGCCGCAAAGTGGCGCAAAAGACACCAAAAGAAATCCCGCTGGCGCGCCCGGTAGAAAGGGGACCGGGCGAAAAACTTCCTTTGTTGGTTGAAGCCTTCCCGTCGGCATGGAACAACTTCCCGTCTACACCGCATGATTTCACGCTTCATTCCGCCGCGCCTGCGCCGTTTGCTTGGCGTGAAAGTGACCTCTCGTCTTCCTAGTTTTCAGTTGCTCGACCAACCCGGCTCGCTCGTGCCGCTGCTGGCCGCGCTCGAACGCGTCGACGAAGTCTCCCTCGATACCGAGGCGGACAACATGTATCACTACAAGACGCGCGTCTGCCTCTTGCAGTTCCTGGTCGGCACTGACGTCTATCTCGTCGACGTGCTGGCCCCCGGCCTGAAACTCGAACCACTCTGGCGCATCCTCGCAAAAAAGCACCTCCTCATGCACGGCAGCGATTTCGACATCCGCCTGTTGCATGACCTCTGCGGCTTCCGTCCAAAAAGCATTTTCGACACGATGCTCGCCGCGCAGCTCCTCGGTCGCCAGCGGATCGGTCTCGGTTCACTCCTTGAGGACCACTTCGGAGTCGCCGTGGACAAGTCCGGCCAAAAGGCCAACTGGTCGCAGCGCCCCATCACACCGAAGCTCCTCAACTACGCTGCGCTCGACGTCTGGCACCTGCCCGCGCTCCGCGACATCCTGCTGCGCGAACTCACCAAGCTCGACCGCGCCACCTGGCTCGAACAACAGTGCCGCGCTCAGATCGAATCCGGTTCCTCCGGTTTTTCCCCCGCCACCGAAAACGATTGGCGCATCGGCCGCAGCGAACGCCTCCGTGGCGCCGGCCTCGGCGTGCTCCACGCCGTCTGGCACTGGCGCGAATCGCAGGCCCAGCGCCTCGACACTCCGCCCTTCAAAGTCTGCGGCAACTCCCTCCTCGTGAAACTGGCCGAAGCCGCCGAGCAGGGCGCCGGTGAATCCGAATTGTTCGCCAACCTCAACCTCGGCCGCCGTCACGACCGTCTCTTCCCATCGCTCGCGGCCGCGATCCGCGCTGGTCTCGCTCGCGATCCGAAGACACTCCCGCGCCGCCCCGGCCGCGACCCCAATCACGTCTCGCTCACTCAAGCCGAAATCGAACTTCAGGATCGCATCAAGACCGACCGCGATCGCGTCGCCCAAAAACTCGGCATTGAGCCAACCCTCATCGCGAATCGCTCCCAACTCGCCCAAGTCGCCCGCGCCCCGAAAAAAATCGGCGAACTTCTGCTCCCATGGCAAGCCGCACTCCTCCAACACGAACCCGCGCTGAAGAATCTTTGATCGCCGCGTGCCGCCGCGCTTGAGAAACTTCCCATCTTGGGCCAGCCTCCTTACCCCATCCCCATGAAAACGAAGCTCCTCCTCGCCGCGGGCCTCTGCGCCTCGGTTTTTTTCGCCACCGGTTGCGCCACCCGCGTCACCGCCAGCGGCGGCCGTGAAACCACCATCCTCGGCGGCGCCGTCACCGTCGCAACCGACTCGTTCCAGCCCACCACTCCCGCCGCAGTGCTCGATGCCGACACTTCCAAACTTGCCAGCACCGGCAATCCCACCGGCAAGAAAACGACGCTCCTCTGGGGCCTGATCTCGCTGCACGACTATTGATTTCCTGTCTTCCGGCCGCGGCGGCTGTGACCGCTGGATTTCGTCCAAATTTTTACCCCGCCGGCTCCGCCCTGCGGGGTTTTTCTTTGCCCCGCCGCGCCAATGCGCGAGCCTCCAAGGCGTCGCGCCCTCCGTGTCCACTCCTGCCACCAACGCCAACATCGCCCGCCACCTTGCGCTCATGGCCGCCGCGCTGCCTGGCACATCAGCGCTGAAAATTCCGCGTGGCCGCACGCGTGCCGGCGACATTGATTATCTCGCACTCTCGTTCGCTGAACTCGACGCCGAAGTCGCCGCCTGGTCCGCCCGCCTCGCCACCGCTGGCGTCCAACGCGGCGACCGCACCCTCGTCATGGTGCGCCAAGGCCTGCCGCTCATCGCCTCGGTCTTCGCCCTCTTTCGCCTCGGCGCCGTTCCCGTGGTGATCGATCCGGGCATGGGCCTGAAATCGTTTCTCGCCTGTGTCACCCGCTCTCGCCCTCGCGCCCTCGTGGGCATTCCATTCGCGCGCCTCGTCAGTCATGTTTTCCAGTCCGCGTTTTCGACGATCGAAGTTCGCGTCGCCGCCAGCAACTCGCTCACGGCCCGGCTGACTAATCCAAAATCGAAAACCCAAGAGCCGAAATTCGAGACTGCCGCTTGCGCCGCCGATGAACTGGCCGCGATACTTTTTACCTCCGGCTCCACTGGCGCGCCGAAAGGCGTCTGCTATCAACACGGGATGTTCGAAGCCCAAGTCCGCCTCATCCGCGACACCTACGCCATCAAACCCGGCGAAATCGATCTTCCGCTCCTGCCGATCTTCGCGCTCTTCAACCCGGCGCTCGGGATGACGACGATCGTCCCAGAAATCGATCCGCGCCGCCCCGCCGAAGTCGATCCCGCGAAGATCGTCCAGGCGATCCGACAGGAAAACGTCACCAACTCTTTCGGTTCACCCACGCTCTGGCTCAAGATCTCTGACCACTGCCTCCGCCAAAATATCACTTTGCCGTCGCTGCGCCGCGTGCTCTGCGCCGGCGCGCCCGTTCCCGCGATGTTATGGCGCAACTCCCGCGCTTTTCTGAGCCGCGGCCAACTGCATAGCCCCTATGGTGCGACCGAGGCGCTGCCGATCGCGTCGGTTTCCGCGGACGACATGGCGTCGGCCTCCGGCCGCGGCGCCTGCGTGGGCCAACCGGTGCGCGAAATCAAAATCAAGATCATCGCCCTCGCCGACGCCCCGATCGCCACTCTTGCCGAAGCCCGCGAACTTCCTCCCGGCGAGATCGGCGAAATTATCGTCCGCGGCCCCGTTGTCACGAAGACCTACGACGCGCTTCCTGACGCCACCGCTGCAGCTAAAATTGTCGACGGCACCGAGGTTTGGCACCGGATGGGCGATTGCGGTTACCTCGACGCCGACGGCTGTCTCTGGTTCTGCGGCCGCAAGGCCGAACGCGTCGAAACCGCCTCGGGCACACTCCACACCGAACCCTGTGAACGTGTTTTTCGCGCCCACCCGCTCACCACCCGCTGCGCACTCATCGGCCTCGGACCGCGCGGCCAGCAACGCCCAGCCCTCGTCATGGAGTTGAATCTGCCCGACTCGCGCGCCTGCCGCACTCTCGCCCGCGAACTCCGGGCACTCGCGCTCAAGCACACCGAGACCGCCTCGATCAAAACGTTCTATTTTCACCCACACTTTCCCGTCGACGTCCGTCACAACGCCAAAATCCACCGCCTCACACTCGCGCAATGGGCCGTCACCGCGAAAGGCTACGAGAGCGATCCTAAACGATGAGCGTCCTCGTCACTGGCGGCACCGGGTTTCTTGGCCGACACATTGTGGAGCGCCTGCTCGCCGCTGGCCGCCGCGTCACCGTCCTCGCCCGCCAACCCGCGCCCGATCTCGAAAAGCGCGGCGTCCGTTTCATCCGTGCCTCGCTCGACGATGCCGCCGCAATTTCCAACTCCTGCGCCGGAATCGAAACGGTATTCCATACCGCCGCGAAAGTCGGTGTGTGGGGTCGCTACGACGATTTCTTTCGCACCAACGTCCTCGGCACCCGAGCCCTCCTCGCCGGCTGCCGCACGCACGCCGTGCGACGCCTCGTCTACACGAGCACGCCGAGCGTCGTCTATCACGGCGGCGATCTTGCCGGCGCCGATGAATCGCTGCCGCTGACGACCGACTGCCCCAGCCCTTATCCCCTCACAAAAGCGATCGCCGAACGTGAAGTCCTCGCCTCCAACTCCGAAAAACTCCGCACTGTGGCGCTGCGTCCGCACCTCATTTGGGGCATCGGCGATCCTCACCTCGTGCCGCGAGTGCTTGAGCGCGCCCGCGCCGGCCGGCTTCGCCTCGTCGGCACGGGCCGAAACCGTGTCGACATGGTTCACATCGAAAACGCTGTCGATGCCCACCTCCTCGCCGAAGCCGCGCTCGCGCGGTCCGATTCACCAGCGCCAGGTCGCGCCTACTTTATCACCAACGGCGAACCGATTTTCCTCTGGGACTGGATCAACGATCTCCTCCGTGCGCTCGGCGAGCCGCCCATCACGAAAAAAATTTCCCTCCGCACCGCGTCCACTGTTGGCGTCGTCTGTGAAGCACTCTGGCGCCTCCTACCTCTCTCAACTGAGCCGCCGATGACGCGCTTCATCGCCGCCGAACTCGCCAAAGATCATTGGTTCGACCTTTCCGCCGCGCGCCGCGATCTCGGTTATACGCCGCGCGTCTCAATGGCTGCCGGCACCGCTGAACTCGTGGCGCATCTCAAGCGTGCCGCTGCCGCACCGCCTCGAACAAGGTGATGATGGTCGCCATCGCGACATTCAGCGAGTCGGCCTGTCCCGCCATCGGAATCCGCACCGGCAAGTCGCAGTTCTTCAGCCAGAATTCGCTCAACCCGTATTGCTCGCTCCCCATCACCACCGCCAGTGGGCCGCGCAGATCAGCGTCGGTGTAAGTTTTTTCCGCCGCCGGAGTCGTCGCAATCGCGCGCACGCCTTTTTCCTTCAACCACGCCCGCACCCGCGTGCTCTCCTCGACCACGAGCGGCACGGAAAACAGTACGCCCGTCGAGGCGCGAACGACGTTCGGATTGAAAATGTCGGTCACCGGATCGCACACGATCACGGCATCGCACCCCGCCGCGTCCGCACTCCGCAAAATCGTGCCAAGGTTACCTGGTTTCTCGATGGCCTCGACCACGAGCAGAAACGGCTCCGCCGGCAAATCAAGGTCCGTGAGCGCGCGCTTCCACTGCGGCGCCACGGCGAGCAAACCATCCGGCCGCTCGCGATACGCGACCTTCGCAAAGGCATCCTTCGTCAGTTCAAACACAGCCGCCCCCGCCGCGCGTGCCTGCTCGATCAGTGCCGGCTCGTTTTCACCGAGGAACCATTCGGTCGAAAAATAGATTTCGGTCAAGGCCACGCGTTTCTCCAGCGCGCGCCGGATTTCGCGGTAACCTTCGACGAGAAACACCCCCGCCTCGTCACGTGGACGCCGGTCGCGCAGCTTCACGAGCTGCTTCACGCGCGGATTCTGGAGACTGGAGATACGTTCCGGAGGAGGGCCCACAGAACACACGGAACACACGGAAATGGGAAAAATACAAAATCCTTTTTCTTGGTCTCGACCAGTTCCGTGTATTCCGTGTGTTCCGTGGGCAAAAAGAACAAGTTCAACGACCAACCCTTCGCCTACCACGCGGAGATCGAACTGGAGATCGCTACGCTCACAAATCTCGGCAGCGGGCTCGGCCGCGTGGCGCTGCCCGGCGAAACCGAAGCGAAGTGGGTCGTCATGGTGCCGTTTACGCTGCCGGGCGAACGCGTCCGCGTCCGCATTTTCCGCAACCACAAAAATTTCTCCGAGGCCGATCTGGTCGCGGTGCTCTCGCCCTCGCCGCACCGCGTTGCGCCGACTTGTCCGCTGTTTGCCCGCTGCGGCGGTTGCCAATATCAGCACCTCGCCTACGCCGAACAACTCGCATGGAAACAGCAGCAGGTCGCCGAGCTTCTTCAGCACCTGGCCGGCGTCGAATTTCCGGTTTCACCGGTCGTGGCATCGCCCCGCGAGCTCGGCTACCGCTCGAAAATCACGCCTCACTTCAATCCGCCGCGCGATCCGGCGGTCGCGCCACCGATCGGATTTCTCCGACAAGGCACGCGCTTCGACATCGTCGACGTCCCGCGCTGCCCGATCGCCACCGAGGCGATCAACGAAAAGCTCACCGAAGTCCGCGCGCGGGTTCACACTCGCGCCGCCGCCGGGGAATACCAACGCAGTGCCACGCTTTTACTGCGCGACGCCGGCGGCGCGGTCACGACCGATTATGATGCCGTCGTCACCGAAACTGTCGGCGATCTGAAGCTGCACTTCCTCGCGCGCGATTTCTTCCAGAACAATCCATTTATCCTGCCCGCGTTCACGAGCTACGTGCGGACGCAAGCCGCAGCGAGCGGCGCGCGGTTTCTGGTCGATGCGTATTGTGGCAGCGGACTCTTCGCGCTCTCGGCGGCGTCCGCGTTCGAGCGGGTCGCTGGTGTCGAGATCAGCGAAAGCAGCGTGCGTTTCGCCCGCGAAAATGCCGCCGCCAACCACATCGCCAACGCCACCTTCCTCGCCGCCGACGCCGCCACGATCTTCGCCGGACTCGACCCGGCGTTCGTCGCCGCCGACACCGCCGTCGTCATCGATCCGCCGCGCAAGGGTTGCGACGAAGTTTTTCTCCGGCAGCTCTTCGCTTTCCGCCCCCGCACGGTCGTCTACGTCTCATGCGATCCCGCTACGCAGATGCGCGACCTGAAGGGCTTCATCGCCGCGGGCTACGCGCTAACCGCGGTCCAGCCTTTTGATCTCTTTCCCCAAACTCGACATTTGGAATGCGTGATCACGTTGCGTTGCCAAGCCTAGGTCGCGCCCCACACCCTGCGCGTGACTGGGAAAATCATCCATTACCCCAAAATGATCTCTGCTTTCGGCCGACTTGAAAAGAAATCCGCGTGGGCTTGGCCGGTGGCGGGCTGCATCTGGGGCGCAGGGTTGCTGGTGCACGATGTGCCGTTTCTGCACTGGTCCCACGCGCCGGTGGCAGCGGCGATCCTGCAGTGGCTCGCCTATCTTCCCGTGGCCGCCTTGCTGGTGGCCGGCTTCCGGGCCCTGCTGCAACTCGCGCCCGAAGCCGCCAACGAGAGCAAGAATGTCGGCTACATCGGGCGGCTCGATCACCTGCGTTTCTTCGCCGCCATCCTCGTGGTCATGTATCATTTTTACCACGGAATCGTGCCGTTGGAGGCGATGAGCAATAATCCGCTGCTCAGTCTCTTCGGTGAGGGATCCTCCGGCGTGGATCTCTTTTTTGTGCTCAGCGGTTTTATCTTTGGCGTGATCGGTCAGGGAAAAATCATCCACTACGGCAACTTCATCTTTTCGCGCCTGGTGCGAATCTACCCGCTTTACCTCTTGGGCATCGTGATCGTTGTGGGCGCAAATCACGGCCAGTTCAGTCCCTTGGACACCGGATTGTTGCTGTTCCCGATGTTAAACGTGGACGCGCTGCCAACCCTGCCTGGCTTCGGCCAACTCTGGACGATCGGCTTGGAATTTCAGTTCTACCTGATTTTTCCGTTCCTGATGGTGTTTATTACCCGCCATGGTGCGAAATATCTGCTGGGTCTGATGGCGCTGGGCTTGATGGTGCGCGGCTTTTATTTTTTCGATCGGGGCACGGTGCGCGACCTCAGTCAGTGGTCGATGCTGGGCCGCTTTGATCAGTTCGCCCTGGGTCTGCTGGCGGCGGCATGGTATTTCCGCCGGGGGGCGCGACTCGCTTCGCCCGTGCATCTGGGCCTGGCGATTGTTGCCATGTTCGGGTGCCTGCAGTGGCTGGCGGTCTGGGGCGGTTTTCATCGCGGAGAAAAATCCGCCCTCTGGATCATTTGGGATACGGTGGAGGGCGTGGTTTGGGCATATCTTCTACTCAGCTATCTTTCGTGCCGGATAGTTTTTCCGCGGTGGTGGGATGAGACCTTCAGCCGGTTGGGGAAGTTGAGTTTCTCCATCTACGTGTTCCACAGCTATGCGATGTATTGGGCGGTAAAAAGTTTCGGCGCGACCGTCCTCACCGGTTCTCGCGACGTGGATGCGGTGTTGCTCGGACTCTTCATTTGCGTGCCGATGGCCGTGCTGATCGCCCTCCCAAGCTATCATCTGATCGAGAAACAATTCTTTGTTTTCCGCCGGAAATACGTCGAGCCGCTCCCAGCCCTAAGTCCCGGTTGAGAGGGACAACGCTCACCGCCGTCCGGTGCGAATACCGGATTTTTTAGCACGAGGTTGCTCCGGCGCCGCTGTTTCATTCGATTCCCTGAATGCCATCATCGATCCACGCTTGGAATTTTTTCCGCACCGGTGGTCTTGATCAAGTAGCGCTCACTACCGCCGAGGACTTGCTCGCACTCGAACAGCTCGACCAGAAACTTTGGGTCGCACTCAGCTGCCCGGTCAAGGGACTCGAACTCGACGAGAAAACTCTCGTGCTCATCGACGCCGACGGAGACGGCCGCATCCGAGTCCCAGAACTCCTCGCCGCCATCAAGTGGGCCGCCGCCCGCCTGACCGATCCAGCCACCTTGCTGCGGGGAGACGAAGCACTTCCGCTCGCCGCCGTCGCCGCGACCACGCCCGACGGAAAACTCCTCCTAGCCTCGGCCAAACAAATCCTCACCAACCTTGGCAAGAAGGAGGCAACCGCACTCTCCGTCAGCGACGCCACCAACACCGCAAAGATTTTTTCGGCCAGCGCGCTCAATGGCGACGGCGTGATTCCTCCCGAGGCGACTGAAGACCCGGCCGTGCAAGCCCTCATCAAGGATATCGTTGCCTGCACCGGTGGCACCGTCGACCGCACCGGCTCCATCGGTGTGACCGCCGAAACGATCGATGCCTTTTTCGGCGATCTCGCCGCCTACGCCATGTGGGTCGAAAAAAGCGCCACTAAAGACATCGCCCTCCTCGGCGCTGCCACCGACGCCGCCTGCACGGCCATCAAGGCAGTCCGCTCGAAAGTCGAGGACTTCTTCGCCCGCACCCAACTCGCCGCTTTCGATGCCCGCGCTCTCGCGGCGCTCAATCGCAGCGAGACCGACTATCTCGCCATCGCGGCAAAAGATCTGAAAATTTCCGCCGAGGAGCTCGCCGGATTTCCTCTCGCTCGCGTCGAAGCCGGCAAGCCGCTCCCGCTGCTCGAAAACGTCAACCCCGCCTGGGCCGGCGCGCTGGCCACGCTGCACGCCAACGCCGTCGCCCCGATTTTCGGCGCGGCCAAAACCAACCTCACGGTCGACGAGTGGACCACGCTGAACGCAAAATTATCCGCCTACGAAACCTGGCTCGGCGGCAAGGCCGGCACCGCCGTGGAAAAACTCGGCCTGGCGCGCATCAAGGAAATCCTCGCCGGTTCCGGCCGTGCCGAACTCGCGAAACTCGTCGCTCTCGACCAGGCGCTCGCGCCAGAATTCAAGGCCATCTCGGACGTCGAACGGCTGGTGCGTTACCACCGCGATCTTCGCGCGCTGCTGCATAATTTCGTCAACTTCGCCGATTTCTACTCGCGCGATCGCTACGCCGTTTTCCAGGCTGGCACACTCTATCTCGACGGCCGCTCGACCGAGCTCTGTCTGCGGGTCGAGGGCCCAAATCCGCTCGCCGCCATGAGCAAGGCTTACATCGCCTACTGCACCTGCACTCGCGCCGGAGCCCCGCCGCAGACGATTGCCGCGTGCTTCACGCAAGGCGACAGCGACTACCTTTTTGTCGGCCGCCACGGCGTGTTCTACGACCGCGCTGGCCGCGACTGGGACGCCGTGATCACCAGCATCGCCGACAATCCGATCAGCATTCATCAAGCGTTTTGGTCGCCTTACAAAAAATTCCTCCGCCTGATCGAGGAACAGGTCGCCAAGCGCGCCGCTGCCGCGGACGCCGAAACCAGCGGCAAACTCGCGACGGCTGCAGAAAGAACCGCCAATGTCGACCGGGTGTCGCCCGCCCCATCGAAGAAATTCGACCTCGCACTCATCACCGGCATCGGCGTCGCCATTGGCTCGATCGGCACGTTCGTCTCGATGGTGTTTTCCAAGTTCGTCGACATTCCGTTTTGGAAACTCCCGCCGATCCTCATCGGGCTGATGCTCGTTATTTCGCTGCCGTCGATGGTCATCGCGTGGCTCAAGCTCCGCCAACGCACGCTCGGCCCAATCCTCGAGGGCAACGGCTGGGCGGTGAACGGTCGCGTGAAAATTAACATTCCGTTCGGCACCGCGCTCACGGAAGTCGCCGCGCTCCCGCCCGGCTCGCACCGCTCACTCGAGGATCCCTATGAAGACAAGGAAGCCGTGAAACAAAAACGCCGCGCGATCTTCCTCGTCTTTCTGTTCATCCTCGCGGCCGCTGCCCTCTGGATCCGCTGGGACCGAAACCAACGCGGACACTATTTCTGGGAGCCAGCGAAGATGATTGAGATAAGATAGTCGACCTACCGAAACTCGTTCCACTCCGGCGAGGAATAGTGTTCGGCGAGCGCGCCAAGTTCGTCGTCGCCAAACTCCGGCCACGGCGTCGCCACTGTTTCGCCGCCGAGCGCCGCAGCGATCTGCGCGACGAAGTCCTCGTGAAACCTATCCCAGTCGATCACGGCGCCGCACGCTGGCCGCCAGATCGAGCCCTGAAACAGCAGGCCGTGCTTATTGCGCTTCTGTGCCGCCCCGGCGATTTTCTCGCCGGTGGATTCGTGAACGACATCGTAAATTTCCGCCCGCAGGAAACACACCCCGGCCGGCTCCTCAGCTGGATCGTGCGCCTGCTTGGTCACGGCGATCACGCCTTGGACGCGCAAAGCCTCTGCGAGGGCCTCGTGAATCTCACGGTAGCTTTGCGTGGCCCGTAAATCCTCCAGCCGATGCCCGCGCGGAATCACCAGCGCATACGTCCAGTCGTCGCGATGATCGACCACACCGCCACCAGTGGCGCGGCGGCAAACATCAAAGTGGCCGTCGGCGGGCCATTGGGTGCGCACGAAGGAAAATTTCTGCGCGTAGCCAAACGTGAAGGCTGGCTGGCGCCAGCCGTAGTGGCGAAACCGTGCGACGTCGGCCCGGGGATATCGTTGGAGCAGCAGAAAATCCGTCGCCATGTTTTCCGCCGCGCCACTGGTGCGGGTCGGCAGCACTTCAAGAATCGAACTCATTGCTGGGCAAAATACCATGAACGGCACGGTGGTGGCACTTTCAAATCGTCGAGCTGTTCGGCGATTGTTTGCGGCCGGGTTTTCAGTTTTCCAGCGAGCGGCGCAAGATCGAGCGCGAGACAAGGCTGGCGCTGTTTCGCGACCGCGGGCGTCTCCGCGCGGGTGAGCGGCAGGATCGGCGCCTGGCGATCGGTCAGTTTGAAATGTTCGCGGATGCGCAGTCCGAGCGCGTGCCGCGAGAGCAACTCCGCGCCCGCCCAGTGAAACACCCCGCACAGTTCGCGTCGCTCGCCCAATTCCACGATGACTTCGGCGAGGTTTTCCGCCGTGCATGGCTGACGCCATTCGTCGGTGTAGAGTTTTGCCGGCCGGCCCGCCATCCAGTCCGCGAACAGCCGCTCATGCGTGCTGCGCCTGCCACCGAGGCTGTCGCCCATCAGCAGTGGCGCGCGAATCGTCGCGGCAAACTTTGCCGCCGCGGCCTGCACGGCGCGTTCGCTTTCGAGTTTTTGCCGGCCGTAGAGATTGATGGGGGAGGGGACATCGCCGACCGCGTAAGGTGTCGCGCGCGTGCCATTGAAAACTTGCTCCGACGACACGTGCACAAAGCGCGCGCTCAGGTGGTGCGCCAGCCGCGCGAGCGCCGCCGGCAACGCGACATTGAGCACCTGCGCCCGCGCCGGATCGGTCTCGCACGCTTCGGGCACGGAGACCGCGGCGCAGTTGAAAATCGCATCGGGAAACGCCTCCAGCACCGCCGCGCTGATCGCCGCCTCGTCCGTGAGATCGAGGGCGAGCTTCGTCGCGACGCCCTCAATTTGACCGGCGTAGCTCCCCACCACACCCACGACTCGATGCCCGCGCCGCGCCGCCGCGCGCGCCACCGCGGCGCCGACCAGCCCAGACGCTCCGGTGAGAAACACGTTCATCGGTTCAAACCCTCGCCCAGCGCGCGCCTCACGCGTCGAGCAACCGCCGCACGCTTTTCAGCAGTTCGCTCAACGCGTAGGGCTTCACGAGCGCGGCTTGCCGCTCGGGCGCCACCCAGTCCAGCGGCGTGTCGTCATCCTGACAGCCTGTTCGCAGCACGCACAACGCGGGTTCCTGCGCCTGAAGTTGGCGCGCCTTTCGGCCGTCTTCGCCGGAAAAACCAGCGATCAAAATCTGCGGTTTGCGCTGCAGAGTCCGGGCTTGATGCACCGCTGCCGCGACGGATTTTTCCGCAAACACCCGGTAGCCATCGGCCGTAAGAATGCCCGCGACCATTTTTCGCAACACCTCGTCCGCCTCGGCAAGCAGCACGGTTTCTGTCCCACGCGTCGCCGGCAACGGCGGCACCACCGGCGGCGCGAGATCGACGGGGGCGCGCGTCACCGGCAGCAAAATCTCAAACGTCGATCCGACCAACAGCGCGCTCTTCACCGTGATGAATCCGCTGCTCTGCTGCACGACGCCATAAACCAGCGCGAGGCCAAGCCCTGTGCCCTTGCCCTGCGGCTTCGTGGTGAAGAACGGCTCGAATAGATGTTTCTGCGTCTCAGCGTCCATGCCGGTGCCGTTGTCGGACACGCTAAACATGACGTAGTGACCCGGCGGAGTGTCCATCGCCCGGCGGTGGAGCCCGCCGCGGATCTCTTGGTTCGCAGTCGCGATCGTCACGCGGCCTTTCTCGCGCAGCGCATCGCGGGCGTTGAGCACGAGGTTGAGCAGCACCTGCTGAAACTGCGCCGCATCCGTGCGCACGTTCGCGAGATCCGGCGCCAGAACGAATTCGATTTTTCCTGTCTCACCGAGGAGCCGCGCGAGGATTTCGCCGTTGTCGCGCACCAAATCATTCAGGTTGAGCACCCGCGCGTCGAACGGCTGGCGGCGGCTGAACGCGAGCAGTTGCTGCGTGAGCGCCGCGGCCTTCCGTCCCGCCGCGTGAATCTCCGCGACCTCGCGAAGCGCCTGCGGATTCGCCGTGACGTGCGCAGCCAGCATCTCGCAGTAACCGTTGATGACCGAGAGCAAGTTGTTGAAATCGTGGGCCACGCCGCCCGCCAGCCGACCAACCGCATCGAGTCGCTGCGCGTGCACCAACGCCTCTTGCAGTCGGCGCTTTTCCGTCTGATCGCGATACGTCGCGACGACATGCGTTACCCGACCTCGATCGTCGCACAGCGCATCGTAACTCCACGCCACGCCAATCGTGGTGCCGTCGGCGCGCCGCAGAAAACCTTCGCCGGCCAGCGACTGCCCCGGCCGCGCCTTCCGTAGCCAGGCGCGGAGATCCCTGACGTCCGGTGGCTCATCGTGCAACTCACCGTGAAACCGGCCCAGCAGCGCGCTCGCTGCCCGTCCCGTAATCGCGCAAAAACTGTCGTTGGCGAAGAGAATTTTCAGCCCCTTCAGACCAAGTCGCCGGTCCGCGATAAACACGCCCTCGCTCTGCGCACGCAACGCCGCCGCCAGCAGCGCTGGTGAAATCGCCCGCGGTGTTGGGGCGGCCCGGCGAATTTTTTTTCTCCCGCTCACGGCGCGAGGCGCTCAATGGTCCAGCCATCCGCCACGCGACGATAGCGGAGTCGATCGTGCAGCCGGCTGCGCCGGCCCTGCCAGAATTCCACCGTCTCCGGTGCGAGCCGCCAGCCGCCCCAATGCGGCGGAAGCGGCACCGGTTGCCCGGCAAATTTCTTTTCCATCGCCTTGAACGCATCTTCCAATTCCTTGCGCCCCGCGATCACCGCACTCTGCGCCGACGCCCACGCCGTGAGCTGGCTCGCCTGCGGCCGCGAGTGAAAATACGACTCCGACTCCTCGCGCGCCACCTTGGTCACCGTGCCCTCGACCGTCACCTGCCGCTCCAGCGCGATCCAAGGAAAGATCAGAGTGGCACGAGGGTTGGCTTCGAGTTCACGACCTTTCCGACTGTCGTAGTTCGAGTAAAAAACGAAACCGCGCCCATCGAGTCCCTTGAGCAATACTGTGCGCGCCGCCGGCCGGCCATCACGGGTCGCCGTCGCCAGCGTCATCGCGTTGGGCTCGATGAGCTTGGCCGCCTCCGCCTCCTGAAACCACTTCTCGAACTGCCGGAACGGATCCCGCGCGAGATCTTTTTCGAGCAGTCCGGCGAGCGCGTAGTCTTTTCGGAGGTCAGCCAGTGACATGGCCGCAAAACTGTCGGCCCCGGCGAGCGCTGTCAAAAGTCATCTCGCGGAGTCGCACCTTCCGCGCGTTTCCGCGCTTCCGTTTTTACCCGGTTTCTCCGAGGCTAACCGCTTCCAACCTCTTTGCCTGTGACCCCCGCTGCTTACATTGACCACCACTCCGCCGACCTCGTCCGCCAGCTGCGGCACTTGGTCGGCATCTCGACCGTCAATCCACCCGGAGAAAATTACGATCCCATCACGGCTTGGCTGACGCGCGAACTCACCGCGCTGGGTCTGAAATCGAAACGCTTCACCCTGCCCCGCGCGTTGCTAAAAAAATCCCTGCCGCCGGAACAGCACGCATTTCCGCGCTACAACGTCCTCGGAAAACTTGTCGCTCCCGGCGCGAAGAAAACCGTCCACTTCAACGCTCACTACGACGTCGTCCCCGTCTCCGGCCGATGGAAGCACGGCAATCCGTTCAGTGGCAAAATCGACGGCGGGTGGATTTTCGGCCGTGGCACCTCCGACATGAAAGGCTCGATCGCGAGCCTGCTGCTGACGCTCCAGTCGCTCCGCGCCACGCGCACGACGCCGCGCCTCAACGTCGAAGTTTCGTTCACCGCCGACGAGGAAACCGATTCCGCGCTCGGCACTGGCTGGCTCGTCGAACACGCGCCGATTCGCCCCGACTTCGCCGTCGTGATGGAAGGCGGCGAGTTGAACCAAGTCTGCTGCGGCCACAACGGCTGCATCTGGCTCGAGGTCACCGTCCACGGCCGCGCCGCCCACGGCTCGCGCCCCGATCTTGGAATCAACGCCCTCGAGAAAATGGCCGCGCTCGTCCGCGATCTCGAAGTCTACCAGCGTCAGCTGACCCGCCGCCGCTGGCAGACTCCCAATGGCCGCATCGCTTCGCCCACCCTCAACGTCGGCGGCATCTTCAGCTGCGGCGCCGGCGCCAAGATCAACACCGTGCCCGCGCACGCCAGCTTCTCGCTCGACCGCCGCGTGCTCGCGATCGAAAGCCACGTCGGTGCTGAGCGGGACCTCCGGGCTTTCCTCGCCGCGGCGGCGCGCCGGATTCCGAACTGCTGTATCTCCGTCACGAAAATTTCCGAAAATTACGCGTGCTTCACGCCGCCCACGCATCCGTTCTTCGCCGCGATGGCCGGCTGCGTCACCAACGTCCGCCGCGAGCCGGCGGTCTTCAACGTCTCGACCGGCTTCAACGACATGCATTTTTTCGCCAGCATCCTCAAGATTCCGACCCTCGGCTACGGTCCCGGCGGACGGAAGGAACACGCCGTCGATGAAGCCGCGAAAGTCAGCGAACTCGTCGCCAGCGCCAAAATCTACGCCGAGTTGCTGACGACGTTCGGCGGTTGAGTCAGCCCCCGAGCACGCCGCGGCGAATCATGTTCACCGCGATTGCCGCGAGCAGCATCGAGACGATTTTGGAAATCGCGCGTAATCCCGTCGTGCCGATCTTTCGGCTGAGCCATTCGCTGTAGGCGAAGCTCAGGATGACCAGCAAAAGGTTCACCACCAGACCCGCGAACGCCGCGAGCCAGCCGACCGTCTGGGCGAGGACCAGCAGCGTCGTAATCAGGGCCGGCCCGGCAATCAGCGGCATGCCGAGCGGCACGACACCGAAGTCGTCCGTCATTTTTTCGGTCTCGGGCGTCGCCAGCACGAGATCACGCGCGGCCAGAATGAAGAGGATTAATCCGCCCGCGATTTGAAAGTCGCTCACCGTGATTCCGACCGCGCGGAAGATCGACTGACCAAGAAACAGGAAAGCCACCGCTACCCCGCCACCGGTGAGCGTCGCCTGCCGCGCGATTTGCTGGCGTCGCGCCGGAGGCACACCCTGACCAAGTCCAAAGAAAATCGCCGCCAGCCCAATCGGATCGATCGCGACGAAAAGTGGAATGAACGCTAGGAGAAATTGTTTCACGAGCACAGTCATGTCTCCTTCCTATCCGATCCCAAGCGCGCGGCGCAACCGCGGAGCGGCCGTGGAAATTCTTGCGTGTGTTTCATCGGTTTCATGGTTCCTTCTCCTTTTCCTTCCATGAAGATTAACGCTAAGCTGACCCCGCAAAAGCTGCGCCTGAAAACCCACCGCGTTTTCGAACTCGCGGGACAGAAAATCCGCGCCCTCGACGCCGCATGGGATCCCACCAACGGCACGCCGGTCTTCACGGTAAAAGGGCGCTACACTTCGCGTGGCTGGACCGAATGGACGCAGGGCTTTCAATTCGGCCTCGCGTTCCTGCACTTCGACGCCACCGGCGACCTCGCCTCGCTCAAGCTCGGCCGCGAGAAGACGGTGAAGTTCATGGCGTCGCACGTCTCGCACACCGGCGTCCATGATCACGGTTTCAACAACGTCTCCACCTACGGAAATCTGCGCCGCCTCATCCTCGAGGGCCGCACCACGGGTAGCCGCGATGAACTCCACTTCACGGAACTCGCGCTCAAGGTTTCCGGAGCGGTGCAAGCCGCGCGCCACGTCCCGACGGCTTATCGCGCCCCGTGGTCGCCGGTCGCCGGTGCCGCGGGCGTCACGCCGAGCGGCTATGTCTATTCGTTTAATGGCCCGCAGTCGCTCTTCGCCGACACGATCCGCTCGATGCGCTCGCTCGTCGTCGCGCACCAACTCGGTCATGCGCTGATGGGCGAGGGCGACCAGCCCATCAACCTCCTCCACCGCGCCGTCGAACACGCCGCGACAACAGCGTGTTTCAACGTCTTTTTCGGTCAAGGTCGCGACCGCTACGATGTGCGTGGCCGCGTCGCGCACGAATCGATCTTCAATCGCAACGACGGCCAATTCCGCTGCCCGAGTTCCCAGCAAGGCTACTCGCCGTTTACCACCTGGACGCGCGGCGCCGCCTGGATCATCTGCGGCTACGCTGAACAGCTCGAATTTCTCGACACCGTCCCCGGCGCCGACCTCGACGCCGTCGGCGGCCGCCGCGCCGTAACAGATCTCTTCCTCGAGACCGCGCGCGTCGCGAGCGACTACTACATCGACGGTTACTCGGCGCGCGACGGCGTGCCCTACTGGGATTCGATGGCGCTCAACAGCCACCAACTCGGCGACTACGCCAAACGCGACGCCGATCCGTTTAACGCCCACGAGCCCGTCGATAGCTCCGCCGCCGCGATTGCAGCGCAAGGTCTCCTGCGCCTCGGCACTTACCTGACGACGCACGGCGAAAAGGTGGCCGGTAAGAAATATTTCCAAGCCGGCCTGACGATCGCCAACACGCTCTTCGCGGAGCCATATCTCGCGACCGATCCGAAGCACCAGGGTCTGTTGCTCCACAGCGTTTACCACCGGCCCAACGGCTGGGACTACATCCCGCCCGGCCAGAAGGTGCCGTGCGGTGAATCGTCGATGTGGGGCGACTACCACGCGCTGGAACTCGCGCTGCTCGTCTCGCGCCTGGCAGAGGAAAAATACTATACGTTTTTCTGAACGAGGCACCCGGCGGCGGGTTGGCCATCGGGTCAGCGTCGTTTGGTGCATCCCAAAAAAATTGTCGCGGTCATTAGACCGGCGTCTGATTGCAATTGCCGTGCGCGAGTCACTTGTGACCACTCCGAATCGAGCTATGATGAGTCCGTCGGAAACCCCAAACTCGAACGAAGGAGGCTTTATGGATGGAATCAAAATTCACTTGGACCCCACGGAGCAGGTTGCCTTGCGGCAGGACGCTGAGTCTCTCGGAGTTGACAGCGAGGATATCGCTTACGCCGCCCTGCGCCGCCTGATGGCCGAGCTCAAAGCCCGTCCCCAGCAAATCGGCCAGGAGATCGTCGATGTGCGCGATCTGCGTCATTATCATCACCCGGTCATGAGCGGATCGGGCCACACGGCGCACCCGTTCGAAGACGTGGGCAACGACTACTCCGTGCCGGGTTTGTAAGCTACCCCGATCGATCGCCGGCTGCGGAGCGAGATTGCCGCGGCCTTGGCTCGCGGTAGGGTGGCGCGCGTTTTCCTCATGTCCGCCATCCGCCTCGACCTCCACAACTTCACCCGCGATGAATTGCGCGCTCTGTTCGGGCGCTGGGGATTCTCGCCGGTCCATGCGGCCCGGCTGTGGAATTACCTTTACCTCGCGCTCGCCGATTCGTTCGCCGCGATGCCGGAGTTGCCGGAAAAAGTCCGCACCCGCCTCAGCCAGGAAACTCGCATCGGTTCGCTGCCCGTCGCTCGCGAGGCGGATTCGAGCGACGGCTTCACCCGCAAATATCTGCTCACCCTCGCCGACGGCGAAGCGGTCGAGACCGTCCTGATGCGCTTCACTGGCCGGGTGACCGCCTGCGTCAGCTCGCAAGTCGGCTGTGCGATGGGGTGCGTGTTTTGCGCCACCGGCCAGATGGGCTACACGCGCCACCTCTCGCCGGGCGAAATCGTTGCGCAAGCCGTGCACGTCGCCCGGGCGCTGCGCTTGGCGCGCGAACCACACCGCCTCCGCAATGTCGTGCTCATGGGCATGGGCGAGCCGCTCCACAACTACGATGCCGTGATGCACGCGATCGATATCCTGCGCGACGAGGCCGGCCTCGCGCTCGGCGCCGAGCGCATCACATTGAGCACCGTGGGAGTCGTGCCCGGCATTCTCCGCCTCGCCCGCGAAAAGCGTCCGCTGAATCTCGCGGTCTCTCTCCATGCCGCCACGCAAGCCGGACGCGCCGCGCTCGTGCCGGTCGCCACGAAGTGGCCGCTCGACGAGCTCATGGCCGCCTGCCGCACCTACAGCGAGACGACGGGCCGGCGGATTTTCTACGAGTGGACGCTGATCGAAGGGAAGAACGACTCCGCCGAGGACGCCCGCGCCGTCGGCGAACTGCTCCGTGGCCTCCCCGCGCAGGTAAACCTGATTCCGCTCAACCCGACCCACGGTTACGCCGGCACACCCACCCACAGCGCAGCCGCGAAAATTTTCCAACACATCCTCGCCAGCGAATTCAAACTCCCGAGCACCGTCCGCCAGCGCCGCGGTCTCGATATCGCCGCCGGCTGCGGACAACTCGCAATCGCCGGCTGATCATTTCTTTCGCCGCGCCTTTACGGCCTCCGCAAGCGTTGCAAGCACCGGCAGCGTTTGCTCCCACGGGAGGCAAGCGTCCGTCACGCTCCGTCCATGCACCAGCGGTCGCGTCTGAAAATCCTGCGCGCCGCCGAGCAGATTGCTCTCAATCATCACCGCCGCGATCGCGCGATCGCCACCGGCAATCTGCGCCGCGAGATCGGCGGCGACAGCAGGCTGGTGGGCCGCATCCTTGCCGCTGTTCGCATGCGAACAATCCACCATGAGATGCGGCGGCAGGGAATTTTTCTTCAACAACGCCGCCGCCGCACGGATGTGGGTCGCCGAAAAATTCGGTCCGCCCGAACCGCCGCGCAGCACGAGATGCGCATGCTCGTTCCCCGTCGTCCCAAGGATCGCCGGCACGCCTTCGCGCGTGAGCGAAGGAAACCAGTGCGGCGCGCGCGCCGTGCGAATCGCATCGATCGCTACCTGCACGTCGCCATCGGTGCGATTCTTGAAACCCACCGGCATCGACAAGCCCGATGCCAGTTCGCGGTGCACCTGACTCTCCACCGTCCGTGCACCGATCGCGCCCCACGACACCAGATCCGCGAAATACTGGCCGATGGTCGTGTCCAAAAACTCCGTCGCGATCGGCAGGTTGCGGGCATTGATTTCGATCAATAGTTTTCGCGCGCGCCGCAGCCCATCGTTGATCTGAAACGTGCCATCAAGCCCGGGGTCGTTGATGAAACCCTTCCAGCCAACGACCGTCCGCGGTTTTTCGAAATACACGCGCATCGCGACGAGCAGCGCGTCCGCGTGCAACACCGCCGCCTCGCGCAACCGGTCCGCATACTCGACCGCGGCCTCCGGATCGTGGATCGAGCATGGTCCCACCACCACGAGCAACCGATCGTCGGCGCCGGTCATAATACGCGCGATCTCCCGCCGCGCTTGCGCCACAAATTCCGCCCCCGCATCCGACAACGGATAATCCGCTTCGAGCGTCGCCGGAGCGACGAGCGGTTTTTGCGAGCGAATGCGCAGATCGGAAGTCGGCAAGTGCATGAAAAATGGCGCCGGCTTCCCGCCGACACTGATTTAGGACGGCAGGTTGGAAGCCTGCGTTACAAGGGCCGATTCCACCAGTGCGACATTCGCCGGGGCCGGCACGCCCATGGCTTTCGTCAGTCGCGCGCGCAACGTGAGATAGGCCAGCGAGGCCGTTTCGCCCGCCGCCGCCCGCGCCGCCTCCGCCGCGAGCACGGCCTCCGGCATCGCGAACGATTCCTTGGGCAGGATATTTTTATCCACGAGAAATGCGCCCAGCGAGGCTCCGAGGGTGTCGAGCCACGCCCGGGGCTGCGGCGGCACCGTGTAACCCAGCCCCGCTCCGGCGGGCTTCCACTCCATGAACGCGCGCACTTGCTCGTGCAGCTTCGCCAGCTCGACGTCGGCCGTCGCGCGCGTCCATTTCGCCGTAAACGTCTTTCGCTCGCGCAATTTCTTCACCTCCCAGACACGCAGAATGAGTTCAAGCTCCTCGCCCGCCACATGCAGCGCGCCGGTGAAAATGTAGTCCAGCCCCTCGCTCGTTTCCACAAGTTGACGCAGGTTTTCCGCCGACCATTCCGCCGCAAAAATCATCGCCTGCGCCGGCAGGCCGGGCCGGTGCATCACGCCGACGGCCGCAACCGGGGCGTAGGCCGTCGAAAAATAAAACGTCTCCGCCAACCACACCGGCAGCGCCCGCGACAACCGGCAAAGTTCGTCTTCTGGCTGGGCCATCGCCGCCGCGAGATCGGCGTAAGCACCGGGCAGCGCCAGTTGCGCAAAGGCAATTTTTCTCAGCCGCCCTTCCTTCGTCGGCAATACCTGCGCCGCCAGCGCCTCAAGTCCGTAACTCCAAATCGGTTTACTGATCGTGATGAGACCGATCTTCGTCACCTCGGCGATTTGAGCTACCGCCCCCGGATCGAGTGGCGCGTGACGCTCATGAATCATCTCCGCGATCGCATTGGAGAAACCGTGCAGCCGCTGTTCGAGCTCGGGCCGGTTGAGGGCGAAGAGGATGTCGAGCACGTGCTGCGCCGCATCGGCGTTGCGCGTGACGAGGTAAGCCTGGAGCAAGTTGATGCCCGTCGCCGGCCCGTGCCGCTCCGCATCGTAACGCGGCGCCACGAACTCGATAATCTGCGCCACGTGGCCCCGCGCCCCGAGATCACCGGAAATGGCGACGAGCACATCAGCCCGATCGCCAGCGACCGCCAGCAGTTCCTCATAAATCGCGAGCGCGCCCGGCAAATCCTTCGCCTCGAGCTTCGCGCGCGCCGCCGCCAGCCGTGGCACCGCGTCGGCCGGCGTCACAGGTGCGGTGGCCGGCGCCGGATTTTCGCCCGGGGCGGAAGCGGTCTTCTTGCCAGAAAATCGATCGAAAAATCCCATCCCGCGAGCAAAACGCTCCGGCTGCCGCTGGCGAACAGATTTGCCAGACGCCCGCGCTAATCGCTCCGGGGCCACGGAATTTTCTCTGGCGGCACGCCTGCGCGCACCGCGACTAGCGCACAGACTTTCGGGACATACATGCGCGTCTCCGCCGGCAACGAACCCGCGATACTGGCGAAATCATGCGCGTGACGCGCCGCCAACTCGCGGCCGACGCGGCCCTCGCCGGCGTTGTAGGCCGCCAGCGCGAGCGGCCAGTCGCCGAATTTTCCGTGCAACATCCGCAAGTAGCGCGCGGCGGCGTGCGCGGATTTTTCCGGATCGGTGCGATCGTCCGGAAGAAACGTGCTGAGGCCGAGACCTCGCGCCGTGCTTGGCATGAATTGAAACAACCCCTTCGCGCCGGCCGGACTGCGCGCGGCGGGATTCAGCGACGACTCCGCCTCTGCCAGCCACGCGAGCTCCGGCGGCACACCTTCTGCGACAAACGCCGCACGCAACCGTGGCATAATCTCCGCCGCCCGCGCCGGTGCAGGCCGCGTCCGCACTCGCGCGACCCAAAGCTCGTAGTAGGGCAGCATTCCCCGCGCAGCTGGCGGAAGCGGTTTCGCTGTCGGACCCGGTGGCGTCGTGACATCGCGCGCAACTGAAATTTCATCAAGCCGCTGCTCCAGCCAATCGGCGTAATCCTCGTAACCCGGCAACGTCCGCAACGCCATGAGCGCCGCGCGCGCTTCGGGCTCATAGGCGGCGAGTGCAGTCAGATCGTCGTTTTCCAGGGCGCGCTGAAGTCGCGCAGCAAACTCATCCCACTGCTCCTTCGAGGGAATTTCATATTGCGCTTTGATCTCCGGCGGCGCGAGTTGGTCGAAAAGCTGTTTGCCGATCTGATAGAGATCGTCGACCGCTGGAGGTGCGGAGGGCTGCTGCGCGATCGCAGGTAGCGCGGAGAAACAGACCATCAGGCGAAGCCCGCGCGGTTTCACGTTATTTCGCCGGCGCAAGTGCGGCGATCACGGCGGCTTTCAATTTCAACTCCGGACGCTCGGCAAACGCCGGCGCCGCATCGCCAAAATAGTTCTTGGCGTTGCGCGCGCCCCAGTCCGTCGTGACGAGGCGGTAGCGTTTCTCGGGATTGATCGACGTCGGCGCGACGGCGATCAGGTTTTCACCTTCGCACGCTGCGAACGGCGTGTCGGGGCCCTGATTCGCGTGTGCCAAAATTTTCTGCAACTGCGCGCCCGTCACTTCGCCTACAAAGAGTGCGCCGTCGAACCGCACGCACGCATCGAGCGCAAAACGTGAAACGTCGCCCGCCGGCAGTCCGGCACCAAACGTCGTTCCGCCGATGGCGGCGGCATCGACCCCGGTAGCCTGGCGCGCCGCCTCGACGACAAACGTCGCCGCATCCGTTGGTCCGAGCGCACGCGCCGTGTGACCAACGACCACGGTCTCCGCCGAAGTGAGTTGCTGCGCCAGCGTAGCACGAATGAGCTGGGCGAGTTCTTCGTCCACCGGATCATCGGCGGCGAGGCGCACTTGTTCGACCTCCCAATTCGGCCCCGCTGCCGTCGGCCGCAGCCGCGCGATCGAAACAAATTCCGTCCAACTGCCCGAATGAAAATAAACCGTCCGGCCCTCGTGATGCACGAAACGCAGGTGATCGTGAGCGCCGGCGAAGAGCGTGCCATCCGGCACCAGCGGCAGAATCGCGCGGTCGGCCTTCACTCCCACATGCGTCAGCAAAATTGGCAGCGGCTGATTCTGCAGCAGAGCAGGAAGATTCTGTTTCGCCCAAACCACCGGATCCGAAAGATCAAGCGTCGGTCGCACCGCCACGCGAAACGTCGCGAGCCGATCCGTGGTGATGCCGACCACCGTGGCTTCGCGCGCGCCGAGTTTCACGCGCACCGACGCATCGGCGAAAACTTTTCCGGTCGCGCGATCGCGCACGTTGCCGCCCACCACGGCGACGCCGGTAGCGCGCACGCGGGAGACGGTTTCCGTCAGGTCGAAGAATTCCGGCTCGTGGTTGCCGAGGTTGAGCACGGTCGGCGCCCGTTGCGCGAGCGCAGCGAAGAGCGCAAACTCCACCGCGCCCTCGCTGCGACGGGCGACAGCGTTGCCCAGTTCAAACGTGTCGCCATCGATCAAGATCGCGAGCGGCACGCCGGGATTTTCCGCCCGCACCCGATCGATGCGCGCGACAAACTGCGCCATACGATCATAGGCCGAGTGCATATCGCCCGCGACGAACACAATCGCTTCGACCTCGGCGGCGCGCCCGATTCCAGCGAGCAGAAAAAGAAGGGCGGCAAAAAACGGGCGCATAACGTTGCATCGCAGCGTGGCGCGCTCAGACGCCGTCGCAAGCTTGGGTGGGGAGGTTTTACCGCGTTGACCCGGCGGACACGGACAGTAACCAAGACCCTTCCGAAATTGAACCGCGTCCACATCAAGACCTACGGGTGCCAGATGAACGAACGCGACAGCGAGGCTGTCGCGGCGATGCTCCGCGCCCGCGGCTACCGGATCGTGCCCGACGAGGACGACTGCGACATCCTCCTGCTCAACACCTGCAGCGTGCGCGACGCCGCCGAGCAAAAAGCCATCGGCAAGGCGGCCAATCTTCAGCACCGCAAAAAATCCCAACCCGACTTCGTCCTCGGGATTCTCGGCTGCATGGCCCAAAATCGCGGTGCCGCGCTGCTCGATCAGTTGCCCGATGTCGATCTCATCATCGGCACGCAGAAGTTCCACCAAGTCCCCGGCTACCTCGACAATCTCCGCGCCGCCCGCGAGGCCGGTGCGCCCATCGGCGAGACGCTGGTCGATATCGGCGAGGAAACCGGCTCGCAAAACACGATCAAGGATCACGCGCTGGCGGAGCGGCAGGTCACGGCGTTCGTTTCGATCCAGCAGGGCTGCAACATGGATTGCTCCTTCTGCATCGTCCCGAAAACGCGGGGCGACGAACGCTCGCGTCCAATGGACGAAATCGTCGCCGAGTGCCGCGCGCTCGCCGAACGCGGCGTGCGCGAAATCACACTGCTCGGGCAAATTGTCACGAGCTACGGCCGCCGCGATTATGCTCATACCGACGGCGTGACGCCGTTTGTGCAGTTGCTGGAGCGCGTCCACGCCATCGATGGCATTGCGCGCATCCGCTTCACCTCACCGCACCCGCGCGGCTTCCGGGACGATCTCGTGGCCGCCTATGGCCGGCTCGAAAAACTTTGCGGCTACGTGCACCTGCCGATGCAGTCCGGCAGCGATCGCATTCTCCGCGCGATGAACCGGCCCTACACCCGCGATCGCTACCGCGAAATCGTCGAGGCGCTGCGAGCGGTGCGGCCCGACATGTATTTTTCCACTGACGTGATTGTGGGATTTCCTGGCGAAACCGACGCGGATTTCGAGCAGACGCGCGACCTGTTCGCTGCGTGCGACTTCGATATGGCCTACATTTTCAAGTATTCGATCCGCACCGGCACGCCTGCCGCCACGCTGGCGCAACAAGTGCCCGACGAGGTGAAAGAACGCCGCAATCAAATCCTGCTCGACGTCCTCCAGCAAAATTCCCTGCGCCGCACGGCCAAGCTCATCGGGCGGGTCGAAGAGGTGCTTGTCGACGGCCCTGACAAAACCGGCGAGCGCTTCACCGGCCGCACGCGGGGCAACCGCGTGTGCATCTTCGAAGCCGAGCCGCGCCTCACGGGTCAACTCGTGCCTCTTAAAATCGAACGCGCGAGCGTCAGCACCCTTTACGGCGCGCTGGAGCTCGCCGGAGTCAATGGTTGAGCGCTGAGAGTTGAGAGAATCAACGCCTCGCGCATCCGCGGCTGGACACTAAACCCTCAACCCTCAACTCTCGCTCTTTCCAATGTCCCTGACTGTCGCCACTCTGATTCCTGGCCTGCTGCTCCTCGCGCTCGGCGGGCCGCTGTTGCTTAATCACTCTGGTTACGCCGCGGCGCTGAAAGCTTTTCCTCGCTCCACGGTGGCGGCTTATGTCTTTTTTAGCGCCGGGGCCGCGTGGTTTCTCAATGCGATCTGGCATCTTTCGGCGGCGGATTTCGGCGATTACCACGTTTTGCTTTTTTTTGCTTTTGCCGTGATCGCCGTGCTGTCGTTTTCGTGCGTGCCGGATTTTCTCGCGGTGCGCGGGGCGTGTGTGCTGGTCCTGATGGGTGCGATGCCACTGCTCGACGCCGCCTACATGGAGGAGCCGCAGCAACGAAAACTGATGGTCGCCGCTGTCTACGTCGCCATCGCACTGGCCATTTGGCTCGGTGCGCAACCCTACCGGCTGCGCGATTTCATCGCGTGGCTGTTTGCGCGGCCAGGGCGCGCGCGCACCGTCGGCGGCGCACTCGCAGGATACGGATTGCTGCTTTGCGGCGTGGCCTTCACCTACTGAGCCGATGCCTCCGCCACCCGTGCTGCTCGTGATTGCCGGCCCCGCCGGCTCGGGAAAAAGCACGCTGTGCGACCGGCTCGTCACCGAAGTGCCGGCGTTTGGCCGCGTCGTCACCACCACGACTCGTTCGCCGCGCGACGGCGAAATCAACGGCGTGCACTATCACTTTTTCTCGCCGGAAGAATTCAAACGTCGAACCGACGCCGGTGATTTTCTGGAATGGGCGCTGGTGCACGGCGACAAACACGACCGGCTCTATGGCACGCTGAAGTCCAGTGTGCTCGAGCCGCTGGGACGCGGGCAAAGTCTTATCATCAGCGTCGACGTGCAGGGCGTGGAAAGTTTTCGCCGCGCCGCGAAGAGCGACCCGGTGCTCGCTCGCGCGATGACGACAGTGTTCATCGTTGTCGATCGTGAGCGGCTGATCGCACGGATGCGCACGCGGGCGAAGGACAACGAAAACGAGATTGCCGGGCGCATGAAGACGGCCGAACGCGAACTGCGCGAGGCGCATAAATTCGACTCCGTGATCGAAAGCCGCACCCGCGACGAAGACTTCGCCGCCTTGCTTGCCATCGTTGATCAAGCGCGCGTTCGCGCTGCTGCCGGTAACTAAACCGCTGTCCGATTTTGCCCGCGAGCTTCCTCGCGACGATCCGAAGTCCGACCCGGCGCTGCGCCGGTCGCTCTACCGTTCGAAAAACCATAGGCTTTTATCACAGCGAGCCCGTGAAGGCGGTTTGAGATAAAGAGCCAATGAGGCCGCGCGAACAGCGAGTGCGGCCGTTAATCTCCGGGTTTGCACCGGACACAATGAGCACCGCGTCAGTTCGCGGCATCGCCCCGCCAGCGCGACAGGCACGAGCCCGG
>CAIMFY010000017.1 GCA_903840415.1 uncultured Opitutia bacterium | reverse complement strand
GGGTGATGCCGCGAACTGACGCGGCGATCGTTGTGTCCGGTGCAACTCCGGAGATTAACGGCCGCACTCGCTGTTCGCGCGGCCTCATTGGCTCTTTATCTCAATCGGCCTTCACGGGCTCGTTGCGATAAGAGCCTATGGGTTTTCGAACGGTTCGAGACTGTTGAGGTATTCCTCCAAGTGCGTGTAGCCACTGGCGCTGACGCCGTTCGCGTCGGAGGAATTTTTTGGGTCGAGACCGTGGCTCGTTTCCCATGCGTCGGGAATGCCGTCGCGGTCGGAGTCGATCGGCAGCGAGCCGGCTTTTAGCTTGGGCCAGCCGCCGACTTCGGCCTGCGAATTGATGAGGTGGCCGCCATGTGTGCGCACATCGTTCACGAGGCGCGAGTCCACTGCGTCGCGCACGGGTAGCGACGCACCCACGCTGGCGAGAACGAGTTCGAGCGCCTCTTGGGCTGGCACCGTCGTGACGGGCGCCATGGCGAACGGCGTGGCGACCACGCTGACCTGCTTCTTGCCATCGATTTCATAGGCGTCGATGAACTTGCGGTTGTCCGCCGTCAGTTCGTCGTTCCCTTCGAAAATATTGCCGCTGAGATAAAACGTGATGTTCGAGTTGGCTGGTTTGTTGCCGATGTGGATCGGGAATTTTGCCGTGCTGCTCGGGCCGGGGCGGAGGTAGTTGCCGACGTAATTGGCGTTCCAATGGCCCTGCGTGAGGCCGGAAGCAGTTCCGCCAAAATCGTAGATGACATTGTTGCGCACGTCGAAGGTCGGCGACGGCGGCCGGTCGTAGGCATCGCCGAGACGCGGATTGCGGGCATCATTGTGGATCCAGAGATTGTGGTGCCACGACATCGGGCCGTTGGCGCGGGCGAGCGAGCCGTAACCGTGGGCTCCCTTGGCGTGCTTGCTGTGGTTGAGCGACTCACCGATGAGGCACCACTGGATGGTGCAATTCTGATCGTTGCCCGACGTCGAAAGGCACTCGTCGATAGACCAGGTGGCTGAGCAGTGGTCGAGGATGCAGTCGTGCGCTCCGTTGAGTAGGTCGATGCAATCTTGCTCCTGTGCGCTGACATCGCCCAATCGGCTGCGCAGGTAGCGCACGATGACATCGTGCGTGGCGATGCCAAAATAATCATCCCGCAAGCAAATCCCGTCGCCCGGCGCACTCTGGCCTGCAATAGTCAGAAACGGATTACGCACAATGATGGGCTTCCTCAACGCGATCGTGCCGGCCACCCGAAAGATCACGGTACGCCGTCCGTCGGCTTCGCAGGCGGCGCGAAAGCTCCCGGGGCCGGCATTGTCCAGATTGGTGACAAAAATCACGCGGCCGCCCCGACCGCCGGGCGTGGTGGCGCCGAAACCTTCAGCACCAGGGAAGGCGGGAAGTCTCGGCGATTGGGAGAAAGCAGGGACGGTGGCCGACGCGACGAGCGCGGCGACGAGGAGGCAGAGGTAGGGTTTCAAAGAATTTAGGGTAGCGTGACGGAGGCCAGTCGCAACGTCGCTGCCGCCTCAGTGGCGAGGATCGAACCGCCGGCAAACTCGAGTCTGGCGACCGGGCTGTTAATCGACGGTGCCGTGAAGGTGAGGGTGTCTGTGCCGCTGCCACGTGCGTAGTCGGCGAAGGTGCCGTCGCGCAATGCGAGTCGCGGGTGACCTTTGACCGTCACATTTTCGCCGAAAGTGACGGTGAATGAATTTCCAAGCGCGGAGATATTTCTTACCGCCGGACCGGTGGCGTTTTCCGGATCCCATTTTCCGGCGAAGGTCCACTTGGCGGTGACTTGCGCAGGAATGGGAGAGTTGGGAGCCGTCGAGAGGTTGTCCTTAAACCACGCAAAATCGCCGCTGTCCCGGTGGCAGTTGGCGAAGTAGAAGCGTTCGCCCCAGATGTTGGTGGGATCAGCGTCCTTGTTTTTCTTCGTGTCGGCGGGTGTTGCTTGGCCGCTGAGCGGATAAATGACGCGTTTCGGCTGCTGGTCGCGCATGGTTTTGGAAAACGTGCAGTCGAGGAGAACCAGCATCGCATCGTGGTGATGGCGCGCGAACCGCCAACCTTCGACGCCGTCGAAACGGCTGCGCGTGATGACAAATTTCATGTCCTGATCGCGACTGCCATCGTGCCACATGGCGGCCTCGGCGCGCGGATTGACCTCAAAAAGATCACACTCGGTCATGTAGCACCAACCGCGCGGGCAGATGAAATCGACCGAACCGCAGACCTTGAGACGCGCGTGGTAGTAGCGTCCATTGGGGCTCGTATGGGCGATGGCGTCCTCGGAAAACTGGCCGTTGCCGGTGCGCCAGAGCGAAAGCGTGTCGTTGCCCTGACTGAGCACGTCGCAATCCTGAATGACCGTGCGGTCACCGCGGCCATAGATGGCAAACGCGTGGGTGCCGATGACGCCGTGGGTGTTCTGCACGGTGAGATTTTCGAGGACAAAGTCGTCGCCGTTGATGTTGAGCACGGCCGAGCCGAGGTTGTCGCGCTGCGCGCCGCGGTAGTCGTTCATCGCTTGCGCGAACTCTATCCTTGTGCCGGCACGGCTTTGGCCGCGGAGGGTGAGGTAGTTGGTGTCGACGCGAACCTTCTCGTGATAAACGCCATCCTTCACGAAGACGAAGCGGCGTTCGCGATTGTCGCGTGGAATCGAGGCTACCGCTTCCTGCACTGACTTAAAATCCCCCGAGCCGTCGGCGGCCACCGTGAGGTCGGGCGTGAAAGGTAGAGCCGCCGGCTGGGCCGGAGCTGCGGCAGAAATCCCGACGAGCGCAGTGAAGAAAGCGATCGCAATGGGGCGCATGATGGTGGTCGAAGATTATTTTGTCGGGTTCCAGCCGTCGGAGCCGGCGAGAACTTTTTCGACAGCGTAGGCCGCGGCATCAGCGGTGGTGAGTTGCTTCGACCAGGCGACGCGCTTGGCGGAGTTGGCGCCGGGACCGGTGCTGTTAAACTCGGCGTAGCGCGCGACTTTTTCGGCGTAGGCTTTGCCCCAGTTATTCCAGCCTTCGGGTTTCACGACGGTGGACATCTCGGTGTTCAGAAAAATTGTCTGTGCGTAGTCGCGCCACGGTCGACCGAGGTAAGTCTGCACTTCCGGAGTCTCTCCCGTGATTGTGCAGTGCGAGAAAACGTAGCCGTACGCTTGGAAATCCGGTGTCGACGCGGCCGTGATGTAGCCGTTGCCGGCGCAGTGAATGTGGCAACGCTCGAAAAACGCGGTCCCGCCGCCAAAGATGAAATCGGTCGCGCCGACGATATAACAATCTTCAAAATAGTGGCGGCCGCGGTTCGTCAGGATCGTATCCTGCCACCCGAGAAAACGGACGTGGCGGAACACATCGCGGTCACCGTCGATCCGGATGGCGAGCGCCTGGCCTTTGCGACCGGCGGAATTTTCCAGCGTGATATTCTCGAAGGTGAAGTCATCGGCATCGAGCATCACCGTGGGCGTGCGATACGTCGCGATGGGCTTGCCGTCCGGCGCCGGAAAATCGTTGAAGAGATCAAACGTGATTTTCGTCGTCTCAGCGTTCTCGCCGACTACGGAGATGAAGCGCTTTTCGCGTTGGATGTAGACTAGTTCGCGATAAGTCCCGGCCTTCACGAAGATCGTCCAATGCCGGCCGGCATGCGTGATTTGGGGAGCGGCATCAATGGCGGCGCGGACGGTCTTGTATTGGGCGGAGTCGTCGGTCGCGACGATGGCATCAGGCGTGGCGGCAAGCGCTGACGTCATCGCCGCCGACACCAGCAGGCTGAGAAGCGGGAAACGCGAAATTTTGTTCATGGACACCTGCACGACGCACGGGCGTTGGCGCGGATGCGCGATAAAAAAACCCGGGCGGATTGCCCGGGCTTGAGGGTCGCTGCCGCACGCCACGGCGTGCCGGTGTTTACTTCAGGATCATGTCCTTCACGGTGCGGCCGGCTGGAATCATTGGCAGCACGTGCTCGGTGTAGGGCACGATGACGTCGAGGACGAACGGGCCGTCGCAGTCGAGCATCTCCTGAATCGCGGATTTGAGCTCGCTCTTCTCATGGACACGCCGGCCCTTCACGCCGAAGCCCTCGGCGATCTTCACGAAGTCGGGGTAGAGGCCGGCGAGATTTTCGGGGCCGCCGACGTTCGATTCGTCGCCGAGGATCGTGTTGCCGCGGACACTGCCGTAGAAGCGATCTTCCCATTGCACGACCATGCCGAGGTGCTGGTTGTTCAGAATCATCGCCTTTGCGGCAATTTTTTCGATGTGGGCGGTGGCGAGTTCCTGAATGTTCATCATGAACGAGCCGTCGCCGTCGATGTCGATGACCTGCTTGTCGGGACGGGCGACTTTGGCGCCGAGCGCGGCGGGATAACCGAAGCCCATCGCGCCGAGGCCGAGGGAACTGATGTAGCGGCGCGGTTCGTTGAAGCGGTAGAATTGCGCGGCCCACATCTGGTGCTGGCCGACGCCGGTCACGACGATGGCATCGCCGTGCGTGAGTTCGTAGAGCGCCTGCACGGCCTCCTGCGGGACGATGTGCTTGCTCTCGTCGTAGCGGAACGGCGTTTCCTTTTTCCACTTCGCGATCTGGGCGTGCCATTCCTTGGTGTCGGGGGGCGTGAATTTGTGCGCGGCGGCCAGCGCATTGAGGCGCGTGAGCGCGTGCTTGATGTCGCTGATGATCGGGAACTGGACGCGCTTGTTTTTGTTGAGCTCGGAGGCGTCGATGTCGATGTGGACGATCTTTGCGCCGGCGGCGAATTTTCCGGTGTCGCCGGTGATGCGGTCGTCGAAGCGCGCGCCGAAGCAGAGCAGCAGGTCGCTCTGGTCGACGGCCCAGTTACCGTAGGCGGACCCGTGCATGCCGAACCATTGCATCGAGAGCGGATGCGTCTCGGGAAACGCGCCCAACCCCATCAGCGTGGTGGCGACGGGGACGTTGGTTTTTTCGGCAAACGCCTTCAGATCGGCATGCGCCTCGGCGGAGATGATGCCACCGCCGGCGTAGAGCACGGGTCGCTTCGCCTCGGCGATGAGCGCGAGCACGTGCTTGAGTTGGTCGTCGCTGGCGTGCTGCGTGGCGGTCGCGTAGCTGGATCGGAACTCCACCGTCGCGGGAAACACCGGCTGAAATTTCGCCTGCTGCACGTCCTTCGGAATGTCGATGACAACGGGGCCAGGGCGGCCGCTGCGCGCAAGGTGGAAGGCTTCCTTGAAAATCTTCGGAAGCTCGTGGACGTCCATCACGAGGTAGGAGTGCTTCACGATTGGCAGCGTCATGCCGTAGAAATCCGTCTCCTGAAACGCCATCTTGCCGATGTATTTCGAGAACACCTGCCCGGTGATCGCGACCAGCGGGATCGAGTCCATGTAGGCGTCGGCGATGGCGGAGACGAGATTGGTGGCGCCAGGGCCGCTGGTGGCCATGCACACGCCGACCTTGCCGGTGACGCGTGCGTAGCCTTCGGCGGCAAACGAGCCGCCCTGCTCATGGCGCGGGAGGATGACGCGAATTTTGTCGGTGCGGGCGAGCGCCTGATGGAGTTCCTGCGACGCGCCGCCGGGATAGGCAAAAATCACATCGACGCCTTCGCGGGTCAGGCACTCGACGACGGCGTCGGCACCCTTCATTTCGCGGCCGATCTCGGCCTGGGGAAACGCGGCGGGGGAGGTGGTGTCTTTTTTCATGGCGATGGCTTTGGCGGAAAAGCCCGCTAGCAGAAGCGTCCCACCGCCTCACTGGCAAGCTTCGGAATAGGTTTGGCGGGGCGCGCCGGGCCGCGCAATTTGCCCTCATGCTTAAGCTCCTCTTCATCGGCGACATCGTGGGCCGGCCCGGCCGCGACATCGTGAGCGAGCAGGTGCCGAAGCTGCGTCGCGAGCACGGCATCGATTTCGTCATCGCCAATGGTGAGAATTCCGCCGCCGGCGCGGGCATCACCGGCTCCATTGCCAAGTCGATTCTCGAGAGCGGAGTCGATGCGATCACCCTCGGCGACCACGTCTGGGATCAGCGCGGTTGGGAAAACGAAATCGGGCAGATGGAGGGTGTGTGTCGCCCCGCGAATCTACCCCCATCAAATCCCGGCCGCGACCACCTCATTATCGAGAAGCGGGGCTTTCGTGTCGCCGTCTTTACCGTGCTTGGCCGCACCTACATGAACAACACGAAGGCCGACTGCCCCTTCCTCTGTGCTGATCGGATGATTGAGCAACTGCGCCAGCAAGCCGACGCGATCATCGTCGAAATCCACGCCGAGGCGACGTCGGAGAAACAGGCGCTCGGCTGGCACCTCGATGGCCGGGTGAGCGCCGTGCTCGGCACGCACACCCACGTGCCGACCGCGGATGCGCAGGTGCTGCCGAAAGGCACGGCGTTCATTTGTGACGTCGGCATGTCCGGCCCCTACGCGAGTGTGCTTGGTCGCGACGTGAAACCGGTCGTCGCAAAATTTCTCGACGGGATGCCGCGGCGCTTCGAAGTCGCGACGGAAGACGTGCGGCTGTCTGGCGCGCTCGTCGAAATCGGCGCCTCGATGGCACATGCCGAAAAGATCGAACTGCTGACGGTGCGGCGGTAGGCAGCCGGCTGGGCCCGTTGGGGGGGCGCTTGCCTACGAAATCAGCTCCGCACGGAGCCGGCTTCTTCAAACACCCCAAAATGCCGGTAGCGCTCATAACGCGCGTCGACGAGTTGATCGGTGCCGAGGGCGCGGAGGTCGTTGAGATGTTTTTGAAGCGCGTAGCTGAGCGCATCGGCGGCCTGTTTCGGATCGTTGTGCGCGCCGCCGAGTGGCTCGGGGATGATTTCATCGACCACGCCGAGTTTCTCGAGGTGATTGGCGCTGACTTTCAGCGCCTCGGCGGCCGCCGGAGCTTTCGCGCTGTCTTTCCACAGGATGGCTGCGCAGCCCTCAGGCGAGATCACGGAATAGTAGCTGTTTTCGAAAATGAGCACGCGATCCGTCACGCCGATGCCGAGCGCGCCGCCGGAGCCGCCTTCACCGACGACGACGGAGATCGTCGGGGTGCGCAGCATCGCCATTTCGCGGAGGTTCACGGCGATGGCTTCGGAGACGTGCCGCGCTTCGGACTCGATGCCGGGAAACGCGCCAGGCGTGTCGATAAAAGTAAGGACCGGGATGGAAAACTTCTCGGCGAGCTTCATCAGACGGAGCGCCTTCCGGTAGCCTTCGGGCTGGGCCATGCCAAAATTCCGCGCGATGCGCTCCTTCGGATCGCGGCCTTTTTGCTGGGCGACAACCATGACGGCCGCACCCTTGAAAAACGCGGTGCCACCGATGAGCGCCTGATCGTCCTTAAACTGGCGATCACCGTGCAACTCCTGGAAATTTTCACAGATGAGGCGGATGTAATCGAGCGCATAGGGCCGCTTCGGGTGGCGGGCGATCTGGACTTTCTGCCACGGGGTGAGGTTCGAGTAGATGTCGCGGCGCATGGACGCGATTTTGCCCTCGATGGCGAAGATTTCCGTGACGAGATCGACGTTGGTCTCGATCGATTGCTGGCGGAGTTCGTCAAGCTGTTTGCCCAGCTCGCGCAGGGGTTTTTCGAACTCCAACACATAGGCCGGCGTCTCCATAGACCGGGGAAATTACCGGGGTCGTGCGAGTCGTGTCAACGGGCGTCAGCGACCCATGCCGACCGCGGCCGTCGGCCTACGACGAGGGTGGGCTTTTCAACTGTTCCTTCCAGTCAGCGATTTTCGCCTGCGCGCCAAAATGCTCGGCGCGGGCCTTGTCGCCCCGCTCCATCCAGATCCGGGAGAGGGTGGTGTTGATGAAAAGATCGTTGGGGCGGAGGGCATGAGCGCGTTCGCCGGCGGCGAGCGCGGCATCGAGCGACCGCAGTGAAAAATTCACCTCGGCGAGTGCGTGCCAGGCTTCGAAGGAATCCGGCGCGGCCGCGGTGGCGCGGCTGAGTTTCGCGAGAGCGACGGCGCTATCGCCGAGCGCATAGTCGGCGGTGGCGTCCTCGATCAGCGTCTGGAGTTCATCGGCGGTCATGCGCGGTGCGAGTATGGGGTGATTGGAGTGAAAAAGAAAGGACGGCCTGGCGGGCCGTCCTCGAAGTTCGCACAAACGCGGCTGATTATTTCTTCAGGTCGGCTTCGACGCCGATGGTGATGGCGACATCGTCGCCCAAGGCGGCGCCGAGCATCGCGGGACCGTTGACGCCAAAATCGCTCCGCTTGATCGCGGTAGTCGCTTCGAAGCCGGCGAGCTGCGCCCCTCTCATGCCGGGAGCAAAACCGAGCGATGTAACCTTGAGCACGACTTCCTTCGTGACGCCGTGGATCGTGAGATCGCCGGTCACATCGAAGGTGTTTTCGCCGGTGGCTTTCCAGGCTTTGCTCGTGAAGGTGATGGTCGCGAATTTCTCGGCATCGAAAAAGTCGGGCGACTTGAGATGCTTTTCGCGGGCTTCGTTCGCCGTGCTCACGGAGCCGACCTCGATGGTAGCGGTGACGGAGCTGTTGGCGAGGTTGGCGCGATCGACGGTGATGGTGCCGGCAAACTTGGTGAAGGAACCAGGCACTTTGCTGACGAAGTGACGGACGCTGAACGCGACCGAGGAGTGGACGGAATCAATGTCGTAAGTTTCGACCGCGGCGGAGGCGCGGGAGATAAGGCCAAGCGCGAGCGTGGCGAGGGCGAGGAGGTGGAGACGATTTTTCATAGGTTAAGATGAAGTGTGCATGCGTGGATGAATGAGACGTGGCGGAAAGGACGCAGGATTGAATTAAATGCAACTAGAAAGATTACATTTAATTTTTCCGTCGTCACTCAGAGGATCAACATCGCATCGCCGTAACTGAAAAAACGGTAATCGAGGGCGATGGCTTTGGCGTAGATTTCGCGCACCCACGCGATGCCGTCACTCGAACCAGGCGCCAGAAAGGCGGCGACAAGGCAGAGGAGGGTCGAGCGCGGTTGGTGAAAATTGGTGATGAGTGCATCGATGCCGCGGAAGGTGCGCGGCGGGTAGATAAACGTGTCGGCCTCGGCGAGATGCGGTGTGTCGGTGGGCTCGGAGTGGATCGACAAGAAATGTTCGACGCTGCGCACAGTGGTGGTGCCGACCGCGATGCGTCGGCCTGCCACCGGCGGAAAGAGCGCGCGCTGGGTGGCGACGGGCAGTTCGTAGATCTCGCGGTGAATCGCGTGCGCTTCGATCGTGTCGGTGGAGATCGGTTTGAATGTGCCGAGGCCGACGTGCAGAGTGACGTCCGCGGTGCCGACGCCTTGCGCGGCGAGGGTGGCGAGCAGTTCCGGCGTGAAATGCAGGCCGGCGGTCGGTGCGGCGACGGCGACTTGGCGCGCGCGATCGGCGTAGACGGTTTGATAGCGCGCGAGATCTTCGGCGCGGTGCGAATCGTCGGGGCGCCCAATGTAGGGCGGTAGTGGGACCTCGCCGAGGCGGTTGGCGACGGCGGCGATCGGTTCGTTGCCGGGAGTCGTGAAGCGGACGTGCGCGGAGCCATCGGGTTCCTTGGCCACGATTTCGCCGGTGAAAGCGCTGTCCGCGTGTGCGAAGGTCGAACCGGGTAAAAGCTTTTTTCCCGGTTTGATCAGACAGCGCCAGGTTTGGTTGCCGTTCGTCGGGCGCAACAGGAAGCATTCGACGTGGCCGCCGGTCGGCCTCCGGGCGTGAAGGCGGGCAGGGAGGACGGCGGCGTTGTTGCGAACGAGGGTGTCACCCCTACGCAGAAACTGCGGAAGATCGGAGAAGGTATGGTGCGCGACGGTGTGGGCGGCCCGGTCGACGACGAGGAGGCGCGACTGATCGCGGCGAGCGGCGGGATTCTGCGCGATGAGGCGCGGCGGGAGTTCGTAGTCGAAGAGGGCGGTGGCGAGAGGCACGCGTGGCACGCTGAAGGATTTTCGGCGTGTTGCAAAGCGCAGCCGGCGTCGGTCGCCTCCGCGAACTGCCGCCTCGATCGGCGCGAGTCAGTCGTAGATGGCGGTCACCCAGTCGGTGCGCACCCAGCCCGTCTGGCCGTTGGCGAAGACGAGGCGGCTCCAACCGAGAAACGTCCGATCGATCCGCGCGAGCGAGCCAGCGGGGAGCGGGACGGTTTTTTGCGTGGTGTCGATTTCCGTCGGAACGGAACAGAGCAGGACGTTGCGCGAGACGATCGCGGTCGAGCGTTCCGCGAGCGGGCCATAACAACGCAGGCTGACCACGGCCGAAATCGTGGCAACGGCGGCCGCAACCGCGATGGCGCCGGCGATCCACCGGTAGGCTCGGCTGCGACGGTGATAGAATCCTACGAGAAGAACGCTCGCCGCCAGCGCGGTCGCGAGGGCGGAGGAGCTGCCGATGAGCGACCATTCGACGGGAGAAAATGAGCGCGCGATTTTGTATTTCACGCCGCCGTTGACGAAGCCGCTGAACGCGGGGCTTTCAATGCCCGAGCGTTCGAGGCTCAGCGCGAACTGCCAGCGAATCGATGGGTCGCGCGGGGCGAGACAGAAGGCCGCCAGCGAATGCGCCAGCGATTCTGACCAGTGGTTTTGCTGCGCGGCGGCGAGCGCGAGGTTGTAGCGGAGATGGGCGTCGAGCGGGCTTGCGGCCACGATCTGGCGCCAGCCTTTTTCCGCGGCGGCGAATTCGCCTTTTTGATAATCCTCGAGCGGACTCGCCCGCAGCGCGAGCGGCAGGAGCGCCAACGCGAACAGCGTCGCCCGCGGCAGGAGATTGTGGCGCAGGAACAGCGCGTGGATCGGCACGCGGGCAACGTGAATCGTGGCGAGCGCGCCGTTCGCCCGGCGCACCCAGTCAGCGGGCAGCACAGGAAATTCGCCGTAGAGCGCGCGGTTGGCCTCGCGCCACAACACGACCCACGCGGAATCGGCGGCACGGTAGTTTTCGCCTTCGAGCGCCCGGGCGATTTTCACTGCGGTCGGCATCGCGGAAGTGATGCCGGCGAGCGCCGCGGTGTTTTTCTGCCAGGCGAAGACGAGGCGACGGGTTTCCTCGGGCGCGAGGGTGGCGTTTGCGAGTGCCTGCAACGTCGTGACCAGTTCCGCTCGCGCCTGCCGTCGCGCGTGCAGCGGATCGGTGAGTTGGCTGCGTTGCCGCGCGAGCCGCAGCCAGCACACCACGATCGCTCCCAGGGCGAACAGAAGGCTGTTTTCGAGCACGCTGGGCGAAAGTGGCCGCGCGCCCAGCCAGCTGGCAGGCAACGGATCGAGCGGGAGTAGCGGCGGCGCGGTCGGCACCGAGGTGCGCCCGTCTTTCGACGCCGGGTTCGAGCCTTGATGTTCGGCTGCCGCTTTGGCTCCGCCGGGGCGTTCGCTGACGTTGAGCGTGAAAGTTTCGGTGGTGAAGAGCTGGTATTTGCCTTCCTTCGGATCGAAGAAGACGAAGCGGACGGGGCCGAGTTGATAGCTGCCGGTTTTGGTGGGGACGAGCAGCACGTCTTCCGTGAGCGCGCCGTCGAACAGCGCCCCGGGCTTGAATTCGCGTTTCAAAACCGGCGCCACGTCTTGAAAATCTTTCGCGACGACGCGCGCCGGCAGGCGGGTGATTTCGGGCCAGTTGCCGGTGCCGCGCAACTCCAGCGTCCACGTGACGGAGTCGCCCACACTGACGTCCGTCGAGGTGACCCGCGACTCCAGCGTGAAGTCGCCGACTGCGCCGGTAAAGGCCGAGGGTGCCGGCGTCGGCAAATCGCGCACCCGCAGCAGCGGCGCCACGGTGGTAATCGTATAATTGTCGGTGATCGCTGTCCGGTCGCCCGCCACCAGCGTCACGAGTGAAATTTTTTGGGTGGTGTTGGGCAGCCGGATCGCTCCAGCGGTCTTCGTGTAGGCGCGCGTCGTCTGGGTAAGCACCTCGCTGTCTCCCGACTGACTGCGGGCGGGCGCGGACCATTCCTCAAAAATCAGATCGTCGGGTGCCCAGTCGAAATCGGTCGTGACCGAACCATAGGCGCGACGGGCGATGGTCACTCGATGCGTGAGCGGAAAAAGTTCGCCGACCCAGTGCGTCTCCGCCGGCGTCTCGATCTTCGATTGCGCGACTTCGCGGAGCGGGACGCCGCCCACCAACGGCTCAGGAGCGACGGCCGGTTCGGGTTGCGCGCGCAACGTGGTGACAAGCGTGGCGGCGAGAACAAAACTGAGGAGCGAAAATTTCACGATCGGTTGGATTACCATTGCGGCGAGGTCGGTAATGGGAGCTGGCCCTTCTTGCCTTCGAGCATTTGGAAAAGTCGGGCGGGTTGGTCCTGACGGCGCACCTGTTCGAGCTTGAGCAAGGGCAACGCGAGATCGGCGGCGTTGGTGATTTCCTCCACCGGGCCGTCGCGGGAAGCCCGGCGGTCGTTCTTCATTTCGGTGCCTTCCTCGTAGCCGAGCTTCATCGCTACCTTGCCCGCGGCATCGGGCCGCGCGGTTTTCCACGGGGCGGTGTTGGCGCGGAGTAGGTCGTCCAGATTCTGGCGGAGCTTCGGCCAGTCTCCGCCTTGCGGCTCCAGTTTTTCGCCCCAGTCGACCGCCTTCAGCGCGTCGTCGATGATCGACGCCGGGAACCGCAGCCGGGCGCGGTGCATTTGCTCGCAGTAATTCACGATATCGATGACGAGTGACACGCAGTCGTTGGCGTTGGGCGCGGGACTCGCGAGCATTCCGGTAATGCGCTGACTGACGAGTTTCGCGGTCATCTGCATTGGGGACCCCGCGTCTGCTTCGTTATACTCGCTGCCTTTTTCATCGCCTGCGTCCTGACTGCGAAGATGCGGCGCGAACAGAAGCGCGGCGACCACGAGAGTCGCGGCGGCGGCACTCGCGCGCACTGTCCGTCTCGCCTGCGAGTTCGTCGTGGGCAGGTTGACGACGCGCTGCGAGGGATGCACTGGAAAATCCCGCCAGAAACTCAGCGCCAGAAAGATGAATGCCGGCATAAGCGCCCAGCGGTAGCGCTCGACGAGGCGCGTCGCGTCGATTTTGGAGCCGTCGCTGTCGGGGCTCGCGGTCGCGGTGGCCTTGAGCAGAGCGGTGATGTCCACATACGAGTCGGCGCGCCGGTAGCTGCCGCCGGTCGCGGTGGCGAGTTCCTGAAGCGTGGCGGGCTCGAGACGGGTGAGCACTTCGAGGCCGTTGCTATCGCGCACGGCGCGGTTGCCGTCGGGAATCAACCCGCCGCTGGGCGTGCCGACGCCGAGGCCGATGACGTGGATGTTGCGCTGTTTGAGTTCCGCGACGCTGCTCTTCCACTCTTGGTCAAACGCTTCGCCGTCGCTCAGCACGACGAGAAAACGCTCGGTCTCGCCCTTCGTGCTGAAGGCTGTGAGCGCCGATCTCAGCATCGCGCCGTAGTTGGTGCCGCTCACTGGAAAATACTCGGGAGACAGATTTGGGATCATTTCCGCCAGAATGTCGTAATCGTCGCTGAGCGGAAGTTGCAGATACGCCGTCGCCGAAAACAGCACGAGCCCGAAGCGATCGCCGGCCGACTTGGCGATCAGGGCGGCGGCGAGCAACTTCGCGTGGTCGAGGCGCGAGGGTTTGACGTCGCGGGCAAGCATGCTGCGCGAAAGATCGACCGCGAGGATCACTTCGCGCGACTGCTTCACATCGTCTTCGCGGACGAATCCAGCCCGCGGGCTCGCGAGCGCCACCACGAGCAGAGCGCAGCCGAGCCAGATCCGCCAGCGGAAGTCGCGGTGCGTCGTTTCGGCTGGAAACTCGATGCTCGTCGCATGAGCGCGCAATCGAGGAATCCGCGGGCACGCCAGCGATTTTTTCACGCGTTTCATCCGCTCGAGCAGCGCGCCGCCCGCCACCACCGCGAGTAACCAAAAGGCGTGGGGATGACCAAACGTCATGCGGGCAGCTCCCTTCGTTCCGCCGCGCTGGCCAGCACCGCACTCCACACCACAAGGCCCAAACCGGCGGCGACAAACCAGAGGTGCAAATCGCGCGGTCGCCGGATCAGTGCCTTGAATTGGGTGCGCTCCGACTCGTCGATCGCCTTGAACGACGTCGTGACGGCCTCGGTGTTGTCGACGCGAAAATATTGTCCGCCGGTCGTGGCCGCGATGTCCTTGAGCGCCGGTTCATCGAGGTCGGCGAGGATGCGCCGGTAACCGATCTTGGCGCCCATTTCGTCGAAAATGGGGTAGGGCGCGGAACCATCCTTGCCGGCACCGATCGTGTAAACCGTGATGCCCCGCGCCTTCGCAATCGCGGCTGACTGCTTCGGTTTCAACAACCCCTTGTTGTTGCCGCCGTCCGAAAGCAAAATGATGAACCCGTGCGGATTTTTTCCCGTCGTCGCCGTGCCTTCCGCCACCGGCTTCGCATGTTCCAGGCGCGAAAGCGCGACGCCCAAACCATCGCCGATCGCGGTGCCGTCCTCCATCAGCCCGATGCGCAGCCGCTCGACTTGCTGCGCCAGCCACGCGTGATCGAACGTCGGCGGCGCGAGCGTGTAGGCTCTGCCGGCGAAGACGACGAGGCCGATGCGGTCGTTGGGCCGGTTGTTGATGAAGGCCTTGATAACAGGCTTGATGACTTCGAGCCGGCTGATGCGCTCGCCGGCGATTTCGAAATCTTCCGCGAGCATCGAGCCCGAAAGATCGATCGCGAGCATGAGCTCGTGTCCCTCTTGGCGCGGGTCGCTGATGGTTTCGAGTCGCTGTGGGCGGGCCAGCGCGAGCACCAGCAACACCAGACCCACGCTCAACAAGAATGCCGGCAAGCGCGCCGGCTGCGGTAGCAGCGTCGGCTTCCACCACGCTCCGGCAAACGGCACCAAGATCGCCGAGACCGGCTGGCGGCGGCGCAGCCACATTACCAGCGGCAACACCAGCAGCGTGAGTAGCCACCACGGATTTTTGAGCAGAAAATCGTCCAGCGTCATCGGATTTGCGCCGCCGAGCCCATGTGCGCGTGGAAGAAATGCACCAGCGCATCGACCATCGACTCGTCGGGCGTGACCACCAGCCGATCCTTCGGCCGTGGAATCAAGTGAGCGAAGGTCGCATCGCGCTGCGCCTTCCATTCGGCGTGGGCCTGACGGTGGACTTTCGATCGCGGATCGACGACGACGACGCGATGAGTCGTTGGATCATAGGCGGTGAGTGGCTGGTCGCCCGGCAGCGCGCGCTCCCACGGATCCTCGACGCGGAAACCGACGGGGACGAAACGCTGCACGATCGATTTCCACTCTTTCGGGATGAGGCGCGGGGGAAAATCGCCGAGCACAATCACCATGCTGTGATTCGGCGCGGAGGCCGTCAGCAGATCCCACGGAGTTTCGAGCGGGCGCGTATCGGTGAGCGCCGGCGCCGGCCGATCGAGCAAATCGGTGGCGGCGTGAAACACCGCGCTGCGCCCCCGCACCCGCTCGTCGATCCGATGGCCGCCGGGCTGGACATGCACGACGCCGATGGCATCGCGGTTGAGCGCGGCCAGCAGCATGACGAGCGCAGCGAGTTCGAACAGCGCCTCGCGTTTTGTGCGCGCTCCGGAGCCGAATTGCAGCGAGAGCGAATCCTCGATCACGAGCAGCACGACGAGTTCGCGCTCCTCGATGAATTTCTTGCGGTAGGGCTCGCCGAGGCGCGCGGTGACGTTCCAGTCGATGTCGCGGATGTCGTCGCCAAATTCGTATTTGACGACCTGGTCGAACTCCATGCCGCGTCCGCGGAAGGCGGAAAAATATTCGCCGATGAGCTGAGTTTCCACCTCGTGCTCCAGCCGCCACTCCAGCCGGCGCAGCAGCTTCGAGGAAGAAACGAGACGCGGATTCATGGCGCGAGACCGGCGGCGCCGCTCACGCCGCGCGGCCGCCAAAAGCGGGGACGGTCTCTTTGTCGAGAATCTGCTTCAGCACCTGCTCGGTCGTCACCTTGTCTGCCTCCGCCTCATAGGTGAGGCCCATGCGGTGTCGCATCGCGTCGATGAAAATTTCCTGCACGTGATCGGGCGAGACATGATCACTGCCGCGCAGCCACGCCGTCGCCTTGCCCGCCTGATAAAGCGCAAGCACGGCGCGGGGCGAGGCTCCCCACGTGAGATATTTCGGCGTGCCGGCCGGCGGGTTCGCGAAGTCGCGCGTGGCCCGCACCAGGGAGACGATGTAACCCTTGATTTCCGGTGAGACGTAGACCTGATCGACGAGCTTGCGCAGCTCCAGCAACTCTTCACCGGAGGAGACGGCCTCGACGACCGGCTGTTTGGTGATCTGGCCCCAGCGCTCGGTGAGTTCGATTTCCGTTTCGCGGGTCGGGTAGTCGAGCGACAGTTTGAAGAGAAACCGGTCCATCTGCGCCTCGGGCAGATGGTAGGTGCCTTCCTGTTCGATGGGATTCTGCGTCGCCATCACGAAAAACGGTTTGGGCAACGGATAGGTGTGCGCGCCGATGGTGACTTGCCGCTCCTGCATGCCCTCGAGCAGCGCGCTCTGCACCTTGGCCGGCGCGCGGTTGATCTCATCGACGAGCAGGAGGTGCGCGAAGATCGGTCCTTTGTGCGCCGTGAACTCGCCCGTCTTCGGCTGGAAGATCATCGTGCCGACGACATCGCTCGGAAGTAAATCGGGGGTAAACTGCACGCGACCGCCGCCGATGCCGAGCGCGCTGCCGAGCGTTTTCACGAGGAGCGTCTTGGCGAGGCCGGGCAAACCTTCGAGCAGCACGTGGCCATTGGCGAGCAGCGCGACGAAGAGCCGGTCGATGATTTCCTCGTTGCCGATGACGGCCTTGCCGATTTCCGCGCGCAATTTGTCTGACCAGGTTTTGCCGTCGATCATGATGAAGATTTAATTAGAAGGAGGAGGAAACGAGACAATAAGGAAGACGTGGCCGAGACACGATTCGTTGCATAACAATTTAGCAGGGAATGCGCCAAGAAAATGGTCGTGGCGATTTGATCAGCAGGAAAGACGATGCGAAGAATTTTGGCGCTTAGACTTTGGGGATGCCAACGGAAATGTTTTGTCACGCTAGGTCACAACGATAGTTCCGTGCCACCCCGACTCTTCGATCGACAATCTTCTCACGATCAACGTGTGGAGTGAATTTAGCGAAGAGTGATTCTGCTCAAGCCATCTCGACAGCTCTTAATCGCGCCTCACAACTATGATCTCCAATTGGCTCAGTTCTCCCCTTAAATTCGGCCTCATTTTCTGCGGCCTCAGCGTGACCGTCGGCTTGGCCCAGCCTAAGATTACGCCGCAAAAAGACATCATCGGGTTCACCATCGGCGACGACTACAAGATGGCGAGCTACACCCAGATTTCGACGATGCTGAAGAAATGGGCCACGGAATCGGATCGCCTGAAAGTCGTCAGCATCGGCAACACCGAGGAAGGCCGGCCGCAATACATGGCGATCATCAGTTCGCCGGCCAACCTCCAGAAGCTGGATCACTGGAAGGAAGTTTCACAGAAGATGGCGCGGGCGCGCATCTCGCCCGACGAAGCGAAGGTTTTCGCGAAGGAAGGCAAGGCAGTCGTCTGGATCGACGGCGGATTGCACGCTACGGAGACGGTGAATTCGCAGAGTCTCGCCGAGATGGTTTACCAAATGGTCAGTCTCACGGACGCTGAGACGATGCGGTTCCTCGACGACGTCGTGCTGCTGATGCCAGTGCCGAATCCCGACGGCGTCGAACTCGTCGCCAACTGGTATATGCACAACGCCGATCCGCTCAAGCGCACGATGGATGACTTGCCGCGGCTTTATCACAAATATGTCGGCCACGACAATAATCGCGACTCGATCATGTTCAACATGATCGAAACGGCGAATCAGAACCGCGTGCTTTTCATCGAGTGGAACCCGCAGATCATGCTCAACGTCCACCAAACCGGCCCGCTCGGCGCGGTGGTCTTCATCCCGCCCTTCCGCGATCCGTTCAATTACGATCTCGACCCGCTCATTCCGCTTGGGATCGAGCAGGTCGGCACCGCGATGCAGGCCCGATTGGTCGCGCAGGAAATGGGTGGCGGTGCGAGCCGTTCCGCCGCGCCCTATTCGACTTGGTGGAACGGCGGCATGCGCACCGCGGTGTATTTCCGCAACCAAATCGGCCTGCTCACCGAGATCATCGGCAGCCCGACTCCGATCCAGGTCCCGGCGATGGCGGACAAACAACTGCCGACCGGCGACTGGCCGCTGCCGGTGGCACCGCAGACGTGGCACTACCGCCAATCGATTGACTACATGATCCAAATCGACCGGGCGGTCGTGGACTACGGCTCGCGCAACCGCGAGACCCTGCTCAGCAACCTTTACACTATGGGCCGGCACGGGATTGAGAAGGGCAGCAAAGACACCTGGACCATTACGCCGAAGCGCATCGCGGCCATGGTCGCGGCAACCGAGAAAGATCGTGCCGCGAATCCGAATCGCTACAGCCCGTCAGCGCTGGCGGCCTATGGCCCATATGCGGCGGCCATGCTTGAGGCGCCTCCGGGCGGTGAGGCGGTGGTGGGTCGTTCAGCCACACCTCCGATTCCGAAAGAGATTTACGACAGCGTGCTCCACGATCCGGCGTTTCGCGATCCGCGCGGTTATGTTATCAGCGCGAATCAGGATGATTTTCCGACGGCGGTGAAGTTCATCAACGTCCTGTTGAAGGGTGGCGTGGAGGTTCACAAGGCGACTAAAGACTTCACGGTGGCGGGCAAATCTTATCCCGCGGGTTCGTATGTGGTGAAGTCGGCGCAGGCGTTTCGTGCCGCGGTGCTTGATTCGTTCGAACCGCAAGATCATCCAATGGATTTCGCCTATGCGGGCGGTCCGCCAAAGCGGCCCTACGACATCACGGGTTGGACGGTGGCAAAGCAGATGGGCGTGCAATACGATCGGGTTTTCGAGAGCTTCGACGGCCCGTTCAAGCAACTTGGTTTCGAGTTGGAAGCGCCGCCGGTGGAAAAAATCGCCGGGGTGGAGAAACCGGTCGGTTTCCTCGTAAGCCACAAGCAAAACGACTCGTTCATCCTAATTAACCGACTGTTGAAGGCCAAAGCCGACGTTTATTGGTTGAAGGACGAAGTCACAACCGCCGAAGGCAAGGGCCTCGGCACCGGCACGATTTACGTGCCCGCTTCTCCGGCGGCGCTGCCGGTGCTCGACGCTGCGGCAAAGGGACTCGGTGTGACGATCGTCGGCGTGGCTGCGACGCCCAAGGGCGAAGCGACGAAGCTGAAACCGATCCACATCGGATTGGTGGATATTTACGGCGGCTCGATGCCGTCGGGATGGCTGCGTTGGATTTTCGAGAAATATGAGTTCCCGTTCGAGCTCGTGTTTCCGCAAGTGCTCGAAGCCGGTAATCTCCGGGCGTCCTATGATGTCATCGTGTTTCCGAGCGACACCTACACTGAGGGCCGCGGTGGACGCGCTAGCGGCGGCGGCCGGCGCTTCGCCCCCGCAGTCGATTCGATCCCGGAAGAATTGCGCTCGATGCTCGGTTCGATCACGGCGGCCAAGACCGTTCCGCCGGTGCGCAAGTTCGTCGAGGAAGGTGGCACGGTCATCGCGCTCGGCGCCGCGGCGACGATCGGTGAAGCGATGGGTTTGCCGGTCGGAAATTACCTCGTCGAAACGGGACCTGACGGAAAAGTGAAGCCGCTGCCGAGCGACAAGTTCTACATTCCCGGCTCCGTGCTCAATGTGAAGTTCAATAATAAGAATCCGGTCGCCTACGGCATGCCGAGCGAGGGCTATGCGTTCTTCGACAGCAGCCCGGTTTTCAAACTGAAACCAGATGTAACCCCGAAGCTGAACCGGGTTATCTGGTTCGATAGCAAGGCGCCACTCTACTCGGGCTGGGCGGTCGGCCAGCAATTCCTTGATGGCGGCGACATGGCCACAGATGCGAGTGTCGGCGCCGGCAAAATCGTGTTGCTGGGGCTGGAGGCGACCTTCCGCGGCACGCCGCACGCGAACTTCAAACTCCTGTTCAACAGCCTCTATTATGGGTCGGCGGCTCCGGCTTCGCTCTAAATATCCACTGCTGGAAGAATTTCGGAGATAGTCTGATCGGCCCGCTGGCGCGCTTTGCCCTTGCGCCACGGGCCGCAGTTTGCGGCGATAGACGTTCAACATGATCGCACCCGAGACTTTCAACCACATCGAGAACATCAAGAAGCGCGCCGGGCACTTGTGGAGGTTTCTTTGACTGCGAACAAAAGCAGCGTGAAATCGAGGCGATGGATGCGCAGATGGGCGCGCCCGGATTTTGGGATAGCAACGAGCGAGCGCAAAAACACATTGCGAAGCTCAACCTCCTGAAAAAAGCCGTCCTGCCCGTCGTCGTGTTTCAAAAACGCGTCGACGATCTCGACGTGATGGTGGAACTCGTCGAGGCGGCGTCGGACGGCGAGCGCGAGCCTTACGCGAAGGAACTCGACGCGTCGGTCGCGGCGATGGCCGTCGAGCTCGATGCGCTGGAGATCGCATCGTTCCTCACCGGTCAGTTCGACAAGAACAACGCGATCTTCTCGATTCAATCGGGCGCGGGCGGCACGGAGGCGAACGACTGGGCCGACATGATGTTCCGCATGTATAACCGCTGGGCCGAGCGGCGCGGCTTCACGGTGGAATTGCAGGACGTGCAGGTCGGAGATCAGGCCGGCATTAGCAAGGCGACGATTCTCCTCAAGGGCGAAAACGCCTACGGTTATGCGAAGGCCGAGCGCGGCGTGCATCGCCTCGTGCGCATCAGTCCGTTCGACTCGAACAAGCGCCGCCACACCTCCTTTTGTGCCGTCGATGTCGTCGCCGAAATCACGGACGAAATTGAAATCGAAATTCCGGAGGCCGAAGTCCGGGTCGATGTTTACCGCTCCTCGGGCAAGGGCGGTCAAGGCGTGAACACCACCGACTCCGCCGTGCGGCTCACGCACATTCCCTCGGGCATCGTCGTCGTTTGCCAAAACGAACGCTCCCAGATCAAGAATCGCGCCGCCGCACTGAACGTGCTCAAGGCGCGCCTTTACGAAAAAAAGCAGGACGAGCAGCGCGCCGAGATGGACAAGTTTTACGGTGAGAAAGGTGAAATCGGGTGGGGGAGCCAGATTCGCAGCTACGTGCTGCAGCCCTACCAGATGGTGAAAGATCTGCGCACCGGCATTAGCACGAGCGATACTCAGGGCGTGCTCGACGGCGACCTCGATCGGTTTGTGAACGCGTGGTTGCGCGCGGGTTCGCCCCGGCATCGCAACAAAGACATTCAGATGGAGGAATAATCCGGGGATTAGCGTTTGGGGAATTTGCGCTTTGGGATTTTTCCTTCCCTGATTTTCATCAACGTCCATGCCTGATCTTTCCTACGACCAAATCCACGCGGCGCTTCGCGCGCAGCCGTTGTTCGAGGCGAAGACGTGGCAACTCTCACCCGCGGCCTGGCCGCTCACGACCGATCAGGTCGCGCAACTCGAAGCCATCGGCGCGGCGTGCTTGGAGTTTCACCAGGCGCTCGAGACGCTTTATCTGCGCTCGGCGGCGGGGAAAAACCTGCTGCGCAACAAACCCCTGCTGGCGCCGTGGGTCGCCGATTACCTCGACCGTGGCAAACCCGCCGCGCTGATCGCCCACTCGCGCGATCCGAAAAACCGCGGTTCCTTTCCGCCGGTGCTGCGGCCGGATCTGCTGCTGACCGATGAAGGTTTCGTGCTGACGGAACTCGACTCGGTGCCGGGCGGCATCGGGTTGACGGCGTTTCTCAACCGGCTTTACGGCGGCGGGTCCGACGCGAGCGTGCTCGGTCACGGCGATGCAATGATCGCAAATTTCCACGCGGCGCTCGCTGGCCTGCGGCCGCAGACGCGCAATCCGCTCATCGCGCTCGTGGTAAGCGACGAGGCGGCGACTTACCGCCCCGAGATGCAGTGGCTCGCGCAGCAACTCCAGCTGCTCGGGAAACGCGTGTATTGCATGAGGCCCGAGGATATTTTCCCGCTGGAAAACTCGCTGTTTTTCGACGTCGAGGGCAACCCGGAGAAGATCGACGTGCTCTACCGGTTTTTCGAGCTGTTCGACCTCGCCAACGTGCGAACGGAGAGATTTTTCTTCGAGTCCTGGGCGGCAGGTGAAGTCGCGATCGCGCCGCCGATGCGGCCGTTTCAGGAGGAGAAACTTTCGCTGGCGCTGTTTCACCACCACCTGTTGCAGGATTTCTGGACCGAGACGCTCAGTGGGCGGACCCTTCAACTCCTGCGGACGTTGATCCCGCCGTCGTGGATCATGGATCCGGCGCCGTTGCCGCCGGGGGCGGTGCTGGATGGTCCGCGGGTCGGCGGCCGCTCGCTGAATGACTGGCGTGATCTTGCCGGTGCCTCGCAGAAAGAGCGCGATCTGATCATCAAGGTGAGCGGCTACCACGAGACGGCTTGGGGTGCGCGCAGCGTGGTGCTCGGGAGCGACTGCTCGCGCGAGGAGTGGCAGCAAGGGGTCGGCCACGCGATCGATGCGGCGCCGGCCAACCTCCATATTTTGCAGGCCTACAAGAAGCCGCGGCGTGTCCGTCATCGGCTTTTTCATGTCGAAGGTGCCACGGTGCCGGTGCCACGCGAATCCGACGGTCGCCTCCGCCTTTGCCCCTACTATTTCTTGATCGGGGGCAAGGCCCAGTTGTCGGGCGCGCTGGCGACGTTTTGTCCGCCGGACAAAAAAATCATCCATGGGATGCAAGACGCCGCCTTGCTTCCCAGTAGGGTTTTGTCCTTAAACGAGTCCCGTGTGTAAACCCGTCGCGCCTTCGTCAAACTTCACGCTGTCGAAGCGATCGCGTGCGCTGTTGGCGGCCGCGTTGGTCGCGCTCGGACCGGCGGTTTGGAGCGCGCGATCGCAGCCGGCCGATCTGGCGACAATTCAGGCGAAGGCGGGGCAGGGCGATCCGGAGGCGTTGAACGTCCTCGGCAATATCCTCGCCAACGGTCAGGCGGGTCTGCCGCGTGATTTGCCGGGGGCGCTGCGTGCTTACCAGCAGGCGGCGGAAAAGGGCTATGCGCCCGCGTTGTTCAATCTCGGCATGATGCATGAGCTCGGCAGCGGAGTGGCCGCGGATCTCGCGGCGGCATTTAAGTTTTACCTTAAAGCGGCCGAGCAGGGCTTCGCACCGGCGCAGTTCAATGTCGGCAACATGTATGCCAACGGGCTTGGCGTGAAACAGGACTATTTCGATGCGGCCCTGTGGTTTCGCCAGGCGGCCGACCGCAACGTGCCAGAGGCGCAATATAACCTCGCGCTCGCTTACGAACTCGGCCGCGGCGTTGGCAAGGACGAGGCAGCAGCACAAAAATGGTATCGGCTCGCGGCCAATCAGGGCTACGCCCGGGCCCGCTACAATCTCGCGCTGATGCTTGAAGAGGGCCGCGGCTCCGCGCCCGACGTTGCCACGGCGCTGATTTTTTACCGCGCCGCCGCCGAACAGAATTTTGCACCCGCCCAAAACAACTTGGGCATCCTGCTCGCCGAAGGCCATGGCGCGCCGGTCGATTTGCCCCAAGCCTTTGCGTGGCTTTCGCTCGCCGTCGACAACGGCGCCAAGCCCACGGGCCGCGACATCGTCGCGCAACAACTGAGCTCCGCGCAACTCGCCGAGGCCAACACCGCGATCGCGAAACTGCGCGCCCAAATCGGCGTCGCCTCGGCAGCGACGACGCAGCCCGCAGTCGCTTCTGCCCCCGCAGTGCAATCTGCTTCGGCTACCGCACCGGCCGCTCCGAACGATCTCACCGCACTCAATGCGCGTCTGGTCGCTGCGCAATCCGAACTCGAGCGGCTCCGCGCCGAAAACGTTCGCCTCGCCGACACCGCGCAGACGCTCACTCGCGACAAAGCGGCGTTGGCCCTGCGCCTCGCCTCTGCCGGCAACGCATCCGCGCGGCCCGACCCGGCGCGCGAAAAACTCGCCCAGCAACTCGCCGGCGTGCAGTCCGCGCTCGCCGAAGCGCGCGACACAGCGGCCCGACTCACCGACGAGAACAAGCGCCTCAAGGCCGCGCCTGCGGTGGCGCCCGCCGAGCTGGCCGCGCTCAATGTTCGTGTTGCCTCAGCGCAAAGCGACGCCGAAAAACTCCGGGTTGAAAACGCCCGTCTCGCCGACGCCGCGCAGTCGGCCGCCCGCGAAAAATCCGTGCTCGAGCAGCGTCTCGCCACGGCGGAAACCGCAGCCAAGGCGGCTTCGCCACCCACGCCCGCCGCCTCGGATTCGCAGGTGCCTGTGCTGCGCGCCCAACTCGACAAAATCACCCGTGAGGCCGATTCGCTCCGCACAGAAAAAGATCGTTTCCAGCGTCAGGCCGCGGAGCTCGCGGGACAATTGAAACTCGCAAGAGAATTGTCCGCGGCTCCCAGCGTTTCGGGAAATGAGGCAAAAGGCGCGGCCCTCTCCGACGACGCGCGCGTCGCCAAGCTGACGGCGGATAATGCGCGACTCAATGATGAGGTGAAGCGCTCAACGATTCAACTCAGCCTGCTCAACCGCCAACTCGCACGGGTCGGCGGAGGCGCGTCTCCTGCCGGAGCACCGGCAGTAGACGACGGCAAAATCGCCGATCTCACGCGGCAGCTCGATGAGCTGCGCATGTCCAACCAGCGCCTCGTGGCGGAGAATGCGCGACTCGTAGCGACGACGCCGGCCGCGGCGTCCAACTCCGGTGCGGATGCGGTTGCGCAAAAAAATTCCCAGCAACTTGCTGACGCGCAAGCCGAGCTCACCCGATTGCGCATGGAAAATGCCCGGCTGACTCAGGAGAGTTGGGGCGCCGCGGCGTCCACCGGTGCTTTGCAGCAGCGCGCAGCGCAGGCCGAGCAAAAGCTCGCTGATGCTGAGCAGGCGCGGGCGGCGCTCGCGGCGGAAAAAGCGACGCTGGAAAAGAGACTGACCGATGCTGCGACGCGTCCAACGCCACCGGCGGCTGAAGCGCCTGCGACTGCAGAGCTGAAAAGCCAACTCGCCGCCTCCGTCGACGCTGCCCGGAAGCGCGAACGTGATATCACCGAGTTGACCGGACGGATCGATCAGCTCACTTCGCAAAATCGCGCCTTACAGGCGGTCGCAGCGAGTGCCGATCAGACGGCCCAACAACTCGCCGCCGCTCAAGCCGATGTCGCCCGCCTCCGGGTCGATCAGACGCGCCTGCTACAGGCGGGCGATAGCGGCACGGCCAACGCGGCTGCACTACAACTGCGGATCGCCCGCGCCGAGCAAACGCTCGCGGAGACCGAGCGGGCGCGCCAGGCGCTCGCAGCCGAGAAGAGCGCGCTCGAAAAACGCGTCGCCGATTTGTCTGCGCGCACGCCAGCACCGGCAACGGATTCCGCGGCACTCGTCCAACTACGCAACGAGCGTGACCAGGCACTGACCGCTGCCGAGCAGGCTCGGCTGGCGCTCGAAGCCGCACGGTCGGAGAAACCGCGGGCGAACCCCGCCGACGCCGCTCGAATCGCGGATCTTAGTGCGTCGGTCGCCAGTGCCACGGCTAACTCCCGCCGGTTGGAGGAGGTAAATGTCGCACTCACCGCACAAAATCAGAAACTCCAGTCGACTGCTGCGATGGCGGCCAACGATTCCGTCCAAGTGACTGAACTGCGCGCTGCGCTTGCGGCCGCACAGAATGCCAGCGCAACGGACCTTGCGCGGCTTCGCGTCGAGTTGGCTACCACGCAGTCCAAGCTCACCGCGGCGCAGCAGGCGCAGGCTGGAAATCAGGCGACCGCGCAAAAACTCACCGAGCTTTCGGCGCGCCTCGATTCGGTCACGACCGAGCGCGACCGACTCATTGCGACGCAGTCCGCCCAGACCGCCGACGCCGACGCGCTCGCGAAACTCAACACTCAACTCGATGCCGCCAGTCGTTCGCTCGCCGATCTCACCGCGAAGAACGACAGCCTCCAAAAAGATCTGGAAGTGGCCCGGCAGAGTGCGGCGGCGGCTTTGGCGGCGCAGGCGACGGCGGCCCGTTCGGCGCCGACCGAGGCGATGAAACTGGAAATGCAGACGATGCAGAACCAGGTGCGCGCGCTCGAATCTCAGCTTGAGGACGAGCGTAAGAATTCCGCCGGTGAAATCGCCGGCCTGGCCGCCCAACTGCAACGCACACGGGATACTAATAAGGCGCTCGCCGATGCCAACCGCGCCCTGCTCGGCGCCAAGGGCTCGGACGACACCGGGTTGAAGGCGGAGAATGAGCAACTCAAGCTCAAGGCAACCTCGGCCCAGCATGATCTTGATGCCGCGCGCGCCGAGCAGGCGCGTCTGACGGCCGACCTTGAGCAGCGAACGAAGGAACTCGATGCCGCCCGGGCCGCCGCGAAGACGCCGGCGCAGGAGCGCGACAGTCTCCGTGCTCAGGTCGAGGACATGTTTACGAAGTTGACCGAGTCCGAGCGCCGCGTGGCGCAGTTGCAGCAGACGGTCAGCGCGGCAAAAACCGAGGCTGACAAGACCCGCACCGATTACGCAGCGTTGCAGGCGAAGTTTGGCGACGCGGCCAAGGCGGTCGAGACACACAGCGCGAGCGTCGCCGAACTTACCGGGCTCAATGAAAAACTCACGAGTGAAAAAGCTGCCGCCGAAAAACAGCTCTCTCAGTTCAAGCAGGCTACGGAACTCAGCCGCGCCGAGTTGGCCGAACTAAAGAGTCGGGCGAGCGCCAGCGATCAAGCGGCGCAGGCGCAACTCGCCACCGTCAACGATCTCAGTGCGACCAACGAAAAGCTCTCCGCGCAAGTCAAAGACCTGACGGCCCAGCTCTCGACGCTGCGCGCCGCGGGCGAAACCGCGACGGCCCTGCGTTCGGAGCTCGATGGCGTTAAGGCGAAACTCGCTGACACGCTCAAGGCCGCCGATGCTCAAGGTTCGACGGTGACCGATCTTTCGGGTGCCAACGAAAAACTCTCCGCGCAGCTGAAGGACTTGCAGTCGCAGGTCGAAGGCTTGCGGTTAGAAAACTCCAAGCTCGTCGATGCGGAGCAGCGCGCGGCCGGCTTGGCGTCGGCGTCGGCCCTACTCGCCAACGCCCAACGCGACTTGGCTGCACTTCGCGCCGAAAACACGCGCCTCGCCGATTCGTTGCAGGCCACCGATCGCGATCGCGCGGCCCGGATCGCGCAGTTGCAGCAGGACAATGCCGCGATCAGCGCGCGGTTGCGTCAGGCCCAAGGCACGCTCGACCAAATCGCCTCGGCGGCGCGGCTCATCAATGGCGGTGCCTCGTTCACGCCCGGAGCCGGCTCACCCCTGACGGGCACTGGTAACGTGCCGACGATTGCGGTGCAGTCGTCGTCGCCCGTGGCGTCCGCTCCGGTGCCTGCGCAACCGCGCACGCATATCGTGCAGGAAGGCGATTCCCTGACGCGGATCAGCGTGCGCTATTACGGCACCGGCGCACGGTGGCAGGAAATTTACGACGCCAATCGCGAGATTCTCAAAGGCGAAAATGCGCTCCGCCCCGGCCAGCGATTGAAGATTCCGTGAGGGTGATGCCGGCGTGAGTCCGGCGGCCACTCTGGCCTCAGGCCGCGAAGGCCTTGCGCGGGGGCGTGGCAGCGGGCTTGGCTGCTTCGGTCGCGAGGTGCGCGAAGAACGCGTCGCGCCGCGCACGGGCGACAGTTAAGTCCTTCGTGCCGAGGGAGCGGCGGATACGTTCCTTCGTGAACGGCGTTGGGTGCACGGTGTAATGCAGGAACCAGGTGCCGTGGTTGTTCCACAAGTGATGGTTCTCGTTTTCCGCGTCGACGCGGATGCCGGGGAGGGAGGTGACTGTGTTCATGATGCGTGATGTGTCTTGGTGGGAGCTATCGCGCAGCAGGTGTGAAAACAAAAAACCGACCTGGGCATCAGATCGGTCTCGTTTTCGGGAGCGTTCTTGGTTCGCCCCCCTTGCGGGTGGCGCACATCCGAGCTCTCGCTCGATCCACCGTGGCCGCTCCCGGCCCGGTTGGCGGAATCGGCTTTTTGAGGGCCGACTCGTTCCTGATGCGACGGCGAACGTGTCGAAGTTCGGCCATCCGTCCAGTTTTTTTTTCGAAAATCCTCTCCGCCCCGCGCAGGTTGCTCTTGGCTCGAAAGTAGCGTCGATTTCCAGTCGCACACCAAGGTAACACGGTTAAGTAGACGGCGTGCGTGTTTCGTCGATCTCGAAGGGAATGGCCGGCGCGGCTCCAAGTGGCACGCGCTGCGCGCGGGCGGCGGGATTTTGCGCCTTGGCGTTGGTGCGCTGACCAAACGCATTCAGGAGCAAGTTGCCGTGCAGGCCTGGTTTCGACGTGGTGGCGTCGCACGACAGGAGGATGTCGGTCGCCCCGCCTCCACTGGCCGAAGTCTTTAGAATTGTGATCCCGGCGGGCGGATCACTCAGTTCAAACTCGATTTCGCCGGTCGCCCGTGCGGCGGGTGTCGCAATCTGGACGCGCATTGTGCCGCCGGGCGTAAAATGCAGGGGAGACTTAGTGAGCACGCGCAGCGGGGCGCCACGGCCGGACACGTCGACTTTGAATTCCCGTTGAGTCACGAGCTGCCGGTAGGCAAACGCCTGCATCATGTCTTCCGCAGGCACCGCGGTGCGCGCGACGGATTGGCCGCCGATCGTCGCGACTCCCATCATCGTGAGATCAACAATCTCATCCTGGGCGCCAAACGGCACCGTCAGCGTGATCGGAACTTTGTCCTGATTCGCCGGGATGCGCGCCCCACTCAACGCAAACCCCCACGGCGCATCGCGCAGACCGACGACGATCTCGCCGTTGAAGCCGTCGCGGCGCAGCGCGTAAACTGTCAGCAGCGTGTTGGCGCCGGCGCGGACGTTGATGCTTGAAGGCACGACGCGCAGTTCGAAGTCCGGCCGCGGTGGGCCGATGTGCAGCCGGTAGGCATACTCGGGGCCGCCTTGGTTCTGGCCGTCGGCAAGCGTGACAAAGTAAACGCCGTCTGCGGGCAGCTTGAAACTCACCCGCGAATCGGCCTGATGCGTGAGGAGTCCGGCGCCCTTGTCGTCGTAGTCGTCATTGAACGCGAGTTGATGCCCCGCGGCATCGGTGATCCGGAGGGTCGAGTCGAGCGGCGAATCGAGCCGGCGGGCGAAAACCTCCGCGACGATCTCGCCGCCGGCCTTGCCTTCGAAACGAAAGACATCGCGATCGCCGGGATGATCAATGCGGCCATTGACGATAATCGGCAGCGCAATGGACTGGGCGCTTTCCGGGCGATCATTCGGTTCGGTTTCAAGGCATTCCGGCTGAGCATCGAGGACGAATGGGACGGAGTTCGAGAGCACTTCCTGGTTGCGCACCGCGAGCAAGAATGTGCCCGGCATCTTGTCCTTCGTCTCCATCGCGAGCTGGCTCACGGGTAGGTTCCATCCGGTTACATCGAAGACGATCTGCTGGCCTGCGGTGCCGCCGAGCGGAAAAATCCCGGTCACAAACGGCAGCTCGCCGACGGTGATACGGTAAACAAAGTCTTCGCGTCCGCGGTAGATCGAGTCGGTGATTTCAAGCACATAGTCGCCGTCGTCCGGAATCGTGTAGGCGAGGACTGGATCGGGATTGAACCGGTAGTCGTCATTGTAAGCGAGTTCGCGGCCCTTTGCGTCGCGGAGCGTGAGCGTGGCTTGGAACCATCCGGGCACGGCGTCCGCCAGATACGGGATGAGTGCGCGCGCGCTGACCGCAGCGACGAGGCGCTGGCCCTTGCGCGCCGCAAAATGAAAATGATCGATCTCGCCGGGCAGGATCTGGCCGTTCACGACGGCGGGCAGCGTGATGGACATCTCGGTGCGCGGCCGGCTGGCGCGCGGCGTCTGCCCGAAAACCGGACCGGCCGCTGGTTCGCTCGTGATCGTGGTGACTTTTTCACTGAACTCCGGCAATTGGCCGACGCAAAAAATCATCGGGTTCGACAAACCGCCGGGCGTCTTCAACCGCAGTTCGCGTTCACCGGGCAACGCATCGGTGGCGAGGGTGACTTCGAGCGTGACAGTCTCGGCGATGACGGGATTGGCCTGACGGTTGGCGCGCCGTGCGATTAGATCCCGGATATCGCCGATGCGCTTTTCGTCCGCGATCGTAAAGGCGGGCTTCGTCGGATCGGTGCGAACGGCGGCTCGCTTGTCCTGGAGCTTTTGCTGTTCGTCCCGGAGGTCCTGGAGTTCCTTGCCCTGAAGCGGTCGCTCATAGCCGATGGTTTTCAGCTGCACGCCGGTGCCCGTGACATACGCTACGATATCGCCGTTGAGGTTCTGGCCGCCGATGGAGACGGTAAAGGTCGTGCCTTGCTTTCCGCCCGCCGGGTAAACGTAGCCGATGTGCGGCGGCGTGCGCTGGGCGTTATTTTGCGCGAACGCGGAAATGCCGGAAAGCAGCAACAACCACGACAACGCGTGGCAGTTCAATTTTTTCCGCGCGTTCATGCCACCTCAGGAGTGGCCATGATGGCGGCGAGCGGGCTGCCGCTCCGCGTCGCGCGCTCGGTGGCGGCGGGCAGCACGCGCACGTCGGTCCCCTCGGGATGCGGCAGCTTCGCGTCGCCGGCGATGCCGAGCAATTCATACATGCTGCCAATGAGTTCGACCGGCTGCACCGGATGCTCGGCCACTTCCTCTCCGCGAGCGTCGGTCTTGCCGATGACTTGTCCGCCCTTGAAACCACCGCCAGCCACGAGCGTCGAAAACGCCTTGCCCCAGTGGCCGCGGCCACCGTCCCACGGCGCCTCCCACATAACTTTTGGCGTGCGTCCAAACTCGCCGCCGGTCCACACGATCGTGCTGTTGAGCAACCCGCGCTCCGCCAGATCGGCGAGCAGGGTGGCGAGGCCCTTGTCGAGTTCCGGCAGCTTGCGCCGCATGATCGGGAAGTGCGTCTTGTGCGTGTCCCAGCCCTTGTAGTTGATCGTGATGTAGGGCACGCCGCGCTCGACGAGCCGCCGCGCCATCAGGCACGCCTGGCCAAACGTGTTGCGGCCATAACGCTCGCGTAGATCGTTATTCTCGTGCGAGAGATCAAAGACTTTTCCGGCGTCGCCGAGAATCATTTCGTAGGCGTCTCTCTCGCACTCGCCGAGTGCCACGAGCCGCGGATCGCCGTTCTTCGCGGCGCGCTCGAAAGTGTTGAGCTGATGGAGCAATTCGCGGCGCGCCCGCTGGCGCTCATCGGAAATGCCTTGGGCGACGACTCCTTCCACGACAAAGCGGCCCTGCCCCGGATCACCGCCGGTCGCAAAGGGCTTGTAGCGGCCGCCAAGAAACCCCGCCTCGGAAAAGCGACCCTGCAACTCGGTGAGCACAATGTAGGGTGGGAGCAGGCCCTTGTAACCTGAGTCATAGCCTTTGAAGAGCGAGACGACCGCGCCCATGCCGGGAAAAACCTCGCGTCCGCCCGAAGCGCGGCCCGTCTGCACGGCGTAGGACGCCGTCTCGTGACCGTTGATTCCGTGGGTCATGCTGCGGATGAGCGAGAATTTGTCGGCCTCTTTCGCGAGCAGCGGCAGCAGTTCGCCGATCTGAAGGCCAGGGACGTTGGTCGCGATTGGGGTCTTAAACGCGCCGCAATAATCGTAACCGGCGTCGGGCTTCGGATCGAAGGTATCGAGATGGCAGGGACCGCCCCAGAGCCAGATTTGGATGACGGATTTGGCGCGGGGCGTGACTGCCGCGGAGGGAGCGACTTGAGTCGCGGCACCGGCGCGCGAAACCAGCGAGTTGGAGCACAGCAAGCCCGCCGTGCCCAGCAAACCGAGGCGGATCGCTTCGCGGCGGGTCATCGGCGGGCCGCCGAGGCCGAGCAGGCGGAGTTCGGAGTCGAGATTCCAGCGGCGCGGATCGATGCTGTGGTGAAGGCTCATGGGAGGAGAAGAGGAAAAGATGAAAGGAAGAAATAAGAAACGTTGGAAACGTGGAGCGGCAGGGCAGCGAAGGTTTGGGCTTTCGGAATTTCTACTTTTGAAAGTTTCTTCTTTGCCCGCATCAGTGCCGGTAGAGAAATTCCGCGCTGTTGATCAACGCCCAGGCGAGGTCGTTCATGGGCCGCCGATCTGGTCCGCCGGCCTGCACGTAGGCCGCGACGGTGGCGAGTTCCGCGTCGGTCGGCGAGCGTGAGAGGATGGCGAGGTAGAGTCCGTCAACGAGATCGCGCGGGCGGTTGCGCGGCGCGCGGAGCAACGCCTGGAGTTTGGGTCCTTGTTCAAGTTTGCGCTGCACCAGAGTGGAGTTGAGGAGCGTCAGACACTGCGTCGCGGTGATGCGGTTGTTGCGTTCGGCTTCGAGCCCGGTGTCGCGCGAGGGGCGTCCGAAGGTTTCGAGAAACGAACTCGTGATGCTGCCGTCGGGGAGTGCGATGGCATGCTGCTCTTCCGGCACGAAAGTGAACGGCTCCGGGATCGCGCTCGAATATTTCTCCGTGGTGCCAGTGATTTCGTTGAGCGCATCGATAAGCACTTCGGCGTCGAGCCGGCGCGGCGGGTAGAACGCAAAATTAGCCTCGGCCTCGGGCCGGTCGCTATGGGAGATCGATGAAAGCTGGTAGGTCGTCGAGTTGAGGATATCCCGCATGAACTGCTTCACATCGTAGTGCACGGCGACGAAGCGTTGTTCGAGCTCGGCGAGCAGTTCGGGATTCACCGGCGGATTGTCCGGTCGGAGGTCGTCGGGCTCGTGGATGATGCCGCGGCCGAGCAGCCAAGACCACACGCGGTTGGCCATGGCGCGTGCGAACCACGGATTTTTCGGAGCGACCAGCCAGTCGGCGAACACCTCGCGCGGATCGCGATCAGGCGCCAGTTGCGCGGGCATGCCGTCGGGAAAGACGGCCGCGGGAGCTCCGGCGGCTGGGGTCTTGTTCGGATCGAAAAACACGATCTCTTCCTTCCACTCGCCGGTATTTTTATAGCTGAGTTGGGCAAAAAACGCCCCCATGCCGGCCAGCCGTTCCGCCGGCCATTTCTCCGCGCGCTCGCCCAAAAAGGTCAACGCGACGGTGCGCGCGATCGTCTGCGGTTCCTTGTTTTGCACCGCACGATAAAAATTCACGGGGCCGACGCGAAAGTTGCTGCCGTTCGACACCAGCAGGGCGCGGGCGAATTGATCATAGGGGAGGTTGTCCCTGATCGCGGTGTGAATCCAGTGGTGGTAGGCTTGCGCGGCGTTGGGCCAGAGGTTGACGGGAAATTCCGCCTTAACGCGTAGCAAGTCGCTCCATTTCATAGCCCAGTAATCGGCGAATTCGTCCCGCGCGAGCAGTTGATCGATGAGGGCCGCGCGTTTGGCGGGTGACTTGTCGTCCAAAAACTTTCGAACCTCAGCTGGCGTCGGCAGCGTGCCAATCACGTCGAGAAACGCGCGGCGCACGAATACCGTTTCGGTGCAGATCGGCGCGGGCTCAATTTCAAGTTGGTGCAGACGGGCAAAAACCAGCTCGTCGATGCGGCCACGCGGCACCGGCGTGGTGGCAAGTTCGAAGATGCTCGCCGTCGGGCGTCCCGGTGCCGGTGGTTCGGCTGAAAAGACAACGGCGGTAAGCGTGAACGTGGCGACCGCGACCGCGGCAATCCTGCCCATCCGCGTCGCGGGAAAAGCAGCGCGAGGCGCGAAAAGACGGGTGTCTGCGTGGGAAAAAGTGCCGGGGAGAGGCATGATGGGATACTTGCGACCGTGACGCGCTTCCGCCTGCGCCGTTACATGTGAGCCCTGAAATAGATCACGGCTTATCGGTCTCATTCTAGTGTATGTTAAACTGCGGGGCCGAAAACGAGTCGATCCGGTTTGGTAACCTGCGCCGTGCGGCTGCGTCTGCTGCACCATGATAAATGACCCCGTCCACCGCGTTGCTCCGCTTTCCCCGGCGAAGGCTTCGGCACCGGAATTGGTGTTGAGCGAATGCATGCGACCGGGCGAACCTGTGGTCGCCATTTTCCAACGCCTCGCCCTCGATCTGGCGACGCGCCAGGCCGAGATTTTGATGCTCATGATCTACGGCGGGCTTGCGGCGCGAGGCGAAGTCGACCGCGCCATGCGCGGCGTGTTCGGCGATGCACAGTGGCCGGTCACGTGGGTTGAGAGCGCGAGTTGCGACGATGCGCCGATCGCCGGCGTGCAGGCTTTCGCCGTGTCGGGCCGGCCGATCACCCGAGTGCGGTTGGGCAACCGGATTGTCGGTTCGGTTTACGAAGACGGTGGCGCGCGCCACTGCCTGCTCGGCGGGCTCGGGCCAACGGCGCTGGCGCTGCGGCCGCCGGCTCAAGTTCAACAGACCTTCGGCAACCTTGAGTGGGCGCTTGATCAAGCCGGCTTCGAACTCGCCGACGTCGTCCGCACGTGGTTCTACAACGACGACATTCTCAGCTGGTATGCCGACTTCAACCGCGTGCGCTCCGCGCACTATGCGGACGTGAAGTGGCGCACCGGTTCGCTGCCGGCGAGCACTGGCATCGGCGCGCGCAATGCCGATGGCGCCGCCCTCACCGTCGCCGCCTGGGCCATGCGACCAATCGCCCTCGGCGCGCACGCCAGGGAAGTTGGCTCGCCCCTGCAATGCCCGGCGCCGGCCTACGGCAGTGCCTTTGCCCGCGCGATGGAGATCGATTCCGGCGGGTGGCGGCGACTGCTCGTCTCCGGCACGGCGAGCATTTTTCCCGACGGCAAAACCGCCTGGCTGGGCAACGCGAAGAAACAGGTCGATCTCACGATGGAAGTCGTCGGCGCGATCCTGCATTCGCGCAGCATGAATTTCCGCGACGTGACGCGTGCGACCGCCTATTTCCGGCACCCGCAATTCAAGGCATATCTCGACCTATGGCTTGCAGCGTGCGAACTGCCGCAGATGCCCGTCGTGTCCACTCACAGCGTGATTTGCCGTGACGATTTGCTCTTCGAAATCGAACTCGATGCTGTTGCGCCCGCGGCTGCAGATTGACGCGTGACGCGGCTATTTTTCAGAAAAAAGCCGTTGCAACCCGTCCGCTGACGCCTCGGCGATTCCTCGCTCGGTGATCAACCCAGTGACGAGGCGGGCCGGCGTGACATCGAACGCCGGATTGGCGGCCGGGCTGCCCTCGGGCGTGAGCGCGACGGTGGCGACCAATCCGTCGGGCAGCCGGCCGGTGATGTGAGTGAGTTCGCGAGCGGATCGCTCCTCGATGGGAATCTCGCTGACACCATCACGCACCGTCCAATCGATCGATGGCGATGGCACGGCGGCGTAGAACGGCACGCCGTTGTCGCGTGCGGCGAGCGCCTTTAGGTAGGTGCCGATCTTGTTGCACACATCGCCCGTCGCCGTCGTGCGGTCAGTCCCGACGATCACCAGATCGACGCGGCCGTGTTGCATCAAGTGGCCGCCGGCATTGTCCGCGATCACGGTGTGAGGCACGCCATGGTTGAGCAACTCCCACGCGGTGAGGCTGGCGCCTTGGTTGCGCGGGCGCGTCTCGTCGACCCAGATGTGAACCGGCAGGCCCGCATCATGTGCAGAGTAAATCGTCGCGGTGGCCGTGCCGACGTCGACCGTGGCGAGCCAACCGGCGTTGCAGTGCGTGAGAATGTTGACGGGTTCGCCGAGTTTTTTCCGCGCGGCGATCGCCTTCACGAGCGGCAATCCCGCCGCACCGATGCCGCGATTGAGGGCGACATCCTCGTCGCAAATTTCGATCGCGAGGACTCGTGCTGCCGCGGCGCGCTCGGCGGGTCGCAGTCGCACGAGTTGCGCCTGCACACGGTCGAGCGCCCAACGCAAATTCACTGCCGTCGGTCGCGTGGTGAGAAGCGTGGCGTGGGCCTGAGCAAGAGCGGCGTCGGAAGCGTTGGCGCGGATCGCGAGCCACAGGCCCCACGCCGCGGCGGCGCCGATGAGTGGCGCACCGCGCACGAGCATGGCGCGGATCGCATGCGCCGCGTCGTCGAGAGTCGCGAGCCGCACGGTGGCGAACGTGTGCGGCAGCCGAGTCTGATCGATGATTTCGACTGCGGTGCCGTCAGCCGACGGCCAGATGGTGCGGGTGGGGCGGCCGGAGACGTTCATTGAGCAGGGAGGTTGAAGCGGACGTGGTCTGGCTGCAACGCGCGAGCATGCGACGCAGGGGGGCTTGACGTGTGGCCGCGTGCGCGGCTCAGCATAGTCGAGAACGATTTCCGGTGCGACCGCCGCTGCGGCCAGCAGGCGATTCCGCTCGTGATTGCTAATGGGACGCAGTTGGCTGGGAACTCAACATCGATTTCCGTGGCCTGACCGTGTGCCGTGGTTCCCTTGACTTCCATGCCTTATTTCTGGGTTTTTCTCGCGGCCCTCGCGGTGGATCTCGTGCCGGTGGTCGGTCCGCCCGCTTGGACGGTGATGTTGCTGCTGCAGGTGAAGTTCGATTTGAACTCCTGGCTCGTGCTGGCCGTGGGCGTGCCGGCTTCTGTGCTCGGGCGCTATGTGCTGTCGCTCTATACGCCGTGGCTCTCAAAAAAAATCATCAAGCGCCGGAAGACCGACGAACTGGAATTTGTCGGCCGGAAGCTGAAGCAAAAACGGTGGCAAAGTTGGACATTCGTCTTCGTCTATTCGGTGTCGCCCCTGCCGACGACCCCGCTCTTCTCGGCCGCTGGTCTCGCCAAGATCAACCCGCTCCAGATCATCCCGCCGTTCTTCGTGGGCAAATCCATCAGCGACGCGGTCATGCTCTTCACGGGTCGCACGGCTTTCCTGAGTGGGGCCAGTTTGCTGATGGGAACCTACTCGGTCAAAGGCCTCGTCACGGCCGTGGTGACTTTGCTCATCATCGGCGGATTCCTCTTCCTCGACTGGCGGACCCTCCTTCAGGAAAAGAAACTCCGGCTTAACTTTCGCATTTGGAAATAGCGCGCCGCCTCGCTGCCGGCAGAGCCGACCCGGTTGGTCGGCTTGATGAACAACTTACTCCAACTCCACGATGCCGGTGCGTTTGCGCGCGCGACATTCTTCGACGCTGGTGCGGAACTGCTCGCGAACTTCCTTCGCGTTCTTGACGGCGCGCAATTCGACGTTGGGCGTGGAAGCGTCATTCGTGACGATGACGATGTTGCCCACGGAAAACAGCCGGTAAACAAACGGCTCGACGAGGGACGTGTCCTTGACGCGATAGAGTTCCAGTTCGTCCGTGCGCTTGGAAAAAATCCCTTGGATCACCTTCACGCGTTCGGTGGTAATTTCATAGGAGAGGGATTTGAGCAGGGTCAGTTTCGCGAGAAACATGCCAAGCGGAATCAAGGGGAGCAGGTAAAAAACGATTCGCGCGTTCGTGGTCGGAAGGCGGTCGTGGAAGTAGATGAGACCACCGCCAATGACCACCAAGCCCATCATACTGAGCACCAGCGAACCAAGGACCGACACGGGTGAAGGATTACCCGTAAAGATGATCCGTTCGTCAGCCATGGGGAAGTTTCCGCCGCCATGGCATTTTTAGCAACCTGTAGATTCAGATGGATGTAGGCGACGGCACGCTGGTCGCCTTGTCGGAGCAGCGTCCTCGCTTCAATCAAACCTTGCTGCCGTTGCGGAAGCGAGCCTGCGAGGACCGCGACCGGCGAGATCGAAAATACCGCTTCGTGCTCCTGGTAGTAGGCGTGGAAATGGGCAATGTGATGTCGCTAGGAAGGCTCAACCTTCATTCGAATGATCACTCCAAAAAAACGTGAGAGTTCGGGCATGTTGAAGGACCCAAAGGGCGTCGGCGGAATCAAAAGCGCGTTGGGGCAACGCGCTCCACCTCATGACAGCGTCACACCCTTGGCCTTCGCGGCGCGGAGGAGGGCGTCGGCCATGTCGCTCGGCGTGACGGCGACTTCGATGCCGCATTCCTTGAAGACGGCGATCTTGGCTGCGGCGGTATCCTCGGCTCCGCCGACGATTGCGCCGGCGTGGCCCATGCGGCGGCCGGCGGGCGCGGTCGCTCCGGCGATGAATCCGGCGACGGGTTTCGTGCAGTTGGCCTTGATCCAGCGCGCGGCTTCGACCTCGGCGTTGCCGCCGATTTCGCCGATGAGAATGATGCCGTGCGTCTCGGGGTCGGCGGCGAAGAGTTTGATGACATCGAGGTGCGACGTGCCGTTGACGGGATCGCCGCCGATGCCGACCGTTGTGCTCTGGCCGATGCCCTTGGTCGTGAGTTGGAAGACGGCTTCGTAGGTGAGCGTGCCGGAGCGCGAGACCACGCCGACGTGGCCCTGCTTGTTGATGTAGCCGGGTGCGATGCCGATGCGGCAGCCGCCGTAGGAATCCTTGCCGGCGCCGGGGCAAACCATGCCGGGGCAGTTGGGTCCGACGAGACGTGTCTTGCGGCCTTCCATGGCGCGCTTCACGCGGATCATGTCTTTAATCGGGATGCCTTCAGTGATCGCGACGGCGAGATCGATGCCAGCGTCGGTGCATTCCAGAATGGCGTCGGCGGCGAACGGCGGCGGCACGAAGATCGCGGAGACGGCGGCGCCGGTGGCCTTGGCGGCATCGGCGACAGAGTTGAAGATCGGCACGCGGTGGGCGCCGTGTTCGAAGAACTGGCCGCCTTTGCCCGGCGTGACGCCAGCGACGACCTGGGTGCCGTAGTCGAGCGAGAGCCGGGTGTGGCGCGCGCCGAATTCACCGGTGATGCCCTGAATGAGGATCTTCGTTTGAGGAGTGATGAGAATGGCCATTGGAAAAAATGAGAATTTTAAGACTTAGCTTTGCGTTGGTGGAGGCCGATTTGGTTGCCGTCGGGATCTTGGACCACGAACATTCGGCAAACGGGAAAGTCCACGAGATCCTGCGTGACGACGGCACCGGCGGTACGGACCGCGGCGAGCGCGGCATCGAGATCGGCGACTTCCAGGAATACGCTCGCCTGCGGCTTGGAGCCAGGAGGTCCGGCGTTGGTGACGGCAAGAGCCTGGCCGGCGAGATCGTATTCGAGCCACCACTGGCCGGGGCTGAACTCAACTTGCAGGCTGACTTTGAGACCGAGAAGTCCTTCGTAGAATTTGCGGGCGCGAGCGACGTCGGTGACGGGATGAAAGACGAACGCGAGTTCCTTGACTTGGATGCTCATGGTCGGACGGGTTGATTTGTATTACAGGAGGAAACCGAGGGAACGGAGAAAAACGGCCGACGCTAATCTTTCTGCATTCTCGGTTGCCTCTTGTGGGTATTTTTCAGGCGACGAGCTTGACGATCTTTTGGGCAGCGTCGGCCATCGTGTCGCCGGAGACAAGTTTCAGGCCGCTGGCGGCGAGGGTTGCCTTGCCGGCAGCGACGTTGTTGCCTTCCAGGCGGACGACGAGCGGAAGTTGGAGGCCGACTTCTTTGACCGCGGCGACGATGCCGGTGGCGATGACGTTGCAGTCCATGATGCCGCCGAAGATGTTGACGAGGATGCCCTTCACATTGGGATCGCCAAGGATGATTTTGAAGGCGGCGATGACCTGCTCCTTGGTCGCGCCGCCACCGACATCGAGGAAGTTGGCGGGCGTGCCGCCGAAATGCTTGATGATGTCCATCGTGCTCATCGCGAGGCCGGCGCCGTTGACGAGACAGGCGATGTTGCCGTCAAGCGCGATGTAGTTGAGCGAGTATTTGGAAGCTTCAATTTCCTTGGAATCCTCCTCGTTGAGATCGCGGAGGGCGACGATGTCGGGGTGACGGAACAGCGCGTTGTCGTCGAACGAGACCTTGGCATCGAGCGCGAGCACTTCGCCCGTCGGCGTGGTGATGAGCGGGTTGACCTCGACCATCGCGGCGTCGGTTTCCCAGAACATCGTGTAGAGATTGCGGATGAGCTTGCCGGCGTTCTTCGCCTCGGCGCCGGTGAGGCCGAGTTGGAAGATGAGTTCGCGCACTTGGAAATCGGCGAGGCCGTAGGCCGGATCGACGAAGATTTTGGTGATCTTATCGGGCGTCTCGTGGGCGACTTTTTCGATTTCAACGCCGCCCTCGGTCGAGGCGACGATCACGGGGCGCGAGGTCGTGCGATCGAGGAGAATGGCGAGGTAGTATTCTTTCTTGATGTCGCTCGCGACCGTGAAGTAAACGGTCTGCACCTTGCGGCCGGCGGGGCCGGTCTGCGCGGTGACGAGGGTGTTACCGAGCATTTTGCCGGCGATTTCCTTGGCATCGTGCTTCGTCTTGCAGAATTTGACGCCGCCTTTGAAGCCGTCGGTGAAGGTGCCCTTGCCGCGGCCGCCAGCGTGGATCTGGGATTTCACCATGGTGGGTCCGTCGGGCAGTTCGGTGAGGGCCGTGATGAAGTCCTCGGGCGTCTTTGCCGGTGCGCCCTTGGGGACGGGCACGCCAAATTTTTCAAACAATGCCTTGGCCTGATACTCGTGAATATTCATGGGAGAATCGAAAAGGACGATCAGTAAGTCAGAGAACAGTGGAGATAGGCACGCAAAAAAACCGGGTAGAGCGGCGGCTAGCAACGATTGTTAGCAGTGGCGTGCGCGGGATTGCGTTTCACTAATGCCGCGGCACGATGCGCGCCCATGCACTCGCACGAGGTCATGAGAGAGGTGTTGAAGAAAACGAGCGCGAAGCAAATCGCCGCCGAGATGAGGCTATCGCTTTCGCTCATCTATAAGTGGGCTGAGAAGCCCGAGGACGAGAGCGGCAGCGGCGTCGGAAGTCCGCTCGACCGGGTGGGGGAACTCATCCGCATCACCGGCGACGCGCGGGTGGCGCAATGGGTGTGCGAGCAAGCGGGTGGTTTCTATATTCGCAATCCCAAGAATCTTCCGGCCGGCCAGCCGCTCATCCCGATCACGAATGACATCGTGCACGAGTTTGCCGACATGCTCTCAACGATCGCGACGTCGTCGGCTGACAGCGTGATCACGCGGGAGGAGGCGCGGACGATTCGCGCACGGTGGGAAGAGTTGAAGACCGTGACAGAAGGCTTCGTCGCGGCGTGCGAAAGCGGGAATTTCGGCGCGCCCAAAATTCAGGAAAAGAAATAAGGCACCGTCAGAGCGGACTAAGTCGCCAGATTTCAAATCCGAAATCGCCAAATCCTTTCAGTTTCACCAGCTCTTGGCTGGCGCTGCGCGACGTGTCTGACGCTGCAAGGCAGGATGCGACCTCAGCGTCGGCATGGACTGCTGAAGACAAAATGACATCGGTGCCCGAAGACAGAGCGCACAGGCGTGCAGTGATGTTTACCGTGCTACCGAAGTAGTCGAGCCGGTCGTTCTGGTTGATCGCAAGGCATGGACCGCTGTGGATGCTGGCCTTGAGCGTAAGGGGTTTTAAGGATGATGGCGGCACCTCAAGTCCGTGCGGCAGCGCGAAGTCGCCGGGCTGTGCGAGCCATTGCTGGGCATGAAGGATTGCGCGCACGGCGGCGACGGGCCGTGGAAAAACCGCCATGATCGCGTCGCCCATCGTTTTCACGATGCAACCATCTTGCGCCGCGACGGCGGTTTTCAAAATTTCAAAATGCGTCAGCACTCGGCCGAACGCGGGCGCATCGCCGATCTCCTGATAAAGCTGAGTGGAATTCTTAAGGTCGGTGAAGACCACGGTCATCGCCCTTACGCTGATTTGCTCGCCCCGGCGCAACACTTCGCGTGAAAAGAGATCGCGGAAGACTTGCAGCGATGTGACTTCTGCGGCGGTGGTCGAAGCGTCGCTCCAGGCCAGATGCTCAACGATGGCCAAATGTTCGCGATCGGTGGCGTTGACAATGGTGAGTTCGCCTTCCGGTGCCACGATTGGCTCGGAAAGTGACGTGGCGTTGAGGTCAACTCGAGAAGCCTTCGCGTTCGCGTTCGGCTCGATCCGAAACGCGTGTTGCATGGCGAGCAGCGGGGTGCGCACCCGGTAACGGCCCGGCGCGAACGCAAATGGTAGTGTGCGTGTCTCGCCTTTCCCCAAGGTTTGCTGCGCGACGACATGGGGAGTCACTTGCGGTCCGCCGACACAATATTCGATGGGCGTGATGGCCCGGACGGACGCATTGGTGGTGAAGGTGAGTTCGACGGATTGGTCGAAGTTTGCCGTGAAATCGATGTGGCAGGAATCGCAGTGCGCCACGGGCTTGAGGGTGGCGAGGCTGGGTTGGCGGGCTTTTGCGCCACGACAATGCGGGCACACTAGATCCCAGCTAAAGTCGAGGAGGCCTGAGCGTGTGGCATGGAGAAAAAGTTTCAGTGTCTCGCGTCGGTCCGCGTGCCATTCGTCGGCGAGCGCATAAGGCCTAATGCGCGCAGCGGCGGGATCGTCGGCGTTCGTGATGAACATCTTCAACTTCTCAACGAGCGGCGCAGGCTGGCTGGCTTGTTCGATCAGCGTGCGGCTGATCGCGGCGAGGCGTGCTTCGCCGCCCCGCGCGAGCTGCGGTTTTTGCGCGAGTTGTGAACGCAAGAGACCTTTTTGCGCGAACTCATCGTATTTGCGAAAGACGCGCTCGGTCGTCGCGCGTGCCTTTTTTCCAATGATGAAGGGCAGGCCCAGCCGCCCCAGCCACGACGACGGCGTGAGCCTCATGTCGTAGATGAGCGTCGTGCCGCCCCCGGCGCGCAGGTGCAATTCACACGACATGACCATGTGGGCGACCGGTCCGCTGTGATAGGTGCGGTCAACCGCGAAACGCGATGGGGCGAGCCATTCGAACGCGAGTTCATCCCATTCGACGATCACCCCCAGCACGCTTACCCGAATGCGCCGGGAGTTTGTGAGCAGCGCCGCTCTTGCTGATGGCGCCGGAATGACGGTGACCGACGGATAACCGCAGTCGCGATTGAAGCGGTCCGTATCGGAGACGAGGGGCCAAAGCGCCTCGGGCGTTGAGGCCAGCTCCCAGGTCCAACGAAAGTGTTGTTCAGGATGGGCGGGCATCGTGAGTCCCCACCGCTACGCAGCTAGGACTTCAGCAGTTGCTTCATCAAAAAAGTCGTCTGCAGCGCGGCGAGTTCCTTTAGCCCTTTCTGCGAGAGCGCGAGAAGCGCTTGAAGCTGCTCGGCGGAAAAGGTCGTCTCTTCGCCGCTGCCCTGGACCTCGACGAACTGGCCGCGGCCAGTCATCACGATGTTGGCATCGACCTCGGCGTCCTTGTCCTCGACATAGTTCAAATCCAGCAGCGGCTGACCTTTGAAAATCCCCGCACTGACGGCCGCGACGGAATCGGCGAGCGGATTCTCGGCGATCTTTTTCGCATCGAGGAGCTTTTGCACGGCGAGTCGGGCGGCGAGATAGGCGCCGGTGATCGAGGCGGTGCGCGTGCCGCCGTCGGCTTGGAGCACGTCGCAGTCGATCCAGAGAGTGTTTTGTCCGAGTTTGTTCAGATCGAGGACGGCGCGGAGCGAGCGGCCGATGAGGCGCTGAATCTCGATGTTGCGGCCATCAGCTTTGCCTTTGGAAATTTCCCGCGGTTTTCGGTCGAGTGTCGAGTAGGGGAGCATCGAGTATTCCGCGGTCAGCCAGCCACCGGGAACTTTCTGCTGCTTCATCCACGTTGGCACATTCGGTTCGATCGTCGCGGCGCAGATGACGCGCGTGAGTCCGAATGCCACCAACACTGAGCCGGTGGCATGGGGCGCGATGTTCGCTTCGAACGAAATGGGGCGGAGTTGATCGGGGGCGCGGCCGTCGACGCGGAGCGAAGAGATGGACATGGCGGCGACGTTAGGGGCGCGCGCGGCGACTGCGACTCCGAAAATTTGCCGCGTCGCGCTCGCCGCGGTGACAAACCGCCACTTCCGTTCAAGCCGGGCCGGCGGCGTCGCGCTGCACGGGCTTGATCTTGGTCGTGGCGGATTCGGCTTGCGCCGCCATCGCGGCGATGAGGCGGTCGTTGAAATCCTTCGCGGGATCGTGGCCCATAGTCTTGAGCGCTTGGGTCATGGCGGCGACCTCGACGAGGCGGGCCATATCGCGGCCGGGGCGCACGTAGAGCTCAATGTGCGGCACTTTCTTCCCGAGCATTTCGTAGAAATTTTCCTCCAAGCCAGTGCGTTCCTCGATGACGTCGGGCGACCATTCGCGCAGCGAGATCACCATGTCGATGCGCTTTTCCAAGCGGATGGATTTGATGCCGAACATTTCCGCGATATTGATGATGCCGATGCCGCGGCACTCCATGTAGCCGCGGTTGAGCGTGCGCGACGAGGCCATGAGTTCGCGTTCGTCGAGGAGTTTGATGACCGTGAGATCGTCGGAGACGAGCGAGTGACCGCGTTCAATTAGCGCGAGGGCGCACTCGGATTTGCCCACGCCGGAATCGCCGCGGAGCATCACGCCGACGCCTTTAATGTCGAGGGTGGTGGCGTGTTCGGTGCCGCTCGGGGCAAACTCGTTGTCGACGCACAGCGTGGCGAGATTCACGAAGTTCATCGTGATCATCGGCGTGCGAAAGAGGGGGAGCCTCATCTCCTGCGACACGACGAGTAGCGGGTGCGTGGGGATGTAATTGCGCGTGAGCACCAGACACGGAATGCTCTTCTTCACCATCTGCTGAAAAATCGTGATTTGCTGCGGCTGCGAGAGCGTCTTCAGGTAAGTCATCTCGGCGGCGCCGAGCACCTGAATGCGCTTGTTCGCGAAATATTTGAAAAAGCCAGTGAGCGCGAGCGCCGGTCGGTTAATGCTGCCTTCGTGGATCAGTCGGTGCAGGCCGGCCTCGCCGGACACGATTTCCAGCTGCAACTTCTCGCGATAGGACTCGTAGAAATGCGCGACGGTGATGCCGTGGATGGCTTTTTGCATGGGGCAGGCGGCGATAAACTTTAAGCGGTGAGCTAAAAGCTGGGCGAGCGAATGCTGGGCTTAAAGCTTAAAGGACGGGCGCGGCGCCGCGGCCCTCGCGCCGATGCAACGATTCGGCGGCAGCGTAAGTCAGACGGCGAGGACGTGGATGAACTCCTCGACGCGCGTGCCGTCGGGCCGCGTGAACGCATCTTCGCCGGCGCGGGTGAAGCCAGATTTTTCGAGCACGCGGAGGGAGCCGAGATTGTGCCTGGCCACGCGGGCCATCAGCGGGCGCGTGGATTCGATTTGGAGAAACTGCGCCACCGCGGCCGAGGCGATGCCGCGGCCCCAGAACTCACGCCCGAGCCAGTAACCGAGCAGACGTTCGCGGGTGTCGGCGTCGGTCCACGCGCCGATATTTCCAACGACCCGGTCGTTGCAGAGAATGGTGCGGCAGGCGTTGGTGGGGTGGCCGAGGATGTTGGTCGTCCAATGCGCCATGAAGGCCTCGCGATCCCGCGATTGAAAAGCGGCGAGGCGGGTGGCTTCGGGATCGAGCTGGTGAGCAAAGAAAATCTGCAGATCGTGAGCCTCCACCAGACGGAGTGAAACGAGGCCCTTCTGCAGGTTCATGATTTGACGGGAGCGTCTCGCGGACCGCACGGAGTAACGCCGCTCAGAGATTGAAATCTTCGCCCAGGTAGAATTTCCGGGCGGACTCGTCGTGCATCAGGAAGTCGCCCGTGCCCTCGGTGAGCACCTTGCCCTTGTGGATCAGATAGGCGCGGTCCACCACCCGCAGAGTCTCGCGGACGTTATGGTCGGTGACCACGACGCCGATACCGCGCGCCTTGAGCTGGAGAATGATTTTCTGCACTTCCGCCACCGAGATCGGATCGATGGCGGCAAAGGGTTCGTCCATCAGGAGAAACTTCGGGCGGGTGACGAGGGCGCGGGCGATTTCGAGGCGGCGGCGTTCGCCGCCGGAAAGGGTGTACGCCTTTTGCGTCGCGACATGGCTGAGGTGGAGTTCGTCGAGGTGAGCTTGGACGAGTGCGGCGCGATCGCGGCGCGGCACGCCGATGGCCTCGACGATCGCGAGGAGGTTTTCGGTGACGGTGAGTTTGCGAAACACGGAGGGTTCCTGCGGCAGGTAACCGATGCCGTGGCGTGCGCGTTCGTGCATCCGCAGGCGCGTGATGTCGGTGCCGTCGAGCCGGACGACGCCCGCGGTGGCCGGCACCAACCCGACGATCATGTAGAAAGTGGTCGTCTTGCCGGCACCATTCGGGCCGAGCAGACCGACGACCTCGCCGGCGCGGAAGTGGAGGTTGACGCCGTCCACGACGGTGCGCGAACCAAACGTCTTCACGAGGCGCTCGGTCTGAATCTGCGAGGTGGGCGAGCCGGCTGCGCTCATTTCGGCGACTCCGGTTTCGGAGCCGGGGAAGGGTCGCCGACGGGGCCGGGCTTGTTCTTGTCGAAGCCGAGATCCTTGATCGCGGGAGCGGTGATCCGGACGTTGTCGCCCTGCACGCGGCGCTCGCCCCGCAGCAGGATCAGTTTGTCGCCGGTCCACGTCCACTCGGCTTTGCCCGCCTTGTCGAGATCGACCACCTTCGGGCTGTCGGTGAGCGTGATGCGATCTTCGCCAGGCAACACCTCGGCGCGGCCGCAGGTGGCCACGCGGTTACTGTCGATCTGGAAGATGTTGACGTGACCGGTGGCGACGAGGGATTTGAAGCGGTTCTGTTTCGCGACGATTTGCGCGCCATCGCCGGCGCGCAGCGAAACCAACTCCGCACGATCACACGTGATCCGAAGATTGGTGCCAGTGACGGTGACGCGGTCCCAAAGGATGGTGAACACTTCCTTGTCGGTGCCGCGCGAATCGAGGTGATCGCTGGTGAGCACAGTATCCTCGAGGGCGGGTTCGGCGGCGAAGAGGCTGGCGCCGAGGAAAAGACCGGCGAGGGCGCGGAAGAGAGGAGTCATTTTAGGATGGCGTGCAGCGGGGCGTGCAAAACTACGCGTACGTTTTGATCGATCAAAACTCTTTTCTCAACCTGATGGAAGTTCCAGCGCTCGCCGGTGATTTCCATTTCGTCGCGGATGAAGCGCACGGATTTTTCTCCGGCGGCGCGTTTTTCGTTGGGATAAAAATGGGCGGTCGGGCTAAGCAGCAGGGTTTCGACCCGCGCGGCGACGTCGCCGGAAAATGCCGTAATGTTGAGATCGATGATGTCGATGCGGTCGGCGCCGACCGCGTGCGCCTCGGAACCGCGGAGGGTCATCGCGCGGTAACCTTCCGAATCAGTGAAGAGCGGGAGCACCCAGTTTCTGGCCGGCGGTCCAGCGATGCCATCGCCGGGTGTGACGCTGGCCGGCGCCGGTGACTGCGCGCAGACGACGCCGGCGGCGACCGAAACGAGAAAAAGAAGGGAGCGCTTCAAGGGGAGTGGAGCACTAGACCCGCGCCGCGAGAATCAGTTCGCAGATTTCCCGGACAGCACCGTGGCCGGCGGCGCGTGCCGGCACGATATCGGCGGCAGCGAGCGCCGTGGGCATCGAGGCGGACGGCGCGACACCGATGCCGGCCCACGCGATGGCGGGCGCGTCGATGTCATCGTCGCCCATGTAAACGCACTGCGCCGGCGAGAGCGCGAGTTTCAGCGCGAGTTCCTGGAGCGCCGCGAGCTTGTCGGTGCGGCCTTGGATGACGTGCGGAATTTTTAGTTCGGCCGCGCGCACGGTCGTCGCGCCAGAGGCGCGTCCGCTAATCCACGCGACGGCGACGCCTGCTTTTGCGAGTCGGACAAGGCCCATGCCGTCGAGGATTGAAAATTTTTTCGCCTCGGTGCCGTAAGAGGAAATCTGCACCGTGCCGTCGGTGAGCACGCCATCGACGTCCATCGCGAAGAGTCGGATCGCAGACCACTGGACGCGCTCGATGGAGGGCTCTCGCAACGGTTTCATCCGATCCACGCCGCGATGCGGTCGATGATTTTCTCTTTTGTTGGGCGGAAGGCGGTTTCCAATTCTGGAGCGAAGGGCACCGGCAAGTCGAGCGAGGCGAGGCGCAGCGGGGCGGCTTTCAGCGACGCGAAATGTTTCTCGGTCAGACGCGCGACCAGTTCGGCGCCGAAGCCGTGGGTGCGGCGGCCTTCGTGGAGCACTAGGAGTCGGCCGGTGCGCGCGAGCGAGGCTTCGATCGCGTCGAGTTGCAACGGCGCGAGTCCGCGCAAATCGAAGAGGTCGAAAGCTTTTTCGTATTCCTCGGCGAAGTAGGTGCAGGCCTCGTCGGCGAGGTAAGTCATCTCACCGTAGGTGACGAAGGTCGCGTAATCACCGGTGCGGAGTTTTTTCGGCGACCACACGGTACGGTAGTTCGGATCCCATGTGACGGGCGCGCGGCCGCGGCGGTAGAGTGCCTTGTGCTCGAAGAGGAGCACGGGATTGTCGTCTTCGTAAGCGGCGAGAATGGCGTTGAACGCGTCTTGCGGCGTGCTCGGGTAGAGGGCCTTGAGGCCGGGCATGGCGAGCAGCACTGACTCAAGCTCCTGCGAGTGAAACGAGCCGAAAGTGAGGCCGCCGCCACACGGCAGGCGGATGACGAGCGGGCATTTGGCGCCGGAGCGGAAGTGCATCGTTGCGGCGTTGAGCGTGAGCTGCGTAAACGCTTCCGAGGAGAAATCCGCGAATTGAAACTCCTCGATGGGGCGGTGGCCGTTGAGCGCGAGGCCGATGGCGTAACCGGTGCAGGCGCTCTCGGCGAGAGGAGTGTTGAAGACGCGCAGGCGGCCAAACTCCTTCAGCAGATTCTCCGTGACTTTGAACGCGCCGCCATAAACCCCGATGTCCTGCCCCATCACGATCGACTCGGGGCGCTCAGTGAGGATTTTGCGGAGACCGTGATTGATCGCTTGGGCGGCGTTGAGATTTTGGATTTCAGATTTTGGATCTTGGATTTCAGAGGTGACGCTCGGCACCCACGGCAGCGATGGCGCAGGCGGCGCGAAGAGGTCGGCTTCCATGCCTGCGGGCGACGGCCGCGGCGTGGCGAGGGAGGTTTTGATGCACACTTCGATGAACGCGTTGAGTTCCGCGTCGAGCGCATCGATCTGCGCGCCGCCAAGTGTAGTGGCGAGTTGCGCGCGGAACTTCGGGAGCGCATCGGCGGCGAAGAACGCCTCGCTCTCTCCGGGCTTCAGGTAGTCGCAGGTGTCGTAGGCGGCGTGGCCGCGCAGCCGCAGCGTGTGCGCCTCGATGAGAATCGGGCGCGAGGCGGCGCGGACTTTTTCGATCGTCGCGGCGAGGATGCGCGCAACCGATGCAGGATCACTGCAGTCGAGCGCGAAGCCGTCCAAGCCGTAGCCGGCGGCGCGTTGCCACAGTTCGGTGCCCGGGGCGAATTGCTCGCTCGTCGGCGTCGAGTAAGCGTAACGGTTGTTCTCGATGACGAAGATGACGGGCAGAGAGAGGAGCGAGGCGAGGTTGAGCGACTCGTGGATATCGCCCGTGCTGGACGAGCCATCGCCGAAAAACGCGAAACCCACGGCCGGGCGCCCAAAGCGGCGCTGGGAATCGGTGGCGCCGGCGACATTTGAGAGCATCGCGCCGAGATGACTGATCATCGGGAGCGAGCGGTGCGCCGGATCGCCGTGGTGGATGTTGCCCTCGCGGGCCCGGGTGGGGCTGGCGACGTTGGCAAAATATTGGTTGAGGTGATCGCAGAGGTGTCCGCTCCAGACGAGATGGCCGCCAAAGCCGCGATGGGAAAACGAGACAACATCGAGGGCTTTGTCGGCGAGCAGCGCCAGCGGGACGACGAGCGCCTCGTTGCCCTGTCCGCCGCAGACGGTGCCCTTGATCAGGCCTTGGCGAAAGAGGTCGAGGATCCGGTTATCGGCGGTGCGAGCGAGGTGCATCCACGCATAAATCCGCAGGAGCGCGGCAGGGGAATTATGGTCGAGATCCGCAAGGCGCAGATCGTGCGACGTGAGAATGCTGGGAGGATTCGGAAAGGCCATGAACTTGGGTCCGACGGTGACGCCGCCGGATGGCGCGGGCAAGCGAGAGATTTCTGGGCCAAGGACAGCTATCCGCGCCCCACTCAGCGTCGCGATCGGCGGCAACATCAACTTGCGCATCGCCTCGTCCCGATGGCGCCGGCACAAACGACACCGGTCATTTTCCTACCCTCGCCACCCCGCCGCCATGAGCCTGCTCGCCACGATCGCCGCCGAACTCCGCGCCCAGCCGCCGATCCCGGTGCGCACCGATCGCGCGGAGATCGATCGGCTCTACCGGCACTGGCGGCTGCGCGTGATGTATGCGATGACGACCGGCTACGCGCTGTTTTATTTCCTGCGGAAAAATCTCTCGATGGCCGCGAAGGCGATCACCGACGAATTTCATTTCAGCAACACCCAGTGGGGCGTCGTCCTTAGCGTCGCGACCATTGTCTATGCGTTTTCGAAATTCTTCAGCGGCGTCGTCGGGGACCGGGCGAACCCGCGCTACCTGCTCGCCCTGGGCCTGCTGGGTTCGGCGATCGTGAATTTGTTCTTCGGCTTCGGGGCGAGCCTCGGATTTTTCATCGTGCTCTGGGCGATCAATAATCTCTTCCAAGGCGCGGGCGTGCCGCCGTGCGTGCGGTTGCTGACGAGTTGGTATAGCCCGAAGGAAATCGGCCGCGCATGGGGCATGTGGAACGCTTCGCACCAAATCGGTGGCGCGGTGATCGCGGTGTGGGCGGGCTGGCTCGTGACGCACTATGGGTGGCGCTCCGCGTTTTGGGTTCCGGCACTTGTGTGCGTGGTCGGTGCGTTTTGGCTGCTCAATCGGCTCACCGATTCGCCGGAGTCGATGGGACTGCCGGCGGTGGAGATTTATCGCGAGGGCGCGCCGGCTGGATCAGTGGCGGACGTAAATGCGCCGTTCTGGGGTTTGTTCAAGCGCTACATTCTGGCGAATCCCGACGTGTGGCTCGTGAGCATCGCGAACTTTTTTGTCTACATCGTGCGCATCGGCATCCTCGACTGGGCGCCAAAATATTTGCAGGAGGCGAAAGGCTTCAAACTAAGCGAGGCCGGCTGGTCGCTCTCGGGTTTTGAGGTGGCGGGCATCTTCGGCGCATATGCGGCGGGGTGGTTGTCAGACAAAGTGTTCAAGGGCCAGCGCGGTCCGGTGTCGGTGGCGTTCATGCTGTTTCTGATCGTGGCGGTCGCGGCGCTCTTCGCCGTGCCGCGCGGGCAAGTGATGACGATGGGCGTGGTGCTGGTGGCGCTCGGATTTTTCGTCTACGGCCCGCAAATGTTAATCGCGGTCGCGGCGGCGGATTTTGCGACGAAGGCCGCCGCCTCGAGCGCAGTCGGGCTCACGGGTCTTCTTGGATACCTTGGGGCCAGCGTGTGTGGCGTGACGACTGGCGTGCTCGCGGACCGGTTCGGCTGGGACGGCGTGCTGTGGTTCTACGGCGGCTCGGCGGTGATCGGTTGTGCGCTGCTGGCGTTGACGTGGACGAGCCGTCCGCAAACGGGAACCGCGATGTGAGTCGCGCTTACACGTCGATCGTCTCGCCGGCTCCCATCACGCGGACGGTGTGGCCGGCGGCGAGGGCGCTCGCGCCGAAAGCGTGCGGGTTCTGGCGGATTTTGTCCGTGGTGTCGTAGTGCATCGGCACGGCGAGTTTCGGTCGGAGCAGATTGAGCGCCTCGACGGCGTCGGCTGGACCCATCGTGTAGCGATCGCCGATTGGGACGAGCGCAGCGTCGAGGCCATGACGGCCGATCAGTTTCATGTCGCCGAAGAGCGCGGTATCGCCGGCGTGATAGACGGATTTTTCCTCAGCGCGAATGACGTAGCCGCAGGGCGCGCCCATGTGGCGGTTTTTTCCGGCGGGCAACTCGAGCGCCGAGCTGTGAATCGCGGGCGTCATGTCGATCCGGCCCCACGGGAGGTTGACGCCGCCGCCGGGCATGAGGTCAAGAGCCTTGGTGTTTTGAGAATCAAAATATTCGGCGAGTTCGTAGGGCGCGACGATGGTCGCACCGTGGAGTTTGGAGAGTTCGACCGCATCGCAAATGTGGTCCTCGTGGGCGTGCGAGCAGAGGATGAAGTCGCACGGCACCTTCGCGGGCTTCACGCGACCGTGTGGGTTGTCCTTCAGATAAGGATCGAGGACGATTCGTGCGCCCTCGACTTCGAGGAGAAAACACGAGTGGCCGAAATAGGTGAGGCGCATGGCTCGCAGGATGAGTGCGACGAGAACAACGCGACGGTCGGTGCCCGGCGGCGTCTCAGTCGGCGACGGGCTTCGAAATGGCGTCGAGTTTCTTCATCACCGCCGGCGTGAGTTTGGCCACGACGTCGAGCGCGCCGAGGTTTTCTGTGAGCTGTTCGACGCGAGAGGCGCCGAGAATCACGGTGCTGATGCGCGGATTTTTCAGGCACCAGGCGATCGCGAGCCGGGGCAGCGAGGTCTCGAGCTCGGCGGCAACAGCGGCGAACTTCGGGACCGCGGCGAGTTTTTTCTCGATGCCGGGTTGTTTGAGAATGAGATCGCGGAGCCACTCCATGCCGGGGGCGTCGAGGCGCGAATTTTTCGGGACGCCCGCATTATATTTGCCAGTGAGGAGGCCGGAGGCGAGCGGCGACCAGATCGTGGTGCCGAGGCCGATGGCGGATTCGTAAAGCGAGCCATATTCCTTTTCGACGCGAGCGCGGTGGAGGAGATTGTATTGCGGCTGCTCGACGATCGGCGCGTGGAGATTGTGCTCCGCACACGCGCGCTGGGCAGCGGCGATCTGGGCGCCGCTCCATTCGCTGGTGCCCCAGTAGAGCACCTTGCCCTCCGCAATGAGATCGTGCATCGCGCGAGCGGTCTCAAGGACTGGCACCGAGTCGTCGGGTCGGTGGCAGTAATAGAGATCGAGGTAGTCAACTTGGAGGCGGCGGAGTGCGTCGTGACAGGCCTCGATCACGTGTTTGCGCGAAAGGCCGGACTGGTTGGGCTTGTCGTCCTCGCAGCCGAAAAAAACTTTGCTGGAGACGACGTAGCTGCTGCGGCGCCAGCCGGATTTTTTCAGGATGGCCCCCATCACGAGTTCGGCCTGGCCGTCGGCGTAGGCTTCGGCGTTGTCGAAAAAATTGATCCCGGCGTCGTAGGCGGCGTGCAGGAGCTGTTTCGCGACCGGGTCGCCGATTTGTTTTCCGAATGTGACCCAGGCGCCAAAGGACAGCGCGCTGACTTGCAGACCGGATTTGCCTAGAGGACGGTAGAGCATGCTCATACGAGGAAGTTGAGGGAGCAGTGTGGAAAGTCTAACGACTAATTGTCGACCCGCCCCGCAGCCACGTCTGCGCGGCGGAGACATCGGTGGGCGTGAGATTGTGGCTGGCTGCAATAAACTGCTGCGTGACTGCGGCGCTGCCGGAGCGCAGCAACGCGGCGAGCCGTGGCGGATGATCGAGCGGCACGATGGGATCGACGGTGCCGTTGAGCAGGAGCGCGCGTTTGCCAACGAGGGAGCCGGGTGCAGCCGGTTGATCGAGCACGACCATCGGGCGGAGGAGCACTCCGCCGCCGAGGGACGCGGGGCGAAGTTGCAGGAGCGTCGCCGCGATGTTGGCACCGTTGGAAAATCCGACGGCGAGCAGTTGGGCGGGATCGAGGCCGTATTTTTTGGTAGCGGCATCGATCCAATCGGCGAGCGCGTGCGTGCGCTGCGTGACTTCGGCGGGATCGAAAACACCTTCCGCCAGCCGCTTAAAAAAGCGCAACGCGCCGCCGCCTTCGCTCACGTTGCCGCGGGGACTGAGCAACGCGGACTCGGGCGAGAGGGTGCGACCAACGCGGAGCAGATCGCGCTCGTTGCCGCCGGTCCCGTGGAGCAGCAGCAGTGGCGCGGCGTTGGAGTCGGTGCCGGGCTCGAAGACGTGGACGTAGGAATCGACTGACATGTCAGGTCAGCGGCGGCAGCGCGGCTTCGATTTCGGCGCGGTGCGGTTCGAGGCGCGGCGGCAGGGAGAGCGTGGTGCCGAGCGTTTCGACCGACTCGTCGAAGGTGAAACCGGGTTGATCGGTCGCGATTTCGAATAGCACGCCGCCCGGTTCGCGGTAGTAGATCGATTTAAAATAGGCGCGATCGATGACCGGGCTAATGCCGAGTCCACGTCGTTCGATCTCGGTGTGCGCGGCAAATTGTGCGGCGTCGTCGGCCACGCGAAACGCGATGTGATGCACGGTGCCGGCGCCGTTGAGCCCGCGGGGCAGGGATTGATCGGTCAGAATATCAACGTAGGTCCCGGGCCCTCCGGTGGCGACGGTGTAGCGTGCGCGATCGCCGGACTCGCCTGCGAGGCGATAGCCCATCGTTTCCGTGAGCAGCGCGATGGTCGCGCCGGGCGACGCGAGCGCTAGCGTGGCGCTATGAAATCCGCGGATTCCATGCTTCGCGGGCACGTCGGCAGAGGGCGCGGGTGTCCGTGCGTCGGGCTCAGCAGTGAACACGAGATCGAGCCGCAACCCATCGCCGTCGAAGACGGGCAGCACCTGGTCGTTGAAGCGGGTTTCGAGCGGACCGGTTTCGATTTTCAGTCGCGCCAGTCGCTCGCGCCAAAACTCAAGTGAGCCGGCCGCGATGGAAAATCCCGTGGCGTAAGCTTGTCCCTGACCCGGTCGGCCGCGGCGCATGCCGATCCAAGGGAAAAACGTGAGCGCGGTGCCGGGAGAACCGGTGTTGTCGCCGTAATAGAGGTGGTAGGTGCCGGGGTCGTCCTGATTGACCGACTTCTTGACGAAGCGCAGCCCGAGCACGCGGGTGTAGAAATCGACGTTGCCCTTCGGATCGGCGGCGATCGCGGTGATATGGTGGAGCCCGAGCAGTTTCATGCGCGCGCACCGTGCGACGGAATGCGTGAAACGCAAGCGAGGCGTCGCACGCTGTTTATCAGGCGTCGATCTTGTTGATGCGGATGAGGTGACGGCCGCCCTCGAACGGCGTCGCGAGCCACACGCGCACCAGTGCAATCGCTTCGGCTTCGGTGATCGTGCGCTGGCCAAGGGAGATGACGTTGGCGTCGTTGTGCGAGCGGTTCCAAATTGCGACCTGCTCATTCCATACGACACCACAGCGGATGCCGCGCACGCGGTTGGCGACGATCGCTTCGCCGTTGCCAGAGCCGCCGAGCACGATGCCGCGCTGAAAGTCGCCGCGCGCGACCGCCTCGGCAACGGGGCGGATGAAATCAGGATAGTCGCAGCTCGCATCCGAGTGCGTGCCGAAATCGCGGACGGTGTGGCCGTCGGCGAGGAGCGCAGTCTTTAGAGCTTCCTTGTAGGCGAAGCCGGCGTGATCGGAGCCGATGGCGATGGAGAACAGAGTTGGCATGAGAGAAAATTGAAAACGTTATCCGACGATTTTCCAGAACGCGGCGGCGTCGGCAAGATCGGGCAACACCGCGTCGGGTCGGTGCGCCGTAAGCTGCGCGATGCTGTGACCGCCGGTCGCGACGGCGAGCGCGCGGGCCCCGATCACGCGGGCGCATTCGATGTCGTGCGGCGTGTCGCCGATCACCCAGACGCATTCGGGCGCGAAGATGACCTTGGCGTGTTCGTGGGCACGACGCAGGGCGTGCGGGCTGATGTCATTGCGGAGTTCACCGTCGTCGGCGAAACCGCCGAACGGAAAAAATTCCCAGAGACCGTGGTGGCCGAGTTTGGTCTGCGCGCCGCGGCGGAGGTTGCCGGTGAGCAGGCCCTGCGCAACGTCATCGCGGGCTTCGGCGGCGGTGAGGATTTCGCGCACGCCAGGGAGAACCCGGGCGCGCGGATTGGCGAGGGTGGCAGGCAGTGCGGCGATATAACCGTCGATGTAAGCCGCGAAATTTTCTTCGGTGTGCGGCACGGAGTATTTCTCGAAAACGCGCCGGACGATCCAGCGGTCGGTGCGGCCGGCGAAGTCGATGTCATCGAGTTTGCCCTCGATCCCGAGGGCGTGGCGCAGGCCAATTTGCATGGCCTGCATGCCGGCGCCGCCGGAAGCGATGAGCGTGCCGTCGATGTCCCAGAGTAAAAGTGTTTTCAACGAGGTTAAGAGGCAGTCGGGGTCGGTCCTGCGAGGCGAGCAAAAGTAGCCGCCGATTCTTCGAATCTGCGTTACCGCGCTTGCGCGGGGTAACGGCGGAGGTCGAGGGTGTGTTTTCCTTCTGGCGGGAAATCGATTTTTGGGACGAAGCGTGCCTGACCAATCGTGTGTGGCCAGTTTTCCCAGCGCTCGGCACGGCGCGCGCCTGCGTCCTTGTCGTCGGCGGGCGCGGCGGGGTATTGAGCGTTGGTCTTGTTCCAAACATGCCAGCGCGCAGCAGCGACGACCACGAGCGTCGCGCGATCGACCCATTCGAGAAGCAACGGCGCGTGGACGGGCACGTGGGGTTGCAGCGAAGGCGTGAGATAAAACGCGCGGTAACGGATGCCGCAGGCGGCGGCGCCGTCAGCGGTGGCCCGGAATTCGCAGAGGAGGCCGTTGACGAGGAGGAGTCCGCCTTCGAGGAATTTTTTGTCGGAGATGCGCGCTTCGATCCGGTCGACGCTGGAGTCGACGGTGCGGGCGACGGTGCCGGCGTTGGGCGATTCGCCGAGAAGCGGCCATGCTTCGAGCGCCTGGCGAAACTCGATCGAGAAGCTTTCTTCTTCGGGCTTCTTGTTCTTCGGCGCGTCGGGTGGGAGGGGCTTCTGGAATTTGAGCGCAAACTCACCGAGTTTCGGAAAGCGAAATTCCCACGGCGCGCGGAGCCACTCGGGGTTGAAGGGGATGTCATGTTTCTTGAGATCGTCGCAGATCGTAGAAAGATCTTCCCAGACGAAGGCGGGGAGGAAGAAGCGGTCGTGGAGTTCGCCGGCCCAGCGGATGAAGGGTGCCTTGAATGAATCGGCGGCGAGACGCGCAAGGATGGCGCGAACGAAGAGCGCGGTGACGGATTGGACGGCTGCGGCCGGATGCGATTCAAAGGCGCGGAATTCGACGAGGCCGAGCCGGCCGTTGGGCGCCCAGGGATTCCAGAGTTTGTCGACGCTGATTTCGGCGCGGTGGGTGTTGCCTGAACGATCCATCAGGAGGTCGCGAAAGAGGAGATCGAAGAGCGCGAGGTTTTGCGGCGAGCCGAGGTTTTCGGCGCCAGCGCATGCGAGTTCGAGTTCGTAGAGCGCCTCGAAGGTGGACTCGTCGATGCGCGGCGCCTGCGAGCTCGGGCCCATGTAGGCACCAGTGAATGCGTAGCTGAGCGCGGGGTGATGCTGCCAGTAGCGGATGATCGAGGGGAGCAGCGCGGGGAACGCGAAGAACGGCGAGAGCAGTCCGGCGGGGCCGCCGAAGACCAGGTGCGCACCGCCGCCGGTGCCGACCTCGCGGCCGTTGAACTGAAGCTTCCGTGCGCAGAGGCCGCAGGCGCGCGCAGCCGTGAAGATTTGGCTGAGTTGCGTGTCATAGTCGGCCCACGTGGCGCACGGCGAAACATTAACTTCGAGGACGCCAGGATCGCTCGCGAGGCCGACCGTGGGGAGCGCGGCGTCGGGTGGCGGCGCGTAGCCGGCGAGCACGGCGTCGGAGAGTTTGAGCCCGACGATCGTGTCCTCGATTTTCGTGAGCAGCGCGCAATAGGCGGGGAGCAAGAGCGGCGGAATGAAAATCGTGAGTGTGCCAGCGCGGATTTCGGCGGTCAGCGCGCGCCGGAGATTTTTTTCGCCGAGTTTTGCGAGCGGGAGACGGAGGCCGGCTGGGCTTTCACCGGGAAAAAGCGGCAACGGATCGGCACCGAGAGCCTTTGTCCAGTCATCGGTGATCCATGCAGTGCCGCTGTGATCAAGGGGGAGGACGTAGCCGGTGATGCTGGCAGTGGACTCGGTGGCAGGAATGGACTCGGCCAGCGGGAGGCAGTGCGTGGAATCGACGGCTAGAGCTTTCGCGAGGGCGCTGGCGAATTTTTTCGCGTCGGCCGGCGTGTGCGCACCGGGCGCGGTGTCGGCGCGGAGGCGCGTGGTGTCGTGCCAGAGCGGCGCGCCGTCGGCTCGGCGCTGGATGAGCAATGCCCAGCGCGGGAGCGGTTCGCCGGGGTAGTGTTTGCCAGAAGTTTCGAGGATGACGGAGCCGGGAAAGGCAGAACGGACCAGTTCGCGGGCGAGTTTGCGGGCATAGGCGAGTTTCGTCGGACCGAGCGCGGCGGTCTGCCATTCGGCGCCGGCGGGGGCGAGGGGGACAAACGTGGGCTCGCCACCCATGGTGAGCAGCACGTTCGATCGCGCGAGGGAAGTTTCAACTGCGTTTCCGCACGCGAGGATTTCGGGCCAAACGGATGCGGAGTAGGGCGCGGTCATGGTCAGAATTTATCGAGCGTGAGCCGCGTGGTGAGCGTCGAGGTCGTCGGGCCGGCGCCGAAAAAATTACCCTGAATCGGATTCACGGATTCGGCGAGCGCAGTGTGGGCGACGGGGACGAACGAGTCGTCGCAGAAAATTCCGCGTGTGGGATCGAGGCCGCGCCAGCCGGCGCCGGGCAGATAGACTTCAGCCCACGCGTGCATCGCGGGTGGCGAGGGGTGCGAGACAGCGGGATCGGGCGGCTCGTGCAGGTAGCCGCTGACAAAGCGGGCGGCGAGGCCGAGCTGCCGGCAGAGCGCGAGGAAAAAAACGGCGAAGTCGCGACAGGAGCCGCCGCCGCTGGCGATCGTTTCGGAGGGAGTCTGGATGCCGGGCTCGTCGCGGCGATTGTAGCGGAGTGCGTTTCGGACGGCGGAGTTGAGCGCGGTGAGCAACGCCATCGTATCGGCTGGCGGCACGGGCAGGTGCGCCGCGAGCCAAGTGTGGAGTTGTGCGCTATCAGTGCCGGCCGGCGCGGCGAAGCAGGGGCCGAGGGCGAAGGTCTCGGCAGCGTCGTAGGCAAACGGAAACGCGAGTGCGGTCGGTTTCAGGAAAAAATCGAAGGGATTGGTGTCGAGCGTCTCGACGAGAAACTCCGAGCGAAACTCCAGCGAGGCCGAACGCGTGGCAGTGTCGAAATAGGCCCAGTCGAGGGCATTGTCTTCAGCGTCGTTAGTGGCGACGCGGCGGGCGGTCGGTGTGAGCGTAAGGTCGAAGCTATGCAGGCGCTGGCGCGGCGTCTCGCGCGGACGGAGGTAGAGGGCGTGGGGCGCGAACGACACTGGCTGCGAGTAATCGTAGCGGGTGACGTGGGTGACGCGGAGGAACATACGAAAGGTGGATCGACTGCCTAGCGGCTGGCGTGCCGAACAGTTGGGAAAGCGCTCAATCCGCGGTCACGGCGGCGCTCGCCTCGCGGACGGCGACCTCGACTTTGAGCGAGCGCGTGGGTGCGCCTTTGTAGGTGCCGCTGACGGGCCGGATGTCGGCGTAGTCGCGGCCGGTGGCGATCTTGACGTAGCGTTCGTCGGCGCGGCGGTCGTGCGTGGGATCGTAGGCGGTCCAGCCGTGACCGGGGACCATGACCTCGACCCACGCGTGCGACGCCTCGTTTTCATTGGGCCGACGGCGGCTGTTAAAAAAATATCCGCTGACGTAGCGGGCGGGAATTCCGGACTGCCGGCAGAGGCCGAGCATGACATGCGCGTAATCCTGGCAAACACCGGTTTTTAACTTGAGCGCATCGGGCGCCTTGGTGCTCACGCCGGTGGAATTCGGCTTGTAGGTGAATTTCGTGAACACGTGATGCGCAATGCGCACTACGTCGGCAAACACGTCCGTGCGGGTGTCGCCGAGGGCGACTTTCGCCTCGTGCCACAGCGTCACGTCTTCCGGGACGTAGTGTGATGGTCCTAGGAACTCCAAGTGGAAATCCCGATCGGGAAAGGTCGCGAGGTCGGCGAAAGGCACGACGGGCACGACGGGGCGCACGAGGTCAGGGACGGTTTCGATTTCCGACTCGGCCTCGATGACGAGTTTGCGGTGCGGCGCGGTAATATCGAAATAGTGGACCGTGTTGCCGTAGAAATCGCGGTATTCGCGCGGGTTGATGTTGGGTGAAATCCGCAGGGTGAAATTCCGGCACGTCTGCAAGTCGTCCGTGACGGGCCGGAGGCGCGCCTCGTTAAAACTGTCCCGAGCGGTGCCGGCGTAGGCAAACGTCGTGCGATGGAGAAGATGGAGAATCATGGACGGAGGCGGCCACACGGGCCGCGGGCGTCACTGCTGGATTTGTTGCTGCTGCTGCTCACCCAACTCCGATTCGGCGGGATAAAACATCGTCGTCTGAACCACCTCCTCGCCGATCCGGTCAAGGGCTTTCTGCGCCTCAAGCAAAAATTCATGGAGACCGTCCTCGAGCACATCGGTGATCGCGAGCGACTGCAGGTCGGCGAGCAGACGGCGCGAGAGGCGGGCGGCTTCGGTGCGCGGACGCGCGCCGGTCTCGCCGAGGATGCGCCGGAGAAACGTGTCGATCTCGGCGACGCAAAAATGCAGCGAGCGCGGAAACGAGTCGGAAAAGATGAGGAACTCGGCGACTTTCCATGGGAGGATTTCGCGCACGTAGAAACGCCGGTAGGCCTCGAGCGCACTCGCGGAGCGGAGCACCGCCTGCCATTGCGCGGTATCGACGGCGCCGCCCACATCGGCCGCGCTGGGCAGGAGAATGTGGTATTTGACGTCGAGGATGCGGGTCGTCTTGTCGGCGCGCTCGAGCAGGCAGCCGAACTGGAGGAATTCCCAGCCCTCGTTGCGCGAGTAGGTGGAGGCCACCAGGCCTTGAAAGAGATGGGCGCTGCGCTTCACGTTGTTGAAAAATTCCGCCGCGCCGGTGGCCCAGATCTCATCCGAGGTGCGATCGTGGAGATAGAGGTAGAGCTCGTTGATCGTCTCCCACATTTCCTGCGAGATCTGGTCGCGGATCATGCGGGCGTTTTCGCGGGCGGAATCGACGCAGGAGAGGATCGAGTTCGGATTGCGCCGATCGAAGGCAAAAAATTCGGTGACGCTGCGGCTGTCCGCGAGTTCGTAGTGTTCCTCAAACAGCTTCTCGTCGCCGGAGCTGAGCAGAATCGAGTCCCAATGTTCTTCCACCGCGGTGGTGGTGACGCCTTGAAAATCGAGGAGAAGCTGGAGGTTGACGTCGAGCAGGCGCGCGAAATTTTCGGCGCGCTCGATGTAGCGGCTCATCCAGTAGAGCGAATGCGCGACGCGGGAGAGCATCACGGTGGCCTGGGGGCGAGGCGGGAGTGGGGCGGAATTTTTGGGCGAGGCCATGGCTATTCGTCTCCTTGCAAGACCCAGGTGTCCTTCGAGCCGCCGCCTTGGGAGGAGTTGACGACGAGCGAGCCCTTGCGAAGGGCGACCCGGGTGAGGCCGCCGGGCGTGACGGTGATCTTGTCGCCGTAAAGGATGTAGGGGCGCAGATCGATGTGGCGGCCCTCGAGCTGGCCGTCGCACCAAGTAGGCGAGCGCGAGAGCATGATCGGATCTTGGGCGATGAAGTTGCGCGGGTTGGCGGCGACCTGGTTGCGGAACTGACTGCATTCCTCCTTCGTCGAAGCTGGACCGATCAACATGCCGTAGCCGCCGGCTTCGTTGGCGGACTTCACGACAAGTTTTTCGATGTTTTCGAGAATGAATTTTCGGTCGAGCGGCTCGGAGGCGAGGTAGGTCTTCACGTTCGGCAGGATCGGATCCTGATCGAGGTAATATTTGATGAGCTGCGGGACGTAGGCGTAGATGACTTTGTCGTCGGCGATGCCGGTGCCGATGGAGTTGGCGAGGGCGACGTTGCCGGCTCGGTAGGCGGCGACGAGGCCCGGCACGCCGAGCATCGAGTCGGCACGAAAGACGGTCGGGTCGAGAAAATCGTCGTCGATGCGCCGATAGATGACATCGACTGCGACGAGGCCGGCGGTCGTCCGCATGAACACGCGGGAGTCGCGCACGACCAGGTCGCGGCCTTCGACGATGGGAATGCCCATCTGGCGCGCTAGGAAGCAGTGCTCAAAGTAGGCGCTGTTGAACACGCCGGGGGTTAGGAGGACGACGTTGGGCTTGTCGTGCTGATCGGGCGCGAGGTGCAGGAGCGCTTTCACCAAATCATCGGCGTAGCTCTCGACCGGGCGGACGCCGTAGCTCTGAAAGAGATTCGGAAACGCGCGGCGCATCGCGGAGCGGTTCTCGATCATGTAGCTGGCGCCGGAAGGGCAGCGCAGGTTGTCCTCGAGCACAAGGTAGTTGCCCTGCGCGTCGCGGATGAGATCGGTGCCGCAGATGTGGACGTAGATGCCGCGCGGCACGGTGAAGTTCATGAACTCGCGCCGGAAATGCTTCGCCCCGAGGACGAGGGCGGGCGGGACGATTTTATCTTTCAGCACCTTTTGGCCATGATAGACGTCGTCGAGGAACAGGTTGAGCGCAGTGATGCGCTGGACGAGCCCGGCTTCGATGCGCTGCCACTCGGCGTTGGGGATGATGCGCGGCATGAGATCGAACGGGAAGATGCGCTCGGTGCCGGCGTTGTCGTGATAAACGGTGAATGTCACGCCGCGACGCAGAAACGCGAGATCGACGGCGGCCCGCCGCTCGTCGAATTCTTGCTGCGTTAGGGAGCCCAGCCGCTCGCCCAGCCGTTGGTAGTGCGGCCGGGTGGCGCCGCCGGGCGCAAACATCTCATCGAAGAAATTGCCGGAGTCGTAGTGGGAGTGGAGAATCGACACGGGTGGGTTTTGGGCGAAGGAGTGGGCATAGCAGGAGGCTTGCCAGAACCACGCTTTCAACGCCCATGCGGTGGGTCAATGGCGCAGCCCCGCCCGGTCGTCGAATAGATCGCATGAGGAAGTGGCGTCAATTTAAGCGTGACCCCACCCGCAAGAGGAGTTGCAAACGGACTGACCGTGCGTAACAGCGGCAGGAGTCGTTGCGCCCGCTCACCATGGAAACACAAATAAAATCTTCTCTCATCGCGCTCCTCGCCGGCATCAAGTCGGGCGACGGTCAAGTCATCGCTGACGAAATGTCGCGACTTGACGAGGCCATCGAGCGGGGTCGGGCGAACTTGCCGTCGCAACTTGTGCACTTTCTGGAAAATCGCAGCTACCCGAAGGCGCTAATGTTTCTCGGCGGCGACACTGCCATCCCGGTCGGCGCTTGTGGCGGACGAGCGGGCAAAATCGCGGGAGCGTAATCATGGCCAGCGGTGAAAAAATTCCGACGGACGGCGGTGGTAGATTCGGGCAAAATCCTTTTGCCGCGTTGAGTAGTGCTGGCTTGCCGGTGGCGGCGGCTCGACCACCCGCGATCGCGGCAGCGACGGCCCGCAAGCCTGAAACCAAGAAGAATCGCGGTCGCGTCGATCTACGTCGGGAGACGGGAAACCGCGGTGGAAAAACTGTGACAGTAATCGATGGTTTCGTCGGGATTGGCCTGCCGGAAAAAGAGGCGCTCGCGAAGAAAATGCGCAACGCCTGCGGTTGCGGCGGCACAGTTAAGGATGGCGCGATCGAGATACAGGGCGATCAGCGCGAAAAAATCGCGGCGATCTTGGCGGAGGCGGGATTCCGTCCGGTCTATGCCGGTGGGTGACCGCGTCGGTCAGAGTCCGAAGACTTGGATCGCACCGCCGGTGAGCGCGATGCTGGCGCCGGCGAGCGCGTGGCTGTAGCGGCCCCACGTGCGCAGTGGAATGCGTTCCAGTCCAAACGACGACGCGAGCACGACGGATAGCATCACCGCGAGCGTCGCCCCGGAGAACACCGCCGCGACCAGGAACGCGGAGGCCCATCCGCTCGTCGCGGCCGGGTAAATGAAGAGCGGAATCAGCGGCTCGCACGGCCCAAACGCGAAGATGATAAACAGAATCCACGGCGTGAGATTGATCGTTTCGCCGGTCTTGGGATCGTGGACGTGGTCGGCCGAATGGAGGAAGCCGCCGTGCGAGTGCGTGTGGCCATCGGGTCCGGTGCGGCGCGCGCGGTGCAACCCCCAAGCCGCGTAAACCAGCCCGAACGCGATTAGAATCCAGGCAGCGACCTGACCGCGGATTGCTTCGATGAAATTGAGGTGCTTCAGGCTCGCGCCGAGTGCGTAGCCGATCAGTCCGATGACAATCGAGCTGCCGACATGGCCGACGCCGCACGCGAAGGTAACCCACGCCGTCTTCGGCAGCGACCATTTGCGCGCTTTCGAGAGCACGATGAACGGCAGGTAGTGATCCGGGCCGACGAGCGTGTGAATCGCACCGACCACGCCGGCGTTGATCATGAGGAGAGTGATGTCGGCGTGCATGGGTGGTTTGGCAGCAGCGAGATTTTAGTGCCCGGCTTTTGGCGCCGGCACGCTAACAGGGATTGTATGCGCAGATCGTGCGCTCGTTGGCGAAGGCTATGCAGTTCTTGTTGGAAGCGCGGTCAGGGCTCGACGCTTTCGCTCGCCTGCGCATGGTCGACTATAGCCACTCTTCCCGTGCACGAGCTCGGCATCATGACGTCAGCGATGGACGCGGTGCTCCAACAAGCCCGCACCCGCGGCGCAAACCGCGTGCATCGCATCGTGCTGCGTATCGGGGCGCTGGCGGGAGTGGAGCCGGAGGCGCTGCGGTTTGCGTTCGAGGTGGTCACGCGCGATACCCTCGCGGCGGGCTCGACGCTCCAGCTGGAAGCGGTGCCGGCGCGGGCCTTCTGCCCGGTATGTGCCGCGGAATTCGACGCTGGTATGGACTATGTTTTCTCGTGTCCCACGTGTGGACAATTGTCGTGCGACCTGCGCCAAGGCCGCGAACTCGAGCTGGCTCAAATCGAAATGTCCTAACCTTTATGTGCATCGAATGCGGCTGTGATCAACCGATGCCCTTTGGCATCAAAGTGCTGCGCTTCGTGGCGCCGGGCATCCTGCGGGCGAACACCTTGCCGGCCGTGGAGCAACCGGCACCGCTGGTCGGAGCCAATGTGGCCGCAGTCAGGGAGACGGTCGATCTGCGCGTGCCTTTGCTCGCAAAAAACGATCAGATCGCGGCGGGCAATCGAGCGAATTTCCGCGCACGAAAAATCCTCGCGCTGAACCTCGTGTCCTCGCCTGGTGCGGGCAAGACGACGTTGCTCTCCCGCACCCTAGACGAATTTGGCCTCACGACCAAATGCGCTGTCGTCGTCGGTGATCTGGAGACGGACAACGACGCGCGCCGGCTCGCCCGGCCCCACGCGCCCGTCGCGCAAATCACCACCGGCACGGCATGTCACCTTGATGCCGGGATGGTGGCGAAGAGCGCCGATTCGCTCGACCTCACGGGCGTGCGGGTGTTGTTCATCGAGAACGTCGGCAATCTTGTGTGCCCGGCGGAATTCGATCTCGGCGAGGAACTGCGCGTCGTGCTGCTCTCGACGACCGAGGGCGAAGAAAAGCCGCTGAAGTATCCGCCGATTTTCAAGACCGCTCACGTCGTGCTCCTGACCAAGATCGACGTCGCCGATGCGCTGGGTTTCGATCGGGCGCTCGCGGCGGAAAACATCCGTCGCATCGCTCCACAGGCGAAACTTATCCAGCTCTCCGCGCGCAGTGGCGAAGGCCTTGCCGAGTGGTATGCGCTGCTGAGCGCGCATCTGTTCAAATCCTGAACGCGCGCTTCGATGCCGCTTAGCCTGTGCCCGACTCCACCGCCACCCTCGAAGCCGATGTGATGCTGCGCGTGCGCGGTGTCGTGCAAGGCGTGGGCTTCCGGCCGTTCGTGCATCGCGCCGCGTCGTCGCTGCATCTGCGCGGCTGGGTGCGCAACGATTCGCGGGGCGTTTTGATTCGCGCCGTCGGCGCGACGGCGGACATCGCTTCGCTGCGTTTCGCCCTCCATCACGACGCACCGCCGGCGGCGCGGGTGCACTCGGTCGAGCTTGAGTTGGTCGACATCGCGGGCCCACTGGTCGGCGCAAATTTCGTCATTGTCGCGAGTGAAAAACCCGGTGACGCCGTCGAGGCCGCGGTGCCACCTGATCTCGCGCTGTGCGCCGACTGCCGCCGCGAGTTGATCGATCCGCACGACCGGCGACATCGTTATCCTTTCATCAACTGCACGCAGTGCGGACCGCGTTATTCGATTTTGGAAAGCCTGCCCTACGATCGTCCCCGCACGACGATGCGTGCGTTTCGGATGTGCCCCGAGTGCCAGCGCGAGTATGGCGACCCGGCAAGTCGCCGCTTTCATGCGCAACCCAACGCTTGTCCAATCTGCGGGCCGCAAGCCCGCCTGACCGATGCGACGGGTAACGAGCTCGCGCAACTTGATCACGCTGTGCGCCTCGCCGCGCACATGCTCGCGGCCAGTAAGATCGTCGCGGTGAAGGGCGTCGGCGGCTATCACCTGATGGTCGATGCGACGAGCGAATCGGCTGTCGCGGAGTTGCGCCGCCGCAAACAGCGCGCAGAGAAACCGTTTGCCGTGATGTTTCGCGATCTCGCCGCGCTCGATCGGTATGCCGAGGTGTCCGTGGACGCGGCACGTTTGCTGGCCTCGTCCGCCGCGCCGATTGTGCTCCTGCGGCGTTTCGCGGATGCGCCGTTAGCCCCAGGTGTGGCGCCGGGCAATCCGTGGCTCGGCGCGCTGCTGCCATATGCGCCACTGCATGTGCTGTTGTTACAGGCGGCGAAACATCCGCTGGTCGCGACAAGCGCGAACCTCGCCGAGGAACCTCTGTGCGCTGACACCGCCGAAGCGCACACGCGCCTCGCCGGTATCGCCGACGCGTTTCTCGATCACGACCGGCCGATCGCGCATCCGGTGGACGACTCGGTGGTGCGCCTCGCGCACGGCGCCCCGGTGATGCTGCGCCGCGCGCGCGGTTATGCGCCGGTGCCGCTGCGATTGCCCGCGCCGCTGGCCGGCCACTGGCTTTGCACGGGCGCGCAGATGAAAAGCACGCTTGCCGTCGCGGTAGGTCAGCAGCTCGTGCTCAGTCCGCACATCGGCGATCTGGATGGCGCGGCCACATTGGAAGTTTACCGGCGCACTGTCGACATGCTGTGCGAACTCCACGGCACGGTGTTCACTGCGGTTGCGTGCGACAAGCATCCCGACTACGCCTCGACACGGTTTGCGCAAGCCACCGGCCTGCCGCGCGTCGCGGTGCAACATCACCTCGCGCATGTGCTCGCCTGCCTGCTAGAACATCGCCAACCCGCCGACGGCGTGCTCGGAATCGCGTGGGACGGCACCGGTTACGGCGAAGACGGCACGGTGTGGGGCGGGGAATTTCTCCTGCTCGAAAAAAACGTGGCACGGCGGTTTGCGCGGATTCGGCCGTTCCGCCTCGTGGGCGGAGAGGCGGCGGTGCGGGAGCCACGGCGCGTGGCGCTGGGCCTGCTGCACGAGATGCACGACGATCGATTCGGCGAACTCGCCGCCACCTTTGGCTTCAGCCAAAGCGACAGCGAAGTTCTCCGCACGATGCTGAGGCGCGACCTGAATTCGCCCGTCGCCTCGAGTGCGGGACGGCTGTTCGACGCCGTCGGCGCGTTGCTGGGACTCGGCCTGCGAAATCAGTTTGAAGGCCAGACGCCGCTCGCCGTCGAAGCCGCGGCCGTGTCGACGCCTGGCAAGCTTCTCGCGTTGCCGTTGCCTCTGCGCGATGTCGCCGCTGGAGGTGGCGCGGTGTGCGAACTCGACTGGCAGCCACTCGTCGAAACATTGCTTTCGCTCCGCGCGCTCGGTGGTGAGGCGAGCGTGCTCGCGGCGTCGTTCCATCTCGCGCTAGCTCGGGGCATGGTCGAAGTGGCACGACGCGCTGGTGTCGGCACCGTGGCGCTGACGGGTGGGTGTTTTCAAAATACGCTGCTGCTCGAGCTCGCCGTCACCGAACTGCAGTCGGCCGGATTCACCGTTCTCACGCACCGCGAATTGCCGCCGAACGATGGTAATATTGCAGCCGGTCAGGCGCTCGGCGCACTCTGGAATCTCACCGACGTCCTGCTCCCTTAATCCTCAACCCGCTGCTCCCATGTGCCTCGCTGTCCCCGGTAAAGTAATCGAAGTCCTCGGCGACGATCCGCTCCTGCGCTCGGCGCGCGTCAGCTTCGCTGGCGTCGTCAAAATGATCAGCCTCACCTGTGTGCCAGAGGCAAAACTCGGTGACTACGTGCTCGTGCATGTCGGCGTCGCGATCAGCGTCGTCGATCCGGAGGAGGCGGCGGAAACGTTCAAGTATCTTCGGCAAATGGGGGAACTCGACGGTCTTGAAATGCCGTCGCCCGAGGGCGCGTCGCCATGAAATACGTCGATGAGTATCGCGACGCCGCTCTCGTGCATCAACTGGCGGGCGCGATTGCCCGGCTCGCAACCCGGCCTTGGACGATCATGGAAATCTGCGGCGGCCAGACGCACGCCATCGTGAAGTTTGGTCTCGATGAATTGCTGCCGCGCACCATCACGCTCGTTCACGGGCCGGGTTGCCCGGTGTGCGTCACACCCGCGGAAATCATCGATCACGCCGTCGCGCTCGCCCTGCGCCCGAACGTCACGCTCTGCTCGTTCGGCGACATGCTGCGCGTGCCGGGCGCCGGCATCGACTTGCTCACGGCGAAGGCGCGCGGCGGCGATGTGCGCATCGTTTATTCGCCGCTCGATGCCGTCACGGTCGCGAAGGAAAACCCGACGCGGGAAATTGTCTTTTTTGCGGTCGGTTTCGAAACGACCGCGCCGGCCAACGCCCTGTCGGTCCAGCGCGCCCAGCGCGAAGGCGTGCGGAATTTTTCGCTGCTGACATCGCATGTGCTCGTGCCTCCCGCCATGCGTGCGCTGCTCTCGGCGCCGGACAATCTCGTGCAAGGTTTCCTCGCCGCCGGCCACGTCTGCACGATCATGGGCCTTGCCGAATATGGACCCATCGCGCGCGAACACCGCGTGCCGATCGTCGTCACGGGCTTTGAGCCGGTGGATATCCTCGAGGGAGTTTTCCGCTGCGTGCAACAACTCGAGACTGGCCGAGCCGAGGTCGAAAATGCCTATGCCCGTGCCGTCAAAACCGAGGGCAACGTCCATGCGCGGCACGTCGTCGAAGCGGTGTTCGCCGTGGCGGATCGCAATTGGCGCGGCCTCGGTCTCATTCCGCGCAGCGGACTGGAAGTGCGGCCTGAGTTGGCGGAGTTCGACGCCGCGAAACGCTTTCAACTCTCCCGATCGGCCGGCCGGCCCGACACGATTTGCATCAGCGGCGAAATCATGCGCGGCGTGAAAAAACCGCACGACTGCCCGGCCTTCGGCACCACTTGCCGGCCCGAGCATCCCGTCGGCGCGCCGATGGTCTCCAGCGAAGGTGCGTGCGCCGCATATTATCGCTACCGCAGCCGCACCGCCACCGCGACGATCGCGGTTTAGCAAATCCGCGGGAGTTGCTCGCCGCTCATCCGATCGAGGATCCGTTCGGCGCCGATCGTGTTGCGGAGCGTTACCTGACCGGCCGGTCCCGGCCGCACCCGGCCGATGATCGCCGCGGGTCCACCGGGCGCAGTCCGTGAAATCACCTCGACGGCGCGCGCCGCCTGCGCCTCTGGCAAAATGCAGACGAAGCGACCCTCGTTCGCGACGAAGAGCGGTTCGAGCCCGAGAAGTTCGCACGCCCCGCGGACGAGTTCGGTGACGGGCACGGCGGCTTCGTCAATGCCGATCGAAAGTTTGGCCGTCTCCGCCAATTCCACCAGCGCCGTCGCCAGGCCACCGCGCGTGAGATCCCGCAGGCAGTGCAGCTCCAGCCCATCGCGGAGCAACGCCTGCACCGGTGCCACGAGCGGTGCGCAGTCGCTCTCGATGGCGCTCTCGAACGACAGATTCGCGCGCGTCGCCATGATCGCCATGCCGTGTCGGCCGAGATCGCCGCTCAGGATCACGGCGTCGCCGGCGCGAATGCTCGTCGGCGCGATCACGAGCGAGTGTTCGATCACCCCGACGCCGGCAGTCGTGACGTAGAGCCCGTCGCCCTTGCCGCGTTCGACGACCTTGGTGTCGCCGGTGACAATCGTGACGCCGGCGGCCTTCGCGGCATCGCGCATCGAAGCGACCACGCGCTCGAGCGTCGCGATGGCGAAGCCTTCCTCGAGGATGAAGCCCGCGCTCAGCCACAACGGCCGCGCCCCGCACATGCAGAGATCGTTCACCGTGCCATTGACGGCGAGCTGGCCGATGTCGCTGCCGGGGAAAAAGAGCGGACTCACCACATGCGAGTCGGTGGTGAACGCGAGCCGCGCACCCCCAGTCGCCAGCGTCGCGCCGTCGTGCTTTGCTTCGAGCGAGGCATTGGCGAAGACCGGCCGGAAAACCCGGTCGATTAATTCCTGCGTGAGCTGGCCGCCGCCGCCGTGGCCGACGGTGATTTCGGTGCGGTGTGGCAACGGCACGGGACAACTGGATGACGCGGATGCAACGGACGCAGGGTCGGACACGCGGGCAAGTTAGGCGCACTCCGGCGCTGCGCCGAGAAAAAACCTCGCGCGTCCAATCCGCTACTCGACGCCCGGCCCGAGCTGCTTCGCCAGAAAGTCCACGATGCGCTGATAAATTTCGATCCGGTTTTTCTCGCGGCCGAAGTTGTGGGCGACCCCGGCGACAAACAGGCTTTCCGCCGGGTGGCCGCTTTTTTCCAGCGCGGCGATCATGCGCTTCGCCTGATCGGGCGGCACACGGCGGTCTTCCTTGCCCTGGATGATCAACACCGGCGCAGTGATCTTCGCGGCGAAGTTTACCGGAGAAATCGTCTGGAGCATTTCCTTGTCCTTGTCGGGATCGCCGATCTGTTCGCGCCAGTAGCGGAGCGAGGCTTTGTATTCCGCTACTTCGCCGTTGTTGTAGATCGCGGGCCAGTCGGTGACGCCGGCAAAGGAGACGCCGCAGCGATAGAGTTCTGGATTGTGGCCGAGGGCGAACAACGCCGAGTAACCGCCGTAGCTCATGCCGAGGATGGCGATGCGCGTGGGGTCGGCGACGCCGGCGGCGATGGCCCAGCGCGTGGCGTCCTCGATGTCGTCCTGAATCTGCCGGCCGATTTGGCGTTTCGCGTTAGCGTAAAGTTCTTCGCCGTAGCCGGGCGAGCCGCGGTAATTCATCTGCAGGACCGCGTAACCGCGATTTGCGAGCAACTGCACGAGCGGATCGTAGCCCCAGACATCGCGCACCCACGGTCCGCCGTGCGGCATGATGATCAGCGGCAACTTCTTCGGCTCGTGACCCACCGGCACGGTCAGAAAACCGTGGATCAGCAGGCCGTCGCGCGTCTGATATTTGATCGCGAGCATCGGCGCCATCGCGGCCGGTTTAATCCAGCTGCGGACGGCGGCGAGCGCCTTGAAGGAATGCTTCTCCATGTCGGCCAGAAAATATACGCCCGGATTTTGATCCGAGTAGCCGAACCACAGCATGCGTTTTCCATCGAGCGAGAGGTCGACGAGCAGATTGACGGTGGCGGGCGCGGCGTGGTCGACGGCGAGCTGGTTGCGAACAAATTCGCGGTCGAACCACTTTACGCGGGGCGCGTCGGTCACGTAGCGCACGCCGAGCAAGGCGTCCTTTTTCGGCGAGAAAATCGGGGCGGACAAGGCGTGGCCATCGATGCTCGGCACGAAATGCTCCGGGAAAATATCGTATTCTGGATCGGAGAGGAGCGGTTCGCCCAGCGCGCCGCTGACGGGATCCATGGGAAAGATAGTCCAGCGTTTCTGCTCGGTCTGGGCGGCGATGAAGATGCGGTTGTTCGCGGCGTCGAACCCGATGGGGCGCAACTGGCCGTGGCGATTTTTCAACGGCAGGATCGTGCGCCACGGCGCGCGGTCCGTCTCGCGATAGATCGCGCCGGAGAGTTCGCCGTGCGAGAGCAGGCCGAGCCGCACGACGCCCTGCGCATCGACGCCCCACGCACCGACCTCGCCGGGATTTTTCACGAGCGTGCTCGCCATGCCGTCGGTGGTGTTGACCTCAAGCACGTCGGGGCGGTTCGGCGCACCGGCGCCTCCTTCATGCCGGTCGAGCATCAGCACGCGTTGATCCGGATCGAAGAAGCGATGAATGACTTCGCGCGCCCAGATTTTAGTGCCCGTCACCGCGACAAGATTGTCCTCATAGCCGCTGATGGGCGCCGCGTGATCGCCGTTCCGGTCAGCGGCGACGACGCCGTAGATATTGTCCCACACGAGCGTGGTGATGATGAGGCGGTGGTCGCTGACCCACTCGAACGGGCCGACTTCCTTGGTCGCGCCGTTGGCGGCGGCGGCTTCACCGAGGTCGAGCCACGAGGTCTTCTTCGCGTCGATGTCGACGACGTGGAGTTGGGGACGGCCGGAATAGTTGCGGACGAACGCCAGGAACTTTCCGTCGGGTGAGAGCCGGGCACGTGAAGTGTCAGGCTCGCGCGCAAAATCTTCGATCGGCAACCGCGGCGCGGCGAAGAGTGGAGCGCACGCCAGTGTCCAGCAGGCGGCCAGCAAAAGGCGGGGTGAGTTCATGCGAGGACGGCACGCTGGCCGGCGCGCGAGGCGCACGCAAAATTACTTTAGGCGGCCAGTCCGGCGGTCAACGCCAGCGCGGCCTTCGCGCGATTTAAAATGTAGAGATGGTAGCCCGGCGCGCCGTTCGCGAGGAGGCCGCGGATTTGATCAAGGGCCCAATCGACGCCGATGATTTCGACGACGTCGGGATTTTCGGCGGCGACTTCCAGGCGGGTTTCGAGTGCGGGTGGCAGGTGCGTGCCGCACATGTCGGTGAACCGTTTGATTTGCTTCAGCGAGAGCACGGGCATGATGCCCGGCACGATCGGAACGGTGATGCCGGCGGCGCGGCACTTTTCGACGAAGCGGTAAAAGATGGCGTTGTCGAAGAAGAGTTGGGTGGTGATGAACGCGGCGCCGGCGTCGACCTTGCGTTTCAAGTGGTCGAGATCGACGGCGGCGTTGGGCGACTCGGGATGTTTCTCTGGATAACCGCCGACACCGAGGCAAAAGTCGGCGTGGCGAGACTTGAGCAGAGCCACGAGATCACTCGCATACCGGAGGCCATCTTTGAAGGGCGTAAAGGTCGTCTCGCCCTTCGGCGGATCGCCGCGGAGCGTCATGATGTTGCGGAAACCGCCGGCGTGGATGCGATCGGCGACATCGGCGAGTTCGGCGCGAGTGTGGCCGACACAGGTGAGGTGAGGCATGACGGTGAAACCGAGATCGGTTTTCAGCAGTGCGCTGACTTGCGCCGTGCGGTCGCGCGTCGTGCCGCCAGCGCCATAGGTGACGGAAACGAAATCGGGATTCATCCGGCGGAGCGCGGTGGCGGTGGCGCGCAGCGATTCGACGCCGGCGTCGTCCTTCGGTGGGAAAAACTCCAGCGACCGCAGCGGACGTTTTTGCGCGAAGAGTTCGGAGATCGGTCGGTCAGGTGTCATGGGAGCACCGACGGAAATGAAAACGCTGCAAGGCGTAAAGCGGCGAATGCGGTCTAGCCGCCCGAGTGCGCTACTCCTGCTTCGATTCAGCCGGCTTCGCGTCGTCCGGCTTTTTCTTCTCGGATTTCGGTGCCTCCGGAGGCGGCGCAGGTTCGAAGAGTTCGTCGGCTTTCTGCGGAAGACCGGTGAACGTATATTCCGAAACCTGAAAAGCGCGCTTCGCCATGAGCGCATTGACCTGGGCTGCGGCGCCGTCGCCATGAGAGATCGTCACAAACACCGGGCCCGCGGGAATCGTCTCGTATTCCGGTGCGAGCGGCTTCGGCTCATCGGATTTCTTTTCGTCGCCGGCCTTGGCATCGGCCTCCTTCGGCTTGTCGTCCTTCTTGGTGAGGTCGGCCATCGAACCGAGAGCGGCCGGTCCGGTTTTGCCATCGGTGGTCGCGGCAGGCGGTTTCAGTTTCTTCTCCTCGGGTTTCCGTCCGAGAGCAACCTTGATGACTTTGTGATCGAAGGTTTCGAGTTTGAAGAGCCGCTCGCTTGCCTTGGCGGCGGTGAAATTGGCGTCGGTGAGATCGTTAGTGTCGGAGAAACGGATATTGCCGATCGAACTGAGCAGGGAGGAAATTTTGTCGGTCTTCACTTTTTGTCCAGCGGGCGTCTTGTCAGCGGTCCATGAGTCGTCCTTCTTTGCGCGCGACACGGTGACTGGGCCGCCCTCGGCGAACGGAATCTCAATCTTCGCGATGTCGTCGGGCTTGAGGTTGAGGAGTTCGCTGTTGGCCCAATTCTTAGGCTCGGTGTCGAGCCAAGCGTTAAGGGTGGCGAGAAACGCTTTTTGCTCGGCGCCGAAGCGGACGAAGCGGCCGCCACCAGAATCCGGGTTTTTGCCGAGTGTGACGGACCAGACTACCTTGTCGGTGGAATCGAGCAGTTCGATTTTCGTGTCTTTGAATTCGAGTCGCGCGATGCGATCGGCGCTGCTGGTAACAAGGCGATCGAGTTTGGCCTCGGTGAGGTTTCCGATGATCCCGGAGACTTTCGAAAAGTCGGCCGGGAAATCGAAATACCCGGGCACTCGCCAAGTGCCGTCCGGCTGGCGGACAACGGTGACAGACTTGCCTTGATCGGTGAGGCGGAGCTTTGCGGCTTTTTCGATTGTGGCTGTGTTGACGAGAGCCTGGCCGAGTCGCGCATCCGCTGACGGCGGCGGCGCGGGACGCTGTAGAAAAAATACCAGCCCCGAAAGCGCGGCGAGGATGACGACATAGACGATGAGAGTGCGGAGTTTCATCGTGGGAAATTATTTGCGGCTGCGGTAGAACCAGAAGCCGAATGCGCCGACGAGCAGCGGCGAGGCGAGGAGGTTGATCACGAGTAGACGGTTTTCGAGGGCATCGATGTCCTCGCGGAGGGCGCGACGGATTTCGCGGCGTTCGCCGCGCATTTGCGCTGACTGCTTCTGGAAATCCTCAATGGCCTTTGCGACTTCGGGTGAGGCGACAAGCCGGTTGCCCTCGGACTTCTTTCCCTGGAGTTCGGTGAGTTTCGTCTGCACCTGCTGTAGGCGGGCATCGAGTGCGGTGAGTTTGTCCTGATATTGTTTCTGCGCCTCGACCTCCATCTTGCGCACGACATCAAACGGGCGGAGCGACGTGCCCTTGCCGCGGATCGAAATCAGATCCTGCGAACCACCGAGGAATTCGACGGTGTTGGAGGCAAACGCGAGATTGTCGTTGAACGGTTCGGCGGCGCTTTGGCCGAAGAAGTTGAACTTGCGAAGCGAGTAGTCGTCGAAGAGCCAGTCGGTGTCGGCGATGACGAAGAGCGTCGAGGTTGTCTTCGATTCCTTGAGCGAGTCGGCGGCTTTCGGTTCTGGCTTTTTCGCGTCCTTCTTTTCGTCGGGCTTCGCGGCGTCGTCTTTCTTCTCCTCGTCCTTCGGGGCGCCGTCGGGAAACGCGCTCTTGAATTTACCAGTGACGAGCGCGGCGATCGTTTTCTTGCCGCTCGGCGTGATTTGCTTGGCGACGTCGTCGGGTTGGGCGAACTGGAGCATCATGCTGGCGATGTCGCCTGACTGGTCGGAAGTCTGCACGAGCGGCGTGAACGTCAGGTTGCTGCCGGTCTTCTGCGCGACGCTGCCGGATTCGATGAACATCGCAGAGCTGAGTTGCGCCGTCGGGAGCGACTTCGCGCTAAAGTTGTTTTTGCGCAGGCTCAGCCAGATCGGATACCGCGCGACGCCGCCCGCTCCGGTCTGGACCTGTGTGGCGTTCTCTAGGTCGCCGACGACTTTCTGCGGGTCGTAGGTGATGCCGTAGGCGTTGAGCAGCACGGGCAGATCGCTGGAGACGTTCGGCGTCGGGCCGCCCATCATGGCCTGCTGGCCGCCCTGGCGCTTGAAATATTGCGACGACGGATCGACGGCGAGGAAGACGGGTTTGCCGCTGAGCAGGAACTGGTCGATCGCGAACTGGAGTTTCGGTGAGACGTTTTCCGGATGGATGATGGCGAGCGAATCGAGGCCGGCGGGGAGTTCGGTGGCGGTCTGCTCCACCTTGACGAGGTTGAACGACTGCGCCCATTCGTCGGCGACGTATTGGCCAGGCTGCGGCTGCTGGCGCATCATCATCATCATTTGCATCTGCTGCGGATCGGTGCCTTGGATCGGCAGGCTCGTAAGGAGGCCGAGCTTCGGCTTGTCGAGTTGCTGGACGCCGTAGATGAGCTTCGAGAGATCGTATTCCAGGAACTGCTCGCGTTGCGGCGTGAAGGCCGGTATGTTTTTCTGCTGGTCGGCCTGCGTGACGACGAGGCCGAAGAAAAACTGATCGCCGCCCTGCTGGGAAACCTGCGGCGTGAGACCGGCGGCGGTGGCTTTTTCCTCCTGCGGCGTGTCGGCCTGCGGGTTGATGACATTGAGCGTGAGCTTGCCGTGTGAGGCGCGGACGTATTGCCGCAACATCTCGGTGACGCGCGCCGCGTAATTCTTGTAGGCTATGGGCAGCCCGGTGGCGTCCTTCGAGAAATAGAGGTCGAGGACGACGGGCTCCTCGATTTTTCCGAGGAGTTTTTTCGTGCCGGGCGAGAGCGAGTAGATCGATTCGGCGGTGGCATCGAGGCGCGCCGGGATCGACGACGCGAGGAAGTTGACGAGGACGAGGCCGACGAAGAGGAGGGCGATGGCGAGGGCTTTGCTGCCGAGTTTCATGGTGGGCGGCGACAGGGTTAGCGTTCGAGGGCGACGACGTTGAGGAAGAGCGTGAAGCCCGTCAGCGAAAGGAAGAACACGACATCCTTCGGATCGACGATGCCCTTCGTGAACGCGTCGAAATGGGTGATGAAGCTGAAATTTGCGAGCGCGTCGGCTACTGGCAGCGGCAGCACGTGCTCCAGTGAATCGGTGAAGCTGCTAAAGCCGAGGAAGAGTAGCACCGCGCACGCTCCGAGACTGAGGACAAAGCTAATGACCTGGTTTTTCGTGAGTGCCGACGTGAGGGAGCAGACTCCGAGATAGGAACCGCCCATTAAGATCGCTCCGAGATAAGTCGTGGTGACGACGCCCCAGTCCGGTGAGCCAAGATAGGCGATGGTCATGGCCATCGGGAAGCTCAGCACAATGGCGAGGGCGAGAAACGCCCAGCCGGCGAGAAATTTTCCGAGCACGGCCTCGAGTGTCGTGACGGGGAGCGTGAAGAGGAGTTCGACGGTGCCCGAGCGCTTTTCCTCCGACCAGAGTCTCATGCCGATGGCCGGCACGATGAACATGAAGAGCCACGGAAAAAACACGAAATAGCTTTCGAGGCCCGCGGTGCCGGCTTTGAAAAAGCCGCCATAGCGCGAAAACGCCAGCGAGACCGAGATGACGAGAAACGACACGAGGAAGACGTAGGCGACAGGCGCCCGGAAATAGCCGAGGAACTCACGTTTGAAAATGGGTGTAATCTGTTTCATGGCGGGCGGGCTCAGACGTCGGAGGCGGTGAGCGAGCGGAAGATTTCGTCGAGCCGCGCGCCGGGTTGGCGGGAGCGCAGGGCGGCGGGCGTTTCGTCGACGACGACCTTGCCGCGCGAAATGATGATGACGCGTGTGCAGATCGCCTCGACCTCTTCGAGGATGTGGGTGGAGAGGATGATCGTTTTTGTCGCGGCCATGCTCTTGATGAGCGAGCGCACCTCGATTTTTTGGTTTGGATCGAGGCCGTCCGTCGGTTCGTCGAGGACGAGCGCCGGCGGATCGTGGAGCAGCGCCTGCGCGAAGCCGACACGCTGCTTGAAGCCCTTCGAGAGCGTTTCGATCGTCTGCCGGCGAACCGGTGAGAGGTGGGTGAGCGTGATGGCCCGATCGACCTGGACCCGTTTGGCTTCGGCGGCGCGAAAGCCGCGGACTTCGGCGATGAAGCCGAGAAACTCCTCGACTGTCATCTCCGGATAGGCCGGCGCACTTTCAGGCAGATAGCCGAGCTTGCGCTTCACGGCGACCGGATCGGCGGTAACGTCGATGCCATCGACGGTGGCGGTGCCGGCATCGGGACGGATGAAACCGGTAATCATTTTCATCGTCGTGGACTTGCCGGCGCCGTTGGGGCCGAGGAAGCCGAGGATTTCTCCGCGTGAGACGGAGAAGCTGATGCCGTCGACGGCGCGGTTGGCGCCATAGGTCTTAACCAAGCCTTTGACTTCGATCATGAGTGGTGGTGAAAGCGGAAATGACGAAAACGGCAGGAAACGGTTTCGGTGGCGAGTGTGATATCGAAAGAGAGTGAAGGTTCCGTCCTAAAAAAAAACGACGGGGGGTCGGCAAGCCAAAAATTTTCCGGCGGTTTTCGGCTCGTGCGGCTCACGTCTTGGTTGTCGCCCCCGCTGCGCGGTTGCCCATATCGGGCAGAAACGCCGTCAGTAATCCGATTAGCGGCAGAAACGAGCAGACATGATAGACGTAATCGATGCCCGAACGGTCTGCGAGCGAGCCGAGCAGCGCTGAGCCGATGCCGCCCATCCCAAACGCGAAGCCGAAGAAAATCCCCGTGACGAGGCCGACGCGGTTCGGGATGAGTTCCTGCGCGTAAACCAAAATCGCCGAAAACGCCGACGCGAGCACGATGCCGATGACGACCGTCAGTGCCGCCGTCCAAAACAAATTGGCGTAGGGCAGCACGAGCGAAAACGGCGCGACGCCAAGGATCGAAACCCAGATGACGTATTTGCGCCCGATGCGATCGCCGACCGGCCCGCCGATGATCGTGCCGGCGGCGACGGCGGCGAGAAACAGGAAGAGGAAGAGCTGCGCCTCGCGGACCGAGACGTGGAATTTGTGAATGAGATAAAACGTGTAGTAGCTGCTTAGGCTCGCGAGGTAGAAATATTTCGAGAAGATTAGCACGGCGAGAACGACGAGCGTCGCGACGATGCGACCTCGGCTCAACGTCGACGGGCGCGCGGCACGGCGGGCTGCTCCACTGGCGTGATGGGCGGCGAGTTGCGCGCGATACCAGCGGCCGACGCGCACCAGCAGCGCGATGCCCAGCAGCGGCAGAATCGCGAACCACGCGATGCGGGCCTGACCGCGCTGCGCGAGCACCAAGGCCGCGAGCAGCGGACCGAGCGCGCTGCCGGCGTTGCCACCGACTTGAAAAAGCGACTGGGCAAAACCGTGGCGTCCGCCCGACGCCATTCGTGCCACGCGCGATGCCTCCGGATGAAACACCGACGAGCCCAAGCCGATGAGCGAGCCCGCGACCAGCACTGCGGCGAACGTGCCCGCGAACGACAGCAGCACGACTCCGACGAGTGTAAAGATCATCCCGGCGGCGAGCGAGAACGGCTGCGGCCGGTGATCGGTGTAGATGCCGACGACGGGTTGGAGCAGCGACGCCGTGATTTGAAACGCGAGCGTGATCAGACCGATTTGCGCGAAGGTCAGCCTGAGTTCGCTTTTCAATACCGGGTAGATCGCGGGTAGCAGCGATTGAATCGTGTCGTTAAGCAAGTGCCCCGCGCTGATCGCGAGGATGACGCGCACAGCGGTGGTCGCCGGAGCCGTGGAGGCGCTGGCCGGAACTGGCGAGGGGGCGGAACTCATGCGACTGACGCGAGTTCTCGCTCTTTCTCGGTCTTGAGCCGGAGCTGGCCGCAGGCGGCGTCGATGTCGTGGCCCTTTTCGCGACGGAGCGTGACGGACACGCGGGCGGCGCGAAGCACGTCGGCGAATTTTTCCTGCCGCGTGATCGACGGGCGTTTCCACGGGAGGCCCTCGACGGTGTTGTAAGGAATGAGGTTCACATGAGCGTGGAGATCGAGCGCGATGTCGCGGAGGATGCGGGCCTGATCGAGCGAGTCGTTGATCGCGTCGATGAGGATGAATTCGAGCGTGACCATGCGGCCGTGTTTTTCGGAAAACGCGCGGACGGCCGGAATGAGTTTGGCGAGTGGGAACGCTTTGTTCACCGGCATAATTTTTTCGCGGACTTCGTCTGTCGCGCCGTGGAGTGAAATGGCGAGGCGGAAGCCGAGATTTTCCTCGGCGAGCTGAAGGATTTTCGGCACGAGGCCGCTCGTGGAAATCGTGATGCGGCGCGCGCCGAAGCCGAGGCCCCAGTCGGCGTTGAGGATGGTGAGGGAGCGGAGGAGGGCGTCGTAGTTGGCGAGCGGTTCGCCCATGCCCATGACGACGATGTTGTCGAACGAGGCGAGTTCCATGCGGGCGCGCGGCGTGCGGGCATCCTCGCGGTAGCAGACATGCAGGAGCTGCGCGACGATTTCGCCGGCGGAAAGATCGCGCTTGAGACCGGCGAGTCCGCTGGCGCAAAACACGCAGCCCATCGCGCAGCCGACCTGAGTCGAGATGCAGATCGTTTTGCGCGAATGTTCGACGCCGACTCCTTCCTGCGGCACGCGGATGATGACGGTCTCAATCAGCGATTTGTCGCCGAGTTCGAGGAGGAGCTTATCGGTGACGTCGGTAGATTGTTTACCGAGGACAAGTTCCGCGCCGAGGAGATCGAAGGTGTCGGCGAGCCACGTGCGGAGCGGCTTCGAGAGGTTGGTCATCTCGTCCCACGAGCGAGCGCGCTTCTTGTAGAGCCAGTCGAGAATCTGTTTCGCGCGAAACGCCGGCTCGCCGCGCTCCGCCAATCGCGCGGTGAGCGTGGCGAGCGTCTCGCCGGTGAGCGGCGGTTTGGCGGGCGTGAACTTGGTCGGCATCAGGGCTTCAACCAACGAACGAACCATTCGCGCGCAAGGACAAGCGACTCGGGCAAAACTTTGTGGGCGGTGTTTGGCTGGATGCGGAGGACAAATTTTTCTTCGGCGCCGGCGGCTTTGTAGGCCGTGCGGGCGGCGTCGACGCAGAGATCGAGGCCGGGGCGCGGCGTGCGCGGATCGATTTCGCCGTTGATGGAGAGGAGCGGACGGGGCGCGATCAACGGTAACATCGCAGGGCCGTCGAACTCGCGATCGAGACCGGGCGCGATGCGCGAGTAGAATACATGCACGAAGTCGCCGCCGGGAGTGGCGACGCTGCTATCTTTCGCGGCGGCGTCGAAGGCCACTTGCACAGTGCCGATGCGCGATTGCCACGAATTGTTTTCGGCGGCCCAGCGGAAGCTCTCCACGCCGATGCATGGCACCGCGACGGCCACCCGCGGATCGACGGCGGCGGTAAGGTAGGTTTCGATGCCACCTTTCGAGACGCCGAACAGGCCGATGCGGTTGGGATCAATGTCATCGCGGGTTTCGAGCCAGTCGATGAGCCGCATCACGTCCCATGCGGTGTCATAGAAAAACGGATGTTCTCTGGCCCCGCGAAAGGTGCGGAGGATCGCGTCGACGTATTCGACCGAGCCTTTTCCGACTTTGGAACGCGCGCCGTGGTAGCGGCCGTCAATGCTGACTGCGACGAAGCCAGTGCGGGCGAGTTCGACCATGAAGGGCATCTCGCCTTCCTTGGTGCCGCCGGTGCCATGGAGCACGATCACTGCGGGATGGCGCCCGGTCATCGCAGGAGACTTTACGAGGAGACCGGGAACGCGATTGTCGGCGTCGGCCACGAAGGAAAACGCGAAGTGTGTGAGGCCGTCGGCCGATGGCGTTTCCTTAATCTCAGCGGCGAGCGCGACGCGCGGGCGATCGATGAGCTTAAGGAAGTCCGCGCGGGTGTCGGCTGCGTTCACAGGAGCGGCAAGTGTGAAAAGCACGGAAGCAATCAGCCCAACTCGAAAGTAACAGAGTGGGGCGGGGAGGCTCTGCATAAAAAGAAGGGCGCGGGCCATAGTCCGCGCCAGATTCTATTTCTTCGCGAGCGTGCGATTGAGCGCGCTGACGATGGCTTTGATGGAGGCGAGTTCGATGTTCGTGTCGATGCCGGCGCCGAAGAGCGTGTGGTTCCGATCGGTTTTGATCTGGATGTAGCTCACGGCGCGCGCCTCGGAGCCTTTGCCTAGCGAGTGCTCGGAGTAGGAGAGGACTTCGAACTTTGGGAGACTCGTCGAGCCCAGCGCATGGACGAAGGCGTCGATCGGGCCGTTGCCAGAGCCGGTGAGTTTGTGCGTGTGGCCGTCGAGTGTGAGCGTGGCTTCGCATTGCACCGTGCTGTCGCGCTCGGTGGTTTTGAAATGCTGGAGCGAAACGGGCTCCGTGCGTTCGAGATATTCGCTGAGGAAGACCTCGTGGACCTGCGCGGACGTGAGTTCGGTGCCTTTCGCATCGGCAAAATCGTTGATGATCTTGCCGATCTCCTTGTGCATGAGCTTCGGCAGCGCATAGCCGAACTCGTGTTCGAGCATGTAGGCAACGCCGCCTTTGCCCGACTGCGAGTTGATGCGGATGATCGCCTTGTAGCTGCGACCGATGTCGGCGGGATCGAGTGGAATGTAGAGCACGTCCCACGGGGCGTCGGGTTTTTGGGCGGCCCAGGATTTGTTAATAGCATCCTGATGCGAGCCGCTGAAGGCGGTGAAAACCAACTCGCCAGCGTAGGGCAGGCGCGGCGGGACTTCGAGGCGCGTGGTGCGCTCGTAGACTTCGCGGATTTCGTTGATGTTCGAGAAATCGAGACCCGGGTGGATGCCGTGCGTGTAGAGGTTCATTGCGATGGTCACGAGGTCGACGTTGCCGGTGCGTTCTCCGTTGCCGAAGAGCGTGCCTTCGACGCGGTCGGCGCCGGCGAGCATCGCCAACTCTGTGGCTGCGATGCCGGTGCCGCGATCGTTGTGCGTGTGCAGCGAGACGAGCGTGCGGTCGCGGCGCGTGAGGTGCGTGCACATCCACTCGATCTGGTCGGCGTGGATGTTCGGCGTGGCGTATTCGACGGTCGCCGGGAGGTTGAGGATGATTTTATCGGAGACAGTCGGCTGCCAGACGTCGGTGACGGCTTCGCAGACCTCGAGTGCAAATTCGAGCTCGGTGCTCGTGAAGCTTTCCGGGGAATATTCAAAACGCATCCGCGTGCCGGCGGCGACGAGCGGCGCGGAATGCTGCTTCACCCATTTCGTGCCCTGCACGGCGATGGCCTTGATGTCGTCGCGCGTGGCTTTGAAGACGTGTTTCCGCTGCGACGGCGAGGTGGAGTTGTAAAGATGGAAAATGGCGTTCTTCGCGCCGCGCATCGCCTCGATGCTGCGGGTGATGAGCTCTTCGCGGCACTGGCAGAGAATCTGGATCGCGACGTCGCCGGGGATGCGGTTTTCCTCGATGAGCCGGCGGCAGAAATCGAACTCGATCTGGGAGGCCGAAGGGAAGCCGACCTCGATTTCCTTGAAGCCGATTTTCACGAGCATCTCGAAATACTCGAGTTTCTCCTCGACGCTCATGGGCTGGGCGAGGGCTTGGTTGCCGTCGCGGAGATCGACGCTGCACCAGATAGGGGCGCGGGTGTGCGAGCGATCGGGCCACTGGCGGTTGGGCAGGGCGATGGGCGGGAAAGGGCGGTATTTCGTGACAGGTGCGGGTTGCATGACGGAAGACGGAAAGGAAAAGGTTGAACAATGAAACGGTGGGAAGCGAGCCGACGAAATGCCGCCGCACCTGGGCGGCGACAGAGGAAACATCAGGCCTACGCACGACCAGCCGCTAGGCGGCGTCCTTTGGGGGTCGTGCGCTTACGTAAGTCGAAGGGCCTGGAGCGAAGCTCGCATTAGGTGCGTTACTCGTATCGGCGCGCCGCACTAAAAGTCAAGGGGTGGTTCGCCCTGCCACAGCCAAGCTGTAACCGGGTGCGGTTAACCACGTCTTGCCTGCTGTGCATGACCTTGCCTCCATGTCCCCATGCCTGACGACAACCCTCCGTTCGATCTGGCTGACTGCCTCGAACGGGTGCGTCATCGCGATCAGGCGGCGGCGCGCGAACTGGTCGAGCATCTGCACCCCTTGGTCATCCGCATCGTTCGATCTCATCTGCCCCGCCGCGTGGCCGAAGAGGATCTGTCACAGGAAATCTTTCTGAAGATGTTTACCCGGCTCGCACAGTATCAAGGCGCCGTGCCCTTTCCACACTGGGTGTCGCGCATCGCGGTGACGACATGCATCGACCACCTGCGCGCGCAGAAACGCCGGCCGGAGTTTCGCTGGGCCGATTTGTCGGAGACCGAGGCTGAGGTGCTCGACAACGTCATCACCAACGAAAATGACGTCCCCGCGAATGACGCGATGGCTGCGCACGAAATCGTCCATAAATTGCTGGCCCAGCTGAAGCCTGACGATCAACTCGTGATTCGACTCCTCGACTTGGAGCAGAAGACCATCGCCGAGATCAGCGCGATTACCGGCTGGAACCAGTCGCTCGTCAAGGTCCGGGCGTTTCGCGCCAGACGGAAATTGCAAAAACTCTTTCACGAATTAGAACAAGATGAACGCGTATGAAAGCGAATGATCCCAAGCATCCGTGGGCCCGGCTGACCGCCGCCGCCCGCACCATGACCGATGACCGCGACAACGCGGCGCCGCACGGCTTTGCCACGCGCGTCGTGGCGCTCGGCTTCGCGAATGAACCCAGACTGACCGTTTCTCTTTTCGAGCGTTTTGCGTGGCGCGCTGTTGGTGTTGCCGGCCTGCTCGCGATTCTGAGCGTGGTCGTGAACTATTCGGTCCTCAGCCGGACAGTTGCGGTGGAAGAACAAATCACGGAGGAAGAATCGATGGCACAGTTGCTGAGCGTGGATTGAGTATGGAAAAGCCTTGGAAAGTCATCCTGGCGTTTCTCGGCGTGTTCATCGCCGGGGCGGTGTTCGGTGGATTTTTTTCGTTGGGCATTGGTCGACGCATTTGGGAGATAGAGGCGCCACCAGCCGCCAAACCCTCCCTGCCAACCCTCGTGCCGGCAGCCCCCGCGGTCGCGCCGGGTCAGCCTGTGCCGCCGCCACCCGCGCCCCAGTCGGTGCAATCCGCACAACTCCTGCGCCGAGTCACTAACCAGCTCAATCTGACTCGCACGCAACGCGAGCGCATCACGCCGGTTATCGATCGGGCGCTGCAGGACTTCTGGCGGCAGCAGCAGAATTTCGCCCGCGAGAATGGCTTTCTCCTTCAGCGCCTGAAGCAGGACATCGGCCTCGAATTGACTCAGGAGCAGCAGAAGCGCCTCGACGACCTGTGGACAAAACAGCTCGATCTATTGCGGCAACGCCAAGCGGAAGCTTTGGCGCAGCGCCGCAGTGAAACGCCGGGCCAGCCAAAGCCGGCCGGCGAAGCGCCAGTGCCGCCTGCGCCCGCGGCCAAATCAACTGTTGATGCCAGCGTAAAATCGCCCGCGACGAACACCCAAGCGCCGCCTGCGCCCGCTGCGAAGCCATCCGACGGCACGAATAAATAGGAGTTGCGCACGGCGCGAAGCGACCCACTGTGCGCGTCGGCCAGGTGCCATGCATGAGCAGGCGCGTGAACTCCGCCAGGACCGGAAGGTAGCAACGGCAACGACGTTCTCTTAGTGCCGTGGAGTGCCTGGCCACTTTTTTTCTTTATGCGCGCTGGGTCGGAAACCCAGCCCTGCCAGAAGCCAGAGCCGATCAGTCCGCGGTATTCCGATTCGCGAAAATTAGCGTGGATTAGCGGGGAGTTCCCGCTTTCGATTTCGCCCCTTCTTTCACCATCCACGACATGACCACCCACAAAGTCGGCATCATCATGAACGGCGTCACGGGACGCATGGGCACCAACCAGCACCTGCTGCGCTCGATCAAGGCCATCATCGATCAGGGCGGCATCAGGCTTGGCGACACGGAAGTCATCATGCCCGATCCGATTTTGATTGGGCGCAGCGAAAGCAAGCTCGCGGCTCTGGCGGCTCGTGCGAACGTGAAACGCTGCTCGACCAACCTCGACGCGGCGCTCGCCGATCCGGCGAACCAGATTTACTTCGATGCTACGCTCACTGGTCAACGCCCGATCGGAGTGCGCAAGGCCATCGCGGCGAAGAAACACATTTACTGCGAGAAGCCGACCGCGACGACCTCGGCCGAGGCGCTGGCGCTCGCGAAGGAAGTCACGGCGGCGGGACTCAAGAACGGCGTCGTGCAGGATAAGCTCTGGCTGCCGGGATTGTTGAAATTGAAGTATCTCATCGACACCGGATTTTTTGGAAAAATTTTGTCGGTGCGCGGCGAGTTCGGCTACTGGGTGTTCACCGGCGAGCACGAAAAGTTGCAGCGGCCCTCATGGAATTACCGCAAGGAAGATGACGGCGGCATCATCGTCGATATGCTCTGCCACTGGCAGTATGTGATTCAGAATCTTTTCGGCGAGGTGAAGTCGCTCACGTGCCTCGGCGCGACCCACCTCCCGCAGCGCTGGGACGAAGCGGGCAAACCCTACAAATGCACCGCGGACGATTCAGCCTATGCGACTTTCGAGTTGGTGAATGGCGTGATTTGTCACTTCAACTCGTCGTGGGATGTGCGGGTGCGGCGCGACGATTTGCTGACGCTCCAAGTCGACGGCACGCACGGCTCGGCGGTCGCCGGCCTGCGCGATTGCACGGCGCAGCACCTCTCGGCGACGCCGCGCTGCGTGTGGAATCCCGACATCGACAGCCCGATCAAGTTTTTCGACGGCTGGACGCGCGTGCCGGACCAAGGCGTTTACGACAACGCGTTCAAGGTGCAGTGGGAGCTTTTCCTGCGGCACGTAGTGAAGGGCGATCCATTTCCTTGGTCGCTGCATGAAGGGGCGAAGGGCGTGCAACTCGCGGAACTGGGCCTCAAGTCGTGGGCCGAACGCCGCTGGGTCGACGTGCCGAAGCTCGGCTAATCGCCGACATAGAAAATTCTCGCCTCGTTTCCAAACTCACGATTTGCACTGGCAAATCGCGGGTTTTGTTTAAGGTGTGCGGTGCGCCCGGCTTCCGTCGGTGCGCTTCACGCAACAATCCAACTCACTCTCGGTCTTCTTTTCACCATGATCACGTCCACCTTCTTCGCCGCCTCGCTCTTGAGCGGGGGATTTCTTCCGCCGGGCATCCTGCTGATCCTCGTGATCGTCATGATTCCGGTTTCGCTCTGGGCGCAATTTCGCGTGTCGAGCACTTACCGCCGGAACGCCGAGATTCCCTCGCGCGGCGGCATCACCGGCAAAGAAGCCGCCGAAGCCGTGATGAACCGCGCTGGCATCACCGACGTCACCATCGAGATGACCGAGGGCCACCTCACCGATCACTACGATCCGATCAACAAGCAGTTGGTGCTGTCCGAGGAAAATTACCGCGGCACGAGTCTTGCGGCGCTCGGAGTGGCGACCCACGAGGCGGGCCACGCCATCCAGCACAAGATTGGCTACTCGATGCTGCATTTCCGCATGGCGCTGGTGCCGGCGACGAACTTCGTTTCGCGGGCGCTGCCGGTCGTGATGCTGGCGGGCTTCTTCGTGGCGCGTAATTTTGTCGGGCCGATACTCGACGTCGCCATCATCTGCTATGCGGTGATCACGCTGTTTCAACTGGTTACGCTGCCGGTCGAGTATGATGCCAGCCGGCGCGCGAAGGTGCAGCTCGTGGAACTCGGCATCCTCGATCGCGACGAGATGAAGGGCGTGGACGAGACGCTCGATGCGGCGGCGCTGACCTACGTGGCGGCGTTCGTGAGTTCGCTGCTTTACTTGCTTTACCTGATTTCGTCGCGCCGCGACTGAGCGGTCCGACTCACTTCATGATCACGGGAGGCGGTGGCGCGAGGCCGCTTTGCTCCCGCGCCTTGATCGCCTGCGGCATCAAGTCGCGCAACTGCTGAATGCGCTCGGGGTTCGAGGGATGGGTCGAGGTGAAGCTCGACTGCGACGCGGCTTGCTGGCCCGTTTCCTCCTCGAGTTTCTCCAACACTTTGATCGCTTCTTCCGGATCGTAGCCGGCGTGGGCCATATACATCAGGCCGATGTGGTCGGCTTCTTTTTCCTTTTTGCGATCAAAGGCGGCGCCCATGCCCTGAGCGCCGAGACCGTAGGCGGACATGACCGCCTCCGTGCCGAGCAACCCCGCGCCGGTGCCCAGCATCGCGATACCGCCAATCATACCGCCAGTCTGCATCGCGAGCTGCTGCGAGAGATTTTCGTGGACGTGCTTGGCGGTGACGTGGCCGATTTCGTGACCGATGACTGACGCGAGTTGGTCGTCGTTCTCGACGATTTTAAAGAGGCCCATGAACACGCCGACTTTACCGCCGGCCATCGCGAAGGCGTTGATGTCGGGTGAGTCGAACACGACAAATTCCCAGTCCGCATCGGGCATGTCCCAAATCGGCACGGCGTGCTGAATGCGTTCGCCGACGCGCTGGAGTTGCTCGTTGCGGGCCTTGTCGTTCGAGATTTTCGTATGCGCTTTCATCTCATCGAACGTCGCGATGCTCATCTTGGTGACTTCCCGGTCATCCACGAGGCTGAGCGCGTGGCGGCCCGTGACCGGCACCTGATAGCAGCCGGCGAAGAGCGACACAGCCGCCAGGGCGGTAAGAGCGGGGAGCGATTTCATCATGGTGCGATTCTCAGCGAAGCGAAAGCCAGAGCGTGATCGAACAGATAACGCGGTCGCTGTGATTGGCAAGTGTGCGGGCGGAACGGCCCGGGATGCCGCCGTAAACGGAAATTGCCAAGGGTGACGAAGATGCCCTTTGCATTTTTTTCGGAACGTTGCATGGTGGCTGCTGTATCTCCGACGGGAACTGAACGGGTTGACGATTGGTTCGTCTAACTCGCTCCATTCTCGGAATCGCAACCATCTCCGACAGGCCTCTCCTCCTCCCCATGGCTGAGCAAAACGACGCGAACCCCGGTAAAAAACGCCGGGTGATCCACTGGAATCCCGAAGCTGATCGCGAGCCGGTGAAATCGCCGTGGACGTGGAAACGCATCGTCGCGTGGTCAGTCGGCGGCTTTTTCGGGCTGTTGTTTGCCGCTGGCATCGTCATTCGTGTCGCCAAACTCATCCTCGGCCCCGACATCTTCCGGCCGCGCTCCGAACTGGTGGCCGGCGCGGGCACGGCGGCGGAGGCGAATTCGGGATACATCAGCGAGACGAAGGCGGAATTTGCCCATGAAACTTCGTCGAAGCAGCTCGCTGGATTGCGGCGCCTGCCAACGGATCACCCGGTGCAGCTGCAGCGACTCATCCTCCTTGAAAAAGCGTTTCAGGACGGCGAGGCGCTGTTGCGTGGGCGTGAATTTTCGCGCGCGTTTCTGGCCTTCGATGCGCTCAACAAAGAGATCGATGCATTCGCCAAAAACGTCAAAGCTCGGCAAGATGCGCAGCAGGCGGACGGCAACATCCAAGTGCGCATGAAAGATTTGGAGATCGCCCGCAACCTTGCCCCAGGCACCTTGGAGGCGGCGATGGAAAATGCGGCGGAGGGTCGGCGCCTGCTCAACGACGGCAATTTCACCGGCGCCAAGGAAGTGTTCGACCACGGTTTCGCGGAATTAAAGAAGGCATCCGACGCGCTCGCGCGGCACGTGCAGGAGAGTCTGGTCCGGGGTCAGCAGGCGCTCGCAAAGGGCCAACGCGATGCGGCGAAGGCAGCGTTTAACGCGGCGCTCGAAAAATCGCCGGGGAACGAGGACGCGATGCGCGGACTCAAACGCGCGGAAAACATCGATCGGGTTTTCGCGCTGCTGCTACAAGGTGAGGAGTTCGAAAAGAAGGCGCAATATGCACAGGCGGCGGACTCCTACTCGAAGGCGTTTGCGCTCGATGCGATGTCGGCGCTCGCCCAACAGGGACAGGCGCGCGCGGCTCGGCTCGAAAAGGAAACCAAGTTCGATGCGGCCTTCACGGCGGCGCAGGGGGCGTTCAAGCGGCGCGAGTGGGATAAGGTCGTGACCGAGTGCCAGAACGCGCTGAAAGTTTATCCGCAGCGGAGCGACGTTTCGACCATGCTGAAGTCCGCCCGGGAAAACGCCCACACCGATGCGGTGAAGAAGGCGCTCAACAAAGCCTACGCCTACGAGAACGAGCACCAATGGAAGTCCGCGCTCGACGCCTACCGCGAAACGTTGCAACTCGAGCCAACCCACACTGACGCGAAGGAGGGCCTGATCCGCGCCAGCACCATGATCCGGTCGCTCCTCCAATACGAACGCTACGTGAAGGACGCCGAGCAATTTGCGGCCAAGGCAGAATTTCAGGCGGCGATCCGCATTTTTAATCAGGCGATGTCGGTCAAGCCCGCCTACCTCGTCAACAGCGAGAAGGTGCAGCAACTCCACGAAATGCTGATGACTCAGAACAAACCCGTGGAAGTCACGTTCAAGTCCGACGGGAAGACGTGGTTCTCCATCGAGAATTACCGGCTGCCGAGCCAATTTGAAACGAGCTCGATCAAGATGCTCCCCGGCGACTACGCGATCATCGGCCGGCGGAAGGGCTATCAGGATGTGCATATTCTGCTGCAGGTGCGGAACGGAGTCCCGCCTCCGTCGGTCACCGTCGTCTGTAATTTCGCCTCCAACGGTCTCTGATTTTCCCCATGCGCTGTCGTCTGCTCCTGCTCTGCTTTGCCTCGCTCCTGCTCGCGTCCGGTCGCGCGCAAACCTCGGCCAGTTCAGGCACCGCACCGCGAGCCGCGGTGCGATCCGGCGCCAAGGGACCGCTACCCGATCCGGTGTTGCTCGACGGATCGACTCAGCCGGCGGAGAAGCACCCGGATTACGGCATGCTCGGAGATTTTGAAATGCCGGGCGACGAAAACGCGAAGGGCGGCAATGTGGGCGGCCAGCAAAATCCGAATCAATCCGGCGGGGGCGGCGGCCAGCAGCAGAATCAATCTCAACAAGGTCAGCAGGGCGGCGGCGGCCAGATGGCGGGTTTGCCCCAAGGCGGCGGCGGATCGCAGGGCCAGCAATCTGCCAACCAAGGCGCACAGCAAGGCGGTGGCGGAGCCGCCGGAGGCGATCAGCAGGCGAATCAAAACGGTCAGGGCGCCGGCGGCAGCCAAGGCGGCGCACAGGGTGGCGATCCGAATGGAAAGGCCGAAGGCATTCAAGTTGCCGGCTTGGAAGGCGACGCCGCTTCCGGCCAGTCCGGTGGCGGTGGCGCCCCGGGTGATAACGTCCCCAAGCCGCAGCAGGTGGCCATCGGCGACTCGTCGATGCAGATAAAATCGGAAGCGAATTCGTCGGGAGTGGTGGGTCAGGTGGCGGCTGGCAGCACGCAGCAAATGGAAAGCAAGATCGGCAAAGGTTCCGGCGGTGGCGCTGGCACGACCAGCCCGAGTAACACTGGCCGTGGCGTCGAGAAGGGCCGCACAATGCCGGCGGGGTTGTAATTTTCGATGCGCGCGAATTCCCCAGTGAAAAATCTCCGCTTTAGGCTTTGGCTCGCACTGTGGTTCGCCTCCCTCGGGTGCGCCCGGGCGACCACCGTGATTTACCCCGTCGAGGCCATCGACGATTTGTGGAATTTGCAGGCCGACGATTTCAAGACGAAATATGCCGGCATCAACATCACCGGCCTCGGCCCGAGTGACGAGGGTTGGTATGTCCGCTACCGTCACGAGAATCTCACCTACATGTTTGGCCCGCTTGCCGACAGCGAGGCGGCGAAAAAAAAGAAATGGGAGCTGGAAGCCGTGCGCGACGCCGCGATTCGCAACCGCCCCGCGCTCACCAGCAGCAAGGTTGACTACGTGAAGTTCACTTACTCCGGCGTCTACGGCAAAGGCGGCGGCAAGGACGGCTCAGGTTCAGGCAACGATGCCAACGGTTCTGGCGGTGGCGCGGGTGACGGCAAGGACGGTTCCGGTGCGGGCGGAAAGGATGGCACGGGTGCCGGGGGCAAGGACGGCTCCGGAAATGGCGATGGCTCTGGCACCAGTGCCGACGGCAGTAAACTCGCGGGTGGCGACGGCACCGGCGATCAAAGTGGTGGTGCCGGCGCCGATGGTTCGGGCGCTGGTGGCAAAGGCGGCAAGAGTGGTAGTGGGAAAAGCGGCACGAGCGGCAGCGGCTCGGGCGATGGTTCGAGCGATGGGTCCGGCGGCAACGATCCGAATGGGATCGTCGGTGCGGGTCAGGGTGGACTGCAGAAAGTCGCGTCGGCCAGCGGCGGTGGTGGCAGTAGCGGTGGACAGAGCGGTGGTTCGTCGGGCGGCCAAGGTGGCCAGCAAGGTGGCCAGCAAGGCGGACAGCAGGGAGGCCAGTCCGGCCAGTCGGGTTCACAGGGTGGTGGTTCGTCCGGCGGCGGTGGTTCGTCGGGTGGCCAAAGCGGTCAATCTGGTGGCGGTGGGGGTGGTTCGTCCGGCGGCGGTGGCGGCAATCCGCTGCAAGTCGTCGTCACGCTGCTCCGAATGATTCTCGGCCTCTAAGCGCCACCGCTCAATCGGGCGGTCCGGCTGCATCCTAGCGCCGGCTCACAAATCTTGCAGGGCGATTAAAGTGCCGCCGTGAACGTAGCAGACTTCGCGCATCAGGTTCGCAAGGCGGAGGCCGGTATTGCCCATCGAAAAGGTGTAACGAATCGTCGTGGGGAAAAGCACCGCGTTGATCACTATCCGACGGTTACCGTTTTCGTCGGCAGGATTTAGTTGGTCGAGTGTGCGCATCACGGAGTCGGCGGATTCGCTCGTGCTGAATTCGTCGCCGAAGACGTAGATGCCCATCTTCATGTTCGGGTTGTTCGCGTCATAGAGCGCGCGAATGGCGCGCAGGATGCCGGGGACGGGATTGCTGATCGTCTCAGCGTTGTAGCGACGGAGCGTGCGGGTAATGGAATCGCGGGTGTCGCGGGTGTCGGGCAGCCAGGTCATCGCGCCGTTGCGACCGGCATTCAGCACGAAGCGGCCGTCGGCATCCAACACCTGCACGCCTTCGACTTGCGGGTAGACGTCGAGCACCTCACCGATCTTCCGAATGGCGATACCCCACACTCCATCGGTGTTGGGGTCGCGCATCGAGCCGGAGGTGTCGATGACGAAGGCGAGGTAGTTGCTGCCAATCGTCAGGCCCACTGGCGCGGGCTTTTCCTCGGGCAGCACCATCTCGGGTTTCTTCTGACGAGCGGCGATTTCTTTTTTCAGGTCGTCGATGTCGACGAGCATCGCCTCCTGGCCTTTTTTCTCGGATGAGAGTTGCGCCTCCAGTTCGTCGAGGAGCGCGTGGGTCGAATCGTTGCGAATCCGGGCGTCGGTGACGAGGGTCGAAATGCGGGCGTTGCTGCGGGTGAGATCTTCCTTGCTGGAACTGAGCTTGGCCATCGACGCGAGCTGCGCGGCCATGACTTTGCGGAGGTCAGCGAGCAGCGCGAGTTTGTCCTTTTCCTTCGAGTCAATGCTGAGGACGAAGATGAGGATGATCGCGCCGAAGCCACAGCAAATGCAGTCGAGGAACGCGAGGCTGAAGACGCTGGTTTGGCGGCGGCGGATCATGTGTCGGGCCAGCTTTTCGAGGGGCTGACGAAGGCGCCGCGGCTGGCGTTGGCGAGCATCCAGTATTCCGCGGGTCCGGCCGGATCGCCGTTCATCGGAAACATGATCGTGCTCACCGGGATGCGGGGCGGGAGTTGCTTGACGGCGAGTTCGAAGAAGCGGATGCGCTGCTCCTCGCCGACTTCGCCGTCATAGGGGAGCGTCTCGCTCTTGGTCGGGAGGCCATCGGTGAAGAGCACAATGCTGTCGGGCAGGCGAGGCAGGTAGCGCACGGAGGCGAAGGCGCGCTCGAGATTGGCGCCGCCGCTGGGGACAACCTGGTGCAGGCGTTTCACAATTTCGGCGACAGTCTTTTTGTCGGTGGTGCTGAACCACTCGTCGGCGCGATCGGGGAGCACGGGGACGACGTCTTCGTTGAAGAAGAGGATTTGGAAATGCGTCTCGGGGCCGAGCGAGGCGATCATCCATTCCAGTGAATGGATCGCACGCTGCCATTTCGGCGACTCGCGTTTCTTCTCATCGGTCTCACCGAGGCGCGAGGCGGCATCGTCGATGGTTTCGCCGAGCATCGAGCCGGACATGCGGACGACGAACACGACGAAATTTCCGTTGAGCCGCACGCCGGTGAGGTATTGGCGGCGATCGACGTTGGGGATTGGGATCGGCGCGTGATCCTCGGTCGGGAGATTTTTCTTTTCGCCGAGCAGAGTGTGGAGTGCGTCCTTCATCGCCCCGGTTTGCTGGAGCATGAGGAGCAGTTCGCGGCGGCGCTCGGAGAGCTTGAGCTCGTCCTGGTTGTTCTTCGCGTTGACGTCCTGCAACTCGAGTTGCGCGGCGGCGAGGACCCGCGCGAGTCGGTCGAGATCCTGTTCGCTGGTCGTGATCCGGGCGGCCATTTGGTGGACGCGGTCGCGGAGTTCGTCGATGTCAGTTTGATCGATCTTTTGCTTCTGCGAAATCGTGAGGATGAAGACGAGGATGACCGCGCCGAAGCCGCAGCAAATGCAGTCGAGGAACGCGAGGCTGAAGACCTCGGTTTCACGGCGTTTGTTCGCGATGGACATGGCGGGGCGGGAACGACAACTGCGCGCCGCTCAGCCGGGAGCGCCGGGGACAGCGCAATGGGCGAAGATCACCTCGGCCGAGGCGGGGCCGCACCGAATGGTGAGCCGATCGCCGGCGTCGATGGAGACGCGGGGCGCCGGGCTGGCCGCGGGCGCATCGCCCGGTGGCGCCGGATCGACGAACCAGAGCCGGCTGTTTTCGCGGAGCAGCGGCACGAGGCAGTCGTCGATAGTGTTAAAGGCGTCGGGGAGAACGAGATTGGCGCCGTCGATTGCGAGGCCGATCGTAAACCGATTATGGCCGCCGAGCGCGTGACCGATGCCATCGAGAATGGCGTGCGTGGGCACGAGGCGCGGTTCGGCGCGGCGGGATTTTTGCAGGCGCGCTTCCCAGACGGTGGTCGTCATCCGGCGCGTATCGGAGAGCGGGACGGCGGTCTCGACCGGCACATCGGCCACATCGGGGAGCGGGCGCAGACGCTGCTCGCCGATCCGAGCGGCACCGGCTGCCGCGGCACCGGCCGGCAGTCGCAGTTGCCGTGTGAATCCGGCGACGCGTAGCCGGGCCGCGAGGCCGGGGAGCGCCGCGGTGCGAGCAGTCAGCGCCACCGTGCACAGGCCGGGGGCGTGGGCGGTGTGATCGATGAACGCGTGCAGGCCTTGGACGAGCGTGGAGACGTAGCCCTGCAAGTCGCCGACAAGTTGATCGTGTTTCGCGATCATCTCGTAGTTGCGGGTGGCGGTGTTGAGTTGGTAGCGATGCTCGTCGGCGCCGCTCTCCAGAAAATCTTTCGTCTGCCGGAAAAACGTCTGTTCGACGCGGCCGTCCTCGAGGATGTCGAACGCCGTCGCGCGCAGGAAGCGGTTGCCCATCGTGGCGGTGAGATGCTTGAGGAGCTGCGCGTAACCGGAATTCGGGAGATGGAGAAAATGTTTTCGTTCGAGCTTCTCGTCGACGGCGAGGAGCGTGAGGTCGGCCCCTTCGAGTTGCACATCGACGACGACGACGGGCAGGGTGGGGTTGAATCCCGGAGCGCGGGGATCGCAGAGAGCGGCGCAGGCCAGATCGACGATACCCGCGAGCGGGAGTTTGAGCTCGGCAGCCATGCCGAGGAGCAGGCCGATTTTTTCGTCTTCGTGGGCTTGATCCTTCAGGTAGGAGCCGGGCACTGCGAAGACGACGCTGGACGGCGCGCCGGCGGTCGCGGCGATGCGGCCGGAATATTCTCGGAGAAAAAAGTAGGCGAGTTCTGAGAAGGACGGCGAGCGGTTGGCGACGTTGAGCGAGGACGCGGAATCGTGCGCGAGCTTTGCCCAAAACGTGTGGACGACTCGGCGCGGGTGCACGAACCACATATCCTCGGCGGCGCGACCGAAGGAGAAGGTCGCGCCTTCGTGGTAGGCGAATCCGGGCCACTCGGTGGCGCCATCCTGACTGGTGACATCGAGGAGCCGAACCTCGGAGTTGGTGCAGTTGGCGGCGCGCAACGCGGCGTCGCATAGTTCGATTCCAAGGGTGGGCATGGTGCGGTGGGCCGAGGGGCTCAGGCAAACGTGCCGGTGGCTTCGTCCTTTGTCGGGACCTTCATCGTGTCGATCAATTTGTCGCGACAGTAAGTTTGCGTCTCAATGACGAAGGCTTCCTGCCGTTGCTGCACCATGTGCAGGAAGAACATCAGGACGATGCACATGCTGAGACCGACAAAGGTGGAGTTGAAGGCGAGGCCGAGGCCGGTCGTGACCGACGAGATGTCGCCGTGGATCGCCTGCTCGGCAAAGTTGAGCGCATCGCCGATTCCGCGCACCGTGCCGATGAAGCCGATGGCCGGAATCGCCCACGCGATGTAGCGCACGAGCGAAAGCTGCGAGTCGAGGCGGTCGCCGGCGAGTTCGGCGCGTTCGCGGATGGCGTTGGCCGCGTCCTGGATCGAACTGCTGGCGTGGAAGCGGTGCAGCGCAGCGAGGAGACATTCGGGGAGCAGGCGCTCGCGCCAGCGCGACTCGCGCTCCACGGCGGTCCGGAGTTCCTTGTAACGATCGAGCGCGTCCTCGGGGATGATGCGTTCGCCCGGTTGCACGCGGATGAAGTTCTGCTTGAAGAGCGCCCGCTCCTTCGTGACTTGGATGAACTTATAGCCGAGCACCATCATGCCCCAAAGACAGAAGACGATTTCCATCTGCGGCTCATGATCCTTGATGATGATGTATATGGGGCGCTCCCGGACGAAGTCGCCGCCGGAGCCCTGCGACATAAGGATTTGGCGTTTGACCATGAAGTCCTTCGCGTTCGGCCGCACATAGGTCGCGTAGAAAATCTCGACGCTGATGAGCGCGACGAGGAACGCGAGAATGGGCACCATGAATTCGACGGAGAAAAATCCCTTGTTGCGTGAAATCATAGATCGGGGAAGTTGCGCGGGTGGTTACAGACGTGAGGGAGCCAAATGCGGGCCGGGTTGAAATTCGAAGTCAGCACTCCGCTCGCCGAACCAGCCGGGAGCGCGAGGAGATGAGTTGCAAGAATCGCATCCTGATTTGATAAAAAAGCGAACACCTCTAGCATAGTGCGAGTCTAATTCTCCGCAACGGCACTTTCGATTTTCTGTTTTTTTCTTAATCTTATGGAGTCAACGCTTCCCCTCACTGGTTCCGGTTATTCGCTCAATAAACTCGCCTGCCTGGCGACCGCCTTGGCGGTGCTCGCTGGCAGCGGTTGCTCATCCGGCGTCGCGCCGTCTAAGACGGCCAGCGGTGCGGGCACCGGTGCTTTGGTGGGCGGTGCGGCCGGTGCGATCGTCGGCAACAACAGCAGCTTGGGTTCCGGCACCGGCATCATCGGCGGCGCTGCCCTCGGCGCGATCACCGGCGGCATCATTGGCATGGTCCAAGAAGCTAAGGATCGGAAAGAGCAGGACCGCCTCTCGCAGGAGCGCGCTTACCAGCAGGAACTCGCCAAGAAACGATCCGAGGAGGCCAAGCGCAAAGCCGCCGAAGACGAAGAACTCGCCATCGCCCAAGGTTTCCGCATCTCCGATCTTGAGCTGAACGACGCGCAGAAAAAAACGGAGGACACCTCGGATCGCCTGAAGAAGTTGCAGAATGAAAAAGCCGCCGCGCTCGCCCGGAAAAAGACCTTGGATGAGTTGCACGAAAAGCAACTTACCAACGAAGCCGAAATTGCGCGCCTTGAGGAAGAACTCGCCCGCCTGAAGAGCGACGATCCCAACTCGCGCTCCACCGTCGCAACCCCGGCCAAGAAATCCGATGCGGCGCCCGCCGCTCCGGCGGCCCCACCCGCGCCCTCGGCTGCGGTCAAGCCCGGATCTTAGTGGCCCGCCGCTTGCTCTCTTGCCGCGGCCCTCGCCGCGAATAATCGTTTACCCCGTCCCATCCCAACCGCCCGCAGCCATTATGCTCCGCGTTGCCCGTCGAATTTATCCCGTCGTGCTCGCCAGTTCGCTGGTGTTGTTCGGCGCTGGATGTGCGACCTCCACCTATGAAGTGAAGGTTGATTCGATCAGCAAGTCGCGGGCGACGGCCTCAACCGCAGGGGCCTCCGGCGAGCCGCAATCCTACAAACTCAAGAGCAAGAATCCCGCGCTCGGCGACGAAAGCCTCCGCTACCGGGAAGCTGCCGACTACGTCAAAACCGCGCTTTCCAGCAAAGGTCTCTACGAAGCGGTAAATCAGGATCGGGCCGACATGATCGTTGAACTCGACTACGGCATGGACTCGCCGCGGACGAAGATCGAAACCGTCAGCGTGCCCGTTTACGCGCAGGCCGGCGGCGGGGTGCGTTATGAGCAAGTGGCGGTGACGGACGCGAAAGGAAATACCGGTTTCCGCACGGTGGCCGTCTATCAACCTCCGCGCACGGAGCTTGTCGGCTTCGACGACGTGCCGCGCCAGGTGGCCATCTACGAAAAGTATCTCCGCATCACCGCCCGCGAAAACAAACCAGCCAGCGAAGGCCGTCCGCCCGCGGAAGTTTGGAGCGTCAACGTCTCCGCCGAGGATGAAAGCAAAGATCTGCGCAAGTATCTGCCGATCCTCGCGTCGGCGACGGCCGACTACATCGGCAAAGATACCACGAACCAGCGCACGGTCAAAATTAAGGACCCGTCGCAGATCACGGAATTCATCCGCAAAGGGATGAACGAGGCGCCCAGCACCGTCGCCGCCTCGCAACCGGTGCCGCCGAAAAGTTGAAGTAACCCGACACGACCGAGAAACTGGCGGTGCAGCGGTCTCTTAAATCTGACGCCGAGCGAATCAAATTCGCGCGGTCCCTCGGGCGAATCGAAACTGGAAGGTGGGATTCGAGTCCTTCCCCCGATCGATGGTGAGGCTGCTTCCCGTCCACCACGCGAATCGAATCGATTTACTGCAAAAAACTTCGACGGTTTTCATCGCGAAGGAGGCATCTGTCACACTCGAAGAACCGACAGGTTGGGCTTAATTTTCCCGCTGCGGTGTCGAATTGAACAATATGGCCTGCAAATCATCCGGCTTGTTACCCGGCTGTCACCCTGCGAGAGCAATTCCTTATTGGGAATTCACCCGCGATGCCCTCGGTCATATCCGTTTCCATTGGCGCGGTTTCCTTCGGGCGTTTCGACCGGTTCCGCTTGATCGGCCTTTGCCGCGGCCGACGCACGATTTCTAGTTGGTCGACATGGCCGAGTGTGACTGCGCCGTGCGCAACAGTTGCTCGTTCACCACGCCCATGAACCGCTATGAGTTTGAACTTCGTCTGACGCCGGGCCGCTATTTGGATTACTACCGGGGAAAAGTGCGGCATATCGTGGTGCGTTGCTCGACGGGAGAAAGCGTCCAATTTCCGGCCTCCCTCGTGCAGAGGTTTGTCGGTCCTGAAGGCATCAATGGAAATTTCGCGCTGACGTGCGACGATCAGAACAAGTGCATCGGACTGGAGTTAGTGGCGAAGAGCTGATCGTGCCGATGCCGTTCGCGAAGTGCGAACAAGCACAAGCCAGAGGCCTAGCGGACGCGCACTTCGACTACGGCAGACAAGCCGAGGCGGAGTCGGTCGCCGACTTGCGTGCGGCTCTCGGCATCTAGGGTGATTTTCACGGGCACTCGCTGGACGACTTTGTTGAAGTTTCCGGTGGAATTATCGGGCGGCAGGAGGGCAAACTGCGCGCCACTCGCGGGCGAGAAACTGTCGATCTGGCCGTGCAATGCGCGGTCGGGCAGGGCATCGATCGACAGGTCGACCGATTGGCCGACGGTCATGCCGACAAGCTGCGTTTCTTTGAAGTTCGCCACAATCCAGGGATCGGTTTCGGCGAGCGCGAGCACCGCTTGGCCAGCGAGCACGCGATCGCCCGGTTCAAGGTGCTTGCTGCCGATGCGGCCGGCCGCGGGTGCGGTGATGGTGGCTTGCGTGAGTTTGCGTTCGGCATCGCGGCGGGCGGCTTCGGCGGCGGCGGTGTTGGCGGTAGCGGCGGCGATCTGGGCGCGGACGGAGGATTGCGCGGCTTCGGCGGCACCGACAGCGGCGCGGGCGGCGACGAGGTTGGACTGGGCGGCGCGGCTGGCGGCTTGGGCGACTTGCGCGGCGGCGCGGGCGCTGTCGAAGTCGGAACGGGTGATAGCTCCGTCGTGGCTCAAGAGGAGTTCGTCGCGCGAAAGGGTGAGCTGGGCCAGGGCAAGTTGGGCATCGGCTTGGGCGAGTTGGGCCTCAGCCTGTGCGACGCGGGCGCGGGCCTCGTCGAGCGCGGCAGCTTCCTGGCTCGCCGCTGCGACCGTTTGCGCTTCCTGGGCGCGAGCCAGCGCAAACCCAGCTTCGGTTTTTTGGAGCGCGATTTGAAACTCCAGCGGATCGAGCCGAAACAGCACGTCGCCGGCGCGGACGGTTTGGTTGTCCTGCACGAGCACTTCTATCACCTGCCCGTCGAGTTGGGTGCTCACTTGGTGCAGGTGGCCGGTGACGTAGGCATCCTCGGTCGTCACGAAGCGATAAGCATGCAGACAGTATTGGATGGCCCAGCCGAGAGCACCGAGGCCGAGGAGCGCAAACAACACCGCTCGAAGCGTGAAGTAACGCGTCCGCGCCACCGGGATCGCCGGATCGATTTCGGGCGTGGGGCGAAGGTCACTTGGCGGTGTGAGGGGCGCGGCGGAGTCGGTGGCGGAATTCATGATGATAGAGGGCGAATGAGATTGGTAACCGTTCAGTGGGCCGCGGCGGCGGCGTCTTTGTTGGCCCCTTTGCCGAGCAGGAGCAGTAACGGCAGCGTGGCGATAAAAGCGTAAGCGACGTAGCGAAACACGTCGGCGAACGAGAGGAGGAGCGCCTGACTGTTGACGATGGCATCGAGAACGGCGAAGGACTGCTGCCTCGCCGTCACCGGATCGGCGCCGCGGTGGACGAACGCGCCGGTGAACAGGTGGAGGCGCGCGGTGGTTGCGGACGAGTAGGCGGTAATTTTCTCCACCAGCACCGCGCGATGGGCGGCTTCGTGGTGCGCGAGCACAGTGGTAATGATGGCGATCCCGATGCTGCTGCCCAGTTGGCGGGTGAGGCTGTAAAAGCCCGAGCCTGCCCCGATGTCGCGTTTCGGCAGATCGCCGATGGCGGCGAGGCTGAGCGGCAGAAACATCATGACGGTGCCGAGGCCACGGATCATCAGAGGCAGGAGAAGAGTTTCCACGCTCGTGTCGGGATTGATGCGGGAGAGCATCAGCGCCGTCGTCACAGTGAGGAGTGCTCCCGCGGCGATGAGCACGCGGGGATCGAACCGGCGGGTGATTTTACTCACGACGATCATCGTGACCGCGGAGCCCAGGGCGCCGGGCATCAGCAACAGGCCGCTTTGCGTTGCGGTGAAATGCAGGTAGTCCTGCACAAAAATGGGCACCGCGAACATCACGCCGAAGAGCCCCATCCCGAGCACGAGCGAGTAAACGCTGCCCGCCGCGAGTGAGCGGTGCCGCAGCACGCGCAAATCGACCGCGGGATGGTCGATGGTGAGTTCGCGCCAGACGAAAAATCCGAGGCCAGCCACGGCGCCGACGGCCATCGTCACGATAAAACGCGAACTGAACCAGTCTTCCTGCTGGCCCTCCTCGAGCATCGTTTGAAAACAGCCGAGGCCGACCGTCAGCAACCCGATGCCCGCCCAATCAACCGGTCGAACGGGTGACGCGTCGTCGACGTCGCGGGGCAGAAAGACGATCGTCATCAGCACGGCGGCGATCCCGATCGGCAGGTTGATGAAAAAAATCCAGCGCCAGCCGAGCGTGTCGGTCAGCCAGCCGCCGAGCACCGGACCGAACGCCGGTCCGGCAATCACGCCGATGCCGAAGAACGCCTGGGCCGCAGGCTGCTCCGACCGCGGAAACGTTTCGAAGAGGAGCGACTGGGCCTTCGCCAGCAACCCGCCGCCACACAACCCCTGCAACACGCGGGAGGCGATGAGCATTCCCAGGCTATTCGAGAGACCGCACAACACCGACGCCGCCGTAAATCCGATCAGCGAAAACAGCAGATATTGTTTGCGGCCGAAGCGCTCGCTGAGCCACGCGGTGAGTGGAATCATGACGACGTTGGCGCACGAGTAGCCGGTCGAAATCCAGCCGACCTCGGAGAGCGTGGCGCCGAGGTTGCCCTGAATATCCGGCATCGCGACGTTGATGATGCTCATGTCGATCACCTCAAGAATCGCGCCGACCGCCGCCGTGATCGCGATCACCCACTTGAGCACGCCCCGATCGGCGAGCCGGGCGGCGAGAGGCGAGAGGAGCGTGCGGTCGGATCCGTAGAGTCCCCGAAGCGTGGCGCTCATGGTTTTCGCTTCTCCGGCTCTGCGCCCCGGAGCACGAGGTCAACCGCGGCGGCGAGGTGAACCGCGGGGGAGTAATCCGGTTTCACGTGCTGCATCGACCGGCGCAATACGCCAGTGAACAACATCCCTCCGAGCAAATCGGTCAGCAACTCGCCGGAAAATTCCGCGCGCACCTGGCCGGCCGACCGGGCGATTTCCAGTCGCGCCACCAGCGCCTCTTTCAGGGGACGAAACACGCCGCGAAAAACATTTTTCTCGTGCGCGCGACCGTGGTGTTGGATCTCGCCGAGCATGGCCCGCACGAGCGGAAGATTTTCTGCCAAAAGCGTTTCGTAGTGTCGCGCCAGCACCAGCAGGTCCGCCCGCAGATCGGTGGTTGGGGCGGGCAGCGGCGGCTCCGGTCCAGTCGGATGAGTGCTGAAATTCTGGCCCACGACGGCGGCGAGCAGGCGTTCCTTTGTCTGAAAATGTCGGAACAGCGTGACTTCGTTGACGCCGGCTTCGCCGGCGATGGCACGGGTGGTCGCGCCGGTGAGACCGCTGCGCCCATAAACGCGAGCCGCCGCCGCGAGCAGGCGCTGGCGGGTGTCGGCGGGAGAGGCGGAGCGGCGAACTGGCATGTAAGTGATTACTTGCATAGGAAACGCGCACGGCAAGCGAAAGTTTTCCGGACGGCGCGCCAGTCGCGGACCCGGCTGCGGCCCAGCATCGTGACGTGGATTTCGGTTGCACACGCCGCTTGAAAGCCGACCGATTTTGCGCCTGATCGCCCCATGCTGCAATCGCTCCGCATCCGCAATCTCGCCCTCCTCGACGAGGTCGCGCTCGATTTCGAGGCCGGTTTCACTGCCGTCACCGGCGAAACGGGCGCCGGAAAGAGCATTTTGCTGGGTGCGCTCAGCCTGCTCGCAGGGGAGCGGGCCGACAAAACGATCATCCGGCAGGGCGCGCCGGCGTGCGAAGTCGAGGCGAGTTTGTTTTTCGAGGACGCGCGCACGATCGATGCCGTGCTCGGGGCGCTCGACTTGCCGCCGACCGAGGACGGCGTGCTCATCCTGAAACGTAACCTGCCGCGCGAGAAAGCGCCGCGGATTTCCGTCAACGGCAGCCTCGCGACGCTCGCAGCGCTCCAACGGCTGGGCGAGCACTGGGTGGATTTTCACGGACCAAGCGAGCCGCGGCGGCTCCTCAAGGAATCCTGCCAGCTCGAACTGCTCGATCTTTTTGGGCGGGCGGGTGGGGCGCTGGCGGCTTATCAGGAAAAATTTCGCGTCTGGCGCGAGCGCACTGCCGAGCGCGAGCGGCTGGCGAACGAGACGAAACTCTCGCCCGATCAAATTGAATTTCTGCGCAACCAGCTTGTGAAAATCGACGCGCTCGAGCTGACGGACGAGGCGATTGAGGCGCTGGAACGGGATTTTTCGCGGATGAGCCGGGCGCAGGAAATCACCACGCTCGCGGAGACGCTGAGTGCCGGCCTGACGGGCGACGACGGAATGCAGGTGCGGCTCGCCGCGCTCCTGCGCGAAGCCCGGCAACTCGAAGCTATCGACCCGGCGAGCAAACCGCTGGCGGACCGGCTGGCTTCAGCGACGGTGGAGCTGAACGATCTCGGGGCGGAGTTTGCGGCGCTGGGGCAGCAGTTGCAGTTCGAGCCGGAGCACGTCGAGCAACTCACGGTGCGGATGAACACCTGGCTGGAACTGAAACGGAAGCATGGCGGCGAGCTGGCGGCCGTCATCGCCGCACGCGATGATCTGCGGCGGCGGATCGAGGCGCAGGGCGATTTGGCAGGCGCACTGGCGAATCTGGAAAAACAGATCGCTGAAGCGGAACGGGCGGCGAAACGAGAGGCGACGGCGTTGCGCACGCTGCGCGAAAAGGCGGCGAAGGATCTGGCGAAGGTGGCGGCGAAAGGAATTGCGCAGCTCGGGTTCAAGAAGGCGGATTTTTCGGTGCGTGTGGTGCCGCTCGCGGACCTCGGGCCGACTGGAGACTGCGGCTGCGAGTTTTTGTTTTCACCGAACATTGGCGAAGCACCGCTGCCGTTGAATCGCGTGGCGTCGAGCGGCGAACTCGCCCGCGTGATGCTCGCGCTCAAGACGGTGCTGGCCGATTTGGACGAGGTGCCGCTGCTGGTATTCGACGAAGTCGACGCGAATGTCGGAGGCGAGATCGGTCATGTCGTCGGCGAGAAGATGGCGGCGATTGCGAAGAATCATCAGGTGCTCTGCGTGACGCACCTGCCGCAGGTCGCCGCGCAGGCGACGTGTCACGTCGTGGTTACGAAGGACCAGTCAAAGGATCGAGCGGTAGTTGCGATCGAACCGATTCAGGCGAGCCGGAAGGCACGCGTGACGGAGCTCGCGCGGATGTTGGGCGACAGCAAGGCGAAGAGCGCGCTGGCGCACGCCGAGGAGTTGCTCGGGCAAAGTAGAAACTGAGGAAACTTCAGAAAGAAGAAACGGCCGATCACGAACCGGTTTCTTCTTTCTGATTTCTTCAGGCGTTGGCCTGGAAACTTCGCCATTTGGCGAGCGGGAGATTGGCAATCGCGATGGCCACCAGCTGGCTCGTGACGAAGAGGACCAGCCAGAAAAATGCCGACTCCGTGAAACCGTAGCTATGCAGGCCGACGCCGAGCATGTTGACACCGAACCAGCTCCACGCGGTGACGACGTTGCCAAAGATCGCGAGGCTCATGAGGCCGCGTTGCTTGATCATGCCGCCCCAGCGGGCGTGGAGGATGATGGCATTCCAGAGGACGATGATGAGCGCGCCGTTTTCCTTTGGGTCCCAGCCCCAGAAGCGGCCCCACGATTGGTCGGCCCAGATGCCGCCGAGCACGGTGCCGACGAAGCTGAAGAGCGTCGCGAAGCAGATGATGCCGTAAACCATCCGCGCGAGCGCATCGGCGGTGGCCTTGTCGAGCGAGCGCGTGAATAGGCCGCGGAAAACATAGATCAGCGCGAGGAAGCCGGCGACCGCGGTCGCGCCGTAACCGGCGGTGACGGTGACGACGTGGGTGGCGAGCCAGAAATTCGAGTCGAGCACGGCGCGCATCATCTCGAGCGTGTCGCCGCTGAGCGAGAGGTAGTGGCCGATAATTAGCGTGGCGAAACCGATCACGCCGGCGGCGACGCTGCCGACGGCGTTGCGGTAAAAATACTCCAGCCCGAGGCAGAACGCGACCGCGACCCAGCCGACGAAGAGCGCGGAGGAATAGAGATTCGTGACCGGCGGACGGCCTTCGAGCCACATGCGAGCGGCGATGCCAGCCGTCGCGAGAACCCACGCAATCAGCGTGAGCCAGAATGCGGACCGGCCGAGCGTGTCGGGCCACACGAGCCACGAAATCACGGCGAGGAAGAAGGCGAACGCGTAGAGCGTCATGCTGGAGTAGAACGGCGCAATGGAATTGAAGCGGGCCTCGGCGTCGCTCTTGGCGAGTTGGGGAGAATAGCGTGTGGCCAGCGAGGCGCGAAAGAGGCGGAGGAGCTCGTTGAACTTGTCGGGCTGGCCGAGCCGCCAGGCGCGGGCGAGGCCGGCGTAGGCGAGGGCATCGGGCGGCACGTTGCCGCGCTGGAAAGTTTCGAGCAGCGCGTTGCCTGTCGTCTTCCAGCCGGTGACTTCGCCGTTGTCGGCGGGGATCACGAGGAGGTTGGTGCTCTCCGACATGACCATGAACTGCTCGCCCATCTCGGTCATCGAGGCGACGGCGGCCTCATCGAATTTCTGGCCGGCCTGCTTGGCGTGCACGGCGGCGATCCCGGCGGGGAGTTTGTCCTGCATTTTGATCAGATCGCCGAGGAAATCCTCGCGGTTGGGCGCGACGAGCGCGTTGCGCAGGCGCTGGTAGTGGATGAGATTTTCGTAGAGCTGGAGGACGGCACGTTGAAAGGTCGTGCGCTGCGCCGACTCGACCGGTTCAGCGAGCCGGGCCTGGCGCTCCAACTCGTTGAGCTTTGGACCGAGTTGGCTGAACGAGAAACGTTTCCCGCCGGCACCGTCTTCGGCCGCGAGTCCAAAGAGCGCGAGCAAGTCGGGGTGGGTGATTTCAAAGGTCTGATATTCGTTGGCGAGATCGGAGTGGAAGGTCACGTCGAGCAGCCATTCGGAGGGCGTGATGCGGTGGCCGTCGGGGCGCGTGACGGACTGGCGGCCTTGGAATTGCAGCAGCGAGCTGCGGGCGATGGTGTCGAACGGCTTGATGCGGCCGTTGGCGAGGACCGGCAGGCGGCCGAAGGCGTTGACGTCGTAGGCGCCAGGATTTTTCGCGGGGAGGAGCGTCATCGCGACGAAAGCGAGCGCACCGAGCAGAACGAGGAGAGAAAGATATTTTTTCATTTGGTGACGACCGCAGCGCGGCGTTTGCCGATGAAACTGGCGAGGTGAATGCAGAACTGGATGACGAGACCGAGCGTCATCAACGCACAGGCGAGATAAGGAATCTGCCACGAGGGATTGCGCACGACTTGGAGGACGGTCGTTTGCTCACCTTCATAGCTAGCTTGGTAAAACGTGAGGCCGGCATAGCGCAGCGGGTTGTTCATGTAGATGAGCACCTCTCGGTCGTCGCGGCCGTCGGGTGTCGTAAGGCGCAGGCGGCTGGAGAAATTCTTGGGGATCTCTGTGCCGACGTAGCGGTCGTGACTGAATTTCAGCAGCGTGAGCGCGAAGGGCTTGTAGACACGCTCGGCGCGAAACGTGATTTTCCACGAGTGCCCGGCATAGTCGAAGTGCTGCGGGACCATTTCGGAGCTGACGGCGGTCATCCACGTGCCGATCGTGCCTTCGGGTGCGACGAGTTCGAGGTAGGCGGCGGGATTGTTGCGCTCATCGGCTTTGTAGGTCATCGGCTGCGGCGCGGCGGCGATGCGCTGGCCGATGCCAGTCGTGGCGAGCGACGGACCGGTATCAGCGCCGCGCATCATGAGCGCAGCGTTGGGATAGTAAGCTTTGATGACGACCTTGAAGGGTAGTTTCGCGTGTTGAATTGTTTCGCCGCGGGCGATGACCGACTCCGGAAGGGCGACGACATCGTCGAATTTCGGGTCGGTGGTGTCGGTGATGGCAACTTCGTTGAAGCGGTAGCTTTCGGCGTAGTTTTTGGTTTCACCCTCGGTCAACCGGAGGTTGTAATCCTGCTGCCACAGTCCAGTCAGCAGTTCGCCGACGAGCAGCATGATGAGTCCGATGTGGGTGAGGAAAATCCCCGATTTTCGCAGTGAAAACTTGAACCGATCAATGTGCGCCCCGACGAGGTTGAAAAGCAACAGTCCGCCCACGAGGTAGCCGCCGGGAAAGACGGGCACGGTGATGTCGCCCGCGCGCCACATCACGAGGAACGAGCGAAAATATTTTTCCTGCACCGCCCAGATGCCAAGATTTACCTGATCGAGCGTGGCCGCGAAAACCAGGAGCATGCCTAACACGAGCAGCACGACGGTCAGCTTGAGCGAGACGAAGAAATCGCGGAATTGGCGGAGCGCGTCGTTCATGGAGCGGGTGCGGCCTTCACGGTTTTGACGAACGCGAGAAAATCCTCCCGCGCCTTTGCGACGACCGCATCGGGTCCGATCAATTTGAAAAACCACGTAGCCTCGCCAAAGGGCACGATCGCGCCGAGGACGCGTTGGGCGTTGGCGCCCGTGCCGCTGAAATCGACGATCGTCAGGGCGAGGCCATTCGCGGAGACGCGCGTGACGGCGGCGGCGACTTCCGCCTCGGGCAGCGGCGGGAGCGAGACTTGGCCGCGCCAGCGGTTGACGTTGGCCACTTCACCACCGACATCTCCCGGAAAGGCCGTGATCGAAAGATCCGCCTCAGCACCGGTCTCACCGACGGCGTAGCTGCCCTTGCGCATGGAGGAGCCGGTTTTCGTTTTCCAAGTCGCGGGGGCGGTCCAGGCGAGGGCGGCGCCCGTCGCGGTTGGCACCGGAGTCGAGGCCATACCGGCGCCGCCGCCGGCCGGCATTCCCGGCATCGAGGGCATGGCCGTCGCCCCGGGTGCCGCCGGCGCCTGAGCCGTGGCCCCGGGCATCTGCGGATCTTTTTCCTTCGGCACGCGATAGGCCGAGACTTTCTGGTCGCGACAAGCGACGAGGAGCAAGGAGAGCGCGGCGAGCGCCGCAAGCAGTGATCGAATGGGCATAAAGGTTAAGATGTTTCTGTTTGGATGACGTTATTCAATCCAAACCTAGGAACTATGAGCTGCTGCTGGCCAGCCGATTAGCGGCGCCGATGGCTAGTTAGCACCTGTTTTACTCGGGTGCAAATCCGCTTTTCTTTTGCCGTGAGGCTCCCGGTTACTGATAAGAATACCATGACGCTCTCCCCCTTGGGCGACTCTGCTGTGGTGGCCGCGCTTGGCACCGGCCTCGACGACCTCGCTTTGCCACGGGTGCGCGCGCTGGTCGAGGCGCTTGGCCGCGATTTGCCGGTGGGTGTCGTCGATGTGGTGCCGGCGTTTGCGAGTGTGACGTTGTTTTACGAACCGGCCCGCATCGGCAGCTACGCTCAGCTTTGCGCTGCGATTGAGGTGCTGGCCGCTCGGGCCGATGCGAGTGTGCTCACCTTCGAATCGCGAATGGTCGAGATTCCCGTGTGCTACGGCGGCGAATTGGGCTCTGATCTTACGGTGGTGGCGGCTCAACGCGGACTCACCGAGGCGCGGGTGGTGGAGTTGCACAGTGGCGCGCATTATCTGGTGCACGCGGTCGGCTTTGCCCCGGGATTCGCCTATCTTGGCGGCCTCCCGGAAAAAATTCACACGCCGCGCCGTGCGACTCCCCGCACGAGCGTTCCCGCGGGCAGTGTAGGAATCGGAGGCGAGCAGACGGGCGTCTATCCACTCACGACGCCCGGCGGATGGAACCTTATTGGTCGCACGCCGCTGCGGCTTTTTGATGTGACCCGCGCAGAGCCGGCGCTGCTGCGCTTTGGGGATCAGGTGAAGTTTCGCGCGATCGGCGCCGAGGAGTTTGCCGCATGGAAATAACCGTTACGCGCGCCGGCATGCTCACGACGGTCCAGGATCTGGGCCGGGCTGGTCACCGTGCCGCCGGCGTGCCGCTCAGCGGCGCCATGGATCCGCTGGCGCTGCGCATCGTCAATCTTCTCGTAGGCAATCCAGAAAACGCGGCCGCGCTTGAGTTCACACTGCGTGGGCCCGAATTGGAATTTTCCGCCGAAACAATCATCGCGGTGGGTGGCGGCGAGTTTGGCGCGGTGCCGTTGTGGCAACCGGTAACGGTGCCCGCCGGTGGACGGCTGGCGCTTGGTGCAGTGCGCACAGGCTGCCGCGGATACCTCGCGATCGCGGGTGGCTTCGCAGTGGCGCCCGTGCTGGGCAGTCGCAGCACTTTTCTGCGCGCGGCGATCGGTGGACACGAAGGGCGAGCTCTGCGCGACGGCGATGTGCTGCACGCGCCAACCGTCGCGCGTCACGTCGTGGGTCGCTGGCACATCGACGAACGCATCCTGCCCGCTTACAGTCCTGCGCCGGTGGCGCGGGTGGTGCATGGCGCGCAGGCGGAGGAGTTCGGCGCGGCCTTTTTCACCGAGGCATTTTCCGTTTCCCCGAAATCCGATCGCATGGGCGTCCGGCTAATGGGACCGTCGCTCGCTCGCGCCGGCATGGCGGAACTTATCTCGTCCACGGTGGTGCCGGGCACGGTGCAGGTGCCGCCCGACGGCCGGCCCATCATCCTGATGGCCGACGCGCAGACCATCGGCGGCTATCCGCAGATCGCACACGTCATCAGTGTGGATTTGCCGCTCGTCGCGCAGCTGAAACCGGGCGACACCGTGCGGTTCCACGAGGTCACGCTCGCCGAGGCGCACGAACTTTTGCTCGCCTGCGAACGCCGGCTCGGGATGCTCCACGAGGGCCTCGCCCAGAAACTCCGCTGACGTGCCACTTCGTATCGATCTCAACTGCGACCTCGGCGAGGGTGCCGGCCATGACGCCGAGCTGATGCCGCTGATCACCTCGGCCAACATCGCCTGCGGGGCGCACGCCGGCGATGCGGCGGCCATGCGGGCGACGATTGCGCTCGCCCAACAATACGGTGTCGCCATCGGCGCGCATCCGGGTTTCGCGGACCGCGAGCACTTCGGGCGCCGTGAACTCGCGCTCGATCCCGATGACGTCCGTGCCCTGGTGGCGGCGCAAATTTCGTTGCTGCGCACGTTCGGACCGGTGCGTCACGTGAAGGCGCATGGCGCGCTCTATAACTTGGCGGCGCGCGACGCCGCGCTCGCGGAGGCGGTGGTGGAGGCGGTGCGCGATGTCGATGCATCGCTAACTCTCTTTGTGCTGCCGCACAGTGCGCTTGCGCACGCCGCCACGGCGCATGGCCTGCGGATCGTGAACGAGGTTTTCGCCGACCGCAGCTATCAGTCCGATGGTTCGCTCACGCCGCGTTCGCAGCCGAATGCACTGATCGACGACGAGGCTGTCGCCGTCGCGCAAGTGCTGCGCATGGCGCGCGAGGGCTTCGTGCGCGCGACCGACGGCACGGACGTGGCAATTATCGCCGACACAGTTTGCCTGCACGGAGACGGTCCGCATCCGGTGGCATTTGCCCGGCGGCTACTCGCGGAACTCAGCGCCGCTGGCGTGGAAGTGAAGGCGTTCGGCGCTCCGCGATGATCAAACTCATTGGCATCGCCGTGGTCGCGCTGGGGTTTGCCCTGCGGTTCAACACGCTGCTCGTCGTCATGGCGGCGGGCATCGCGACCGGCCTCGTCTCTGGGATGTCGTTCAACGCGATCATGGCGCTGTTCGGAAAATATTTCGTCGAGAACCGCTACATCACCCTGACGGTGCTGCTGATGCTGCCGGTCGTCGGCTTGCTGGAGCGCTACGGGTTGCGCGAACGCGCTGAGACTTTGATCAAGCGGGCGCGGGCGGCGACGGCGGGCCGCGTGTTGCTGTTCTACACCGCGGTGCGGCAAATCTCGATTGCGCTCGGGGTGAACATCGGCGGGCACGCCGCGATGGTGCGGCCCTTGGTCACTCCGATGGCGGAAGCTGCCGCCAAGATGACATTTGATCGGGCGGCGCTTCCGGCAGACGGTGCGGCCCGGGCTCGACACGGAAAGTTGCCGGAAGAAACCGTGCAAGCCATCCGGGCGCACGCCGCGGCGGCCGAGAACATCGGAAACTTCTTTGGCGAAGACACGGTCTTCGCGGTCGGAGCCGTTTACCTCATCGCCGGCGTGCTCGAAGCGCAGGGGCTGAAGGTTAGCGTGTGGCGAATTTCGCTCTGGGGCATCCCGACGGCGCTCATCGCATTTGCCCTGATGGCGTGGCGTGCCAGTGCGCTCGACCGGCGGATCGTCCGCGATGCGGCGGCGAGGCCAAACGCGGAGGACGCGCCATGAAGCTGCTCAATCTCGACGTGTTTTATGTTGTGGCCGGAATCTTTCTGGTGCTCGTCGCGACGCGAACCGCACTCGACCGCGCGCATCCGACGCGCTGGGGATCGGCGCTGTTTTGGGGATTGCTCGCGGTGACATTTCTCGTCGGCAAAACTCTGCCGCCCGTCGTGGTCGGCTACTTTTTGCTCGTGCTGGTGGGACTTGCTGCGGCCAAGCAAGTCGGCGCCAAACATGAGCCGGGCCCGACGGCGGCCGATCGGATCGCCTCGGCGGAGCGACTGCGCAACCGGCTGTTTGCGCCCGCGCTGCTCATCCCGGCGACGGCCGTCGCCGGCACCTTGCTGCTCAGCAAGCTCCATGTCGGCGATCTTTGGTTACTCGACTTGGCCAACGTCACCGTCACTTCGGTTTGTCTCGGCGCCGTGGTGGCCGTGATCGCCGGGTTGGTGGTGACGCGCGCGCCCGCGATCACGCCAGTCGCCGAGGGCAGCCGGCTCCTGCAGACGATAGGCTGGGCGATTATCCTGCCGCAGTTTCTCGCGGCGCTCGGTGGCATCTTCGCGCAGGCGGGAGTGGGCGCGGTGATTGCAGACCTCGTGGCACATGCGCTGCCGACGCAGTTTCCGTTTGTGGCGGTGCTCGCCTATTGCTCGGGGATGGCGCTCTTCACGATTTGCATGGGCAACGCGTTCGCCGCGTTTCCGGTCATCACGCTCGGCATAGGTCTGCCGTTCATCGTGCAGCGCCACGGCGGCAACCCCGCGATCATGGCGGCCATCGGGATGCTCTCCGGCTACTGCGGCACGCTGCTCACGCCGATGGCGGCGAATTTCAACCTCGTGCCCGCCATGCTCCTCGAACTGCGCGACAAGCACGCCGTCATCAAGGCGCAGGTGCCGCTCGCGCTCGGCATCCTCGCGGCGAACATCACGATCATGTATTTTTGCGTCTACCGGTTCTGATGAAAACCAACACTATTCTGCTCACGGGCTTCGAGCCGTTTGGCGGCGAGCAACGAAATCCCTCGCAGGAAATCGCGCGCGCGCTCGACGGTCGAGTGATCGCAGGCCGGCGCGTCGTGGGCGCGGTGTTGCCGTGCGTCTTCGGCGCGAGCGTTACCGAGTTGAAAAGACTTCTGCGCGCCCACCGGCCGGAGTTGGTCGTGTGTGTCGGCCAGGCCGGCGGCCGCGCCGAAATCACGCCGGAGCGCGTGGCGATCAACGTCGACGATGCCCGCATCGCCGACAACGCCGGCGCGCAACCGATCGATGCGCCGGTCGTCCGTGGCGGTCCGGCCGCGTATTGGTCGACGCTGCCAATCAAGGCGATCGTCGCGGCGTTGCGGGCGGAAAAAATTCCCGCGGCGGTGTCGCAGACCGCGGGGACGTTTGTCTGCAATCACGTTTTCTACGGGCTGATGCATGCGCTGAGGAAAAATCCGCGCCTCCGCGGCGGCTTTATCCATGTGCCGTTTCTGCCCGGGCAGGGGCAGCGCGGCCAGCCGAGCCTGCCGCTGGCGACGATGATCGCAGCGGTCGCCATCGCGACCGATGTGGCGGCGCGCACCCGGCGCGATTTCCGGGCGGGCGGCGGCCAGACGCACTGAATTTATGAAAACACTCCAAAGAATCTTATTCCTCGGTGTGCTGGCACTCTGCGCGCTGCCGCTGCTGCGCGCGGCGAAACTGCCGGAGGCGCTGGGCGACTTCGATGCCTACGTCGGCCGCACGCTGGCCGAGTTTGAAGTGCCCGGCCTTGCGGTCGCTATCGTGAAGGATGGCGAGGTGGTGTTCGCGAGAGGCTACGGCGTGAAACGCATCGGCGAACCGGCACGCGTGGACGAGCACACGCTGTTTGCCATCGCCTCGAACACGAAGGCGTTTACCGCCGCTGCGCTCGCGCAGTTGGTGGACGACGGCAAGCTGGCGTGGGACGATCCGGTGACGAAATATCTGCCGGGCTTCCAGATGGCCGATCCGTTTGTGACGCGTGAGATGACGGTGCGCGATCTCCTCACGCATCGCAGCGGACTCGGGCTCGGTGCGGGCGATCTGATGTATTTTCCGGCGTCGACTTTCACGCCCGACGAGATTGTGCACCGGCTCCGGTTTATCCCGCTCGCGACGAGTTTCCGTTCCCGTTACGCCTACGACAACATCCTCTACATCGTCGCCGGGCAGTTGTTTCCCGCCGTTGCCGGTCAAACGTGGCAACAGTATGTGCGAGCGAAGATCCTCACCCCGGTCGGCATGAGCGAAACGAAGACGAGCCTGCTGGAGATCAAGCCGGGCGACAACGTCGCGACCGGACACGCGAAGGAAAATTTCCAGGCGCTGGCTCCCGTGCCGTCGCTGTCGTGGGACAACGGCGCGCCCGCCGGCGCGATTTATTCCAACGTGACCGACATGGCCAAATGGATCACTGCCCAACTCGCCGTCGGCGTGCTACCGGCTGCGGAGGACGGCAAGGAGCGGCGGCTGTTCAAGGCCGCCCGGCAGCGCGAGATGTGGTCGCTCGTCACGCCCATCCCGATCTCCGAGCCACCGGCGGGACTCGCGGCGACGAAACCGAACTTCAGCGGTTACGGACTCGGCTGGGGGTTGTCGGATTATCGCGGCAAGAAACTCGTTTCCCACACCGGTGGTTTTCCCGGCATGGTGTCGAAGGTGGCGCTGATGCCGGAGCTGAATCTCGGCGTCGTGGTGCTGACTAATCAGGAGCAGGGCGCGGCGTTTCAGGCGGTGACGTGGCGAGTGCTCGACGCCTATTTCGGTGTGCCGCCGACCGATTGGGTTTCAGCTTATTCCGCCGCGATCAAGAAGCGCGGAAAAGACGCGGATGAAGGCTGGCAAAAACATGTGGCGGCGCGGGCGGGCGGCTCCAAGCCGTCGCTGCCGTTGGCGCGCTATGCGGGCGGCTATCGCGATGCGTGGTATGGCGACGTCGCGATCGCCGAGGAGAACGGCAAGCTCATGATGCGTTTTTCCCACTCGCTGCAGCTCACCGGAGAACTGGAGCACTGGCAGAATGACACGTTCATCGCTCACTGGCGGGATCGCACGCTCAACGCCGATGCGTGGGTGACGTTTGCGCTCACGCCCGACGGCGGCATCGACCAGATCAAGCTGGCGCCGATCTCGCCGCAGACGGATTTCAGTTTCGATTTTCAGGACCTGCTGCTCAAGCCGGTGGCGAAATAAGCCAGCGGCACAAACTCAATCGCGGTCGAGCCCGACGCCGCGGGGTGATTCGACGGCGACGACACACAGATCGTCCTCGAAATTCGTGTGGCCGGTGAAAGCCTGAATATCCCCCAAGAGCCGATCGAGGAGCACCGATCCGGTCAATGCGAGTTGATCGGTGACGAGGGTGCGGAGCCGTTCCTCGCCAAATAATTGTTCGTTGGCGTCGGAGGCTTCGAAGAGACCGTCGGTGAAACCGAGCAGACCGTCGCCTGTGCGGAACGTCGTCGTATGCTTCGTGTAGGTGAAATCGGCCACGAGACCGGTTGCCGGTTCGGGATCGTCAGCCACGAGGCGAGAGACTTCGCGATCGCTGCGACGGAGCACGAACGGCGGCGGGTGGCCGGCGTTGGCATAGGTGAGCGTCTGTGCGACGATGTCGATCACGCCGAAAAACGCGGTCGCGAAGATCGGCTGGCCGGTCTTTTCCAGAATCGGCGTGAGCGAGTGGTTAATCTCGGCGAGGACTTTCGCGGGATCTTTTGCACGTTCGCCGAGTTCCTCGACGACGCCGCGGATGAGGGCGGTGATGAGGCCGGCGCGCACGCCGTGGCCCATCACGTCGCACACGAGCACCCCGCATCTGGCGTCGGTGAGTTGCGTGATTTGAAAAAAATCGCCGCCGAGGGTGGAGGCCGGGATATAGCGGTGAGCGAAGCGCAGGGCGCTCGCCTCTTCGGGCACGCCGCGAGGGAAGACCGGATAGCTGCGCGGAAGAAACGATTCCTGAATTTGCCGGGCCATCTGCACGTCGGCTTCCATCTCGGCGGTGCGGCGCTCGAGTTCGAGTTCGGCAAGCTTGCGGCGGGTGATGTCGTGGCTGATGCCGACGAGGCCGATGAGCTGGCCGCGCAAATCATTCAGCGGCACTTTCGTCGTCAGCGACCAGTGCACTTCACCCGCGGCGCCGAAGTCGGATTTTTCCTGGCTCTCAATCAACGAGCCAGCGAAAACGCGTTGGTCGTCGGCGAGGGCTTGCTCGCCACGTTCGCCGGGAAAAAAATCGATGGTGGTGCGACCCAACGTCTCTTCCTGATGCCTGACCCCGAGGGTTTCGAGATGCGCCTGATTGTTGAGGACGTAGCGTGAGGCGGTGTCCTTCACGTAAACCCGACTCGGCAGGTGATCGATGATCGTGCGCAGGAGGTTGCGCTCTATGGTAAGTTTTTCCTCTGCCTCCTTGAGCGCGGTGATGTTGCGCGTGAGGCCGAAGGTGCCAATGATGCGGCCGGATTCGTCGCACCACGGCATCTTGGTGGTGGAAACCCAGGTGCGCGTGCCATCGCGCAAAGTCGTGTGCTCGATCTTGGCGATGATGGGCCGGCCTGTGCGGATGATGACTTGCTCGTCGAGGAAGGCCCGTTCGGCGTGCTCCTTGGAGAAGAAATCGTAATCGGTCTTGCCCACACATTCTTCAGGCGACGCCGCGCCGAGCGATCGGGCTTGCGCGAGATTGTTGCGGACGAAGCGGCTCTGGAGATCCTTGAAGTAGATCCGATCCGGGATGTTATCCATGAGCACGCGGAGGACCGTCGAATCGATGGATTCGACCGAGGCGGCGGGCGCGGGTGCGGCGGAAGACGCTTCGCTCATGGAAGGGGAAGACGCTGAAGTGGCGCAGGCGGACGCGCAATCACGGAAGCGTTGGCACAGAAGGCAGCGGACACCTTATCGCGGACCGGAACCGAGCGCTGGATTCAGACGCGCGGCTTCGGCGTAGTGTTGCGCTGCCTCTTGCGCGCGGCCGGTCTGGCGCAGCGCGAAGGCGAGGTTGAAATGCGCTTCGGCCGATGCGGGACTTAACCGCAACGCCGTCTCGAAATGCGCGATCGCCTCGGTGGGACGTCCGTTGGTCGCAAGGGCGCGGCCGTAGGTGAGGTGGGTTTCGAGCACTTCCGGGGCGAGGGCCACGGCGAGTTCGAAATGCGGCACGGCTTCGGGGAAGCGGTTCGCGAGCATCAGCGCGACGCCCCAGTTCAGATGAGCACCGGCGTAATCGGAGCGGAGTCGGACCGCTTCGGCAAAATGTGGAATCGCCTCGAGGTGACGGCCGGATTTCGCGAGTGCGAGGCCGAGGTTGAAATGCGCCTCGGGATTTTCGGGCCGTAGGCGCAGCGCGGTGCTGAACTCCACCATACCCTCCGCGGCGCGGCCAGTCGCCATGAACGCGATGCCAAGATTGTTGTGGGCCCCCGCATAGTTTGGCTCGCGTTGCAGCGCACGTTCAAGATGCGGGATCGCCTCGGTGGAGCGGCCGAGCTTGTTCAACTGATCGCCCAGATTGCTCTCGGCCAAGGGATAGTCGGGCCGGAGCTTGAGCGCGGCTTCGAAATGGGCGACGGCTTCGTCGGCTCGGCCGGCCTCGGCGAGGGTGTTGCCGAGATTGTTGTGCGCCATCCAACACGCGGGATTTCGCGCAATCGTTGTCTCGTAGAGTGTGACATCGTCACGATACATCGCAGCCTGCCGCCAGGTGAGGACACCGAGCACGACGACCAGGATGGTCGGCGTGGCGATAACGGCGGTGCGCGGCAACCGCGCCAACACGAGTTGTAGCGTCGCCGGCACGAGCGCGATGGCGCCGAGGCACGCAAGGTATTGAAAATGATCGGCGACGAAGGAGAAAATGAACGGGAAGACGTTCACGAAACCGAGGGCCGGAAACAGCGAGCCGCCGAAAATCAGCAGCGCCGCGAGCGGTGCGCGCGAACGCCGCACCCACCAGGCGGCGGCGCCGAGCAAGCCGAGAGTCGCGAGCGGAAACAGCCACTGCACTGCGTCGCCGACATCGATCGTCCAGCGCGGGTAAATAAAAATCAGATCGGCGGGCCAGATGAGTTTTCCGAGGTAAAACCACACGACGCGACCCGCGACCAAACCGCGATCGACGAACGAAAGCACGAAGTCCGAACCCTGCGCGCCGATGAGCTCGCGTTCGAAATGAGCCGTGAAAAGTCCGCCCAACGCGCCGAGCACAAACCACGGCAGCAGTGGCGCGACATCGCGCCGCGTTTCGAGCCGTCCGCGTTGCCACCAAAAAATCACGAGCAGCGTGGCGGGCAGCGTGGCCGTCACGGTTTTTGTGAAGAGCGCCGCGACAAATATCGCCGTCGCGGCGCCGTAGTCCGCGGGCCGGCGGGTCGAATTAAAACGCAGATAGGCGAGCATCGCGCTCAGGTAGAGCACCGTGGAGAGCGTGTTCTTCTGCTCCGAAATCCATGCGACCGATTCGACGCACACCGGATGCAGCGCGAAGATCGTTGCCGCGAACCACGCGCCCGGCACCGCGAGTCGCCGCAGCACCGTGGCGAAGAGGCACGCCGCGGTCGCGTGCAGCAGCACGTTGAGCACGTGATAACCGATCGCCGCATCGCCCCACAGGTGATGCTCCAGCCAAAACGCGGAGTGCAGCAGCGGGTAATATTGCTGCGTCGCGCCGGGCTCGAACCAGATGCGCATGAGCCCAGTGAGCGACTGGAGATCGGCGCGAGTGATGTGGCCGGCGTCGTCCCAGATCGTGCCGCCTCCCAGCGCGGGTAGGTAAACGAGAAGCGTCGCGATAAGAATCAGCGTGCCGTTCGTGCGCTCGGACCACTCCGGCCAGAGCGCCGGCTCCGTCGCGGCCGCGTCGGAGGTCGGGGCGGTGCGGCGCAGGGGCATCCCGCATGTTTACGGAGATCAGTGGAAACCCGGCGACACTTTTCGCGCGGCCCGCGTCGGATGAGTAATTGGTTCAAAACTTATGGACGCCCGAAGCCCGGCGGCGCCAGACCACGATCGCCGTCGCGAGACCAACGAGTAGCGTGCCGTAGGTCGTGGGCTCGGGCATCGGCGAAATCTGGTTATCCGTTTGCCAGTTGGTGTTGGCGGCGCTGAAGCCTGTGAAGGTGATTTGATTTTGCGGCGTGACGCTGGTCTGGCCCTGCACCGCAGCGACGTAGGTGCTCGTGCTGGGATTAAAGCCGAGTAAATTATTCGTGGCGTAAAAATAGTCCTGCAGGTTGGCCCAGTTGTTGATCGTGACGGCGATGCCGGTGTTCACGACCACGCTGGCCGCGGTCAGGACCGACGCCGAGCTGGCGCCGAAATCGAGGATGGAGTTGGCCGTGAGGTTTAGGGTGCCTATGGTGTCGGTCGTGCCGTTGAGAAAGAGGGTGCCGCCGTTGAGGACGATGTTGACGTTGGGGGCGTTGAAGTTGGCGCCGAGAGTGAGCGTCGCGCCGGAGCCGACGATGATCGTGCCCGCACCGGTGAGCGAACCGGCGAGCGTGCTCGCGCCCGAGCTGAGCGTGAGCGAGGTGAGCGAACCGGCGCCGAGGGCGAGGGTGCCGTTGCTGGTAATGGAAGCGATGGTCTGGCTGAAGTCGGCTAGGTTAAGGATACTGCCGGCATTGACCGTGATTTGATTGGCGCTGTTGAAGACGTCCTGCGCCGCGGCGAGGACGGTGCCGGCCGACACGAGCACGGTGCCGGCGAAGGTGTTGGCGCCGCCGAGCGTGAGCGTGCCGGTGCCGGTCTTGGTCAGGCTGCTCACACTGGTCCCGGAGAGGACGCCGGAAAAAGTGGTGGACGTGTTGTCGCCACCGGCGGTGAGCGCGCCAGCGGCGAGGGTGATGTTGCCGGCGCCAGCCAGTGAGCCCACGGTTTCGGTCTTGCTGTTCACATCGAAGCTGGCGCCGCTGGCGACGGTGACTGCCGAGCCGCTCGGCACGGAGTTGTTCACGCCGAGCTGGAGTATGCCGCTGCTGATGGTGGTCGGGCCGGTGTAGGTGTTGCTGGTGCTGCCAAGAATCAGCGTGCCGGCGCCGTTCACGGTGAGGCCCGTGTTGAGCGTGGTGCTGGCGATACGACTGTTGAAGGTGGCGATGCTGCCGGCGGCGACACTGATGGCCGGCGCAGCGCCTTTGAGGCTGAGCGTGCCGCCGGAAAAGACCGGCGAGCCTTCTGCAATCGTAATCCCGGCGACGGTTTGGGTGCCGGAAACCGTGACGGTATAGGCGCCAGTGGCATCGGTGCCGGCGCTGAAGATGGCGAAGGAACCGGATTTCCATGCTGCCGGGGCGGTCGTTGTGCCTGCGGCGTTTGTGTTCCAGTATTTTGTGGTGCTCGACCACGTTTGACTGGGCGAGGCGCCGCCGGCGCCGACTGTCTTGCCGTTGATGTCCCAATAGAGGCTGGTTTGACCAAAGAGGGCGGGCCCGAAGAGCAGCAGGGCGAAGGCAATGGAAACGGTCAGGTGGGAGCTACCCGCGCAAACGGAGCTGTTCCGTCGGCCTAGCACTCGCAGGCGATCAAAAGTAAACGTGTGCTGCATGCATCAGGGACAGCTGAATGCGCACAATAAACCGCTGGCGCGGAAGAAAATCCGCGGGGTAATCAGCCCATGGTAAAACGGAGCGAGAGCGCGCAAACTCGCGCGGTCGGCCCGGCGTGAAGTTCGCTCAGTTGTTGAAGCGAAACAGCGCCACGTCGCCATCGGCAAAGACATACTCTTTGCCCTCGAGTCGGTATTTGCCGGCCTCGCGCGCCGCGGCTACGCTACCGAGTCGTGTGAGATCCTCGTAGGAAACGATCTCGGCTTTGATGAAGCCTTTTTCGAAATCGGTGTGGATCACGCCCGCAGCTTGCGGCGCCTTCCAGCCTTTCTTGATCGTCCAGGCGCGGACTTCCTTTTCACCGGCGGTGAAGTAAGTCATTAGGCCCAGCAAGTCGTAGGAGCCTTTGATGAGCGACGAGACGCCCGAGTCATCGACGCCGAGATCCTTCAGAAATGCCTTCGCCTCCTCCGGCGTCAGGTCGATCAACTCGCTCTCGATCTTCGCGCTGATCGGGACGTAGGCGGCGTCGTGGTGCGTGCGGACGAACTCGGCGACTTTCTGGACGAACGGGTTTTGCTCGGCCGTTGCGAGGTCACTTTCGGCGACGTTGCACGCGAAGAGCACGGGTTTCGCCGTAAGGAGCTGAAAGAGTTTCATTAACGCTTTCTCTTCCGGCGTGGCGGCTAGGGTGTTAGCGGTTTTGCCCGAATTGAGGTGCGGCTCGAGTTTGTTGAGTAGCGCCAATTCGATGATCGATTCCTTGTCGCCGGCCTTGGCGGTCTTCTGCGTCTTGATGATGCGCTTCGCGACAGCGTCGAGATCGGCGAGGACGAGTTCGGTCGTGATCACCTCGATGTCGCGGATCGGATCGACGCCACCCATGGTGTGGACGACATCGTCGTCCACGAAGCAGCGGACGACCTGAACGATGGCATCGACCTCGCGGATGGTGGCGAGAAACTGATTGCCCAAACCCTCGCCCTTGCTCGCGCCGGCAACGAGTCCGGCAATATCGACGAACTCGATTGCGGCGGGGACGACGACCTTGGTTTTTGCAATGGCCTGGAGCACGTAGGCGCGTTCGTCGGGCACGATGACGACCCCGACATTCGGATCGATGGTGCAAAACGGATAGTTCGCGGCCTCGGCCTTGCGGGAGCGGGTGAGGGCGTTGAAGAGGGTGGATTTGCCCACGTTGGGGAGTCCGACGATGCCGGCTTTGAGCATAAGAGGCGGAAGTTCTCAGTCGCAGCGGGTGGGGGTCAACGGAAAAGGCCAGCATTCGGTCTGAAGCATGGAGTGTTTGCGACCTCCGGGACTCAATGCTTGACAGAGCAGGCGCGCCCCGGTCTTTTCCTCAGCTTTTCCACGCAAGAACCGCTCCGCAAAATATCCGTCATGGCTCTCAAAATTCGTCTTACCAAGGTTGGCTCCGTCCATCAGCCGCTCTATCGCGTCGTGGTCGCCGAGGCCCGTTCGCGTCGCGATGGCGATGCCGTTGAAACCATTGGCACCTACACACCCAAGACCAAGGGCAACCCGATCACTCTCAAGATGGATCGCGTGGAATACTGGTTGAGCAAGGGCGCGTTGCCCACCAACACGATGCACGCGATGATCAAGAAGGCGCGCCGCGCCGCCGCGGCGGTTGCACCTGCGCCGGCTGCAAGCTAATCCCTCTTCTCGTCTTTTTCAGAAAATCGCCCAGCCTTCACGGCTTGGGCGATTTTTTTTCTCCATGCCGCTCATCATCGATGTCCTGACGCTGTTTCCGCGGATGCTCGACGGTTTTCTCGCCGAAAGCATCCTCGGCAAAGGCATCGCGGCCGGGCATCTGGCGGTGAGTGTTCGTGATCTGCGCGAATGGGCGACCGACAAGCACCGCCGCGCGGACGACCGACCGTTTGGCGGCGGCGCGGGAATGGTGATGTTGCCCGAGCCGGTTTTCGCAGCCATCGAGCAAGTCCAGACGCCGGGCTGTCGGCGGATCTACCTCACGCCCGACGGTGTCCCACTGTCTCCGGCCCTAGCGCTGGAGCTGTCACAACAAAAACACCTCGTCCTCCTGAGCGGACATTACGAAGGAATTGATCAACGAATCCGCGACAAGGTCATCGATCAAGAGATCTCGATCGGGGATTACGTGCTAACCAATGGCACCTTGGCCGCCGCGGTTTTGATCGATGCGCTGGCCCGTTTTATCCCCGGCGTGCTCGGGGAGGAAAAGTCATTGACGCACGAATCCTTCACCAGCAAGTTGCTCGACTTTCCTCAATACACGCGTCCCGCCGAATTTCGGGGCATGTCCGTTCCGGAGATTCTTCTCTCCGGAAATCATGCCGAAATCGAGAAGTGGCGGCACGCGCGACAGGTGGAAAAAACCCGTCAGGTCCGGCCCGATTTGCTCAAATAATTTCTCACTTTTTCAAAACCACTCAGCCATGAATCCGATTATCCAAGAGATCACCGCCTCCCAGGTGAACAAAGCTGTCACGCCGTTCAAAGTCGGCGACGGCGTGCGCGTGCATACCAAGGTCCGCGAAGGCGACAAAGAGCGCATCCAGATTTACTCCGGCATCGTCATCGCCCGCAAGGGCCACGGCATCCACGAGTCGTTCACGGTCCGCCGCATCAGTTACGGCGAGGGCGTCGAGCGCGTTTTCCCGGTGAACTCCCCGAACATCGAAAAAATCGAGGTCGAGCGCGAGTCCGAGAACATGAAGGCGCGTCTCTATTACCTTCGCCGCCGCACCGGCAAGGCCGCCGTCGCGATCAAGGAAAAGGATCGCGCCGCCGAGATTCACGCGAAGCACGAGGCTGAGAAGGCCGCCAAGTCGGCTCCGGTCGCCGCGCCAGCGGCTGTGGCACCCGCGGCGAGCTGAGTTTCGTTATCATTACCACTCTGCGAAAGCGGGCCCACATCGGGCCCGCTTTTTTATTGCCAGAAATTCTGCTTCCCCGCCGCGTCCGCACCCGTTATTTCTATTCGGTTTTTCGCCATGACACTGCAAACTCTCCTCCTCGCCAAAGCTGCCAATCAAGCTCGCGGACTCGCGCTCGATGCGATCCACGCCTGTTCCTCCGGCCACCTCGGGTTGCCGCTCGGATGTGCGGACATCGGCGCTGTCCTCTATGGACACGCCCTCGTGCACAATCCCGAGCGTCCGCGCTGGATCAACCGCGATCGCTTCGTGCTTTCGGCGGGCCACGGCTCGATGTTCCTCTACGGTTGGCTGCACCTCAGCGGCTACGATCTGCCGATCGAGGAGGTGAAAAGATTTCGCCAGCTTCACAGCAAGACGCCCGGTCACCCCGAGTTTAACGAGACGCCCGGCGTCGAGGCGACGACCGGTCCGCTCGGCCAGGGCGTCGGCAACGCCGTCGGCATGGCGATGGCCGGCCAGATGGCGGCGGCGCGTTTCAACACCCCCGAGCACGAAATCTTCAACTATCACGTCGTCGCGCTCGCCGGCGACGGCTGTATGCAGGAAGGCGTGGCGATGGAAGCGTGTGCGTTCGCCGGCCACCAGAAACTCGACAACCTGATTCTCATTTACGATTCGAACGACGTCACGCTCGACGCGATGGCGGCGAAGACTCAGAGCGAAAACACCGCGGCCCGCTTCAAGGCCATTGGCTGGGACGTGCAGACGATCGATGGGCACGACTTGGTGGCGATTCTGAAAGCGTTCAACAAGGCGAAGAAGACCAAGAGCGGAAAGCCGCAGCTCATCATCGCCAAGACGATCATCGGCAAAGGTATCGCAGAGGTGCAGGGCACCGCGAAGGGACACGGTGAGGGTGGAGCGAAGTTCGCCGACGCCGCCCGCGCCGGCTGGGGCTTGCCAGCCGATCAGCATTTCTTTGTCAGCGACGACGTGCGCGCTTACTTCGCCGGTCACAAGACGCGACTCATCAAGGCGTGCAACAAATGGTCGAAGACCTACAAGGCATGGCGCGAAGCGAGTCCGGAAAAAGCCGCGCTGCTCGACTCCGCCGCGAGCGCGCCGAGCGCCGCCCACTTGCTCACGAAGATCCCGCTCTTTGCGCCTGACGTGAAACTCGGCGGCACCCGCGCCGCCGGCCGCGACGTCCTCCAGCCACTCGCCGCTGAGCTCCCGCTATTCTTTACCGGCAGCGCCGATCTTTATGGCTCGACGCTGAACGTCATCGCTGCCGCCAAGGATTTCGATCCGACGGATCGCACTGGCCGGAGTATCCGCTTCGGCATCCGCGAGCATGGCATGGCGGCGATTGCCAACGGTGTCGCCTACGACGGACTCTTCCGGCCGAGCATCGCGACGTTCCTCGTGTTTGCCGACTACTCGCGCCCTTCAATGCGGATCGCCGCACTCGCGAAACTTCCCGTCATCTATATCTACACTCACGATTCCATCGGCGTGGGCGAAGATGGCCCGACGCATCAGCCGGTCGAGACCGTTTCCGGTCTGCGGGTGATTCCGAATCTCGATGTGATCCGCCCCGCCGATCCGGAAGAGACGGCGGGCGCTTTTGCCGCCGCTCTCGAACGCAAGGATGGCCCGACGCTGCTGGCGCTTACGCGTCAGGCGGTGCCAGTGCTCAACGAAATCGCGCCGCACGTGCGGCGCGCCGGCGTGCTCAAGGGCGCCTACATCGCGGTGCAGGAGACTGCGCCCCTCACTCATATCCTCATCGGCACCGGCAGCGAACTCCAATATGCCCTCGCCGCCGCGAAGATTCTGGGTGCCGGCACGCGCGTCGTCTCGATGCCTTGCACTTCGATCTTTGATCGCCAGACGGCGGAGTATCGCGAAAGCGTCCTCCCGAACGCGTGCCGCAAACGCGTCGCCATCGAGGCGGGGATATCGGCGTTCTGGTCGAAATACGTCGGACTCGACGGCAAGGCCGTCGGCATCGATCGTTTCGGGATCAGCGCGCCTGCGCCGGTGGCCTTCAAGGAACTCGGTATCACGACCGATGCGATGGTCGCAGCCGCGCAGTCGCTCTGAGCCAGGCAGCTCATTAGAACACTGTCGCCGTGCGTTTAACCCGGCGACTTTTACTAATCTTTGCGGCGAGCGCTTGCAATTGTCGTTAGCCTCCTAATTATCCGCCGCCTTACTTTTTCGACCATGCCGTTGCTGATGCTTAAAGACCTTCCTCGCTACGAATGCCTCCTGGAGGCGGCGCGGGAGTTTCCCGACCTCGATCCCTCGGCGACGGAAGTATTTCTTCATCTGCTGCGGACGGGGGACGAGGCGTTTCGGGTGGTTGAGGCTCACCTCGCGTTGCACGGTCTCACGCAGGGCGGCTTCAGTGTGCTGATGGCGCTCTGGGGTTGCTGCCAGCGATCGGGTCTCGACTCCACTCTGAGCCCCGCCGCGCTGGCCGAGCGCACCGGAGTGACGCGGGCAACGATGACCGGGCTCGTCGACACTCTTGAGCGCGACGGGCTCGTGCGCCGCGCCCCCGACCAAGACGATCGCCGGATGATGACTGTGGAACTGACGGCGCGCGGAGAGAAATTGCTGCGCAAGATTTTGCCCCAACATTTCCGGCGCATGGCGTGGCTGATGGCGCCCCTGTCCGAGGAGGAGCGCACGACATTTGTCGGGTTGCTCGCAAAGATCGCTCAGCGAGCGACGGATGCGCCGCACCCATCCGAGGCCGTGCCATCGGCCGGGCCGCTGCTGGCTCCCGCCTGATTCCCCTTCGCTTACGTTCGTTTATCAAAGTCTACTCCTACCATGACACTTACTGCCAAACGTTCCCTCTGGATGGCCTTCGGCGTGATCCTTGTGATCGGCGCGATCGCGGCCTGGAAGATTATCACCGTCCGCGCGATGATCGCCAAGATGAGCCTGCAAAAGCCAGCCCCGACCGCGGTCTCTTCGATGAAGGCACCGGGGCAAGTCTGGCAGCGCCGCCTCCACGCCGTGGGTAGTTTTGCTGCCGTCCAAGGTGTCGTCGTCAGCAACGAGTTGGACGGTCTGGTCACTCAGATTGCTTTCGAGTCCGGTGCGGTCGTGAAGCAGGGCGACCTGCTCGTGCAACAGGACATCAGCATCGAACAGGCCCAGTTGGCCAGCGCCCAAGCCACCGCCGATCTGGCGAAGGCGAATTTCAAACGCGCTCAGGAACTCCGCGCCAAGGATACTAATGCCCAGGTAGATCTTGATACTGCAGAAGCGCAGGCTCGGCAGTCGGCAGCCGCGATTGAGGTGATTCGAGCGACCCTCGCGAAAAAATCCATCCGGGCACCCTTCGCCGGACGGCTTGGTCTCCGTCAGATCAACGTTGGCCAGTTCATCAAAGGCGGCACGGCCATTGTCCCGCTCCAAGCGCTCGATCCGATTTACGCCAATTTCTCTTTGCCGCAGCAGGATGCGACCGGCCTCACCGTCGGTCAGTCGATTCAGGTGACCGTCGACGCCTATCCGGGGCAGTTGTTCGAGGGTGCGATCACCGCGCTAAATGCCAAGATGGACGATGCCACCCGGAGCCTCCAAGTGCAGGCCACGCTGCGCAACGCCGACGAAAAACTCCGGTCCGGAATGTTTGCCACGGTCGATGTGCTGCTGCCCCAGAAGGACGAAGTGGTCACTCTGCCGCAGACCGCGATCGTCTATAATCCCTATGGCAACGCAGTCTACGTCGTCGAGAAATCGACCGACGGCCCCAATGGGGGCGGCCTCGTCGCCCGCCAGCGTTTCGTGCAGATGGGCGACACCCGCGGCGATCAAGTCGCCATTCTCAAGGGCGTGAAGGCCGGCGAGGAGATCATCACCTCCGGCCAGCTTAAACTGCGCAACGGTTCGGACATCGCGATTAACAACGCCGTCTCGCCTGCCAGCAATCCGGCCCCCAAGCCGGAGAACAACTGAGCCCGCTGCCATGAAGTTTACCGACCTCTTTATCAAACGCCCTGTGCTGGCGACGGTCGTCAACCTGCTGATCCTGCTGGTTGGCTGGCGCTCGATCGATCTGCTCAACGTCCGCCAGTATCCGGTCAGCAACAGTTCGGTGGTAACGGTCACCACCGTCTACACCGGTGCCAGCGCCGATCTCATCCAGGGCTTCATCACCTCGCCGCTCGAAAAGCAAATCGCGAGCGCCGACGGCATCGACTACATGGAGTCGAGCAGTCTGCCTAGTGTCAGCACCATCACGGTGCACCTGAAGCTCAACTACGATCCGAACGCGGCGCTCACTCAGGTCACCTCCAAGGTCAACCGTGTGCGCAACCAGTTGCCGGCGGACGCCTTTGATCCGACGATCGATGTGCAGCAGGCGCAGGGCACGGCGTCGATGTATATCAGTTTTTTCAGCGAGCAGATGGAGACCAACCAGATCACGGATTACCTGACGCGCGTCGTGCAGCCCCGGTTGGCCGCGGTTAACGGCGTGCAGAGTGCGCAGATCTTGGGTGGCCGCACCTTCGCGATGCGCATCTGGCTGAAACCTGATCGGTTGGCCGCCTACGGCCTGAGCCCCGCCGAAGTTCGCACCGCCCTCGCGCGCAACAATTCGCTCTCCGCGGTCGGCGCCACCAAGGGTTCGCTCATTTCCGTCAACCTCAACGCCGCCACCGATCTTCATACCGTCGATGAATTCCAGCGGCTCGTGATTAAGCAGCAGGATGGCGCACAGATCCGAATCCAGGACGTGGCCGATGTCGTCCTCGGTGCCGAGAACTATGACAGCAGCGTGAATTTCAACGGCGAGAACGCCACGTTCATGGCGATCAACGTCCTCCCGAATGCCAATGCGCTCACCGTCATTCAGGACGTGCGCAAAGTCATCCCGGACATTGAGGCGCAGCTCCCCGCCGGCCTGCATGTCATCATTCCTTACGATGCCACCGCCTACATCAACAGCGCGATCGACGAGGTGGTGAAGACGCTCGGCGAGGCCCTGGCCATCGTCATCGTCGTCATCTTTTTGTTTCTGGGTTCGCTCCGCTCCGTCATCATCCCGCTGGTGGCCATGCCGCTGTCGCTGGTTGGCGCGTGCTTCGTCATGCTAGTGCTGGGCTTCACCATCAATCTGCTCACGCTGCTCGCGATGGTGCTCGCCATCGGGTTGGTGGTGGACGACGCCATCGTCGTGGTGGAAAACATTCACCGCCACATCGAGGAGGGACTTTCGCCGCTGGCCGCCAGTCTCAAGGGTGCCGGTGAGCTGGCCGGGCCGGTCGTCGCCATGACGATTACGCTCGCCGCGGTCTACGCTCCCATCGGTTTTCAAGAGGGGCTCACGGGAACGCTCTTTCGCGAGTTCGCCTTCGCGCTGGTTGGCGCCGTCATCATCTCTGGCATCGTAGCGCTCACCCTGTCGCCCATGATGTGCTCAAAGCTCCTCCAACACGACGTGCAGAAAAGAGGCTTCGCGCACTTCCTCGATGTCACCTTCGACAAGTTGCGCGGCCGCTACGAGCGGTTGCTCCACGGTGTGATGGATACCTGGCCGGTGATGCTCGTCATCCCGGTCGTCGCGTTCGTCCTCATCCTCCCGTTCTGGTCGATGACGAAGCAGGAACTCGCGCCCGACGAGGATCAGGGTTTCATCATCACGGTTTCCGTCGGGGCGCCCAACGCCAACATCGACCAAATCGGTTTGTTCGGCGCGCAAAACGTCAAGGTCATCCAGAGTTTGCCCGAGACCGCCGGTGTCTTTCAGGCGATCGGTGTCCCGGCGGGCAACGGCGCCTTCACCGGCATGGTCTTCAAGCCGTGGAGCGAGCGCCAGCGCACCTCCCTGCAGGTGCTGCCCGAGCTCACGGCCAAGCTGGGCTCCGTGGCCGGCCTGAAGACGTTCGCGGCGCTGCCCGCCTCGCTCCCCGGCGGCGGCGGCGGCACGCCCGTGCAGTTCGTGCTGCTCTCCACCGACCAGCCGGAACGCATCGCACAGGTCGCCGACGAACTCGTCCAGCGCGCCCTCAAGAGCGGCAATTTCTACTTCGCCGACAGTGATCTGAAGTTCGACCAGCCCCGCACCGACATCCAGATCGATCGCGATAAGGCGGCCGACCTCGGCGTCAATATGCAGGAGGTCGCCGCGGACGTCGGCTCGCTGCTCGGCGGCGGCTACGTCAACTACTTCAATATCCAGGGCAACAGCTACAAGGTCATCCCGCAGGTCGAGCGCGTCCGCCGGCTCAATCCCGAGCAACTCCGCGACTACTACGTCAGCACCGGCAAGGGCGCGCTGGTGCCGCTCTCGACGTTTGCCACCCTGAAGCCGACCGTGCAGCCGCAATCGCTGAAACACTTCCAGCAACTCGGCGCGGCCACCATCTCCGCGGTGCCCCGGCAGGGCGTGTCGCTCGGCCAGGCGCTCGATTATTTCAACCAGCAGGCGAAGGAAGTCATGCCGCAGGGCTACACTATCGATTACGGCGGCCAGTCGCGCCAGTATGTGCAGGAAGGCAGCTCGCTGATCGTGGCCTTCGCCTTCGGTGCGATCATTGTCTTTCTCGTGCTGGCCGCCCAGTTCGAAAGCTTCCGCGATCCGCTCATCATCCTGCTCGGCAGCGTGCCGATGACGCTGGTGGGTGCGCTTGCCTTCCTCTTTCTCGGCGCCGCCTCGATCAACATCTACACCGAGGTCGGCTTCATCACGCTCGTCGGCCTGATCTCCAAGCACGGCATCCTCATTGTGCAGTTCGCCAACCAGCTCCAGCGCGAAGGCACCAGCAAACGCGAGGCCGTGCAACACGCCGCCGGCGTGCGCCTGCGCCCGATCCTCATGACCACGGCGGCGATGGTCTTCGGCGTGCTCCCGCTCGTGCTCGCCAGTGGCGCCGGCGCCGCCAGCCGTTACAGCATGGGCATCGTCATCGCCACCGGCATGTCGGTCGGCACGCTGTTCACGCTGTTTGTCGTGCCGTCCGTATATATGCTCATCGCCCGCGACCACGCCAATGAGCGTGCGGCGGCTGGCGTCACTTCTACCCTCAGTACTTCTCACGCATGAAATCGTCCCTTCGCTCCCTGGCTTTCACCCTGATCTTGCCTGTGGCCGCAACCGTCGTCCTGACGGCGCAGCCGGTGCCGCAGCAACCCGTGCCCGACACGCTCGACCTGAAGACTTGCATCAGCTTCGCGCTCGAAAACAATTTTGCCATCCGACAGGCGCGCGAGCGCATCCGGCAGCAGGAAGGTGTCCTCGTCGAAGTAAGCGCGCGGGAGATTCCCTCCGTCGCCGCGACCGGCTCGGTGCAGGGCAACAGCACCGCCATCACGGTTTCAAATCCCGCCAGCGATCGCTATTGGTCGATCGGGCTCACCGCCTCGCAGGTGATCTACGCTGGCGGCGGTGTGAGTTCCTCGATCAAGAGTTCACAGCTCACGCGCGAAGCCGCCGTGCTCGATCTCCAGTCCACGATCAACGATGCGCTCCTCGCGGTCCGCACGGCGTTCTACAATGTGATCCTCGCCCGGGAAAAAATCACCGTGCAGGAAAAGAACCTCGTGCTGCTCCAATCGCAGCTCAAGACCACGACTGACCGCTACGATGCCGGCACCGTTTCCAGCTTCGAGAAACTCCGCGCCGAAGTCGCTGTCGCCAACGCGAAGGTGCCGCTCATCACCGCGAAAAACGATTGGCGCCTCGCCATTGAGTCGCTCCGTCAGGTGCTGGGCTTTACGACGAACAAGGAGGATTCGCTCCGCAAGATCCCCGACTTCGTCGGCACGCTCGACTACACGCCGGCGACGTTTGAATTGCAGGCGGCTTTCGATGCCGCGCACGCTAACCGCCCCGACTTGCAGCGGCTGGCCAAACTCTCCTCCGCTCGCGAGGAGTCGGTCACCGTCGCGAAGTCGAATTACTATCCGACCGTCTCCGCGTTTGGCGGCTGGCAGCTCCGCAAAGGTTTCACGAATAATTTTAGCGACTCCAACAACGGCTGGCTCGTCGGCCTGCAATCGCAGTGGAACATCTTTGACGGTCGCGCCACCGCCGGGCGGGTGACGCAGGCGCGCTCGGTCCTCGAGCAAACCAAGTTGACGTTGACCGAGGCGCAACTCGCCGCGGAGGTTGAGGTCCGCCGCGCTTTTTCGAACTGGCAGCAAGCCACCGAATTGGCCGATGCGATGAAAAAAGTCGTCGGGCAGGCTGAGGAAGCCGTCCGTCTGGCTGAGGCCCGCTACAACGCCGGCACTGCCACTCAACTCGATCTACTCCAGGCGCAGACCGATCTCACGACGGCGCGCACGAACCAAATTCAGGCCTACTACACCTACACCGTCGCTGTCGCCAGCCTGCGCAAGGCCATGGGACTCGCGGACGAATTCGTGACGAAGTGAAATAGCGGTGGGCGCTGACTGCCGAACGACGGCCTCCTGACGTTCGGCGGCGTTCATGAGCGCTGCCCGCGCGTTCAAAATTTTTCACATCGTCGGCTCGCAACCTGCCGTCCGCTGCGCTGTCTTTCTCTCACCGCATGAAATTAGTCCGGCTTCTCCTTGTTGGCACCGCCGCACTGGCGGTGCTGCTTGGCATCGCTGTTGTCGCTGCGTTCAACCCGCGAGTGCAAACATGGGCGGCGCGCCGGGCGCTGGCCTCGCGCCCCGCCCTGGGTGCGACCCTTGGCACCGTTGCCGCTGGATTGGGCCGCGTCGAAATCAGAAATCTCCGTGTCGAATCCCGCGGCGCCGTGCTGACGCTGCCCGCGGTCGAAGTCGAACTGCCGTTACTCGCGGCCGGCTTGAAGAATCGCATCACCATCACACGCCTCGTCGCGAAAGGCTGGACGCTCGATCTCACCAAGGTTGTGCAAGTGGGCCAGATTTTTGATCGTGATCATCGCCCTGGCTCGCCCGCTGTCGCCGAGTTTTCCCTCCTCACTTCTGCCCGCGCCGGGGCGCCCGAGCCAGCCGCGGCTGCCGCGCAGCTTTTCCAAGGTCTCTTTGCGCAACTCGGCCTGCCGGTCGATCTCGCGCTCGACGGTGTTGATCTCGCTGGCGAGATTATCCTGCCGACCGCGCGCGGGCATGCGCGGTTCGCGCTCACGGGCGGTGGGTTGAGCGAAAATCACGAAGGGCGATTTGAGCTCGCCCTGACAGCTTCTCTCACGTCGACGACAGTTTCGACGTTGGAGACGAATGCCGTGTTCACTGCTACGATGGACACGCCGCGCTCGTTTACGCGATTCGGCGTTACGGTCGATTCGACTGCCTCCGGTCCGCAGTTTCCGCGCGGCGTGAAACTTTCGGCGGCCACCACTGCGACGCGGACCGCCGCCGGCGAGACCTATGCGATCACGCTCGCCACCGCCGGGAAACAACTCGTCGATGTGCACGCCGATTTTCCATTGGCCGCGCGTAAGCTGGCCGGCACTTGGAAAATCGATGCCCGCGATTCCGATCTCGCTCCGTTTGTGCTCGGCCGAGTGCCACCGCCGTTCGTGGCGGCTGGCGAAGGGCAGTTCGATTTCGACGCGAGCTTCGCCGAAGTGCACGCCCAAGGAAAACTCAGCGCGGCCTCGGACAATCTCGCCGCCGTCCGCCCGGAACTAGCGGCCCTCGGCGCGCTCCGGTTGACGGCCGACTTCGATCTTGCGCAGATCGCCGGCCAAATTCGTGTCGAGCATTTCGTCATGGAGATCAGCGGAGCGCGACCGGTGGTGACGGTAAACTCGCTGCAAACCGTCACCTACAATTACGCGACGCGCGGCCTGACCGCCGCCGATCCGGCGCGCGATCTTTTCGCAGTGACGCTGCTCGGCGTGCCGCTCGCGTGGCCGCAGCCGTTCATGAAGGATATCGTTATCTCCGGAGGCGATTTGAAGGGTGGCTTTGTCGCGACGGCGACCGACGGCGGATTTTCGCTGCGACCGAAAGCGCCCCTCATGGCGGCGGGCGTGTCGGTCGCACAAGCTGGCAAGCCGCTGCTTCGCGAGGTCGATCTCTCGCTCAACGCCTCCGTCGATTACACGCCACAAGGCTGGCAGGTGGTGGCGGCGCCGCTGGTATTTCGCAGCGGGGAAGCGGCGTGGCTCACGCTCGAAGCCCGAGCCGGCCAACTCGCTGGTCCTAACCAACCAATCAAAGTGGCGGGAAAAATTTCCGCCGCGTTGCCGGCGTTGCTGTCGCAGCCGGTCGCGAGCGGCGCGGTCCAGCTTACGCGCGGCGATGCGGCGGTCGAATTTGCGGCCAACCTCGGCGTCACGCAGGAAATTCAGACGAAGCTCGCCTTCACGAATCTCGAAACCGATCCGACACTCACGCCGGAAAAACTCCCGGCAATTTCCGCGGATCTTCGCGCCGACCGTGCTGCCAACGGCCAGATCACGCTCAACGCCCCGCTGCTCGTCGATCGCGACGGCCGCAAGTCCGACCTCGTGTTTGCCGGGACGCTCACCCCGGACGCGAAGGGACTGACGATTGCCGCGCGCATTTCTAGCACCAAGCTCGTAATCGAGGACGTGAAAATCCTCGCGGCGCCGCTCGCCTCAACTTCCGCCTCGGTTCCTTCCTCCGCGAGCACCTCATCGACGACCGCGCCAGTGCGCGATGCCGCTCCGGCATGGGCTGGTGTTAGCGGCCAGATTGCACTCGCGTTAAAGGAGGTCGTCTATTCGGGGACGTTTCAGGCGACGGAAGTCACCGGCACACTGCGCATCGACGCCGGGACAGTAAAGTTCGACGGTATGCGCGCTGGGCTCGGCAACGGCAGCGACGCAAAATTTTCCGGTGCGGTGACGTTCGACGCGAACGCCGTGGCACCCTACGCGCTCAACGCCGATCTCGCCGTCACCGACTTCGATCCGGCGCCTCTCTTTAAGGCGCTCAACCCGGGGCAGCCAGCCACCGTCGAGGGAAAATTCAACGTCACGAGCAAACTCTCCGGCGCGGCGGCGCGGCTCGACGAATTCTCAACGACCACTCGCGGCGATTTTCAACTCTCGAGCAAAGGCGGCGTGTTTCGCGGTTTGCCCGTGTCGGTTTCGGAAAAAAACGAGGCCGTCGGCCGGCTGGCCGCGAGCGTGGCGATGGTCGGCAGCGCCCTCGACGCGCTCAAGGGGCGCAAGGACGACTCCGAGATTACCAGCACCGCGAAAGCCGTCTCCGAGGTTTCAAGAATGTTTGCCGCGATTCCTTACGATCAACTCAATGTGATGCTCAGCCGCGATGCCACGCTCAACACCGTGCTGAAAGACTTCACGCTCATCTCGCCTGAGATGCGGCTGACGGGTGGCGGGCAGACCACTCATCACGCCGGCACGCCCTTGCTCCAAGAGGCCCTCGCAATGGAGTTCAAGTTGAGAGCGCGCGGGCATACCGGCGATCTGCTGAAATATCTCAACAAGCTCGAAGCGCAGACCGACGCACTCGGCTACGCGGCCTGCACCTTGCCGTTGAAAGTCAAGGGCACGCTCGGCTCGCCCGACACCAGCGAACTCAGCAACGCCATTGCCAGCCTCGCGCTCGAAAAAGGTGGCGTGAAGGACAAGGCCTCCGACTTGCTGAACAAACTTTTCGGCGGAAAGTAATTTGTCGTCGCGGTCGGGCATTGATCGGAAGTGTGAGCGCGGTGCGGCGTTGCGTTGCGGGCGAAGAGCGCACACATTGCGTTGTGATTGCGTCGGTGGCATTTCGGAATTTCAAAGCGTTGCGCGGCACGAGCCTCGCACTCGCGCCGTTTAACCTCATCATCGGCCCGAACGGCAGCGGCAAGACGAGTCTGATCCAAGCGCTGTTGCAGCTGCGTTCGTTGGCGAAACTCCCGCTGGCCGGTCCGTCGTCGCCGGCAAGCAAAACCCATGGGCCAGAAATGGGATTTCGCTTCACCAGGCCCTACAGGGCGATTGAGGTGCGACTCGGATGCGTGTCGGAACTCGTCTGTGATATGCTGCACGTGGTGCCGGCGAACGCGCCCCGCTGGCCGGCGCTCAAGGCGGAAATCGCCCGCATCCGCAGCTATCTGTTTGACCATAATTCAATGGCGGCGGCGACGCCACGGGCGGACGGCGCGGAACTGGCGTCGAACGGTGGCAATCTTGCCGCCGTGCTTGCCACGCGGCGTAAGTTGGCGCCGCAGGTGTTCGCCGATCTGAAGAGGGAGTTCATGCGACTCCTGCCAGAGTTCACCGCCCTTGAGCTCGTCGATCGGGGTGGTGGCGCAGTCGGCCTCGAACTGAAACTCGGCGACCGCGACATCGTGGCCGCCGAAAATCTTTCACAAGGCACGCTCTACACTCTGGCTGTGCTCACGCTGGCCTTCGATCCCGCGCCACCTTCCATTCTGTGCATCGAGGAAATCGATCGTGGGATTCATCCGCGGATGCTGCGGGAGATTCGCGACGCGCTTTACCGGCTGAGTTATCCGAAATCATTTCAACTCTCGCGCGAACCGGTGCAGGTGATCGCGACAACCCATTCGCCTACCATGCTTGATCTTTTTCGGGAGCATCCAGAAGAGGTCGTGATTGCGCAAAAAAAAGGCCGGGAAGCGCGGTTCGAGCGGCTCACTGATCGCACCGATCTGAAGGAACTCCTGCGCGAGGGTTCGCTGGGCGACATGTGGTTCAGCGGGATTCTCGGCGGGGTGCCGGAGGAAAAGTGAACGTCGCGCTCCTGAGCGAATCGCCGGCGGATGAGGCGGCACTCCGCGTGCTGGTCGAGGCGGTGCTGGGGACGGCGCCCCAGGTAGTGGCGCCGGGCTTCCGCGCCCGGGGCTGGCCCAATGTGGTGCAGGTGCTGCCAGCCGTGATTCGACATCTCCACTTTCAAACCGAGACCGACCTGCTAGTCGTGGTGGTCGATTCGGACGATTCAGTCGTGCATACGGCCGTGCATGACCGACCTGATTATTTTCACCCGCAGTGTCGCATGTGTGAGCTGCGCGCGGTGTTCAGGCGAACGGCCAAAAAATTACCATCGGCCCACGGTCGCGCACGGGTGTTGCGCGCCGTCGGCATCGCCGTGCCGGCGATTGAAGCGTGGTATCTGTGCGGACGCGATGAGGCGGTAAGTGAGGCGGCGTGGCTGGTGGGGCAGGAGAGTGGGCGGCAACCTTACTCGCGGGCAGAGCTGAAATGGCGGGTCTATGGGACCGATCGGCCGTCGCTGCCTCAGGAAACCTGCTGCGCGCTCCACGAGGTGCAGCGGCACCGCCGCGATCTGCGTCGACTGGAAAACGATTTTCCGGGCTTCGCGGCGCTGGCCGGCGATCTGAGGGCGGGCGCTCAAATTAAAAGTTGACATATCAACCATTGCTATCACACCGGTAGGCCATGCCTGCCTCTTCCGCCTACGAATTGATCACGGCTGTCATGGCGACGGCCGATGCGTTTCTGCGGGAGAGCCAGCGACTGTTCCGGCCATACCGCCTGACGGCAGCGCAGTTCAACGTCCTAAACATTCTCGCGGAACGTCCGGCCGGGCTGAGCCAGCGCGAGTTGGGCGACTTGCTGGTCGTCGATCGCTCGAACGTCACCGGGCTGCTAGATCGGTTGGAAAAGGCGGGCTGGGTGCGCCGCGCGGATCACCCGAAGGATCGACGAATCTACCGGATTTTGCTCACGGTGGCCGGGCGTCAGTTGTGGGGCGAAGTGCAGCCGCGTTATCTTGCCGTGGTTGAGCAAGTGGCCCGGCCGCTGACGGTGCGGCAGAGGAGGGATTGTATCGCCTGGCTCCAGACGCTCGAAGCGCACGCTGGCAACTGGAAGCTGCCAGAAACGTGACGGCCGACGATCCGCTTTGAATCAAACGATGCCATGAAATCCTTCGAGGAGCAGTTGGTGCGGGAAACATCCGCCTGGGTCGGCGAAGGTTTGATTACGACCAATCAACGTACGCTGTTGCTCGCGCGGCATCCGTTGCGATCGGGTGGAGCGCATCGGTTTCTGGCGATTCTGGCGGGCATCGGCGGAACGCTTCTGGTGGTCGGCGTGAGCCTGATCATCAAGTCCAACTGGGAAGCGATCGGTGACTGGGTGAAAATTTCGGGGCTCGTCGCACTGCTGGCGGGCGCCTACGGCCTCGGCTGGAGGCTGAAGATCGCACCGGGAAATTTCCCGAAGTCCGGCGAGGCGTGCTTGGCGGTCGGCGCAATGTTTTTCCTGCTCGGGATTGCGCTGGTGAGTCAAATTTTCCACATCGACAGCCGCCCACCCAACGGCGTGCTGCTCTGGTGGGTGGGCATCGTGGCGTTGCCTTGGTTGACCCGATCAAAGTTGATGCAACTCGTCAGCGTGCTGGCCGGAACGACCTGGTTTGCGACGGAGCTGTCCGCGCGCGACTCTTGGTTGCGGCTTCTGGAAAACCAAGTGCGGTGGGATGGCCGCAGTGAGTTTCAGTTGATGGCCGGCGCGGTGTTTTTGGTGGGAGTCACGCTCACACTGTTCGGATTCGGACTGCGCCGTGGACGCCACGAGCAGTTTGCGGCGCTGCATGAGAAGCTCGGGCTCATCCTAAGCTGTTGGTCGCTTTATGTGCTCGGGTTCAGCTGGTCAGCGCACAATATTTTTGTTCAGCCGGCGCTGGCAGCACGGACTGAGCCGGTGGTGGTGCTGATGCTGCTCGCGGCGCTCGTGGCGGTTTGGGTGTGGTGGCGAAATCGCACCGCACTGACGTCGCTCGCGTGGTATCTCGCGTTGGGATTTGTTCCGGCGATTGCGACTTTGTTCGGGATCGAACTGCACGACGCTAGCTGGCTGTGGGGTGGCTTCGCGTGCCTGGCGTTGTTTCTCGTAAATCTTGGGATGATTCGAATCGGCCTCGCATCGGGGCGGGAGAGTTGGATCAACCTTGGGATGGCCGGCATGGCGCTGAACATTATTACCCGTTATTTTTTGCTTTTCGGCACGATGTTAGAAGGCGGCGTGTTTTTCATCATGACGGGTTTGCTGGTGCTGGGGTTGGGCTATTATCTTGAACACAAACGCCGGGCGCTCGTGGACAGCGCGCGGCAGGAGGTGGCACCGTGAATCGGACGACCAAGATGTTTTGGACGATCGTCGCGGCGCAGGCGTTGTTTCTGCTCGCGTGGGCCGGTTATCAAGAAGTGGTCCGTCAGACTGCGCCGACGCTCGTCCTGAAAGGACGTCCGGTCGATCCGCAGGATCTGCTGCGTGGCGACTATCTGACGCTACGCTACGATATCAGCGAAGCGATGGTCGGTGGCATGGCGACCAAAGCGGGTGCGAATGCGGACAGCGGCCGGGACGTGTGGGTGTTGCTGGAGCCGCGGGAACGCTACCATGTCGTAGCGCAAGCGAGTAGTGAGCGATTGACGCCGAATCCGGGCCAGGTGCTCGTCCGTGGCACGCTGGGCTACGGCGCGAGGGGCGCAAGCGCGGGCAGTCGCATTGATTATGGCATCGAGCGTTACTTCGTTCCGGAAGGGAAGGGCGCGCCAAAATTTAAGGTGATGGAAATCGAAGTGTCGGTGAGTCGCTCCCACCGACTTTATATCAAACGCGTGTTGCTGGACGGCCAGGCCTTCCCGTGATCAATGGGCCACCGAAAAAATTGCTTTGAACCCCAGTTGCATTGATCGGCATAAAGTTGGTGCGTTCATGTCTTACCCCGTCATCCGCCGGCGCTCCAACTTGCCGTTTTATCTCGAAATCATTGCGCGCGTCGTGGTGCGGATGCTTTACCGCGTGCGGACGAGCGGCCTCCAGCACTTTCCCGCGACGGGCGGCGTGCTGCTGATCGCGAACCACATTTCCTATGTCGACGTGTGCGTGCTGCAGTTGGTGTGCCCGCGACCGATTCGCTACCTCGGCCATCGGGGGTTGAAGCGCAGTCCTTTTTTCAACTGGTGTTTCGACGTCAGCGGCACGATTCCGATTTCGTCGCAGCAGCCGCTCGAGGGCATGCGGCAGGCGGTGAAGGCGCTCAAGGCCGGCGAGGTCGTCTGCCTCTGCCCCGAGGGGCACATCTCGCGCACGGGCCAGCTGATGGAAATCAAGAAGGGCTTCGAGCTGATCGCGCGGCAGGCCGGCGTGCCCGTCGTGCCGGCGTCCATCGACGGTCTGTGGGGCTCGGTGTTTTCGTTTGCGGGCAACAAGTATATCTGGAAATCGCCGCGCCTGATGCCGACGCATGTCTTCATCGCGTTTGGTAAACCGACGCCGCCGTCGGAAGTCGGCCTGGCGTGGGCTCGGCGCGCGTTGCTCGATCTCGGGTGCGAGGCGTTTCATGAGCGGCCGATTTTGCGGCGGCATGTTGGCCGCGAGTGCGTGCGCACCCTGACGAAGCATCCGTGGCGCATCATCATCGTCGATCGCACGGCAGAGCGGCGCGTGATTAAGTGCGCGCAGCTTTACGCGGCGGCGGCGGCGCTGTCCCGCCGGGTGCGGGCGACACTGCCGGAGGCACGGATCGGCGTGGTGCTGCCGCCGGGCGCGGGGGCGTTCATCGCGAATCTCGCCATCCTGATCGCGGGCAAGACGCCCGTGAACCTCAACTTCACCGGGGGCCGGGTGGCGATCGAGTCGAGCATCCAGATTGGCGGCATCAAGACCGTGATTACGGCGGACGCGATGAAGTCGAAACTGCCAAATTTTCCGTGGCCCGAGCGCACCCTCGATTTGCGGGCTGAGCTGGCGGCGGCCGGCGGCAAGCGCGGCATGCTGCCCTGGCTCATCGCCGCGTGGATCCTGCCGAACCAGTGGTGCGCCTCGCTGCTCGGTTTGCCGTGCGTCGGTGATCGCGCCGAAGCGGGGTTGCTGTTCACGAGCGGAAGTTCGGGCGAGCCGAAGGGCGTCATCCTCTCGCACCGCAACATCCTCGCGAACTGCTCACAGATTTCGTCGCTCTCGATTTTGCCGGAAACGTGTTCGCTACTCGGCTGCCTGCCGGTGTTTCACAGTTTCGGGTTCACGGTCACACTCTGGTATCCGATGCTGCGCGGATGTCAGGTGGTGACCGTGCCGAGCCCGCTCGACACGCGCAAAATTATCGATGCGATTCGGGACGAACAGGCGACCGTGCTACTCGGTGCGCCGACGTTCATCCGCCCCATTTTGAAAAAGGCGCAGCCTGGCGAGTTGCGCTCGCTCGACCTTGTCGTGACCGGCGCTGAAAAACTCCCCGACGATCTCTTTCGGGCGTTTCACACGGCGTTTCACATTGAGATTCTCCAAGGCTACGGACTCACGGAGACGACTCCCGCGACCAACATCAATCAGCCGCATCCGCCGATCGTCACGAGCACTGGCGAACCACAACTCGGGAAGAAAGCCGGCGCTGTGGGCCGGCTGATGCCCGGCATCACCGCGCGCATCATCGATCCCGACACGGGTCGCGAACTACCCGATACCGAGACCGGCATCGTGCTCTTCAAGGGCGCGAACGTGTTCGAGGGTTACCTTGATGACGTGGCCAAGACGCGGGCGGCTTTCCGCGATGGCTGGTTCGTAACCGGTGATCTTGGGCGCTTTGATCACGACGGATTTCTCTACATCGAGGGCCGCTTGTCGCGCTTTTCCAAAATCGGCGGCGAAATGGTGCCGCACGGCACGATCGAACAGAAAATCGTGGAGGTGTTTGAGATCGACGAGACTGCGGGCTACGCGGCCGTTGTGATGGGTGTGCCTGATGCGGTGAAAGGCGAAGCGCTAGTGCTGCTGACGACCCTTCCACTGACGATCGATGAAGTGCGAACCAAACTGCATGACGCCGGACTCACGGGGCTTTGGGTGCCGAGAATCATCCGGCGCGTGGAAAAAATTCCGGTCCTAGGCACCGGCAAACTCGATTTGAAACACTGCCGCGAGCTCGCGATGTTGCCGGCAAAGGGCTAAAATTTTGTGGTGGTTGTATCGCCGCTGGGCGCGGCACTGGGACTGGTCGTCGTGGTGCTTTCGTTGGTGGCGGGGAGTTCGAGCGTGAACGTGGCGCCACGGCCGGGGCCGGCGCTGGCGGCGGTGAGTGTGCCGTGCATTTCATGGGCGGCATTGGCGCTGGAGTGGAGGCCGAAGCCGTGGCCGGTTTTCCGGGTGGTAAAACCGTGCGCGAAGATGCGCGTGAGATTTTCCGCGGGAATGCCGACGCCGTTATCCTGCACGACAAATCTGACTCGATTCGCCGCGCTAGTTTCGATGCGCAGGGTGAGGATTTTTTCCGGCAGGCCACCGTCGTCGCAGGCATATTTGGCGTTGCGGATGAGATTCACGAGTATCTGGAGCACCTTGGCTTTTTCACCGATGACGTGCGGCGCGGAGTGGAACTCACGTTCGACGCGGACGTCGTGGCGGACGAGCGCCCCGGCGTTCATGCGGAGGGCGTCCTCCATCAACGCGTTCGGAGCGAGTGGTTCAACGACGCCGACCATGGTGGCGCAAGCCTGCTGCATCGAGACGATCTCCTTGATGTGATCGATGTGTTGCTGCATGGCCGCGAGCTCGGCGAGGAGTCGGTCGCGTTCGGCCACGGAGTGTGCGGCGAGCGACTCGAGAAATTCCGGCACGCGGCGGCCCTTGGGATCGTGTGTGAGGAACTCGCCGAGGTCGTGAGAGTGATCCTGCAGGAGCGCGGAGAGTTTCACGAGGCTGCCGACTTTCGATTCACGGAGACCCGTGGCCAGAATCGTGGCGGAGACGTTGAGGCTGGTGAGCACGTTGCCGACGTTGTGGAGCACTCCGGTCGCGACTTCGGCCATGCCAGCGGCGTGCGACGTATCGACGAGTGCCCGATGCGCTTTCTCCAAGTCGATCTCCAATTGCTTGGCGGCGGTCACGTCATGGGTGAGGCCGAAAGTGCCGATGACGTCGCCACGTTCGTCGCGAAGCGGCATTTTGCTGGAGACGGCCCAAGTCTGGTGGCCGTCGGGCCAAGTGAGGTGTTCAAGTTTTTCGATCACCGACGTGCCGGTGCGCATGATCGATACTTCGTCGGCGCGCGCCCGCTCGGCGTGGGCGGCGTCAAATAAATCGATGTCGCGCTTGCCGAGCATTTCTTCCGGCGTGAGATGGTGGCGGCGGGCCTTGGAGCGGCTGACGGCGATGAAACGGCTCTCGCTGTCCTTGAAGTAAACGTGGTCGGGCACGTTTTCGAGAAACGCGGTGATGAGCGCGCGGTCCAGCAGGGCCGCAGTGGATTCCTGCACAATGCAGGCGGGCATCAAGGTGGTATTCATGGCAGAGGGATCGCCGCAGGGGCGGCGGGTAGTTCGAGGGTAAAGGTGGCGCCGAGGCCGGGGCCGTCGCTGTGCGCGGTGAGCGTGCCGTGCATTTCGCGGGCGGCGTTGGCACTCGAGTGAAGGCCGAAACCGTGCCCGTGTTTCCGCGTGGTGAATCCGTGGGCGAAGATGCGCGTGAGATTTTCGGCGGGGATGCCGATGCCGTTGTCGCGGACTGCGAACTGGACCCGGCCGTCGACAGTTGGCGCGATCTGGAGCGTGATGAGCTTATCGCCGGACGGACCCTCGTCGCAGGCATATTTGGCATTGCGGATCAGGTTGACGAGAATCTGGAGAATCTTGCCCTTTTCGCCGAAGACGGTGGGCGCAAACTGAATCTCCCGCACCACCCGGACATCGTGGCGGCTGAGGCTGCCGGTGTTCATGCGCAGCGCGTCTTCGATGAGCATTTCGGGCGCGAGTGGCTCGGCGCAGCCGACGGTCGTGGCATAGGCCTGCTGCATCGAGACGATCTCCTTGATGTGATTGATGTTTTGCTGAAGCGAAGCGATCTCACCGAGAAGGCGATCGCGCTCGGCGACGGTGTGCGACGCAAGCGAGGCGATGAACTCGGGGAGTTTGCGGCCCTTCGGATCCTGCGTGAGAAATTCGCCCAACTGGTCGCGATGTTCATGGAGGAGCGCACAGATCTTGGTGAGGCGGTCAGCCTTCGACGCGCGGAGGCCGGTGCCAATCATCGTGGCGGAAACGTTAAGGCTGCTCAGGACGTTACCGACGTTGTGGAGGACGCCGGTGGCGACTTCAGCCATACCGGCAATGCGCGAGGCCTCGACAAGATTTTGCTGCGCCGCGCGCAACTCGCGTTCGAGCTGAAGCGAAGTGGTGACGTCGCGACTGATGCCGAAGGTGCCGATGATGTCGCCGGTGTCGTCGCGCAGCGGCAGCTTGGTCATCCGCAGCCACATCGAGTGGCCCTCGGGCCAGATTTTCTTCTCAAACTTGTCTATGATTGGCACACCGGTGCGGATGATCGTCTGCTCGTCGTCGAAGGATTCCTGCGCGTGTTCGGCGGTAAAAAAATCGAAGTTAGTTCGGCCGATTACCTCGATGGGCGAAGTGCAGCGAAGGCACCGGACGAGGGACCGGCTGAGGGCGATGTAGCGCGACTGACGGTCCTTGAAATAGACGAAGTCGTGGACCTTCTCCAGAAATGCATCGACGAGCACGCGGTCGAGCAGCACCGGGGCGATGCGCGGTGTCGGTTTGGCTGGGGCATCGAGCGTGGCGGGCATCGCTAGAGGCTCACGCGGCGGCAGTCGCGGCGGATTCGAGGGTGAGATACCGTTGCACGATCTCGCGCAGTTCGTTCGGTCGGACGGGTTTGGCCAGAAAGTCGTCCATCCCGGCGGCAAGGCAGGCATCGCGATCGCTGCTCATGGCGTTGGCGGTCATCGCGACGATGCGGAGTTGGCGGGCGAATCCTGGCTCACCCGAAGCCTGCGCCGAGCGAATCCAGCGCGTGGCCTCGAGCCCATCCATTACCGGCATCTGCTGATCCATCAGGATGAGGGCGTAGGGCCGGCGGCGGAGCGCCTCAATGGCTTCGCGGCCGTTGGTGACGATGTCGGCGGCGTAACCGAGATTGCGAAGTTGGAGGAGCGTAACCTTCTGATTTACGGGATTGTCTTCGGCGATGAGAATTCCGGTGAGACCAATTGGAGACGGCGTGGCAGCCCGTGCGGGCGCGACGGGAGTGGCGGTGACGGCACCACGCGAACCTGCCAGCACCCGACCCAGCGTAGAGCGAAGTTTTTCGGCGTGAAGCGGTTTGAGTTCGCAGGCGGCGATCCCGTGAGCGTCGCGGAGGGAAGGCAGGAGGCGTTCGCCGCGCGTGGTGAGAAGCACCATCGTGGGGCGCGGGATCGCGGAGTCTGCGGAAATGGCGGTAGCGAGGCCAAGACCGTCGGTGCCGGGCAGGTGGCGATCGAAAATCACGAGATCAAAAGGTTCGTGGGAATCAGCCGCGGCTTGGAGGGCGGCGAGAGCCGTGGCGGCGGAATCAGCCGTGGCGTGGCGCAACTGCCAATGGTCGCACAGGCGGGAGATGAGCTGGCGGTTCGTGGCGTGGTGGTCGACGATCAGGGCGCGGTGGTTTTCAAACTGCGTGGGTGCGAGCTCAAATTCGGGCGTGGTTTCGACGGGTTCGTCGAGCAAGGCCGTGAACCAAAAGGTCGAACCGACGTCGCGGTTGCTGCGCACCCCAATTTCACCGCGCATGAGAGTTGTTAGCCGCCGGCAAATCGCTAGGCCGAGGCCGGTGCCGCCGAAGCGCCGGGTGGTGGAGGCGTCGGCTTGCACAAACGGTTGAAACAGGGTCGCCTGCACGGTCGGTGGAACTCCGATACCAGTATCGATGATCTCGAAGCGTAGCAGACTGCGGCCGGGCACGGTGCGCTCGATCCTGACGCGCAGAACAACTTCGCCGCTCACGGTGAACTTGATCGCGTTGCCGAGGAGATTGAGGACGATTTGGCGGAGCCTCACCGGGTCACCACGCACGCGGATCGGGACAGCGGGATCGATGTCCATGACGAGTTCGAGGCCTTTGCGGGTGGCCGTGTCGGCGTGCAGGTCAAGGGCGAGTTCCAGCTGTTCAGCGAGGGTAAAATCGATCGACTCGAGGATAAGGCGACCAGCCTCGATTTTGGAAAAATCGAGAATGTCATTGATGATGACGAGCAGGGCCTCGCCGCTCTGGCAGAGCGTCTGCACGAGATCGCGCTGTTCGGCGTTGAGCGGCGTGCCAAGGAGAAGATTGCCCATGCCGATCACGCCGTTCATCGGAGTGCGGATTTCGTGGGACATGTTGGCGAGGAAGGCGCTCTTGGCGATGTCGGCGGTCTCGGCGGCTTCCTTGGCGCGCTTAAGATCGAATTCGATTTGGATGCGTCGACCGATTTCCTCATGGAGGGCGCCGTTGGCCAGCTCCAGATCGGCGGTGCGGAGGCGGACCCGCGACTCCAATGCGGCGGCGTCGGCGCGCGAATGCTGGAGGAGATTCCATTTGGCGGTGAGGGCGTTGGCGAGTTGAAGAACCTCGATGGTGTCGAAGGGTTTCTTGAGCACCACAAGCCGGTCGCTGCCGCCGATCTTGGCGAGCATCTCGTCCCACGAATAGTCGGAGTAGGCGGTGCAAATGACGATCTGCAGATCGGGTGCGACCTTCCAGAGCTCAAGCGTGGTCTCGACACCGTCCCAGCCCGGCGGCATGCGCACGTCGACAAACGCCATGGCATGCGGCCGACCCGCAGCGATCGCCTGTTGGACGAGGGCCAGCCCTTCGCGGCCCTGATGCGCGGAATCCAGTTCGAAGGTTTCGGCGGCGTGCGACGGCGGAGTAGTGGCGGGCTCACCGAGCAACTCGGCTTCCAGCGCATCGACGGCGGCAGCCGCCGCGGTCACTTGCGGGCAGAGAATTTTGCGAATGTCGGCATGGATCGCGACGTTATCGTCAATTACGATCACGCGATTGCTGCGGGCAGCGGTCGCTTGGGCCGATGGGTGCATAGTAGACGGTTCGCGGCGGATAGCCGAGTATGTCCCACCCCTATCGGCTCAAGGTGACGGAAATGAAGTAAACATCGCCAGCGGAAGAGGAAGTCGGTCAGGGTCCGAACCCGACGTCCCGACGGCTCGCGCAAATCCTACCGCCGGCGGAACCTCAGCACGGCTGGTGACCCCAGTCGTTTTCCTTCAGGTCTTTTTCGAAAAGCGCCATCTGCTCCTCGGGGGTCAACTGGCTGGGATCGACGACCGACCCGGACGCGGGCGCGGCCGACGCCGCAGGTGCGGTCGACGAAGCGGTCGGATTCGGCTCGGAGGGAAGATCGGCCGGGGGATTCATGGCGGGAACGCCATGAGCTAAACGCAGATTGGTCGTTTAGTCAAAATCCCGCGCACTCCTTCAGGCCCTTAATAGACCTGTGGGATCAGAATCTCCTCCGGCGTGGGGCCGCGGGTGTAGTCGGGATGGTATTCGCGGGGCGGGAGCTCGATCGGCGTATGAGCGACTTCGCGGTAGGGCACCTGCGTGAGGAGGTGGTGGATGCAGTTCAGCCGCGCCTTTTTCTTGTTCACTCCCGGCACGACCCACCACGGCGCCTCGGTGATGTGCGTGCGCTGGAGCATGACTTCCTTGGCCTTGGTATAGAGTTCCCAGCGGCGTCGAGCCTCCAGATCCATCGGGCTCAGCTTCCATTGCTTGAATGGATCGTTGATGCGGCAGCGGAAACGAAACTCCTGCTCCTCATCCGAAATCGAGAACCAATATTTGATCACGCGGACGCCGGAGCGGACGAGCATTTTTTCAAACTCTGGCACCGAGCGGAAAAATTCCTCGTATTCCGCATCGTTGCAGAAGCCCATCACGCGTTCGACGCCGGCCCGATTATACCAGCTGCGATCGAAGAGCACCATTTCGCCAGCGGCTGGAAGGTGCGCGACGTAGCGCTGAAAATACCACTGCGATTTCTCGCGGTCGGTCGGGGCGGGGAGGGCGGCAACGCGGGCAACCCGCGGGTTGAGCCGCTGCGTGATGCGTTTGATGACGCCGCCCTTGCCAGCGGCATCGCGCCCCTCGAAGACGATCACAAGCCTGTAACCGGTGTCGACGATCCAGTCGTGCATCTTCACGAGCTCGCCTTGGAGGCGGAAGAGCTCCTTGAAGTATTGGTTGCGCTCCTCGCGGTCAGAGTCGTGTTCCAGCGGTCGCGATTTTCCGCCGGGATTAGTGACCTCCCAGTCGTCGCGCTCCATCTCCAGCTCCTCGTCGTAGTCGTCGATCAGCTCCTGGTGGACGCGTTTGATGAACTGGTTGTCTTTGAATTGAGGGTGCTTGGGCATGGCCAAAAGGGCGGAAAAGATGTGGTGGGCGGCAAATGAGAACTAAACCGCGCTCGCGACGGAAGCAAGGTGGCGGACACGGTCAAGTCGTGGACGGGCGCGGTGGTAGGCCGTCGCCGGAATGTAACATTCGGGCGCAAAAAAGCTCGGTAGCGGTGGTCACAGACCGCCGCCACCACATCTGGCTATTGCGCGAGCGCGACTACGAGCAGCAGCGCGTATTGCACGCCTTTCCAGGAATCCTTCGGATCGAAACTCTCGGTGAGCGCATGTGCATCCTTGGCGATGCCACCACCGCCGATGGTGACAGCGGGCACGCCGAGCTGCATCGGGACATTGGAATCAGTGGAACTCGCGGTGAGTAATGGACGCAGCCCGACTGCGCGCACGGCCGATTGCGCGGTGGCGACGATGGGCGATTCGGGCGGAGTCTGGCCGCACGGGCGATAGCCGACGTTTTTGACGTCGACGGTGATGGTGCCTTTGTTTTTCCAACGCGCGTTTTCCTCGACGACCGCCTCGTCGATCGCGGCGAGGATTTTTCCCTTCGTGGTTTCGAGCGAGGCCGCGTCGGGGGAGCGCATGTCCACCTCGAACCAGCCTTCAAACGGGATCGAGTTGACGGAGGTGCCGCCGCCGATGACACCGACGTTGAACGTCGTCTTCGGATTCACGGGCACCTGGATGGCGTCAATTTTCGCGATGGCGCGGCCGAGGGCATGCACGGGATTGACGAGGCCGAACGCCCCGTAGCTGTGGCCTCCCGGGCCATTGAACGTGACGTGGAACCGGTAGCTACCCACGCCCGCAAACACAATTTGCGCCGGATCGGAGCCGTCGATCGAGATGAAGTAGTCGATTTGATCTTTGAGCGTTTCCTTGAAGAGCTGCTTCGTGCCACGGAGATCGCCGAGACCTTCCTCGCCGACATTCGCCACGAATGTGATCGTGCCGGGCGTCTGCACTTTCGCGTCGTCGAGCCCACGAATCGTGGCAAGGAGTGCCGCGAGGCCACGAGTGTCGTCGCCGATGCCGGGCGCTCGGAGGATCGCGCCATCGCGCTTGACGGTGACGTCAGTGCCGGCGGGGAACACGGTGTCGAGGTGTGCCTGGATGAGGACGTTGGGCCGCGGTTTCGCGCCGGGCCGCGTGCCGACGACGTTGCCGATTTTATCGATGAACACGTTTTTCAGACCGTAGTGTTCGAAAAGTTTTTTGAGCTCGGCGGCGCGCACTTCCTCCTTGAAAGGCGGGGCGGGAATCGCGCAGAGCCGCGCCTGAAGTTCGATCATTTCGGGTTCGTTTTTCAACACGGCGGCGAAGGCGGCCTTGATCGCCGGATCGTCCTTCAACACGGCAGGATCGCCGGGGGCCGCGAATGCGGTGGCGAACGGCAGAATGAGAATGCAGGGGAGGAGGGAACGGAGTTGTCGCATGGTTGAGGGGTTGAAGTTGAGTCGGCGATGCGCGGCGATCAAGCCCGGCGGATTTTCGAGTCGGTTTTCAACGTCCGCTGGCGCGGCTGCACTGTGGGCAGACTGATCCCGGAACCACCACGGGATCGAGCGACGAGCCGCATTGCGGACAGAGCCGCTGCAGGATGGGTTCGCGGCGTTGTTTTTCGCGCCACAACAGGAGGACCAGTCCCGGGCCGAAGGCCCAGACCAGCACCGCGGTGCCGAACACGAGGCCCGTGTAGGAACCGCGCGCACAGTAGCAATCGTCGCCATTCCGCCGGTAGACAAACGCATGGGTCGGGATGGCGAGGATCAGTTCGAGGCAACTGCCGCGAATCAGCGCCCGCACGAGGATCTCAGCCTTCGCGAGAAAATCGCCGCGACGAAAATACACGAAGAACACGACAAACCATCCCGCCCAGGCCACGAGCATCGCGTGCAACACCGGCGGTCCGAAACGGCTGTCCGCGCCGATCACGGTCTTCCACCAATCTGGCCATTCCAAAATCGTCGCGACGAACGCGGTGCTGAGCAGGGTGGTGACAAAGGCGACGGCGAGCACCGCATGCCAGCGCGGACGGACGGCGCCCGCACCGTGTGGCGCGGCGCGTCGAACCGGTCGCAGGAACGCCCACTGGGTGAGCAGCATCACGCCGAGAAACGCGGCGTTGTTAACGAAGACCTGAAGAGGATCTTTGACGCTAATGATCGCTACCGGCGTCCCGACCACGCCCATCCCGGCAAATCTTGGCGCCGCTTCTCCAAGCAGTGGCAGCAGCAGCCACACGGCAAAAAGACCGATGCAAGCCAATGCTCCGACCAGCAATAATCGGCGACAAGATTGAGCGGACATGCGAACGATCCGAAATATGGCGCGGCGTGGCGCCGGCGCAATTCAGATTCACGTCCAACTGCGGGAGCCAGCGCGATAATTCCACGCCAGTATCGTCACTCCGCCAACTCGAGTCACGCACGGTCGATTCATAGGGACGCTCAGGCGACGCTGAATGCTGCGGGAGCCTCCTCGGTCGCTTCCGCCACGATGCCGCGCAGATAATTCAGCACATCGGCGGCGGTGTAGGAATCGGCGTTGGCGCAGAAGAGTCGCGCGAGATCGACGAGTTCGTTGCCCGCTGTCACCAGTGCGGGCTCAGCTTCGCCATCACGCGTCTGGCCAAGGCCGACGGTGGCTGCGAGGCCGTTGCACAGGCATTTACGGCCGATCGTCTCGGCGAGTTCTCCGCCTTTGCGGAGGAAATCCTCGATCGGTTCGCTGGCGCAGCGATAGCCGACACTGCCGTCGATTTTCCGGTAGAGTTGGCGCAGGAAACCGAGATCACAGATGCGTTCGCGAGCGGCATAAACGCCGGACTCCGACATGGTGCCCGGCACTGTGGCCACCTTAAAGGGAAACCCCGTGGGTGACGCCACCGGATCGGTAAACACGCGGGCGATTCCGGCCCGGATAGTGCGGATAACTTCACGTTTCCACTCCGGAGCGATGCCGGACTCCGCGCAAAACGCGAACGCGGTGCCGACCTGAATACCGGTGGCGCCAAGGCGCTGCGCTTCCAGCAGTTTTTCCGGCCGCGCATACGATCCGGCGAGCCAGAATGGAAGCGCGAGTTCGCGGATTTTCTCGAGATCGGGCGTGTCGCGCGGACCGTAGATGGGTTGGCCGGTGGCGTCGAGTTGGAGGGCGCCACGTGGCGGCGCATTGTGGCCGCCCGCGAGATCGCCTTCGACGACGAAACCGTTGACGTGTCCGGTGGATTTTTTTGCCAGCGTAATGGCCAACGTCGCCGACGAGACAATCGCGAGAAACTGCGGCCGTCGAAGCGGTCGCGCTGGTCCGCGCCAAAACAGCTGCGGATCGAATCTGGCCGTGAAGTCGTCGGTGGGCAGCGCGCCCGCGACATCGAGCTTCATCTCCGCCACTTCACCCGCCGCCAGGCGGTCGAGGATACCCGGGATGGCACGCGGAATACCGGCGCCGACGAGCACGTAGTCCACGTCGGCCAGCATCGCACCGAACAAAGTCGGTAACGTGGGGAGTTGGATTTTTTCGAGGAGATTCATCCCGACGAGGCCGCCGTGGCCCTCCTTAGCGAGAAAGACCTCAACAAAGCCTCCCGCGACTGTCAGTTCGGTGAGCGCTGGGCCGGGTTGAAACGTGGGCAGCGGCGTCAGCTTAAATGAATCATCGGCTGCTTTGCCGTCGGGCAAGAAATGCGCAGCGAGCACGCGCTCGGCGACGGCAGGAAACGGAAAATGAGCGAGGGCCCGGCGCATCGCGCCATCCAGATCGCCGGCCTGCAGCCGCCGTGCGAGGACCATGGCGAGGGCCGTGCCCGAGACTACACCGAGTTCGCCCTGCACCGACACGGCGCGCGCGAGCTTCCAGTTGGAAACCGCCACGCCCATGCCGCCCTGAATAATCGTTGGATGCTGCATCGTCATACGTTGTGACAGATTGCTGAGCGCACCGGCGCAGCGAAAGGCAGATGCGCAGTTCTCCGCGGGGTAGTAGCGGGACCGTCTGAGTGCGTTTTGCGCGCGCGCTGCTAATGAACGGGCAAATAGTGCGGCACGGTGAGACAAACTAATAGTGGAATTTTGCTCGGAATCTTGCTGATCCAGTCTCGGCAGAGAAGCGATCACGCCGGCGAGCGAAGGTAGAAATGGGCGAATTAATGACAAAATGTTCGGGAGGAAAACAGATGTAGATCAAGAGAATGGAGCGGATGAGATGGCTTCGTTTATAGTTTTCCCAATCCTGACTGGTCAACGAGGTCCAGCCTTGGGCAAGCTTCGCACTATTCTCCATGAACAAGATCACTCGATTTTCGCTCGGATTGCTTTGCGTTGGTTGGTTGGCTTTGGCTTCAGCTCAACCGACGCGGTCTCATGTATTTTCCATCGGTGAGAGAGACTTTCTGCTCGATGGGAAGCCGCTGCAGATTCGGTGCGGGGAGATTCATTTTGCCCGTGTGCCACACGAGGAGTGGCGTCACCGGTTGCAGATGTGTCGTGCGATGGGGCTCAACGCGGTGTGTGCCTATCTGTTTTGGAATTTTCATGAGTGGACGCAGGGCGAGTATGATTGGAGCGGGCCGGCGGACGCGGCGGAGTTTTGCCGCATTGCGCAAGAGGAAGGGCTGTGGGTGGTGTTGCGGCCGGGACCGTATGCTTGTGCGGAGTGGGAGGGCGGTGGGTTGCCGTGGTGGCTCCTGAAGCAGCCGGACATCAAGCTGCGGACGCGCGACGAGGCGTTTATGGCGGCCACGCGCGGATGGCTGAAGGAAGTCGGCCGCGTGCTCGGGCCGCAGCAAGTGACGCACGGCGGGCCGATCGTCCTCGTGCAGGTGGAGAACGAGTATGGCTCGTATGGCAAGGACGCGGGCTACATGGGCGACGTGCGATCGGCGCTGGTTGACGGCGGGTTCGACGTGCCGCTCTTCGCGTGCAACCCGCCAGGCGATCTGCGCAACGGGCTGCGGAGCGATCTATTTCAAGTGGTGAATTTTGGGAAGGAGCCGGAGAAGGCGTTTGCGGCGTTGCGTGCGGTGCAGCCGACGGGACCGTTGATGTGCGGGGAATTTTATCCGGGATGGTTCGATACGTGGGGCGTGGAGCATCACACGGGAAAAACGGCGAGCTACCTCGCCGACCTTGAGACGATGCTGAAGATGGGCGCGTCGTTCAGCATCTACTTGGCGCACGGTGGGACGACGTTTGGGCGCTGGTCGGGCACCGACCGGCCGTTTAAGCCGGACGTGAGCAGCTACGACTACGACGCACCGATCAGCGAGGCCGGCTGGGCGGCGGAGAAATTTTCGGCGACCCGCGAGCTGATGAAGAAATATCTCGCGCCGGGCGAAACGCTGCCCGAACCACCCGCGCCCCGGCTGGTGATGAGCGTGGCGAAATTCGCGCTGACGGAGCGCGCGGCGCTGTTCGAAAATCTGCCGGCGTCGATCGCGGATATGCAACCGCGCAACATGGAAGCCTACGATCAGGGGCGCGGCGCCATGCTCTATCGCACGACGCTTCCGGCGGGTCCGGCAGCGACATTGGAACTCGGGCAGCCTCGAGATTTTGTGTGGGTGTTTGTCGACGGTCGGCAGGTCGGTGTGATCGATCGGCGGGGCAAGGCAACCTCGGTCGCGCTGACCGAACGTGCGGCGGCGGCGCGGCTCGATGTGCTCGTCGACACGGCGGGCCACATCAACTTTGGCCAAGAGATCCACGATCGCAAAGGCCTAGTAGGGCCAGTCAAACTTGTGACGGCGACGGGCGTGACGGTGCTCACGCCGTGGGAAGTGTTTCCACTTGGCCTCGAGGCTCCGATGCTCGCGGGGTTGAAATGGAAATCGGCAGATGCGGGAACGGAACCGCAGAAGGCGCCGGCGTTTTGGCGCGGGAGTTTTGAACTGAAATCGCCGGCTGACACGTTTCTCGATCTTCGATCGCTGGGCAAAGGTGTGGTGTGGATCAATGGGCGGTGCCTTGCTCGATTCTGGAATATCGGGCCGACGCAGACCGCCTATGTCCCGGGCGTTTGGCTTCACGCCGGGCGCAACGAAGTCGTTGTCTTCGATCTCGTGGGACCGAGTGCACCGATTCTCGCGGGCCTGGAAAATCCAATCTTGAACGAACTCCGACCTGAACTGGATTTCGCGAAGTGAAAAACTGATCGCGGCGTGTCAGTGGAGCACGCCGATTTCCTTCATCCACTCCGCGCAGAGATCAGGCCAGTGGGTGACCGGGCCCTTCGCATCGCGGATGCCGAAGCCGTGGCCACCGCGACGAAACACATGCATCTCCACCGGCGTGCCGTTTTGCTTCAATGCGAGATAGATTGTCGCTGCGTTCTGCGGGTTCACCGTTGGGTCATCGTCGGCTTGCAGGATAAAGGTCGGCGGATATTTCACGCCGGGTGTCGCCTCGATCTTGTAGTCCCAGTCGAGTAGTTGCCGTGGCGTCAGTCCGGCGAGGGACGCTGGGCGCGGGCCCCGGGCGCCCGCCGGAGCATAGCCGAGCACGGAAAAATCCGGCCGCGCACTGAGCTGGTCGGCGGCATCGATCGGTGGGTAGATTTTGCGGTCAAAGAAGAATTCGAGCGACGCGGAGAGATGCCCGCCGGCCGAGTAGCCGAGAAAGCCGATGCGTGCCGGGTCGAGCCCCCATTCGGCGGCGTGGGCGCGGATGACACGCATCGCCCGCTGCGCATCCTGGAGTGCGACGTCCTTCGCGTTTTCGTGGCCTTCGCCCGGCAACCGGTATTTCAGGACGAACGCAGTGATACCGAGTCGGTTCAGCCAAGCGGAAGTGTCGGGCCCTTCCTTGTCGATCACGATGCGCTGGTAGCCGCCGCCCGGAGCGACGATCACGGCGATGCCGTTGGGTTTCTCGGGCCGGTGCACCGAGAGCGACGGTGTGACGATCTGGGTAAAGATGCGGTCGGGCTTCGCGGGGTCCGTGCTGCGCTCGGTGATTCTCTCCGCGATGGTGAGCTGCTCCGAGCCGGGAGCTGCGCCCGGCCAGAGCGGGATGACGTCCGGAATCTCGGCCGCACACGTCACCGAAAGCGAACCGATGAGCGAAAAGAATAAGCCGCGCAAGTGCATGGGAGGAAGTGGGGGTTACGGTGCCTTCGCCTTCGCGACTTCGACGGCGAACGCGTAATCGGGACCGAGGATGTTCGAGCGAAAGACGATGAACTTCATGTCGGGCGTAAACATCGGGTTCGGTTCCAGGCGGTAGTTCTGCTTCGCCATGTTCACGAGTTTTTCCGACTCGAGATAGCCGCCTTTGATCAGGTGATCACCGACGGTGCCGCGGTTTTCGACGAGCTTCGGGCGGAAGAGAAAAATCCACGGAGAGCGATTGTCGCCGTCGCCGCAGAAGAGTTTCCCGTCGGGCGACGAGTTGTCGTGGATCGACGACTGATCGGGGTTGTATTGCAGCCAAGTGCGCTCCTGGGTGGCGACGTTGTAGCTCGCGATGAAAGAGACGCGGCCGCCGCGCGGAAAATGGAGTTGGTAGAAAATCGTCTGACCATCGGCGCCCCACCACTCGTGGCCGGCGATTTCCATTTCCATCTGCCGGCGGTGGATCAACTGGTTTTGCGTGCCGTCGGTGCGGACGGTCCAGATGCGATCGACCTGCTGCCACGCGCCCTCGTGGCAATACATCAGGAGCGTGGGGACTTTTGGCGAAAACTGGAGGTGGTTGAGCCAGTCGGTGCTATGCTCGATTAGGTTCGTGATTTTGCCCGACCGCAGATCGATCGTGAACATCGTGACCGGCAGCTTCGCGGCGAGGCGGCGGGCCATCAGCTCGCCCTTGTTGGCAGGTTCGCCGAGGTTGGTGGCGGACATGCGCGACGGCGATTGTTGCGGGGTGCCGTCGTAGGCGCCACCGGCGTTGGCGTCACCCTCGATGAACGTGCCAGCGCCGAGCGTCTCATCGGCGTTGATGGTGACGACGCTGGCGCGTCGCGGAAGGTCAGCGAGTTTCTTGGTTTCGCCGGTGTCGAGGTTGACGGACCAGAGCTCGGAAAAATACGGATCCTTCGTGTTCTTGGTGTAATAGAGCTTAGGCGTCTTGGAGCCGACGATGATCGTTTTGGCGGGGCCTTGCACGAGTGCCCTTTCCTCAAACGTGGTGAGGTCGACCACGCCGATGCCGCCGCGCGGCGTGATGAGCGCCATCTTCTTTCCGTCCGGGGTGAAGGCGTTGTAGTTGAAATAAAAACTGTCGGAACCCGGTTCGCGGGTGAGCCGGATCACGCGGTGGCCGGTGTCGGAATCGATCCACGAGGTAGGTGGTTCGTTGGCGGCGGGAGCGACGTCGGCGGCGGGCAACGCTGCCGGGCTCAAGACCGCGAGGGAAAAAGCGATGGCGCGAAGGAGACGAGTGGGGGCGGACGAATTCATGGGGTGAAACTGCGGGGAAATTCGACAGGCAGGAAAGACGAACGTGACGCGTTCAGGTTGTTCGCTGTGAATCGCGGAAGGAGGCTGGCGATGGCGGACAGTCCGGAGGCACCAATCTGGCCGTCGTTGCACTCTCAACCAGTCGTTTCGAAGGAGCAGGCTTCCTCGATTTCCTCAATGGTTGTCAGGCCGAGCAGGACTTTGTTCAGGCCGTCGTAGCGAAGTGGACGATAGCCGCCTTTGAACGCGGCGTTGGTGATTTCCTGCACGCTCTTTCGATCGGAGATCATCTGGCGGATTTCCTCGGTGATGACGACCAATTCGTGGAAGGCCACGCGACCCCGATAACCGGTGTCGCGGCAATGCGGGCAGCCGCGACCGCGGAAGAAGGTCACGTCGGTGAGCCCTTCCTCCACGAAATATTTCAACAGGACTTCGCGCGGCGGGTGATAGGATTCCTTGCACTTGTCGCAGATGCGCGCGGCGAGGCGCTGGGAGAGCACGCCGACGATGGCGGGCGCCACCATGTAGGGTTCCACGCCAATTTCCATCAGGCGCACGATGGCCTGCGGTGCCGTGTTGGTGTGCAGCGTGGCGAAGACGAGATGCCCGGTGAGCGCCGCCTCGGTGGCGATCTTGGCGGTCTCCGTGTCGCGGATTTCGCCAACGAGGATGACATCCGGGTCCTGGCGCAGGTAGGCGCGGAGCATCGTGGCAAACTTCAGATCGATCTGGGGATTGATCTGGCTTTGCATCACGCCGGGCATGGGGATTTCGACCGGGTCTTCGATGGTCGAGATGTTGATTTTCGGGGAATTGATTTCGTCGATGGCGGCGTAGAGGGTGGTGGTCTTGCCCGAGCCCGTGGGGCCGGAGACAAAGATGATGCCGTTGGGATTCCGGATCAGTCGACGGAAGGGCTGGAGGATGCGCTTCGACATGAGCATCGCGTCGAGCGTGACGATCGAGTGCCGGGCGGCGGAGGCCAGCACGCGGATGACGGCTTTCTCGCCGTAAATGGTGGGCGCGACCGACAGCCGGAAATTTTCCTTGGCCGTGCCCATGGGCAGGGAGAAACGGCCGTCCTGCGGGAAGCGGGTTTCGGAGATGTTCAGATCGCTGATGATTTTGAGGCGGGAGACGATCGGGCGGTGGAGATTTTTCGGAAAACTGAGGATGTCGCGCAGGTTGCCGTCGATGCGGAAGCGGATGCGCGATTGGATTTCCAGGGGTTCGAGGTGGATGTCCGTCGCCCGTTCCAACAGGGCGAAGTGGATAATCTCCTCCAGCACGTGCGCGAGCGTCTCCGTTTTGGCCAACTCGGAGATGCGCTCGATGGCGAGATCGGGCTCGGTAAAGAAGGCGGTGCGTTGCAATGCCGTAATGGAATCGACGATCGATCGCTCGGTGGCGTAGAAAATCGAAAGGGCGTCCTCGATTTCGCATGGCAGACAAAACACCGGGCTGATGGGGAGTCCAGTGATCTGCTCCAAACGATGCACCAGCTTCGCGTTCTCCGGCGTGGCGAGCGCGACGGTAAGCACACCGTCGATCTGATAGAGGCCAATTGCCCGCACCTTGCGCGCGATCTCCAGCGGGATCTGTTTTACTGCGTCGACCGTGATGCCGGAAGCGAGCACGTCGACGTAGGCGATACCGAGGTAATCGCCCCAGAGGCGACAGGCGTCTTCCTTGAGCAGGATTCGCTGATCGATGAGTGCCTGGAGCAACTCGAGTGGTTCTTCGTGCTTCGCGGCGAGCGATTCCAGCTTGGCCCGACCATCGAAGCCGGGATGGTCCAGCACCAGTCCGATGAATTCCTTATGGCCCGGGTTTGGCGTCACGGAGGGAACGTTTTTGGTCGAAGAGCACGTTGATCGAGACTTGGTCCAGTTTCTCCATCGCAAAAGCGGCGGAGGAACGATCCTGTTTTACCTCTCGCAAAAGGGCGGGCAAGGAGTAGCGGGACTCTACGTTCAGGGGCGGCTCGGTTTCCGACGATGGTGGTTTGCGAAGCGGCATGATTAAGCAACTGGCGGGACGGAAGGGCGAAGGCACTGGCCGAGGATTCTTTTCAATTGGGCGGTCATCGCGTCGGGCGGGTTGTCTTTGCGGAGATAACCCACTGCGCCGAGGTTCAGACATTCCTCAACGGTCTGGCGATTGACGAGCGAGGTCAGCATGACGACGGTGCACTTTGGGTCGCTGGCTTTAAGGATGCGCAGGGTCTGGAGCCCATCGATGCGTGGCATATTGACGTCGAGCAAGACGAGATCCGGCTTTTCGCGTTCGTAGACTTGCAGGGCCTCGCGGCCGTTGGCCGCCTGCAGCACGACGGGCTCACCGAGTCCGCGCAGCATGAGCGTGACGAATTTGCGGATGTGAGCCTCGTCATCGACGACCAGAACTTTGCCCGAGAGATTCATGAGGGGAGCGGCAGAGTGATGCGGAATTCGGCGCCACCTGTCGGCAGCGATTCGGCACGAATGCTGCCCTGATGAGCCAGCATAATTCGATGGCAGATGGAGAGTCCGAGACCGGTGCTGGGTTCGTCGCCAGTGGGTTTGACCGAGGTGCGACCGAAATCTTGGAAGAGTCTGGTGCGTTCGTTCATCGGGATGCCCGGCCCCTGATCCCGAACCATGATGGAGCAATGGCCCGGCGCGAGTTCGGTGGCGACCGTGATGGTCGAACCGGACGGGGAAAACTTAATCGCATTGTCGAGGAGGTTGTTCAGCACTTGCCGGATCTTCGGTTTGTCGAGCGACAATTCGCTCGGCAATTTGCCGGACTGCCAGAGAATGCGGGAGCCTTTTTTCTCGGCGGTCGCGTTGTTCAGCTTGACGGAGGCTGCGACCAACTCCGCGAGCAGCGTCGGGGTCGGGTTCAATTTCATTTCTCCCGTTTCCAAGACCGAGACCTCCAGTAGGTCGTTAATCAAGTCGAGCATCGATTGGCTGGCATCGTAAACGGTGTCCAGCACATCACGCTGTTCCAACGTGACGCTGCCCACCGCCCCAGTCCGCAGTAGGTTGGTGAGGGCGCGAATGGAGACGAGAGGGTTGCGCAAATCGTGCGCCGCCATGCTCAGCACCCGATTCTTAGCCTTGTCCTTCCGACTCAACTGCGCGAGGCGCAGCCGGTTCAAAAGATGCACACGGATGCGGGCCAGGATCTCCTGCCGCCGGAAGGGCTTCGACAAGTAGTCGACACCACCCGCTGCCAGACCATCCAAAGCGGCGCTGGGGTCGCTGTCGGAAGCTATAAATATGACTGGGGGCCCTGCGCCCTCATAGCCCGGTTTGAACATTCGGCAGAGTTCAAACACGTTTTCACCCGGTAGCTCCGCATCAAGCAAGATGAGATCCGGTTCGTACCGCGGTGTGCAATCGATAGCGGCTGCACCGGATTTAACGGCTTCAACTTTATAGCCCTCCGATGCAAGAATGTCAGTCAGGTTAAGCACCTTGGCGCGATCATCGGCGACGATCAGGATCTTCCTATTTTTCAGCCGAAGCCCCGGGTGACTGCTGCCTGTGTTCATCTGCGGCGATCTTGCTCAAGATGCAGAAAATACGCGAGCGGTAAGCCGCAAGTCGAACAGGCGGTTTGTTGCTCCGCACGGGCAATAAAATGACTGTCGGAATCAAAAATAAAAAAAGCCCGGGCAGTGAAGCTCGGGCTTTGCGTGAAGGTATGGCACGACGCTTACCGCACAACTCTCGCGCCGCCGCCGCCGAAGGTCTTTTCGACTTCCTTGCGGGTGGCCATCGAGGTGTCGCCGGGGGTGGTCGAAGCGAGCGCGCCGTGGGCGGCGCCATACTCGACGGCTTTCTGGGCGTCATTGAACTGGAGGAAACCGAACTGTAGGCCCGAAGCGAACGAATCGCCGCCGCCGACGCGGTCGAGGATCTCGAGGCGGGGATACTTCTTGCTCTCGTGGAATTTGCCGTCGTGCCAGAGGATCGCGCTCCAATCATTCACTGTGGCAGTGTGGACGTGGCGAAGCGTGGTCGCGGCGACCTTGAAGTTCGGGAACTCTTTCACGGCGGCCTCGATCATCGTCTTGAACGCGTCGGTCTCGATGTGGCCGAGCGTTTCCTGACCCTTGACGGCGAAGCCGAGCGAAGCGGTGAAATCCTCCTCGTTGCCGATCATGACGTCGACATACTTCGCGATCTCCCGGTTGACCTCCTGCGCCTTCTTGAGACCTCCGATGGTTTTCCAGAGCGAGGGACGGTAGTTGAGGTCGTAGCTGACGATCGTGCCGTGCTTGTTGGCGGCCTTGACGGCTTCGACGGTGAGTTCGGCGGTCGTCGCGGAGAGTGCGGCGTAGATGCCGCCGGTGTGGAACCAGCGGACGCCGAGTTTGCCGAAGATGTGGTCCCAGTCGATGTCGCCGGGCTTGAGTTGTGAGGCGGCGGTGTTTCCGCGATCGGGATTGCCGACGGCGCCGCGGATGCCGAAGCCGCGCTCGGTGAAGTTGAGGCCGTTGCGGACGGTGCGGCCGATGCCGTCGTCCTCACGCCACTTGATGAAGTCGGTGGCGACGCCGCCCTGCATGATGAAGTCTTCGACGAGGTGGCCGACCTCGTTGTCGACAAAGGCGGTGACGACCGCGGTCTTCAGGCCGAACGCCTTTCGGAGACCGCGCGACGTGTTGTATTCGCCGCCACCCTCCCAGACTTTGAATTCGCGCGCGGTGCGAATCCGGCCCTCACCGGGATCGAGGCGAAGCATGACTTCGCCGAGGGAGATTTGGTCAAAGGCGCAGGAGTTGGCGGGTTTGATTTGGAGGCTCATGGTGCGTGAATGTGCTGGCGAGGTTGAGAAGGAACTACTCGGCGACCTTGAAGTCGGCGAGTTTCCACTTGGCCTTGCGGGCCTCGGTGGCGAGCTCGTTGAAGGCGTTGATCTCGGCTTCTGAGAAAAGGAGGCCGCCGTTCTTCGCGCAGCGAGCGGCGGCTTGCGCCTCGATTTGGCCGGGCAACATGCAGGCTTCGTTGCCATGGCCGAGGATGTCGGCGAGGACGGCCTTTACGTTTTCCGACTGGTTGCGGCCTTTCGCGAATGCGCCGGAGCTCATCGCCTCGGGCTTCCACACTTGGAAGAAAAACGCGCACGTGCCCTTCTCGCCCTCGGGAACCTTGTCCCAGCGGTTGCGGAGCGTCGGCAACGAGCCGCCGATGAAGCCGCCGATGATTTCGTTCATGAGCGCGAGGCCGTAGCCTTTGTGCGCGCCGAACGGGATGAGATATTTCGCCTGATTCGGATCGGTGGTCGGGTTGCCGTTGATGTCGACGGCGGCGTTGGGCGGAAGCTGTTTTCCCTCGCGCGCGAGCTGCTGCACGCGGCCCATCGCGACGACCGACGTCGCCCAATCGATCACGATCGGATAACCGATCGCCGCGGTGGTGGGGAAACCCCACGAGTGCGGATTGGTGCCGAGCGTCGGGAATTTGCCGCCGAACGGCACGACCTCCGCAAGTGCGGCGGTGCAATTGGTGTAGGCGATGTAGCCGCGCTTGGCGGCGTCCATCACATAGCCGCCGCCCCAGAGGTAGTGGAAGGCGTTGTCGACCGAGACCATGCCGACGCCGTATTTGTCGGCGAGCTTGATGGCCTGCTCGATTGCGGCGTAGCCGGTGGCCTGGCCGAGTTTTTTGTTCGCGTTCCATACCTGCGAAGCGCGGTAGGGAAGCTTCACCTTTTCAATCTTGGCCTTCGGCACACAGCCGCCGGCGGCGGAGCCAAAGAGGTGATCGAGGTGGAGTGCCTTGAGGGCGTTGTGGGTGCGGATGCCGTGGCGCGTGGCTTCGGCGCAGAAACGCGCGCCGGCGGCGGCTTCCTGGCTAGAGTAACCGCGTTTCTTATAGGCGGCGGTGACGAGGGCGTTGTGCTGTTCCTCGGGGACGACGTAAAAAATTTCGCTCATGATAATTTGTGAGAACTTAGACGACTTTCTTGACCGGCACTTCGGGATTGATCTGCGCGAGGGGTTTTTCGCCGTGCATCGCGAGAATGAGGTTTTTCACTGCGGCGGTAGCCTGCCGAACGACGCTCTCATAAGTGCGCGAGCCGACGTGCGGGGTGCAGACGACATTCGGCAGTTTGAGGAGCGGGTGGTCGGGGGTGGGTGGTTCGGAGTCGAGCACATCGGTGCCGTAGCCGCCGACCTGGCCGGACTTCAGCGCCTCGACGATGTCGGCGGTGTGGACAATCTCGCCGCGGGCGCAGTTGAGGATGAGCACACCTTTCTTCATCTTCGGGAAACTCTTGGCGCTGATCATGTCGCGGGTCTCGGGTGTGAGATTCGTGTGGAGCGAGATGTAATCGGAAGCAGCGTAAATCTCGTCGAGATTGGCGGCGCGCTTCACGTTGTTGGCGGCGGCAAATTTTTCGTCCCAGTAAATGTCGTGGGCGATCACGTTCATGCCGAAGGCGCGGGCACGGATGGCCACTTCCTTGCCGATGCGGCCGAGACCGACAATGCCGATCGTCTTTTCAAGGAGCTCGTGGCCCGTCTTGCGTTTCCAGCCGTTGGCGCGGGTCGAGTCGGTGTGAAAGAGTAGATTTTTTTCTAGCGCGAGCAGGAGGAGAAACGTGTGCTCGGCGACCGTCGTGTGGTTGACGCCCGGCGTGAATAGTAGCGGAAGGCCAAACTCGGTGCATGACTTCACGTCGATCTTGTCGACGCCGATGCCGTATTTCGAGATCACCTTGAGTTTTGGAAGGGCCTTTTCGAGGACTTTGCGGGTGATCAAATCGTCGCCACAGATGTAGCCGTCGATGTCACCGACGAGCGCGAGCGTGTCGGCTTCGTTCAGCGGGCCGCGGGCGCGGATGATTTCCCAGCCGGTGTCGGCGAGAAGCTTGTGGTGCTCGCCAGGGGTGTCCTGGAACGAGGTGGTCGTAAGGAGGATTTTCGTCATAGTGACAGGGAGGGTTTTTCTCGCACACGTGTCCGCCGAAGGAAAGCGAAAGTTTGGCCCCAGTAAAGTGATGACACACCGACGGGCGTAGCGGACGCACGCCCATCAGCCCCGCTGACCGAAACTGGCTTTGTCGCACGCTCTTACGATAAGCCCGGCCGTTGGTCAGCGGCGGATTTCAACAAGGCGCGGCTAATCACGATCCGCTGGACTTCGGAGGAACCTTCACCGATCTCACACAGGCGCGCATCGCGCCAGCACCGCTCAACGTGGGTGTCGCGCGTGTAGCCCCAACCGCCGCAAATCTGCAGAGCGCGATCACAGGCGCGCGACGCCGCCTCGCTCGCGTAGAGTTTCGCAACTGACGATTCGAGGGTGTGTTTCTGCCCACGGTCAGCGAGCACGCACGCTTGGAGCAGCAACGCCTCTGCGGCGCGCAGTTCGACTTCGCAGTCGGCAAGTTTGAACTGCAGTGCCTGAAACTCTGCGAGCCGCTTGCCGAACTGCACCCGGGTGAGCATTCGCTCTATCGCAATCGCGACCGCCCCACGCGCGAGGCCGATGGACATTCCCGCGATGCCGATGCGACCGACGTCGAGGCAGGCCAGGGCCGCGCTTTGCCCCGAGCCGCGTGCGCCGATCAACTCGCCGGTCACGCGCTCTAGTTTCAATTCGCTTGTGTTGCTGGCCCGCACGCCGGCGGTCTTCACCTTGCGAACCGGCGTGCTGTGTTTCGTTTCGATCCAGAAAGCCGAAAATTCCTTTTTTCCTTTCTCCGTCGTGCCCGTGACCGCCATCACGATCATCCGATCGGAGTGCAGTCCCATGGTAATATAGATTTTGTGTCCGGTGATTTCCCACGTGCCGTCTGGGCGTAGGGTGGCGCGGGTTTCCACGCCGCCTGTATCGCTGCCGGCGTTCGGCTCGGTGAGCGCCCACGCTACCATCCAGTCGCCGTTCACGGCGCGGGGAAAAATCTTCTGCTTCAGTTCGTCGCTGGCGAACCCGAGCGGGTGACCGACGCACAGGGCGTTGTGCGCGGCGAGATTCATCGCAAACGCCCCGCAGTGCCGCGCGACTTCGATGATCGCGAGGGCATAGCACAACTTGCCGTGACCGCGCCCACCGACGGCCGCCGGCGCCATGATGCCCATCAAGCCCGCACGGCCGGCCTTCGTGAACAGCTCGCGCGGCAGTTCCTCCTGTTCCTCCCAATTGGCGGCGTGCGGCGCGATCTCCGTGGTGCAGAACTCGGCGGTCGCCTTGAGAAACGCGACTTCGTCCGGCTTGAGGTGATCGAGGCAGAGCGGATGACAAGAAAGCATGGTGCTGATGGTTCTCGGGGTTGGAGCGACTTTGTGCCCTCATATTCGGACTCGCAAGCGGTCGCCAGGTGACGCGAAGGCTTTACTCCGAAAGCATGAATTTCTTCACCGGACCTCGGATGCGATTGGCGGCACCACAACGCTCGATTTACTTTGGCTCATGCCCCACGCTCCTAGTTGACGAGAGCAATCCTGTGAAACTAGCCCCGCAGAATCTTACAGCGCCAAGCGTCCCACGATCATTCGAGGAACATTGCCGTGCTCACCTTGATGAGGAGGCCAAGCTTCGCGAGGGCGGCGGCAAGGCCGGACTCGAACGGCAGCACAAGCTGGGTCGATTCACCGCGCGAGAACGTATCGCGGCGTTGCTCGATGCGCCCAGTGATTTTCTCGAATTAGGATTGTGGGCCGCACACGGCATGTATCGCGAGTGGGGCGCGTTTCCGGCTGCGGGCGTCGTGACGGGTATTGGCCGGATTTCCGGCCGTAGGACGATGATCGTGGCGAACGATGCCACCGTGAAGGCCGGTGCGTTCGTCCCGATGACGTGCAAGAAAATCATCCGCGCCCAGCGCATCGCGTTCGAATGCGCGCTGCCCCTGGTCTACCTCGTCGATTCCGCCGGTGTGTTTCTGCCGATGCAGGATGAGATTTTTCCTGATGAGGACGACTTCGGCCGCATCTTCCGCAACAACGCCGTCATCTCGGCCGCCGGTCTGCCGCAAATCGCCGCCATCATGGGCAACTGCGTGGCGGGCGGCGCGTACCTGCCGGTGCTCTGCGACAAGATTCTCATGACCGAAGGCAGCGGCCTTTATCTCGCCGGCCCATCGCTGGTGAAGGCGGCCATCGGTCAGGAGACCGACAGCGAAAGCCTCGGCGGTGCCACGATGCACGCCGAAATCAGTGGCACGGTGGACTTCAAAGAGAAGAATGACGAGGCCTGCCTGAAGCGCTTGCGTTCACTGATCGGATTGCTCCCAGAGGAAAGTCTCGGGCTCACATCGCCAAACGCCGGTGAATTTTCACCTCCCGTCAAATCCGCTAACGATCTCTACTCGTTAGTTAGCCTTGATGGTCGCAAAGAATACGATGCCCGCGACCTTCTCGCGTGTGTGATCGACGGCGGCACGCTCGACGAATATAAGGCTGACTACGGCCAATCTCTCGTCTGCGCCTACGCGCGCATCGGCGGTCGCGCGGTTGGGATTGTCGCCAACCAGCGTCGACGCGTGCAGTCCAAAATGACCGGCCTCCAAATGCCGGGCGTCATCTACGCCGACAGCGCGGACAAAGCCGCCCGCTTCATCATGGACTGCAACCAGACGCGGCTGCCGCTGATTTTCTTCCAGGACGTTTCCGGCTTCATGGTCGGCAAAGATGCCGAGCAAAGCGGTATCATCCGCAGCGGGGCGAAATTGGTAAACGCGCTCAGCAACTCCACCGTGCCGAAACTCACCGTGGTCGTCGGCGGAAGCTACGGCGCCGGCAACTACGCGCTGTGCGGCAAGGCCTTTGATCCGCGTTTCATCTTGGCGTGGCCGAATGCGAAATACGCCGTGATGGGCGCCGCCCAGGCGAGCGATGTCGTCTTCAACATTCTCACGCGCAGCAACGGCGCCGAGCGCACTCCGGCCGAACTCGCCGCTCTCCGCGAAAAAATCAAGCAGGACTACGTCGAACAGGCCGATATCCGCTACGGCGCTGCCCGCGGTTGGGTGGACGCGATCATTCAGCCGCACGACACTCGCGTCGTGCTGCTCGCCGCTCTCGCGTGTGCCACGCGCCCTTCGCCGAAAGCGACCTTTCACACCGGCGTGCTTCAAGTCTGAGCGATGCATCGTCCGCTCAAAGTCGCCAATGCCTGCGCCTTTTGGGGCGACCAGCCCGAGGCCGCGGCGCGGCTCGTCGCTGCGGAGCCTACGCTCGATTTCCTCACGCTCGACTATCTCGCTGAAGTCTCGCTCTCGATCATGGCGATCCAGCGCGCGAAGGATCCGACGGCGGGATACGCGCGCGATTTCGTGGACGTGCTCCGCTCGCTCGTCCCGTTCTACCAGGCGGGAGGCGAGACCCGCATCGTGACCAACGCCGGCGGCCTCGCGCCTGCCGTCTGCGCGACCGCGTGCCGCGAAATTCTCCGTGCGGCGAAACTTTCGCATCTCAAAATTGCCGTCGTCACCGGCGACGATGTGCTGTCTGCGCTGAAAGAAACCTCCGCCGCCTTCGCCAATCTCGAAACCGCTGCGCCACGTTCTTCGATCTCCGATCGCCTCGTCACGGCCAGCGCCTACCTCGGCGCCGGGCCGATTGCTGATGCGTTGCGCGCCGGTGCCGACATCGTGATCACGGGCCGCGTGGCCGATCCGTCGCTCACCGTCGGGCCGTGCCTCGCGCATTTCGGCTGGCAGACCGCGGACTTTGATCGGATCGCCGGCGCGACGGTGGCCGGTCATCTCATCGAGTGCGGCACGCAAGTGTGCGGGGGATTTTCGACCGACTGGCTCGACTTGCCGCTGCCGCAGGACATCGGGTTTCCGATCGCCGAAATTTCGGTCGACGGTTCGTGCGTCATCACCAAGCCCGCTTTTACCGGCGGCGCCGTCACGGTGCCGACGGTGAAGGAACAACTCCTCTACGAAATCGGCGATCCGGGGAACTACCTTTCGCCCGACGCGACGGTTTCGTTCCTTACGTTGCAGGTCGAAGCGACCGGCGAAAATCGGGTGCGCATCTCCGGCGCCACCGGTCGTGCACCGCCGCCGAGCTACAAAGTGAGCGCCACCTACCGGGACGGTTTCAAGGCTCACGGCCAGCTCACGATCTTTGGGAACGACGCCGTGAAAAAAGCGCGCCATGCCGGCGTGGCGCTGCTCACCCGTCTGCGCGATGCGGGCTGCGTTTACCGCGAGACGCTAGTCGAATGTCTCGGCACCGGCGCCAGCGTGCGCGGCATCGCGAGCCGTGTGAGCGACACTCATCTGGTTGAGACGGTGCTGCGCGTGAGCGTCGCCGCTGACACCAAGGATCCAGTCGAGCGCTTCACGAAAGAAATTGCCCCGGTCGTCACTGCCGGTCCGCAGGGTGTGACCGGCTACGCGACAGGCCGGCCCAAAGTGTTGCCGATTTTCGGCTACTGGCCGTGCCTGATCGACCGGGAACAGGTGAAGCCCGTGTGGAGGTTCATTGCATGATTCCGCTGCGTGACATCGCGTTCGCCCGCAGTGGTGACAAGGGCAACTCGGCGAACGTCGCCGTCTTCGCGCGCACGCCGGCGGCCTACGTCTGGCTGCGGGAAAATCTCACCGCGGCGCGCGTAGAGGAATATTTTCGTCCGCTTGGCGTCGGTGTCGTCACGCGCTACGACGTGCCGAATCTCGCGGCGTTGAATTTCATTCTGCCGCACGTCCTCGCGGGCGGAGGCAGTCGCTCGCTGCGCATCGACGCGCAGGGCAAGACCCTCGGCATGGCATTGCTTGAGATGCCGATCGAGGCCAGCGTAGCAGCGCTCCCCAAATGAATCTTCCGATCCTCGCGACGACTAGCGGTCCCGTCACGACCGTCACCCTCAATCGCCCCGATCGGCGCAACGCGCTCAACGTCGAATTGCTCACGCAACTCTGCGCCGCGCTCTCGGCGGCCGCAGCGGATCCGGCGCAGCGCATCGTCATTCTGCGCGGGGCCGGTCAGGTTTTTTGCTCCGGTCTCGATCTCTCCGAGGCCGCGCAGCCGGAAGTCGCGCACCGTTCCGCGGCGCTGATCGATCAGGTGCTTCGGACACTGGCGACGACGCGACTCATCACCATCGCCGCGGTGCAGGGCGCGGCGGTGGCGGGCGGTGCCGGGCTGATGAGCGCCTGCGATTTCGCGGTCGCCACGCGCGACGCCAAGTTCGGTTATCCGGAGGTGAGGCGCGGCTTGGTGCCGGCGCTCATCATGACGTTTTTGCGCCGCCAGCTCCGCGAACGGGAGGCACGTGAATTGTTGTTGTTGGGGAAATTTTTCGACGCCAGGCACGCCCAAGCGATTGGTCTGATCAATCGCGTCGTCGCGGAAGAAGCGGCGCTCGAAACCGAAGTTCAGTCGATGGTGAGTTCGCTGCTGCAAGGCGCGCCGGGCGCACTCGCCGAGACGAAACAACTCCTCCGCGAACTGTGGCCGTCGCCGGTGACGACTGATCTCGATCGGGCGCAGGCGCTGCACCTAGTCGCGCGCCATTCCGCCGAGGCGCAGGAAGGCATCGCGGCGTTCAACGCGAAGCGCCCGCCGAATTGGGCGCCTCCATAGGAGCTGGGCCTTCGCACATCGGCTCGCCTCCGACCGCAAAGTCGTTTCGCTGTTGTCATGCCTTCCGTCTCCGCGCCCAGCACCGATCCCCGTGGTGAAGTCGTCATCCGCACGATTGCGATGCCGGGCGATGCCAACGCCAACGGCGACATTTTCGGCGGCTGGCTGTTTTCCCAAATGGATCTGGGTGGCGCCGTGCTGGCACGTTCGGTTGCGCGCAGCCGCGTGGTGACGGTCGCGGTGGACGCGATGAATTTCGTCACGCCGGTCAGCATCGGCGATGTGGTCACGTGTTTCGCGCGGGTCGATCACCTCGGGCGCACGTCAATGCGCCTCGCGATTGAGGCCTGGGTGAGACGTGGCACCGACAACACCGAGCACCATGTGACGCATGGGCATTTCACCTATGTGGCGATCGATGAGCGCGGGAAACCGCACCCGGTGAAACGGCGCCGAAAAAAATCCAGTTAGGTTGGCAACCGGAAGTTTTCGATCTGCGCCTTCACGTCGCGCAGGAAGGCGGCCGCGCCGGCGCCGTTGACGACGCGATGGTCGAAGGTCAGCGAGAGCGTCGCCACTTCCTCGGGGTAGATGACGCCGTCGTGGTTGAGCATCCGCTCATGCGTCCTGCCGACAAACAGCGTGCCCATCGACGGTGGCACGACCATCGGCGTGGCGATCTCGATGCCAAAGGCGCCGAGGCTCGTGAGAATGAGGGGCGTCTGCACGTCTTCGATTTTTCCGGCGCGCACCGCGGCGACGCTCTGGGCATACGCGGTGCAGAAGCCCGGCCAGTCCAGTTGAGACGCGCCGCGGATGACGGCGGTCGAGAGCCGATCGTCGTCGAGCGCGACTGCGACGCCGAAATCAAACGCCTCGCGTTCGACGATATCGCCTTCGCTCAGCACGAGCCGTCGAAACGGCGCGTGCTGCTCCATCGCCCGCACGATGCACCAGGCGAGCATGAGCGACGGCGTGCAGTCGGGTTGCGCGTTTTTGATGGCAGCGCGAGCGGCGCGAAGATTTTTCCACAGCGTATCGAGCTGCATGTTGACCGGAATGACACCGCTGAGCCGACGCGTGATCGCCGGTGAAAGGGCTGGCGCCACTCCCGGTGACACCGCCACAGCGCGGGGAATTTGCTGCAACTCCTGAATGCTCGGGTGCGACTCCGGCACTACGGGCGCCTGGGTTGGCGCTGACACCGCCGGCGCGTCCGCCGCCGCGACAGTGAGCACCGCAATCTCGCGGCCGATGTCGAGCACGTCGTCGGGCTGGCAGCGCCACGCCTTGAAGACGCCAGTGAACGACGACTCGATCGGATAAACGGCTTTGTCGGTTTCGACTTCGCAGAGCGGTTCGTCGAGCGCGACGGAATCGCCGGGCTGCTTGAGCAGCGCCACGACGCGCACCGCGCGAATGCCTTCGCCCATGATCGGAACCTTGATCGTGACTTCGACGGTGCTGGTGTTCGGAGGTGGGGTGGGCTTCAACCCGCCCTGATGAGCTTGGGTCGGCGCCGTTTCGGAGGGCGGGCTGAAGCCCGCCCGACTTTCCGGGCGCGGTGGGAGTTCGCGTTCACCCGGATGGGCGATGGCACGCGGGAGCAGGCCGTTGATCACGCGGTGGACGGCATCGACAATCCGCACGACGTTGGGGAGCGCGGCATATTCGTAGATCGAGTTGTAGCCGATCATCACGTTGCCTTTCGAGACGAGGATTGGCGGACTGACGAGGGCGCTCCACACGTCGGGCCGCGCCGTGAGGTGCGAGATGATCATCTGGCCGACGGAGCAGTTTTCGGTGTCCTCCTGCACGACGACAAGCCGGCCGGTTTTGCGCACCGATTCCTCGATGGTCTCGCGATCCCACGGCACAATGGAGCGGAGATCGATGAGTTCGACGCTGACGCTGGCGCCGAGCTGCGCGATCGCTTCGAGGGATTTTTCGACGGTGTTGCCCCAGGCGACGACGGTGACGTCGCTGCCGGAGCTGACGACGCGAGCCTGACCGATCGGCACGGCCACGATCGAAGTCGGCACTTCGCGCTCGGCCCAGAGCATGTGTTTTGGAATCAGAACAATCGTCGGATCGTCGCCGTGCATCGCAGACCAGAGTAGGCCGGCGGCGTCCTCCGGTGTGCTTGGGATCACGACGTTGAGGCCGGGGAAATGCGCGATGGCCGCCTCGTTGGCCTGCGAGTGCCAGAGCGAGCCGCCGGGCAGATAGGCGCCGTAGGGCGCGTAGATCACGGCGGGGCAAGTCCATTTGCCGAAGGTGCGCCAGCGCAGTGTGGCGAGATTCGTGACGAGCTGGTTCCAGCCGGGATAGATGAAGTCGATGAACTGCATCTCGAACACCGGTAGCCGCCCGTAGCTCGCGAGTCCGCACGCCACGCCGAGAATGGTGGACTCGGCGAGCGGGGAGTTGAACACCTGCGCGGGAAACGTGGTCGAGAGTTTTTTCGTGAGTGTGAAGACGCCGCCTTTTGGATCCTCGACGTCCTCGCCAAAGATCACGCGGCGCGGATTGGCGGCGAGGCCGGCGCGCAGGGTGAGGTTGATCAAGTCGCCCATCCGATATTTGCCGGGGCCGAACATCGTCTCATCGAGGTCGGGCGCCGAGTGGACGACGTTGGCCTCGAGTTCGCCGGGGAGGGGATTCTCGGCCTTCTCGGCGGCGAGATAGTCGGCGCGGACGCGCTCCTTCATTTCGCCGTCGAGTTGCTCAAACTCTTCCAGCGTGAGCGCGTCCTCGGCGACGAGTTGGTATTTTAGGACGTTGAGCGGATCGCGATCGCTGAGCGTGGCGAGTTCCTCGGCCGAGCGATAAATTTTCTGGTCGTCGGAGCTGGTGTGGCTGGAAAGCCTTTCGAGCGTCATCCAGATGAAGACCGGGCCGCCGCCCGCGCGGATTTTAGCCATCGCTTCCGCGGCGACGTGATGGACGCGCTCGACGTCCCAGCCATCGACGCGCACCCACTCCTCGGCGGCGAGGACGTTCAACGCGAGCGGGTTCGTGCGTCGCGTGGGGCTGGAAATGCCGTAGCCGTTGTCCTCGACGACCAGCAGCAACGGCAGTTTGCGCTCCTTCGCGAAGGCGACCGATTCGTAGTAATCGCCCTGACGCGTCGCGGCATCGCCGACCATCGCCACGGTGAGCGACTTTTTTTCGTCGAGCTGCATGCCCCACGCCATGCCGCAGGCGGGTAGGAGCTGCGACGCGGTCGGAGTCGGCACGCTCCAGATGTGAAATTCCGGATAACTATAATGCGACGGCATCTGGCGGCCGTGCGATGACGATTCGCGTTTCGCCATGTAGTCGAGCGCGAGCTGTCGCGTCGTCACGCCGCGCCCGAGCACGAAGCCGCGGTCACGGTAATATGGACACGCATAATCGTCCGGCTCCAGTAGCATCCCGACGGCGGCCATCGCCTCGTGCCCCTGGCCGGAGACGTGGAAATGTCCCTTTCCTTGGCGGTTCAAACTTTCTTCGCGCAAATCGCCGTGGCGGCTCTCAAGGATCGTGAGGAGGAGTTTGCGTTTTAATTCGGTGGAGAGATCGGAGGTGAGGGTGGGCATGGGAAAATCGAAGGCGGCTGCGTCGCCGCGAAACGCAGGAGGCCGCCGCGAAACGCCGGAAATCCGGTGCCGCTCAGCAACGCGAAATCAACGTCGTCGGGGGAGCGCACCACGCCTTCGGCGAGGCAACGGCGCGCCTCGTCGATCATCACGTGCATGAGGTGACTGGCGATTTCAGTGGGAGCGCGGTGTCGTAGGGCCGGAGCGGCGACGAGAGCGCGCGTGGCGGCGTCGTTGGTGGACTCGACTCGCCCCTCGTAACGATAAAAGCCGGCGCTGGCGCCGTTCTTGCGGCCCTTCAGGCCGGCGGCGAGCAACTGGCGGCACGCGGTCGCCGGAGCAAAGCGTTCGGGGAAATAGTGCGCCATCTCGCCAAAAATAAAATCTGTCACGTCTATCCCGACTTCGTCGATGAGCCGCAGCGGGCCCATCGGCCAGCCGAAGTCGCGCAGCGCGGTGTCCAGCTCGTCCGTCGCCACACCCGTTTCCCAGAGTCGCACGGCCTCGTTGAGATAAAAAAACAGGACGCGCGTGACCAGAAACCCGGGTGACGACCGGCAGATGATGGGCGCATTGCCGAGCGACTTAACCAGCGCCAGCGCGCGCTCCGCGGTGGCGGCGCTCGTCTGACGGCTGAGGACCAGCTCCACGAGCGGCATGCGGCTCACAGGATTAAAAAAATGCATTCCCAGTGTGCGCTCCGGATGCGGCACGTGCCCGGCAATTTCATCGATTGGGAGAGCGGAGGTGTTGGAGGCGAGTAGAGTGTCGGGCCGCACGATGCGGGCGAGTTCGCTGAACAGACTTTGCTTCGCCGCGGCGTTCTCGACGATCGCCTCGATCACTAGATCGCATGCCTCAAAGCCGTCCCAGTCCGTCGTGGACGTGATGTGGGCAAACGCCGTGTCGGCATCGTGGGGCAGCAGCTTCCCGCGTTTCACGGCATCATCGAACAGGCCGCGGATTACGCCAAGCCCGCGTGCCACAAAATCAGGCTGCACATCGCGCAACACGACTTCACAGCCGTGGACCGCGAGCCAGTGGGCGATGCCAGAGCCCATCACGCCGGCGCCGACCACGCCAACGCGGGCAATCGGAGCGAGGGGGCGCGATGCGGCGACAGCGAACCACCCGGCCAACGTCTGCTTTCTCGCCGCTTCGCGCAGAAAGAAAACGTGCAGCAAATTCTTGCACACCGGTCCGGCTGTCACATCGCCGAAGGCGCGCGCCTCAGCTTCCTGCGCAGGCGCCACCTCGAGCGCGGTTGCCTGCTCCACGACCGCGATCGCCGCGAGGAGCGCGGGTTGTTGGCCCCGAGATTTCGAGAGAGTCTGGGCCCGCAAGTGGGTGAAAAAATCCGGCGGTGGTGGCGGCGGATTTACGCGAGCCGGCAGGCCCGCGCGGGCAAATCTCATCGCCGCGACCTGGGCCGTTTCGCGCAATTCCGGCTCTGCGACGACCGCGTCGATCAGACCGTCGTGCAGCGCTGCACGCACCGGCAGCAGTTGCGCGTGCAAGATGTGCGCCAGCGCAACGGGCGCGCCGACTAGCCGGGAGAGGCGAACGCCGCCGCCCCAACCGGGAATCGTGCCGAGGCCCGTTTCAGGCAAACCGATGCGCGTGACGGCCGTATCGCTCGCGATCCGCCAGTGACACGCGAGGGCGAGTTCGAAGCCGCCGCCCGCGCAAGCACCGTGAATCGCGCAGACCACTGGCGCGGGAAAATTCTCGAGGCGGGCGAAAGATTTCTGACCGGCGCGCGAGAACGCTCTGGCGCCCGCAGCATCGGGTAAGGCGTCGACTTGCTTCAGATCGGCGCCCGCGAGAAAGGTGGTTGCTTTGCCACTGACGATGATGAGTGCCGAGGGGCGCGCATTGGTCGCGGCGTCGAGCGCAGCGTTGAGCGCGTCGAGCATAACGGTATTGAGGACGTTGGCCCGGGCCGCCGGGTCGTCGAACGTGACCCAGCCAACGTGATCGGCATCGAGGGAGAAGGTTGCAGCCGCTGGGACATTCATGGTGGCACCGCGTTCAGATCCGCTCGACGCACACGGCGAGAGCCTCGCCCCCGCCGATGCAGATCGCGGCGACGCCGCGGCGAGCACCGCGCTCGCGCAGGGCGGCCAGCAGCGTGACGAGAATGCGCGCGCCGCTCGCGCCAATCGGATGGCCGAGCGAAATCGCGCCACCGCGGACGTTGAGCTTTTCGTGCGGCACGCCGAGTTCGCGCATGAACACGAGCGGCACGACGGAGAACGCCTCGTTCACCTCCCACAAATCGACCTCGGCAACGGACCAACCAGCGCGATCCAGCGCATGCCGCGCGGCGGTTATTGGTGCGGTCGTGAACCACACCGGTTCCTGCGCGTGCGCGCCGAACGAAACGATGCGAGCCAGCGGATGCGCTCCCAGTTTTGTCGCCGTCTCACGGGTCGAGAGCACGAGTGCGGCTGCGCCATCGTTGATCGAAGATGCGTTGGCCGGTGTGATCGTGCCGGATTTGTCGAACGACGGGCGGAGAGTCGGAATCTTTTCGTAATTCACTTTCTTTGGTCCCTCGTCGTGCGCGACGTGAGTGACGACGCCCTTTGCATCAGTGATTTCGACCGGCGTGATTTCCTCGGCAAGCCGGCCGGCCTGCTGCGCGGCGTTGGCGCGACGGAAACTCTCAGCGGCGTAGGCGTCCTGCTGCTCGCGGGTGAACGCGAATTTTTTCGCGCACTGCTCGGCACAGTTGCCCATATGCAGATTGCTGTAGGGGTCCCAGAGGCCGTCGTGGACGATAGAGTCGAGGGCTTGCTGATGGCCGAGGCGGAATCCGTCGCGCGCTTTGAGAAGCAGGTAGGGCGCGGCGCTCATGTTCTCCATGCCGCCCGCGACTACGATGGTGGCATCGCCGGCGGCGAGCGCGTGCGCGCCCTGCATCACGGCTTGGAGGCCGGAACCGCAGACTTTGTGAATCGTCACGCAGCGCGCGGACGCCAGCAGGCCGGCGTGGATCGCCGCCTGCCGCGCGGGTGCCTGGCCCTGGCCGGCTTGGAGGACGCAGCCCATCAAAACGTCGGTGACCGCGGAGGGCGGAATGTTCGCCGCCGAAATCGCACTGCGAATCGCAGTCGCACCGAGACGCGGTGCGGGCACGGCGGCCAGTGCGCCTTGAAACGCGCCGAGCGGTGTGCGGGTCGCGGAGACGATGACGATGGACATAGTTAGAATTCCGAGTGCCTAGCACCAAAATCCAAAGAAGCACGGCCGAGGGGAGGCTGCGGAGGAACGTGACTACAGTAGCCGCGCTCCGGTTTTGCCGCCATACGCCGAACGGTGTAATTCGTTACCTGCGTGGTTGCACCGCACCCCGCCGGCGGTTGCAGTGGAGACATGGCCGACATCGTGACCAATCCCCGTGTCCCCGCTGCGTCCGCGACTGAGCTGGCGGCGCCGTGGTTCGCGGAGCACTTGCTGCGGATGCACGCGACGCTCCGGGCACGCGATTTGTGGCACAGCCTGCAATTGCTCGTGCGGGACGGGCTGCCAAGCGACTCCTTCACCTTTGAGATCGGCCGCGGCAGCGATGGCGACGGAAATAAAATCTACCGCCATGCCCATCCCTACATGCCGCGCGACTGGCGTCGGCTGCACCCGGCGGAGGTTTGGTTTGCGCGGCACCCGCGCGCTCCGGTTTGCCGGCTGTCCGATGTCATCACTCGCGGTGAATTGCAGGAGACCTTTTTCTATCAGCGCGGGATGAAGCGCGAGGGTTGGGATAAATTTCTCTCTCTGGTCTCGTGGCACGAAGGCACGATCCAGGGGGTCGTGCATCTCTATCGGCGGAGCGGCGAGCCGGACTTCACGGCACGCGAGGAGCGGTTCGCGGCCGCGCTGCAGGCGCACTTCCACGTCGCCCTCGATCGCGTGTTGGCGCACGAGGAGGAAATTTTTCAGGCAGAGCAGTTTGCCGCGATGCTTGAGGAAGTGCCGGTCGGGCTGCTGTTGCTCGATTGGGAGTCGCGGTTGCTCTGGCGCAACGGCGAGGCGGCCCACGGCTGCGCAGTCTGGAACTACGGCGAGCGCGGGGCGGCGGCGCTGAAGGCGCGCCGCGCGTTCCGTGTACCGGCGCCTATCGCTCAGGCATGTGCCGAACTGCGCGCGCAATGGGAAAACTCGGATCGCGGCCAGCGGGCTTCACTCGTCAAGTCCCGCGCCGTCAGCGAACACGATCTGGGGCTGCACGCTCAGGTCGTCCTGCGCGCGGCAGGATCGAGCGCGCAACTGCGACCGACGTTTCAAATTCAACTCGATTACCGCCGACCCCGCGGCGATCGCAACCGCCCGCTTTCGCCCGGTGCGGTGGCGCTGCTCGCCCGGCTCTCCGCGCGCGAACGCGAGGTGGCGATGCGGATGCGCGAAGGCCTGCGCACCGCCGAGATTGCAGCCGAACTCGGCCGCAGCCCGCTGACGATAAAGACGCAGCTCGCCGCGATATTTTCCAAGCTCGGGATCCCTGGTCGTGCCCGCGTCACCGCGCTGCTGAACCGCTGACTACTTCCTTTCGAGGATGCGCGGTGGTTCATTCCGTCCAGCCTGCCGGGGCTAATCGATTTGCTTGCGTGGGTAGTATTCGCTGGCGTGGGTTCATGACTATGCGTTCCGTCTTTTTTCAGTTCTCCCTGCGGACGACGGTGATGATGGGTCTACTTGGTTCGCTAGAATGTCGGCTGCGGGCGGCGGTAACAGTCGGGCCATGGGTCGCGATTTTTCAAGGCGTCGAGCTTGCGCGCGGTGACGCCGATGCTGCGGAGCCGAGACTCCAGCAGGTTTCTGCTGTGCGGATCGAATTAGATGCGCCGGGCGTTGAACTGTTCACGACGCCCGATAACGGCGACGCTCCGAAACAAACCACGAGCGAAACCACGGGTGAGTTTCTCACGCACTACCGCCTCCAGGTCGCGATCAACGCCAACTTCTACACGCCGTGCTGCACCCCGGGCGACAAGGATTTGATTGGGCTGGCAGTGTCGCGGGGAGTCGTAGTTTCACCGCCCGTCACCCATGGCACAGGTGCAGCGGCTTTGATCATCACGCGGGACCATCACGCGACGATCACGAAAACCGGCGCAGGATTTATCACGGAGAATATTTGGACGGCGGTGGCCGGTTCCGAAATCGTGCTCGTGCGCGGGGTGACGCCGGCGTTCGCCGAGGCCGCATTCAATCGCACGCCACATCCCCGCACTGCAGTTGGTTTGTCGAAGGGTGCGCGGTTCTTGATTCTACTTACTATCGATGGACGTCAACCCGGCTTCAGCGAAGGTGCGACGATGGACGAAGTCGCAGCCTGGCTCCGCCGGTTTGGCGCGGAGGATGGTCTGAATCTCGATGGCGGCGGTTCGACGACGCTGGTGCGGGCGGACGGCGCCAACGTCGTGGTGCTCAACCAGCCGAGCGGTGTCGCGTTGGGCTCGAGCGACAACGCTGGCAAGTCCGGCGGCGAACGTCAGCAGCGGTCAAATGGCAACAACCTCGGGGTGTTCGCAAAGCCGTTGTCGGTGGCGAAGTAAATCGCGTTGCGGCGCGGCGCGGAGTGCGTTCGCTTGGCGGCCGATGAAGACCTTCGTCAAGGCCACCGCTCTCCTGAAACGTAAACTCGGCGCTCGTGTCGTGCGCACCGATGCGGCAGCTCGCCGCGAGGCATCGTTCGACAGCAGCAAAATTTTATTTTCCACCGAAGCGGTCATCTGCCCGCGCACGGAAGCGGACGTTGGCGTGGTGCTCGTGCTCGCGAATCGGTTTCGAGTGCCAGTGACGACCCGCGGCCGCGGCACGACGCTCACTGGCGGCGCGGCGCCAGTGCAGGGCGGTTGGGTGCTCGACATGTTGGCACTGGACAAGATCACCATCGACGAGGACGCCGGTATGGCCCACGTGCAATCCGGCGCGAAGGTCGGCGATCTTCAGCGCGCAGCGGAGGCGAAAGGTTGGTTCTATCCGCCCGATCCGTCGTCGAAGGAATACTGCACTATCGGTGGCAACATTGCTTGCAACGCCGGCGGCATGCACGGCGGCAAATATGGCGTGACGCGCGACTTCGTCGTGGCGCTGCGCGGATTTTTGCCGACGGGAGAATATGTGGAGTGGGGCACGGCGACGAAAAAATTTTCCGCCGGTTTCAACATGCGCGACCTGTGGATCGGCAGCGAAGGGATGCTCGGCGTGGTGACGGGCGCGGTGTTAAAACTCATTCCGCAGCCGGCGGAACGGTGGACGCTGCTCACTTCGTTTTGCGATGAGCCGGCGGCCCTGCGCGCGGCGCTCGCGCTGTTCCGCGCCCGGGTGCAACCGGCGATCTGTGAGTTTCTCGATCGCGAGAGTGTGCTATGCGCCGAGCGCGCGATGCAGACGACGATTTTTCCGGGGCAAGCGGGCCGGCCGGTGATTTTGTTGGAACTCGCCGGATCGAAGTCAGAGGTGCGGGAGCAGCGGGCCGGGTTGTTGGCGTGGGCGGCCGCCCATGCCGTGGGCCATCGTGTGGCCCGCACTCGCGCGGAGGCGGAACAACTTTGGGCGGTGCGGCGCAAGTGCTCCGGCGCGATGTTCGAACTCGGCGACGCTAAGCTCAACGAGGACGTCGTCCTGCCGATGCGCAGCTACGTAAAGTTCGCGCAGTTTCTTGGCCAGTTGAAGCGTGAGTCGGGCCTGCACGTGCCGACTTTTGGCCATCTCGCCGACGGCAATCTCCACGTGAACATCATGTATCACCGCGCCGATCCGAAGGAAACCCGAGCGGCGGAGCAAGCGGTGCAACGCCTCATGGAAACCGTCGTGGCACTCGGTGGAGCGATCTCCGGCGAACACGGCATCGGGCTGGCGAAGACACCCTTCCTGCGCATTCAGCATTCACCGGCGCAAATCCGCGCGATGCAGGCGGTGAAGCACGCGCTCGATCCGCGCGGCGTGCTGAACCCGGGAAAAATGTTCGACGTCTTCCACGTTTGGAAACACCCGCGGATGGACGTGCATCTCCCGTGGGATCACAAGTGACGCTCCCGTCGCACGAGGTTGGGCGCTCGCGCGGCGCCGTGTGCGGGTGGCTGTTGGCGTTTGGCGTGCTCCTGCTCGCCGGCTTCGCGTTGCGGGTCGCTTATTATCACGGGCCGTATTTCGTCCCCGACGAAAATATCACCATGCAAGTCGTCGGCCATTTGCGGCACTCGGGCGACTGGGACACCAACTGGGCCCGAGCCGACCTCACGTCCGACCTGCGCTACGACCAATACAACTTTTCGTCGCATCTCTACGCGACGTATATTTTCTACCGGTTGGCGGAACTCGTCCCGGGCACGCTGGCGTGGCGCTCGGAGGGAGAAGGGTTGTGGGTTTACCGGTTCTTTTCCGTGCTTCTCGGAACACTCGTGGTGGGGCAGACGATGCTGCTGGGGCGGCGCGCGGGTGGCGGGGCGGTCGCGCTCGGGGCGGGTGCCCTGGTGGTCGTTGCCACCCAGCTCGTGCAGGAAGCGCATTTCATGCGGCCGGAGGCGTTCACCACGGTGCTGACACTCGCGGTGGTCGCCTTGTGCTGGCCGCGCGAGAATTGGCGGGCCGGACTGGGCGCGGCGGCGTTTCTCATCGGGCTGCTCCTGGCGTGCAAAGTGTCCATGCTGCTGATCGTGTGGCTGCCGCTGGTGCCGCTCGCGACGGCGTGGAGTCGGACGGACACGCGGACGAGGTGGGTCGCCGTGGCGGTTTTGCCTGTCGCGCTCGCGGCCGGTTTTGCGGCCGGTGCCCCTGGGGCTGTGGCGCATCCGGCGCAGTTCATCAGCGGTGTGCGGCACCTGATGGCACAATACGGCAGCATGCACCCGCCGCACAGCCACATCGACGGCAGACCCGTCGCGGACATGATGGCGGGTTTTTTTATCGCGACTCTCGGCTGGCCGGTGATCGCGGGCGGGATGGTGGGGACGGTCGCGCTTGCGTGGCGACGGCGCTGGGCGGAACTGGCTCTGCTCGCCGGCCCCGTCGTGGTATTCGCCAGTTACTTCGCGACCAAGGGCGTGTTCTTCGAGCGCAACCTGAGCCACGTGCTGCCGCTGGGGCTCATTCTGGCTGCGCTCGGCGTCGCAGCAATTATTGAGCCGATCGTCGCTCGCGGGCGGGTGGTGGCGCCGGTGCTTTTCGCGGGGTTGGTCGCGCTGCTCGTGGTGCGACCGGCGGTTCTGACCGGGCGACTGGTCGGGCTCGAATTTTCCGGACGCGCCAGCAAGCAGCGCCTCGTCTTCGAGGCGGCGTTGCGCGCGCAGTATCCGGCGATCTGGCTCCAGTCGGAGTTGCTTGTCTCCTCGCAATTGGAACCAATCGCGGCGCACTTCCGGTCGAGCAAAGCTCCGCTACTATTGGGCGCCGTCGATTATGGCGACGAATGGTCGGCGTCCGGCCTTCGGGAACTGGCCTCCCGCGGCGATGTGCGGCTGGTCGGAGAGCAGCTCGGTTCGTTCGCCACGGTGCCGACCTCCACGCTGGTGGTCTATCACAGTTGGCGGAACCACTATTTCCTCGTGACCAACTGGCGGACGAAGTGATCCGCCGGTGGCCGCCTCGGCACTCACGCCTCGGCTTCGGCCTCGGCGGATTCGGGGGTGCGGCGGCGGTTGCTGACATTGTCGCCGTCGGTGGCGGTGAGCCGCCAGAACATGAACGACGACAGAATCGTGAACGCGCCCATCGCGAGAAACGCCTTGTGCAGCGCCGGAACCGTCTGGGCCGGGTCGTGCTGGTCAACGTTGCCGAGGAACCAGCCGGCGAGGAGCGAGGCTGTCGCGACGCCGAAGCTGAGCGACATCTGCATCGAAGTGCTGGAGAGGCTGCTGGCCTTCGACGCGTCGCGATCGGCAACGTCGGCGAACGTGAGCGTGTTCATGCTGGTGAACTGGAGCGACGCGAAGAAACCCTGAGAAAAACTCAGCGCGAGAATCGCCGCGATGGGCGAGCCGGGGCCGATTTGGGTGAAGAGCATGATGTTGCCGCCGAGGAGCACGGTGTTCGCGATCAGGACGAGACGGTGCCCGAAGCGTGCAAGGATCCACTTGCTGCACACCTTCATGGTGATAGCGGCAGCGGCCTGAGGCATCATGACGAGGCCGGCCTGCCAAGCCGGATAGCCGAGGCCGAGTTGGTAAAGCAATGGGAGCAGAAACGGCATGCCGCCGATGCCGAGCCGCGTGAAAAAACCACCGGCGACGGAAATGAAAAACGTCCGGATGCGAAACATCCCGAGTGAGAGAACGGGCGCCGCGATTTGCTGGGCGTGCCAGCCGTAAACCGCGAGCAACACGATCGCTCCGGCGAGCATGAAACCGATGTCGGTCAGCTGCATCGTGTGTGCGCCGAACACTTCGAGCACATAGGAGAGCAGCGCGATGCCTGTGCCGAAGAGGAGGAAACCAAGTCGATCGAGCGGCGGCGCGTCTTCGTCGCGAAAGTCGGGCATGTAGCGCCGCACAAGCCAAAGTCCAGCGAGACCGAATGGCAGGTTGAGAAAAAAGATCACTCGCCAGTGGAGCCAGTGAACGATCAGTCCGCCGACGAATGGCCCGAGCAGCGGCCCAATGAGCGCCGGGATGATGACATAGTTCATTGCCGTCAGAAGTTCCGAGCGCGGAAAGGTCCGCACGAGCGCGAGGCGGCCGACGGGCGTCATCATCGCGCCACCCATGCCCTGGAGGATGCGCGATGCGACGAGAATGGGGACGTTGGGCGCGATGCCACACAGCAGCGAGCCGAGCATGAACAACGCGATCGCGAGCTTGAACACCTGCCGCGTGCCGAAGCGATCCGCCATCCAACCGCTGATCGGGATGAAGACGGCGAGGCTCAGCGTGTAGCTCGTGAGCACGCCTTTCAGACTGAGTGGTGCGACGTGAAGGCTCAGCGCCATCGTTGGCACCGCGGTGTTTACGATGGTCGCGTCGAGGTTCTCCATGAACAGCGCGACGGCCACGAGCCACGGCATGTAGCGCTTGGTGCGCGCGAGCACCTCAGCCTCAGAGGAGGCAATGAGGGTAGTCGCGTCGGCGTCGTTCATGGAACGCAACCGCTAACAAACGCAGGCAGAGTAGCAACTGCGTCGGGGATATTTCAAAGGAGTGCGCTTTGGGCACCGACCGACTGAGGGACATTCTGCTCCTACGGCTGCGGCAAGACGAGCACCTCGACTCCCGACGCGGCGGTCTTCGACCGGAAGACTTGCTCGGTGGCATTTTTGAAGTCCTCCGGCTTCGCATTCGGAATGTCAGTGAACGTCTGCGGATTCCGATCCACGAGTGGGAACCACGAGCTTTGCACCTGCACCATGATGCGGTGCCCGCGGCGAAAGGTGTGGTTTACGTCGGGCATTTCGAAGGAAATCTTTTCCATTTTGCCCGGCGTCATCGGCTCGGGCCTTTCCCAGCTGCTGCGGAACTTCGCGCGAAACGGCTCGGCGCGGAGAAGTTGCTGGTAGCCGCCCATGCGGATCGGCGGCGGGCCGAGCACGCGTTTGCCGTCGGCGGCGACGGCTGGCGGCGGATCGGGATAATCGTTTGGGTAGACGTCGATGAGCTTCACGACGAAGTCGGAGTCGGTGCCGCTGGTGGCGACGAAGAGCTTTGGCGAAATTGGGCCGGCGATGGTGAGGCTTTCTTCGAGCGGATCGGTTTGGAAGACGAGCAAGTCGGCGCGTTGGGCGGCGAAGCGCTGGTCGTCGATCATGTAGCGTTGCGGGACCGTGTCGGTGATGTAGCTGGTGAACGGCACCGGGTGCGCAGGGTCGCTCACGTAGGCGTCGGCGGCTTCGGAGTCGGCGGGAGCCTCGAAGGAGAGCTTGCCGCCAGCGCGGAGGTAGAGGGTCTGCGGTTTGGCGGCGGCGGGCGGCCACGTCTCGTAGCTGCGCCAGACGTTGGTGCCGGTCTCAAAGACGGTGGCGGTGGCGAGGCCCTTGCCTTTGCCCTTGAGGTGAAACTCGAAGAACGGGAACTGGATGTCTTTGCGGAAATGCTCGGCGGTCTTCGCATTGAAGGAAATATCGCCAAGCCGATCGCCGTCGCTGCGCGCCCAGCCGCCGTGGACCCACGGGCCGAGAGCGATTTGGTTCACGGTGCCGGGATTTTTTTCCGCGATTGAGTGAAACGTGCGGAACGGTCCCGCGAGATCCTCGGCGTCGAACCAGCCACCAACGGTGAGGACGGCGCAGGTGATTTTGTTCAGGTGGGCGGAGAGGTCGCGGGCCTTCCAGTAATCGTCATAGGTCGTGTGCGTGAGCTGGTCATGGAAGAGCCAGTTGCCGTCTTTGAGATAATTTTTGTCGAGGTTGATGGTCGCGCCGGTGTTAAGATAAAACTCGTAGCCGTTGGGCGTGCCCATGTCGAAGGGCACGGTGACTTTCGGTGGCGTCGACGGTTCGATCATCGGCTTGAAGCCGGTGTAGAAGCCGAAATTCGCGGCGAGTTTGAACGCACCATTGTGGTAGGCATCGTCGCCCTTAAACAGGTCGGTCATCGGTGCCTGCGGTGAGGCGGCTTTCAAAGCCGGGTGGGAGTCGATGATGCTCGCGGAGGTGTAGAAGCCGGGGTAGGAGATGCCCCAGATGCCGACCTTGCCGTTGTGGTTCGGCACGTGTTTGAGGAGAAACTCGATCGTGTCGTAGGTGTCGGAGCTGTCGTCGGTGTCCTGCGGAGATTTCTTCACGTCGAGGTGCGGGCGCATTTCGACGAAGTCACCCTCGCTCAGGTAGCGGCCGCGCACGTCCTGGTAGGCGAAGATGTAGCCGGCCTTTTCAAACTCATCCGACGGGCCGAGGTTTTTTTTGTATTGGTCCTCGCCGTAGGGGCCGACGCTGTAGGGCGTGCGATCCATCAGGATCGGCCACGGTTGTGCGGTGTCCTTTGGCACGTAAACGGAAGTGAAGAGTCGTTTCCCGTCGCGCATCGGGATGCGATATTCGTATTTCGTGTAGTGTGCCTTTACGTAGTCCTCGGTCGAGGCGGCGGGCGCAGCGGACGGAGGGGTCGCGGGCGGTTGGGCCAGCACTGTGGCCGCGAGCGCGACGAACAAACCGAAACGACGCAGGAGGGACGGGCGAGAGCGTAGGTTCATAGTGGGAACTAACAAATGCGGGGAAAACGCGGGCAAGTCCGACATGTTGCGCGGCGCGAGTCAGTAAATTTTCAAGTGCAAGGCAAAATCCTTGTTTGCCGCAGCGGCGAGTGAATCACGGCTCGGCGGACAATGTGATCGCGCTTCGACGCGGAATGGTTTGGGGTGGACACTCGCCAGCCGCCGAAAACGATACCCGCTAGCATGGACGCACTCCGCCACCTCTTCGACCAGAACGCAGCCTGGGCGAAAGCGATCAGCCAGCGCGATCCGGAATTTTTCCTGAAGCTCGCGCGACAGCAGTCGCCCGAGTATCTGTGGATTGGCTGTTCGGACAGTCGCGTGCCGGCGAACGAGATCATCGGGCTACTGCCCGGCGAAGTGTTCGTGCATCGCAACATTGCAAACGTCGTCGTGCACACGGACCTGAACTGCCTCTCGGTAATTCAGTTCGCGGTCGATGTCTTGAAAGTGAAACACATCATGGTCGTCGGTCACTACGGCTGCGGCGGTGTGCGCGCCGCATTGCGCTGCGAGCGAGTTGGTCTCGCCGACAACTGGCTGCGGCACGTGCAGGACGTGCGTGAAAAGCACGACGGATGTCTGTGCCGGCTGGCCGATGAAACGGCGCGCAGTGCGCGACTTTGCGAACTCAACGTGGTCGAGCAGGCAGCCAACGTGTGTTCGACGACGATCGTGCGCGATGCATGGGAACGCGGTCAGGAGCTCAACGTGCACAGTTGGATCTACGGATTGCGCGATGGTCTGCTGCGCGACTTGAATTTTCTGGCCAGCAATCCGACCGAAGCGGTCGAGAACTATGCCGCCGCCGTGAAAGCACTAAGCTGAGCGGGACGATAGTGCACGACTCGGCAGCTCACCCACATCGTTATTTCGCGATCGGAGCTGTGGTCGGTGGTTCGTCGCGCGGGCGCAGTTTTAATATCTGCGATTCTGTCCGTCCGGTTTTTCCGCCGATCCGAATGCGCACAGTGATCGGGATTTCCTCGACCGCTGGCACGCCCAACCGAGAAATCATCGGATCGGCTTCGAGAGATTCGTGAGACGGCACGGTGATTTTCTCAGGTTGCACGGCGAAGTTGCCCAGCTCGGAATTGAAATCGAGCACTTCGATGTCGACTGGTTGTTCGCCGTGGTTGGTGAGCCGCAGCCGCAGTTGAATTGGCGGGGCGTTGCTGGTGCGAATCGTTGGGGTGCGTGGCAGAATGTCGCTGGCGGTTGCTGCGGGCGCGTCGCCTCCTCCGCCACCACCACGACCGCCACGCCTCCCACCACCGCCGCCTCCGAGACCACCGCCAAATCCGCCGTGCCCGCCTCCACCGCTGCGGCCGCCAAGGTCGGCGGGATTAGCAGTTTTCCAAACCGCATCGGACTTCGCGAGCATGGCTTCGACGCCCAGCGTGGCGTTGAAGAACGTGGTTTGCGCATCCATCGGTTTGGGATTGGCGATGGCGAGCTCGCCGCTGGCAGTCATCGGGGCGCCGCCCGTGCCGCTGCCGGCGCGCACCGTGCGCGAGTTTTCACTTTGGCAACCCGCTAACGCGAAAAGGGAAAGCGCACAGGCGAGGGGAAGAGAAAGGATGGACATGAAGTGAAAGGTGGAACGTCCAGTGTGACGCCGCGCCGCCGGAAATGTTCTACCAAAGCTGCGGCCGGGAAAAACAGGATGGACAGCGGCGTGACGGTTGCTTTTTCTGCGCACCCTTCTTCATGTCCACCGCCCCCGCCATCTTTAGCGTGATTAGCAGCATTATTATTGGCTGCGCGCCCGGGCGCGGAGAAATGGCGTGAGTTCCTGACTAAACGCGATTCTCTCTGACCCCGGGCCTCACCGTCCGGGGTTTTGTTTTTCCAACTATGAAAAACTCCAACGTCAAAATCTACGATACCACGCTCCGCGACGGCACGCAGGGCGAGGGCATCAGCTTTTCCGTCACCGACAAGCTGCTCATCGCGGAGCGGCTCGATCAGTTTGGCGTGGATTACATCGAGGGCGGTTTCCCGGGCTCCAACCCGCGCGACATCACCTTTTTTGCCGAGGCCAAGAACCTGAAGCTCAAGCACGCGCGCCTCGCCGCGTTTGGCGCGACGCGACGCGCCGGCGTCAAGCCGTCTGACGACGCCCAACTCCGCACACTCCTCGACAGCGAGATGCCCGTCCTCACCATCGTCGGCAAGACGTGGACCCTCCACGTCACCGAAATCCTCAAGACCACACTTGAGGAAAACCTAGCGATGATCGAAGACTCCACGCGGCATCTCGTCGCGCAAGGCCGTGAAGTTATCTACGACGCCGAGCACTTCTTCGACGGCTTCAAAGCCGATGCCGACTATGCGCTGAAGACACTCGCGGCGGCCGTCCGCGGCGGTGCGAGCAACCTCACGCTCTGCGACACCAACGGCGGCACCCTTGTCGATGAGTTCAAGACCATCGTCGCGCGCGCCGTGAAAGAGTTCGGCGCCGACAAGATCGGCGTGCATTGTCACAACGATTCCGGCCTCGGCGTGGCACTTTCCCTCGGTGGCATCGCCGCCGGCGCGACCCTCGTGCAGGGCACGATGAACGGCTACGGTGAACGCGTCGGCAACGCCAACCTCGTCACCATTCTCCCGAATCTACTGTTGAAGATGGACCGCACCGCGCATTGCGCTCCCCAACTCGCGCAGCTCCGCGACCTCTCGCTGTTTTTCGACGAACTCGCAAACCTCCGGCCCGATCCGAAGGCACCGTTCGTCGGCCAATCGGCCTTTGCCCACAAGGGCGGTCTCCACGCCAACGCCGCCCAGAAACTGGCGCGCAGCTACGAGCACATCGACCCCGCGCTGGTCGGCAACCGCACGCGTGTCCTCGTCTCCGACATGGCCGGCCGCAGCAGCCTCGCCCTCAAGGCAAAGGAGATGGGCGTGGCGCTCGACGAAAAGCACCCGGCGATGAAAGACCTGATCGAGGAGCTGAAGGAGCGCGAATTCCGTGGCTACGAATACGAGGCCGCCGATGCGTCGTTCAAACTGCTCGTGGCAAAGCACCTCGCGCAGCGGAAAACATTTTTCGCGATCGAGGGCTACCGCGTGATCATCGAGCGGCACGGCGCCGAACTGTGGGCCGAGGCGACTGTAAAACTCACGGTCAACGGCGAATCCGTCCACACCGTCGCTGAGGAGACCGGCCCCGTTGGCGCGCTAGATAAGGCCCTCCGGCTCGCGCTCGAAAAGACCTACCCGCAACTCCGGGCGATGACGCTGCGCGACTACAAAGTCCGCATTCTCGAAGGCAACCAGAGCGCGAGTTCGCGCACCCGCGTGCTTATCGAGAGTGGCGATGGCAAGACCATCTGGGGCACCGTGGGCGTGAGCGACAACATCATCGACGCCAGTTGGGAAGCCCTGCGCGAGTCCGTGGAGTTCAAGCTGTCGCTGGGCTGAGCCGCGTCGCCTGCACACCTGGCACCGCCGTTTGGGTGCGATCACTCGACGGCTTGATTTGTGACTTGCTCCAGTTCAGCGAGCATCTTGGCCATCGCTTCCGGCGACATCCCATGGGTGAGTTTCAGCTTGAGGTGATTGGACAGAAACTCGTCCAGATTCATCCATTTGCCATCGATCCGGATCCGCTGGGTCCACGCGCAGACGACTTGGAGTTGGTCTGTCAACGCGCGGGCTTCCTTGGTGGACGCTTCCAACTTTGTCAGGGCCGCCTGCAACGCTGCGTTGGCCTCTTCCCGCTCGCGGAGGGTCCGGCGCAGATAGTTCAGCAGGATGCCGATTCCGAGGGTGGAGGCAGTGCACATCGCGGCATTCCAGAAGCGGACCCAGGTGTTTTCGTAAACGGGATTGGACGCCAGATCGGCGGCAAACCAGACGCAGCCCGCGAAAAGCCCGGCGGCAATCACGGCGGGCCGGTCGAAATGCCACGCACACAGGGCCACGGGCAGCAGATAGAAAAACGACATCAGCAGATCGAAACCCGTCGCAAAATCGATCAGACCAATCACGATCAGTCCGCTGGGAACGGCAGCGGCGAGCACCGCACGCTTGGTGAAAAAACCGGTTTGCATGTGGGACTGGGAGTGGCCCGCAGCCATGCGAGTGTGACGAGGAACGGAACCCGGAAGTTCCGACCAATTGCCTATTTGGGGCGCGATCCCAGCGACGTTCCCAGCCACGTGAGAAAACTGGCGTCGCCGGGCAAGGTGCGAAGGGCCTCGGCCGCGCTCTGGGTGTTGGTCTGGGCGAAACGCCGGGAGGCGTCGAGTCCGTGGAGTTTTACGAAGGTGGTCTTGCCGGCTTTCAGATCCTTGCCGGCGGTCTTGCCGAGAGTGGCGGTGTCCGAAGTGGCATCGAGGATGTCATCGACGATTTGAAACGCCAATCCGAGGTGCCGGCCGGCGCGGCGGAGCGTGGTGATCGCGTCTTCGTTGGCTTGGCCGATCAGGCCGCCCATCACGAGCGCAGCTTCGATCATCGCGGCGGTTTTATTGAGGTGAATGAATTCGAGTTCGTCGGGCGTGGCGTCGGACTTTTTCTCGGCCAGCAGATCTTCCATTTGGCCCCCGATGAGGTGGCGACTGCCGGCGGCGTTGGCGAGTTCGCGGACGAGCGTGGCGGCGAGGGGATCGGGATAATTTTCTCCGAGCAGGGCGAAGGCGTGCGTGAGGAGTGCATCGCCAGCGAGGAGAGCGGTCGCCTCGTCGAACTGCTTGTGCGCGGTGGGGCGGCCGCGGCGGAGGTCGTCGTTGTCCATGCACGGCAGGTCGTCGTGGATGAGCGAGTAGGTGTGAACACACTCGAGGGCGACGGCGGCGGCAAGTGCGTCAGCCTTGCCCGCGGCCAGCGGGGAGTCGTCGCGCGTGCCGAAGAGTTCTGCTGTGGCGACCAGAAGCACAGGGCGGAGGCGCTTGCCGCCCGCTTCGAGCGAGTAGCGCATCGCGGTGTGCAGGCGCGAGGGTCGCGTGTCGGCGCGGGGCACGAATTGATCGAGTCCGCGCTCGACTCGGGCCACGTGGCGTTTGAGTTCAGCGGTGAAATCCATCGGCGGTGAAGTAGCACCGGCTTCCGGCTGGCCATCAAACAAAATTGCCAACCGCGAGCCCCGCACCACTCCGCACTCGCCAACGTCCAGCGGGCCACCCATAACAGCCGCGTTCCCAACCATGCCAACTTACGAGTATGAGTGCCCGAAATGCCACCACGCCTTCGAACTAGTTCAGTCGATGCGCGACGAGCCGTTAAAAAAATGCCCGAAGTGCAAAAAGTCCGGAGTGAAACGCCTCGTCGGTGGTGGGGCCGGGTTGATTTTCAAAGGCTCCGGTTTCTACATCACGGACTACCGGAACAAGGATTCAGCGGCGAAGGAAAAGCGGAAAGCCGGTGGTGACGCTAAGCCGGCCGAAACGAAACCCGTCGAAGCCAAGCCAGCGGCGACGACGGCGGCCACCCCGGCTTCAAGTAAAGGTGCCGTAGCGACGAAGTAATTTACTCTCCAAGAAATCCCATGAGCGCAAAAACAGCTGATCGATCAACCCACGAGCCAAGTTGGGCGGAAGTCATCTTTGGTGCCGCGCTGAGCGTCGCCCTCGGAATCTTCCTCGGTGTGATCTTGCTGGCGATTAAGCCGATTGCAGCAGTGAAGGAAATGCCGAAGGAGCCAACGGCCGGCACCGTTTACTACGTGCAGGGTTCGCGCGACAGCGCCAAAGCCAAGGCGGCCGCGGCGAAACGGAAGCAGTTTACCCAAGGCGCATCGACCACGGTTACGGAGGACGAAATCAATTCGTTCCTGCCGCCACCGCAGCCACTTTCGACTGCGAAACCGAAAACTGGCGACAAGGCCAAGGCGCCGGAAAAAGCGAAAGCCCCGGAGAAAACAGCGAAGTCCGGCGCGCCAGCTGCGACGGGTGAAATGATCGCGCTTGGCGGTCCGAATTTCCGTTTACACGAGGGCAAGATTCAAATCGCCGTGCCCGTGACGTTCAATGCGCTCGGGCTCGAACAGGTGGTCACGGTGGTTGCCGACGGAGCGTTTGTGAAGAAAGGCGGGGGCTTCGCCTTTGCCGCAGACACGCTCTATCTCGGGTCGTGTCCGTTGCAGAGCGTGCCGTTCGCCGCGGGCATCGTGACACAAAAATTCATCGCCGCGCTCCCGGTGCCGGAGGATGTCGCGGCCGCTTGGCCGAAGCTTGCCGATGTCGCCGTTGATGGCAACGTGCTCCGGCTGACAATGCCGTGATCCGAACGCCTGCGCGGTTCGCAGGGTTGGCACTGCTGGCGGTAGCATGGGCGCGGGCTGCACCCGCACCAGTTGTGTTTCAAAGTGCGCCGGGTCACTTCGAGGTTGCCGCGTTGGAGGCCGCCTCGGCGGAAACGGTGGCGGCGAGTGCAGAGGACGCGTGGCGGACACTGGCGGTGCCGCTCGGATTGCCCGATCGATTTTCGTCGCCAGTGTTCGTGCGACTTGTGCCGATCGCCGAATGGCGCGAGATGGCGCCATTTCGCGTCGTCGTCGAAGTTGGTGGAGTGGTGTCGGTGCGCGTGGGATGGAGCGAGCAGACGCCGAATTATTTTCTGCGGCGCGGATTGGTGCAGGCGTTGCTCTTGCGCCTCGCGGTCACGCAGCATGGCGTGACCGATAAACTTGCGGCGCCGCTGTGGCTTGAACTTGGGAGCGTGGGCTGGTGGCAGACGCACGCGGAGCCTGCGACGTTCGATGCGCTGAAACAGGAGAGCGACCGGTTCGATCCGCCCGCACTCTCGGAGCTGCTTGATGCGCGGCGCGGTGACGTCGAGGCGCGAAGCCTGACCGTCGGCGCGGAGTGGCTGCTCGCGTGGCTGCAGACCGAGTCAGGCAACGCAAGCGAGTGGCCGGGGATGTTGCGCGGCTTGCTCGGCGGCGGTGAAGGCAGCAAGACGCTGGCGGCGAGTTTTCCGGGGCGGTTTGCGACTGATGCCGATCGCGAGTTGTGGTGGCAGACGGGATGGCACCACTTGCGGCGGGTTCGATCGTTGCCGACGCTCGAGGCCGCTGAGTCGCGCGACGAACTTGCGAGCGTCGCGCGCTTTGTTTTCGCGGTCGACGGGCGCGAGGCGGTGATACCGTTATCGACTGTCCTCGCGCATGCGCACGAGCCCATGGTCGATGCCGAATTGCGACGGCGCGAGGTGGATTTGAACCGACTGTCGCGCACCCTGCATCCGTTTTATCGCAACGCGGGCTTGTCGCTCGGCGAGGCACTCGGCTCGCGCGGGGTCTCCGACGGCGCAAGAGGCGTGCTCGTGGCGGCTTTCGAGCGCGACTGGCGAGATGCCGGTGAACTCGAAGCGGCCACCCACGCCGCGCTCGATAAGCTTGAGCGGCGCGGCCTCGCGCCGTAGGCGAGGGTTAAGGTCTTGCCCACGCCGCCGCTCGTCCGAAAACTTCCCGCGTGTCGAAGAGTTTCAAAAATATCAGCGTCGTGGCCTCGCTCACGATGGTGTCGCGCGTGCTCGGGCTCGGACGCGACATGCTAGTGACGGCGGTGTTCGGCACGTCGGCGCTGGCGTCGGCGTTTTACACAGCGTTCACGCTGCCGAATCTTTTTCGGCGGCTGCTCGGCGAAGGCGCGCTGACCGCGGCGTTCGTGCCGACCCTAAACGACGAACTGCGCGCGCGCGAACGGACGGGAGCTTTCGCACTCGTGAACCAGGTCGCGAGTTGGCTGCTCGTCATCACCAGCGCGATCGTGTTGCTTGCGATGGCGTTGCTATTGCGAGCGGGGCACCTGGCGGGCGTAGCGCGAGGCTGGGGTGTCGAGCATGAGACCGTTCGGCGCTGGCTTGAGGCCGCGAATCTGGCGGTCATCTTGTTTCCTTACCTAGTGTGCGTATGCCTCGCGGCAGCGTTCAGTGCTGCGTTGCAGACGCTGCAGCGTTTTCTCGAGCCGGCACTGTCGCCAATTTGGCTGAACCTCGCGATGATCGCGGCGCTTGGTGGCGCGGCTTACGCGGGTTGGTCCACGACGTCCGAAGGCCGCGTGCTGTGGTTGTGCTGCGGTGCGCTGGTGGGAGGATTTTTTCAAATGGCGGTGCCAGCTGCGGCCCTCATGCGCGAAGGCTGGCGTCCACGGCTCGACTTGTCGGCGGGCGAGCCCGTGCGGCAAATCATCCGGCTGATGGGGCCGACAGTTTTCGGCTCGGCAATTTATCTCATCAACATCGCGGTGGCGCGATTCGTCGGACTCTCGCTCAACGATTCGGCGGTCACGGTGCTGAACCTCGCCACCCGGCTGATGGAGCTGCCCATTGGTGTTTTCGCCGTCGCAATTTCCACCGTGATTTTCCCGTTGATCTCAAAATACGCCGCGGCGGGCGACTGGTATAATCTCGGCAGCGCCTACCGCAAAGGCATGCGGCTCATCCTCGTGATCAACATTCCCGCCGCGGTCGGACTCGTCGTGCTCGCGGTGCCGATCGTGCGCGTGCTGTTTCAGCGCGGCGCCTTTCATGCCGCCGACACGGCGTTGATGCAGCCGGTGCTGGCGGTTTTCGCACTCGGGCTGCCGTTTTTCTCATTTGTGAACCTCGTGCTGCGCGCGTTCTACGCGCAGAAGGACACCGCCACGCCCGTGCGCGCAGCGGCTTTGAGCTTCGTCATCAATCTCGGGCTCAGCCTCGTCCTCATGCGACCGCTCGGCACCGTCGGCCTCGCGCTTGCGAGCAACCTGGCGATCGTCGTGCAGGCGTGGTATCTGCAACGCCAACTGGCGCGCGGGCATTCCGGACTTCACTTCACGCATCTCGTGCGCGATCTCGCGAAAGTGATCGCAGCGAGCGTGGCGATGGGCGCGCTGGTCGGCGCGGGTTGGTGGCTGTGGTCGCACGCGCTGCCCGCGTCCAAGTTGGCGGACATGTGTGGTCTGGCAGTGCTCATCGGCGCGGGCGTGGCGAGCTACGCTGGGATGCTGTGGGCGCTCAAAATCGAAGGCCGCGACGATCTCGCGGCGGTGCTGGCGAAAGTGCGGGCGAAGTTTGCATGACGCGCATGAAACTGAAACCCGACTGGTTCCTCCTCGGCATGATCGCGGCGACGGCGCTCGCGTGGGCCTGGCCCGCGCCGGGTGCGGCAGGCGGCTGGCTGCATCCAGAACTGGTCACCAAGGCGGGCGTCGCCCTGATTTTTTTTCTTCACGGCGTGCTCCTGTCGTTTGGCGCGATGCGCGCCGGCGCGCTCCACTGGCGGCTGCACGCGGTCGTGCAAGGCTGCACGTTTCTCTTTTTTCCGCTCCTCGGGATTGGACTCTATGCGACGCTCGGCGACAGCGTCGCACCGGAGCTGAAGCTGGGCCTGATGTTCCTCTGCGCATTGCCGTCAACAGTCTCCTCGTCGGTGGCGATGACGGCGACGGCGCGCGGTAACGTCGCCGGTGCCGTCTTCAACGCCACGCTCTCCAGCCTGATCGGCGTGTTTCTCACGCCGCTGTGGATTGCCTTGGTGTTGCGCACGAGCGGGCAGATGCCGCCGCTCGGTCCCGTCATTCTGGATCTACTCCGGTGGCTCGTGCTGCCGCTCGCGCTTGGGCAGGCCTGTCATCCTTGGCTCGGGGCCTTCGCATTGCGCCACAAGCCGCGCATCAACCTCGTCGATCGCGGCACCATCTTGGTGCTGGTTTACACGTCGTTCTGTGACTCGTTTCGGCAGCACGTCTGGTCAGGGCATGGTTCATTTCAGTTGTGGGTCGTGCTGGGCCTCGCGCTGGCGCTCTTTGCGCTCGCGATGACCGTGATGTCGCTGGCGTCCGGCGCGCTCGGTTTCGCCCGCGAAGATCGGATCACCGCGATGTTTTGCGGCTCGAAGAAGACGCTGGCGTCAGGTGTGCCGATGGCGAAATTGATCTTCGGAGCGCATCCGGGCCTCGGCCTGATTTTGCTGCCGATCATGATCTATCATCCCCTGCAACTCGTGATTTGCGGAGTGCTCGCCGAACGCTGGGGACGGCAGTAAGCGATCAGTCGGTGGCGCCGGTGGACTCCTTCGCGGACGCGGCCAGAGCCTTGAGGCGTTCGTGCAGCGCGGTTACGACAACGCGCGCGGCCGCGGCGGGCGAGAGTTGGTCGGTGTTGATCACCAAGTCGTATTGATGGGCATCTTCCAGATCGCGGTCGAAGTGCGCCCGGACGTAGCGTTTGCGCGCGAGATCGCTTTTCTCGATGTGCGCGAAGGCTTGGTCGCGCGGACAATTAAGCTCGATGGCCATGCGCGCGATCCGGGAGGTCAGCGAAGCCACGAGTCGGATGTGCAGCCCGGCTGGCAGCGCGCGAGTGATGAGGTGGGCCGCGCGACCGGCAAACACGACATGCCCGACGTGCGCGAGTTGGAGAATGGCCTCGGAAATTTTTTGTTCGAGTTGCCACAGCGAGGGATGCAAGCCGAGTAATTCGCCAATGACCGCCTTCGTTTCCGAGACGCGATCTTCCGGCAGGTAGTCGGCGAGTTGCGCCGGCAGTTGGTGATGCAGGAGCGCCTGTGTGAGCAGATCCTTGTCGAGGAATACCCAGCCGTTGCTACCGATGGTGAGTTCCTGATTGAGCAACGGCACCAGTTTGCGGCCCAAACTGGTGGCACCGGCGCCGGTTTCACGGGAAATGGTGATGAAGGGAGCCGCCTCGCTGTGGGGGGCGGAGTAGAACGAACGGCTGGGATGACTCAGACGGGCGTGGAGCACCGACAGACTGTGCTCAAGGTAAGTATGGGGAATCATAAGGCGCCTCCGGATTTAGCGGGGCGGGCGAAAGTCCGCCCCAAAAATTTTGTTATGAACGAGCGAGCCGCAGCAAATACTGGCCCAACGTTTAATAGGGCCAATGCGGGACCGTGGCGAGAGCCGCGTGACGGTTCGCATTTTGCTTCTGGCGCAAATCAGATTCCGTTGGGCCGGCCCTGTGCCGCAGTTGGCGCGAGGCTACGCGATCTCGAGGCGCTCAACGGTTGGGTCCCGGAGTTGCACGGGCAGGTTGCGAAATTTGGAGAAGGCTTCTTCTTCGTCGTGCCATGCCGCATCTCTTCGATCCGCTCACGATTAAGTCCATCACGCTACGCAACCGCATCGGCGTCTCGCCGATGTGCATGTATTCCGCCGAGGATGGGGCGGCGAACGACTGGCATCTGGTTCACCTCGGCGCACGAGCGACGGGAGGCGCAGGGTTGGTCATTGCCGAGGCGACGGCGGTCGCGCCGGAGGGCCGCATCACGCCGGGTGATATGGGACTCTGGGCGGATGAACACGTCGACCCGCTCGCGAGAATTACTCGTTTCGTTAAGGCACTGGGCGCCGTGGCTGCGATCCAGCTGGCGCATGCCGGTCGCAAAGCGAGTGCGGCGCGTCCGTGGGAAGGCGGTGCGCATCTCGATGACGCTGCCGGTGGCTGGCCGGTCGTGGCGCCGAGTGCGATCGCTTTTGGCGACACCTTGACCAAGACTCCGCACGAACTCACGATCGCCGAGATTGCGCGGTTGCAGAAAGATTTTGCCACCGCGGCTTCGCGAGCGCTCGCCGCCGGTTTTGAATGGGTCGAACTGCATTCGGCGCATGGCTATTTGAGCCACGAGTTTTTGTCCCCGCTTTCGAACCTACGCACCGATCGTTACGGCGGCAACTTCGAAAACCGCATCCGCTTTCTGATAGAAACTACGCAGGCCGTGCGAGCGGTGTGGCCGGAAAACCTGCCGTTGACCGTGCGACTGTCGTGCACGGATTGGGCGGACCGAGGTTGGACGATCGAAGAAACCGTGGAGCTGTCGCGCCGGTTGAAAGCCGAGGGCGTCGATCTGATCGATTGCAGCACGGGGGGCGGCATTCCCAACGCGAAGATTCCGGTGGGCGCAGGGTTTCAGGTTCCGTTTGCGGAGCGGGTGCGCCGCGAGGCGAACATCGCGACGGCGACAGTCGGGATGATTACCGATCCAATGCAGGCTGATCAAATTGTGCGCAACGGACAGGCTGATGTCGTGCTGCTTGCCCGCGAGATATTGCGCGATCCGAACTGGCCGTTGCGCGCGGCACGGGCGCTGCGCGTTAAGCCGCAGCCGGCGGCACCGAACCAATATGCTCGGGCCTGGTGAGTCGAAATTGGCTAAATTCTTACGCTTATGCCGATGGCACTTTCTCCCCAGCAACTCCTTGAGGCGCTGAACTGGCGCTATGCCACGCGCAAGTTCGATCCGGCACGCAAGATTGCCGAGGCCACGTGGCTGGCGCTCGAGCAGGCGCTAGTGCTGGCGCCCTCCTCGATCGGGTTGCAGCCGTGGAAATTTTTCGTCGTGACGGATGCGGCAGTGAAGGCGCGGCTCGTGCCTGCTGCATGGAACCAGGCGCAGTGCGCGGATTGCTCCCACTTTGTCGTTTTTACCGTGCGCCAAGATCTTGGGGCCGAGCATGTGGACCGGCATGTCGCGCGCATGGCGGAGGTGCAGGGAGTCGCGCCGGACTCGCTCGCGCGTTTTCGGCAGATGGCCGTGGACAATCTCGACCAGGCGAGGGCGGCGGGTCGGCTCGACACGTGGCAGACCCATCAACTTTATATCGCGCTCGGCCAATTTATCACCAGTGCCGCTGTGCTCGGGATCGACACGTGTCCGATGGAGGGTTTCGAGCCGGAAAAGTTCGATGAAATCTTGGGCCTGACCGGATTCGGCCTCACGTCGATCGTGGCGTGCGCTGCTGGCTATCGGCTGCCAACGGACAAATATGCGACGATGAAAAAGGTGAGATTCACCACCGCCGATGTCGTCGTGCGCATTTAGACGCCGACAGCGGCGCGTTCGCTGGCGGTCAATTCCCGCCATTTTCCGGGAGCTAGATCGCCGAGGGAAAAATCACCGATGCGCACGCGCATCAAGCGCAAGGTCGGGTGGCCGACAGCGGCGGTCATGCGGCGAATTTGGCGATTTTTCCCCTCGATGAGTTCGAGTGCCAGCCAGCAATCGGGCACGTTTTTGCGATAGCGAATGGGCGGATCGCGCGGTGCAAACGCCGGAGCCGGTTCGAGCCGGCCCACCTGACAGGGGAGCGAAAGGTGATCATCGATTTTGAGGCCACCGCGGGAAAGCCGGTTGAGCGCGCCGGGATCGGGGAGGCGTTCGACTTGCGCCCAGTATACGCGCCGGTGGGCATGGCGCGGATCGAGCAGGCGGGAGTTGAGGCCGGGTTCGTCGCTCAGCAAAAGCAATCCTTCGGAATCGGCGTCGAGTCGGCCGAGGGCATAGACGTAGCGCGGTAGTTTAAAGTCGGCGAGCGTGCGCCAGCGCGAGCCTTGCTCCGTCGTAAACTGCGAAAGGACGCCATAGGGTTTGTGAAACGCGAGGAGCACAGGGAAACTTAATTACCGAAATACTCGTAGCGGAAGCATGGAAATGCAGGCAGGGGCGCATTCGGGCTTGGCGTCAGCCGCGACGGCTGGAAGAACTGCAGTTCAAGCATGACCGACAACTCCCGATTTTTTGCGTGCATTATGGCCGGTGGCAGCGGCGAACGTTTCTGGCCGATGAGCAGGGCGCGGGCGCCGAAGCAACTCATCAAGCTGTTTGGCGACATGACTCTGCTGGAGGCGACGGTGCACCGACTCGATGGTGTCGTGCCGCGTAAAAATATCTTTGTGCTAACAAATGAAGTGCAACTTGCGGCAGCCCGGGCGGCGCTGCCGATGCTCGCCCCGGGTCAAGTGGTGGCGGAACCGGCGAAGCGCGATACTGCGCCGGCCGCCGCGCTTGCGACCGCCCTCGTGCGGGCCCGCAATCCGCGCGGAGTGATGGCCTTGCTCTCGTCGGACGCGATGATTCATGACGGCAAACGCTGCGGCCAACAGATCAGTGCGGCGCTCTCGCGGGCGGCGGTGACGGACGCCCTGCTCACCGTGGGGATCCCCCCGAGTTTTCCGGCGACCGGGTTTGGTTACCTCGAATTAGGGAAGCAAATCGCCCGGGGCGCGGACGGCAGCGCGATCCGCAAGGTGAAACGGTTTGTCGAGAAACCGGATGCAGCGACGGCGAAACGGTATGTGACGAGCGGGAAATTTTTTTGGAATGCGGGCATGTTTGCGTGGAGCGTCGACGCTTTTCTCGCCGAGGCGGACCGGAGCGCGCCGACGCTGGCGGCCTTCATCCGCGGATTTCCCGCACGCAAACCGGCGGACTACATTGCGAAAAAATTCCCCACGCTCGAACCGAAAACCTCGCTTGATTTTGCGATCATGGAGCAGGCGAGGGCGGTGGAGACCGTGGTGGCGGAATTTGATTGGGATGACGTTGGGCTATGGACGGCGCTGCCAAAACACGTGGCGACTGACGAATCAGGCAACACGGCGAAGGGTCCCGTGCTTGTGGCGGGCGCGACCAATAATATCGTTATCAGCAACGGCCGGATGATCGCCCTGTGCGGGGTGAAAGATCTGGTCGTGGTCGAGACGGCCGATGCGGTGCTCGTATGTCACCGTGACGCTGTGCACGACATCAAACAACTGACCGGAAAACTGCCGAAGGAATTATTGTAAGTAGCCGGCGATTTTCGGGGGCCAACAAAAAGGGCCGGTCGGAAGACCGGCCCGAAAGAGCGACGCGGAAACGGCAGTTATTCGCTCTGCTGCTTCTGCGATTTCGCGGTCTTTTGGCGAAGGCCGTTGTTCAGAATGCGCTTCCGCAGGCGCAGGCTCTTCGGCGTGACCTCGACGAACTCGTCGGCGGCAATGTATTCGATCGCGCGCTCCAGCGAGAGCTTGGTTGCGGGCGTGAGACCGACGCCGACGCCTTCGCCTTGGGAGCGAAAGTTCGTGAGCTTCTTCGCGCGGACGGCGTTGCATGCGATGTCCTCATTGCGCGGATTCTCGCCGACGATCATGCCTTCGTAAACCTGCTCGCCGGGGCTGACGAAGAGTTTGCCGCGTTCCTGCACCATGACGAGGGCGTAGGCGGTGGTTTCGCCAGCTTCGGTGGCAATGAGCGTGCCGGTGATGCGTGTGAGCACTTCGCCAGCGTAGGGGCCGTATTCCTTGAAGAGATGGCTCAACACGCCGCGTCCGCTGGTGGCGTTGACGACGTCGATTTCCATGCCAATGAGGCCGCGCGTCGTGATTGTCGCCTCGATCATGGTGGAGTGTGGATGCTTCTCCATGTTGGTCAGCAGGCCCTTGCGGTTGGCGAGATTTTGCATGATCGCGCCGACGCATTCGTCCGGCACTTCGATCCAGACGGTTTCATACGGCTCGAGGCGTTTGCCGTCCTCAGATTTCCGTTCGATCACGGTGGGTCGGGAGACGAGGAGCTCGAAGCCTTCGCGGCGCATCGTCTCGACGAGCACGGCAACTTGCATGGCGCCGCGGGCCTTCACGTTGAACACACCGGCCTTATCGGAGTCATCGATGTAGATAGAGACGTTCGTCTTCAACTCGCGGAAGAGACGCTCGCGGAGCTGTCGGGAGGTGACGAGTTTGCCTTCTTGCCCGACGAGCGGGCCGTCGTTGACGCAGAATTGCATCTCCAGGGTCGGCGGATCGATTTGGGTGAAGGGCAGGGGATGGCCGGCCTCGTCGGCGGTGAGCGTGTCACCGATATCGACGTCCTCGAACCCGGAAAGACCGACGATGTTACCGGCGACGGCGGAGTCAGTCTCGCGCGTGCCGAGGCCGGTGAACTCAAACACCTTGGTGATTTTGGCGCGGACGCGCTTGCCGTCGGCGTGGCGGATGCCAAACACGGTCTGACCGATGTTGGCAGTTCCACCGAGGATCTTGCCGACGGCGATGCGGCCGACGTAGTCGGACCAGTCGATGTTGGAGACGAGCATATGGAAGGGCTCGTTCGGCTTGGCAAAGGGCGGCGGGACGTGATCGAGGATGGTCTGGAAGAGGGGCGACATGTCCTTCTTTTCCTCGCCGAGGTGATACATCATGTAGCCGTCGCGGCCGGAGCCATAGACGACGGGGGCATCGAATTGCTCCTCGGTGGCGTTGAGTTCCATGAGGAGCTCGAGCACCTTGTCATACATCTTGGCGGGCTCAGCGTTGTCGCGGTCGATCTTGTTGATGACGATGACGACCTTGAGACCGTGCGCGAGGGCCTTGCGGAGCACGAAGCGCGTCTGCGCCTGCGGCCCGTCATAGGCATCGACGACCAGGAGCACGCCGTCGACCATGCGGAGGGCGCGTTCGACTTCGCCGCCGAAGTCGGCGTGACCGGGGGTGTCGACGATATTGACGATCTTGTCCTTCCAGTGGACGGACGTGTTCTTGGCCTTGATCGTGATGCCCTTTTCCTTTTCGAGGTCCATGGAGTCCATGGCGCGCTCTTCGACGCGCTCGTTGGCGCGGAAGACGCCACCCTCCTTGAGGAGTTTGTCGACGAGGGTGGTTTTACCGTGGTCGACGTGGGCGATAATGGCGATATTGCGGATGCTCTGGTTCATTGGCGGACGCGTGCGTGTGTTGGAAAAAGAGGCCCAACGTGCAGACGCGACCAGTTGAAAGCAAGGCCGAAGGCGGCCAGTCGCGCTACCTTCACCTGCGATAAAAATAAGGCCCCGAGACCTTGCGGTCCCGGGGCCAAATTTGGGGGTGGGCGTTCGTCACGCGCTCTTTCCCGGCGGCACACGCTTGGACGCGCTCGCTTTCGCGGGCGGTGTGCTTCCCGACGCCACTCTCCGCGGCATGCGGATGTCTCGGTCTCATGGCGGGACCGTCCGGACCGTTTCCGATCCGAATCTTTCGAGTGAGGCCTCTGCGCCCGGTTCGATCGCTCCCTGCCGGGAGCGGTGCGCCGGACGTGGTGTGGACACGTCTGCAATACCTATCTTCGCGTCCTCACCTTTGCCACGGGGACGGCGCCAGCTTTTGGCCGGCCGTTGGCCCCGCGTTACGGGTCTGACCTCTTACCTCTCAGGTTGCTTTCGCTCTTGCAGCGGAGTGACGTGTTTTTGCACGCCGCCCCATGGAGGAGGTTTGACGAACTTTGCCAGGTTCGCTCGCTCCCCGCCGCCGCGCCGTCCTTACGCGCCCGATCCGGGTGAGCGGACTGGGCCTTTTGGCGGGGTGGGCCCGCCGGACAACGCGACTGCGTTCTGGTCTGCGCAGTAGCAACCGAAACCCTCTGGGTAACTGCGTCGGCGCACGGGTCGAAACGCCCCGTGGGCCTGACTCGGCTCGCTCGCGGTTTCTAATCGCGCCTCGCCGCTCAGTTCACTTATTCGTGACTTGCCTGACCGAACACGACTTCGGCCAGAGGAACTGGTGAGATATGCCTGCCAACACCGCTAACGCGGTCTGGAGGGGAAGCCGGCACCAGCTGCCGTCAACCTTTCCCCGGTCGCCCGGGATTATCCCAGCCGTGCTCTCGGCGATTTATTTCAGACCGCCGCGCTTCGACTGTTCTATCAAGGAACGTCATCGAACGTGTGCGCTGGATTAGGAAAATGAAGCCTATCTTCTTCACAATCGCTGCACCATCGAAAGCGGTGAATAACTTGGGAGCAATCTGGTTCACCGGTTATTCACGGGCTTGCCACCGCTAGAAATGACCGGACGCTCTTCCGTCCGTCGAAAAAAATGCCGTCCCCGCGCGAACTGCCCATCTACGAACTCGAGTCCGCCGTCGTCGCTGCCGTGCGCGGCGCCGGCCGACTTATCGTGCAGGCGCCGACTGGTTCGGGCAAATCGACGCAGATTCCGCAGATGCTTTGGCGTCACGGCCTGCTCGGGGAGAAAGGCGAAGTCGTCGTCCTCCAACCGCGCCGGCTCGCCGCCCGCATGCTGGCGAAACGCGTCGCCGAGGAGGCCGGCACCACCCTCGGCGAAGGTGTCGGCTATCAAATCCGACTTGAGTCGCGCGTGAGCGAGCGCACGCGGATCCGTTTCGTGACCGAGGGAATCCTGCTCCGGCAAATGTCGTTCGACGCGACGCTGCGCGGTGTGAGCGTGATCGTCTTCGACGAGTTTCACGAGCGGCACCTTTACGGCGACATCTCGCTCGCCCGGGCGCTGCAGATCCAGCAGACGATCCGGCCCGACCTGAAGCTCATCGTGATGTCGGCGACACTCGATGCCGCACTGTTGAAAAGCTACCTTGCGCCCTGCGACGTGCTGGTCTCGCAGGGCCGCAGCTTCCCGGTGCGGATCGAATATTTGGAGAAGCGCGTGGACTTCGAAGCGGAGCCGGTGTGGGACGTCGCTGCGCGCGAATGCGAGCGCGTCGCGGCCGCGACCGGTGGCGATTTTTTGGTGTTCATGCCCGGCGCCTACGAGATCAACCGCACCGTGCAGGCGATTCAGGCGTCGCGCGAGCTTCGAGACTTTGTGACGTTTCCGCTCCACGGCGAACTCCCGCCGGAGCAGCAGGACCGTGCCGTCGCGCGCTACGACGCGCGCAAAATTATCGTCTCGACCAACGTCGCCGAAACCTCGCTCACCATCGACGGCGTGACCGCCGTGATCGATTGCGGGCTCGCGCGCATCGCCCGCTTCGATCCGCACCGTGGCATCAATACGCTGCTCGTCGAAAAGATTTCTGCCGCGAGCGCCGATCAACGCGCCGGCCGTGCGGGTCGCACGGCGCCCGGCGTGTGCGTGCGGCTTTGGACGGAACGCGAGCACGAGCAACGCGCGCCGCAGGAATTGCCCGAGGTGAAGCGGCTCGATTTGGCCGAGGTCGTGTTGACGCTTAAGGCGAGTGGCATCGACGACGTCGCGAATTTTCCGTGGCTCGAAAAGCCCGACGCCGTTGGCCTCGTGCGCGCGGAGAATCTGCTGGCCGATCTCGGCGCGCTCGGTGGTGAGAAGAAATCCATCACCGAGGTCGGCCGGAAGATGCTGCGCTTTCCCGTGCACCCCCGCTACGCCCGGATGTTTCTCGCCGCCGCGGATCGCGGTTGCGTGCGGCCAGTCGCGCTGATGGCCGCGCTCACGCAGGGCCGAAGCTTTCTCCTCCGTGGCGTGCCGAAGGAAGTCGAGCGAGCGCGTGAGGATACCTTGGGAGAGGAGCACGAGAGCGATTTTTTCCTGCTGATGCGCGCGTGGCGTTACGCAGACAAGGCGAACTACTCGCTCGTTGCCTGCCGCCGACTCGGCATCCACGCGCAGGGCGCGCGGCAGGTTGGACCACTGTTTGACCAATTTCTGGAGATTGCGTCGAAGGAGGGACTCGATATCGCGGAAAATCGCATCGATGGAGTCGAAGTGAGAAAATGCGTGCTTGCTGGTTTCTCCGATCAACTCGCGCGGAGGCTCGATGCCGGCACGCTGAGGTGCGAACTCGTCCACAACCGTCGCGGCGTGCTCGCGCGGGAGAGCGGTATTCAGCAGGCGAAACTTCTCGTGGCCGGCGAAATTAGCGAAATCGGCCGCGGCGATGGCGAGGTGAGCACCCTCCTTTCCATCGCGACCGCGATCGAGGAATCGTGGTTGAAGGAAATCTTTCCCGACGATTACCGCGAGACCCGTGGAGTGACTTACGACGAGTCGATGAAGCGCGTGGTGTCTCGACGCGAGCGCCGCTTCCGCGACCTCGTGCTCGACTCGAAGTCGAGCAGCGACGAAGCGCCACTCAATGAGGCGGCGGCGCTGCTAACCGCGGAAGTCGTCGCTGGCCGCCTGAAACTCGAAGCGTGGGACGATTCGGTCGAGCAGTGGATCATGCGAGTAAACCGGATGGCCGAATGGTTTCCCGAGCTGGAAGTGAATCCGATCACGGACGCCGACCGCGCGACGCTCATCGAGCAGATCTGCTACGGTGAACTCGGCTACCGTGACATCAAGGACAAGCCCGTCATGCCGGTCCTGCGCGACTGGCTGACTGCCGAACAGCTCGCGGTCATCGACGACTACCTGCCCGAGCGGCTCGTGATGGGCAATGGACGGAAGTCGCGCCTCACCTACAACAAGGAGGGCCCGCCTGTTCTAAGCGCGCGCATTCAAGAACTCTACGGCATCGAGGGAAAGTTCACGATCGGTCACGGCCGCGTGCCGGTGAAATTCGAAATCCTCGCGCCTAATCAGCGTCCGATCCAAGTGACGGACGACCTGACCAATTTCTGGCGCGAGCAATATCCCAAAGTGAAGGCTGAATTGTCGCGCCGTTATCCACGCCACGAGTGGCGTTGAGGTGGAATTTCGGGAGTGGCGAGGTGCGAATGCTACCAGCGCGCGTCGTCGCTTATGGCTTCGACGCTTCGGTGGCCTTGCGGTCGTAGAATTCCTTCAACACGCCGAACGCCAATTTTTTTGTGCCGTTCTCGCCGATGAGCCCCTTGCGATTCCAGCCGTCCTGCACATTGGGCAGCGGGCGGCGGGGAGAACGAAAGTCGCACAAAATCCACGGTGTCGCGCCGCGCCACTGCGGGATTTTTTGCAGCATCACGAGCGTCTGGCGATAGAGGTCAGCCTGATATTCCTCACTGAAGCGGGTGAGTGCATCCGCGTGCCAGCCTTGGAGTGCGTCGGCGCCAAATTCGCTGATCATGACCGGTTTCTCCGACTTGATCGTCCAGCGGATCTGAGCCGTCTTTGCGGGGATGCCGTCATACCAGCCAACATATTGGTTGAAGCTGGTGAGATCGGTAAACTCCCCGAGTGGGTCATCGATGATTTTATGGTTCGAGTCCGCTGGGTCGGTGCGCACTTCCATCGCGGAGGAGACAAGACGCGTGGCGTCGAGCGAGCGGGCGGTTTCGATCAGCGTCCGGAGGAAACGAGTTCGGGGCTCGCTGACGGGAGTTTCGTTGGCGACTGACCAGACGATGACACTGGCGCGGTTGTGGTCGCGCTCGATCAAGTCGGTGAGTTGGGTGCGGGCGTTGCGGAGAGTGTCGGCGTTTTCCCATGCGATGGTCCAGTAAACGGGCACTTCCTCCCACAGCATTAGACCGATTTCGTCGGCGACGCGGGCCATGTTTTCGTTGTGCGGATAATGTGCGAGTCGAACGAAATTGCAGCCGAGTTCCTTGGCCCAGCCGAGCAGCAACCGGGCATCCTCGACGGAGTAGGCGCGGCCTCCGCGCTGCGGATTCTCCTCGTGGAGGCAGATGCCACGGAGGAAGACCGAGCGGCCGTTGATCAAAATATCGGAGCCGCGCACAGCGATCGTGCGGAAGCCGATCTTGTCGGTGGTGCGGTCGGTCTCGCTCGTCAGCGCGACGGCGTAGAGCTGGGGCTTTTCGGTCGACCACAGCGTGAGATTGGTCACCGGAATCTCGACGCGCGCTGCACCGCTGGCATCCGAGGAAAACTCCGCCGCGATCCCGGCGTCGGGCAAAGTCAGCTTGAGCTTCTGCTGTTTTTGCGGGCCGTCGAGTTGCACCGTGGCGACGATCCGATCGGTCGTGCCGGGTTTGAGTTGGATGGATTGGGCCGCGATGAAAGTCGCCGGAGTTTGGACCAGCAGCACATCGCGGGTGAGACCGCCGTAGTTCCACCAGTCGGTGTTCACGGTCGGGACGGCGTCGGCGTAGCGCTTGTTGTCGACGCGGACGACGAGGGAATTTCCGCTGTCCTTTACGAGGGCCGTGACTTCGTAGGAAAACGGGGTGAAACCGCCGATGTGCGTGCCGAGCTTTTTGCCGTTAAGATAGACATCGGCGCGATAGTTGGCGGCGCCGAAATAAACGAAAACGCGGTCGGTCGGGTTCGTTTTCTGGCAATCGAACCGGCGACGATACCAGATCGTGCCTTCGTAGTAGAGCAGGCGATCGTCCTGGGAATTCCAGTCACCGGGGACGGTGAGCGACGGGCTGGTGTCGAAATTATATTCGATGAGCTCGGTCTTGTCGGATGGCTGGTGATCGAGAAAATAACCACCGGTGGGTTTCGCGGCGGCATCGAACGGCTGGCGACGGTAGTCGTAATAACCGTTCTCGTATGGATCGACGATGTAGTGCCACTTGCCGTTGAGACTGACGGAGGAGCGGGCGTAAACATTGGCGAGTGCCGGGTCGGCGCGGAGGCCGGTTTCAGCCGCGATTGCCAGAGCGAGGAGAACAAAGAGGCGCGCATGGGGTGACATGCCGCCGAACATGTCGCGAGCGCGTGGCGGTGGTAAAGCGAGAAACGTCGCGGCGCGACGGCCGGCTGCTGGTGACGGACGGAAGTATGGCAGGTAAAGGCCCGCAGCTAGCGATCAGACGACGCCGGATAAGGCGCTTGTGCTAAAGTCCACGTGGCGCCGGCGGGCTCAGCCGATGAAGTTTTCGTCCGCTTCGAAGTTTTCGCGGAGCGGCGTCCAGAGGCGGAAGAACGAATGCGTGCGAAATACCTGAATCACGCCGGAAGTATGCAGGGCAAGCAGCGTGAAGCGGAGCGGACGGCGCGGGGCGGGTTTGGTGAAATATTTCATGACTAGTGGGGAGAGCGCAGAGAGTTTTTTGATCACCGAAGGAACAGGCGATGGGTAGGAAAATTAGCACGCGCCGGTGCGCAGCAGGCCGACCATCACGCCCTGAATCGTCAACTCGGTGGTCGGGAGAAGATTGGGGTAGCGGGGGTTTTCGGCGCGGAGGAACGCGTGGCCGCGTTGGAGGAGGAAACGCTTGAGTGTCGATTCGCCGTCGATCAGAGCGGCGACGATGTCGCGCGAGCGCGGCTCGCGTGGGGTGAGGAAGACGACGTCGTCTTCGACGATGTTGGCCCCGATCATGGAATCGCCACGAACGCGGAGAGCGAAGAGTTTGGTGTTGGCGCTGACGCCGAGCGAGGTCGCATCGATCGAGATGTGACCGTCGGCCTGTTGCTCGTTATCGGACGGCAGACCGGCGGGAATCACGCCGTAGAGTGGGACACTGACGAGCGCGCTGCCCGGATGGTGGGCGGGGTGAAGGAGGCCGCGGGCCTTGCCGGCGAGGCGCTGGAGCGCGCCTTTTGCAGTGAGCGCATCGACGTGGCGCTGGACGGCGAAAGGGCTGGCGAAACCGAAATGCGCCTGAATCTCGCGCAGCGACGGCGACATGCCTTGATCGCGTTGGTGAGCATGGATGAAATCGAGCACCTGCTGCTGGCGGGTGGTCAGGGAAGGATTGTAGGCCATAGTGTGCAAGTGAACAGGTGCGGGCCGAAATGCAATCTCGTTCTGCGACCCGACTGTTTTCCAAAGGTAAAATCTTTTCAGGTGCGCATCGAAACTCACCACGTTTCGGACCACGCTCGCGCTTGGCATCGGGCGCTTTCCCTGCGTGGCTGCGCGGTATGCCGCGTGCCCTCGCCGATTTCAGCTTGCCCGAACTGCAGCAGCAATTCGCTGCCTGGGGCGCGAAGCCGTCGCACGCGGCGCGCGTGCTGCGCAATTATTATGCGAGCGGTGGCGAACTGTCTGAACTTGAGTCGATACTGTGTGCCTCCGCTACCGCGCGTCCTGGTTTTGCGCTCCCGGCTGATCTGCTTACGCGGCTCCGCACCGAGTTTGTCCCCGCCGAGACGCTCGCGGTGCGGCAGATCGCAGTGGATGGCACGACGAAACTTCTCCTGCGGCTCGGCGACGGGCGCACAGTCGAGTCGGTGCTTATGCCGGATTTTCGCGCGGACCGCGCGGCGGGCTGCCTCTCCTCGCAGGTCGGCTGCGCGATGGGCTGCGATTTTTGCGCGACGACGAAGACCGGCTTCGAACGCAACCTCACCGCTGGCGAAATCGTGGCTCAGTTTCTCGCGCTCCGCCGCGAGGCGCGTGCCGCGGACCGCCGGCTGCAAACGGTCGTGTTCATGGGCATGGGCGAGCCGCTCCTCAACCTTGACAACGTGATCGAAGCCGTGCGCCGCGTCGCCGGCAACTCGCTCGGTGCGCTCGGCTGGCGGCAGGTGACGGTCTCGACGGTCGGCATCGTGCCGGGCATCGACGCGCTCGCCGCCGCCGGGCTGAACGTGAACCTCGCTATCTCGCTCCACGCGCCCGACGACGCGACACGGGAGCAACTCCTTCCGGTAGGAAAACGCTTCGCCATCGCGGAAATCCTCGCCGCCGCCGATCGATTTCAGGCCAAACGCGGGCGGCCCGTGACGATCCAATACTGTCTACTCAAGAGCGTGAACGATTCCGTGGAGCACGCGCGCATGCTCGCTACCGTCCTCGGCGCACGCCGCATGCACGTCAACTTGCTGCGCTATAATCCCACCGGCTTAAGCCTCCGCGGCGTTACCTACGAGCCGACGTCGGATGAGACGGCCGAGACGTTCGTCGCCGAACTGCGCGCGCGCGGAGTCGTCGCGCATTTCCGCCGCTCCCGCGGCCCGGATATCGACGCGGCGTGCGGACAACTGCGGAGACGTCCTACTGACCCAATCGCACAGTCGGCCGGTGCGCACTAATCGCGCCCCATGAGTGTTGTTCTCACGCCTTTTTCTTCCGTCCGCCCTTTGCTTCGATGTTCAGGTAGGTTTTGTTGAGCATCTGGCTCTCGTAGAGTTCGAGGAGGCGGACCCCTTCGCGCGGCTTCACCATGTCCTTCTTCGTGGCGGCGTCGATCTGCACCTTCATTTTCCGGCAGAGATCTTCCTGTTGGTATTGCACGCCTTCGATCACGTCGGCGATGCGACTGCCGCTGAGCGCTTCCTCGATGTAGAAGCCGTTGGGCTCGTCATCCTCGAGGAAGACGTGGACCTCGTTCACGCGGCCGAAGAGATTGTGGAGGTCGCCCATGATGTCTTGGTAGGCGCCGGTGAGAAAAATGCCGAGGTAGTAGGGTTTCCCGTTGAGCGGGTGCAGCGTGATGTAGTCGCGCACATCCTGCAGGTCGATGAAGCGGTCGATCTTGCCGTCGGAATCACAGGTGATGTCGACGAGTGTGGCGTTGACGGTGGGTTTTTCGAGGAGGCGGTGCAGCGGCGCAATGGGGAACAGTTGATCGAGGCCCCAGTGATCGAGCAGCGACTGGAAGACGGAGAAATTGCAGACGTATTGGTCGGCCAAAAGCTTGTCGAGGTCGTGGAGTTCCTCGGGCTGGTAGCCGACTTTTTTCCCTTCCTTCGCGATCTGCTCGCAGATTTGCCAGAAGAGCGACTCGGCGGCGGCGCGGTTTTCGAGGTCGAGGTAGCCGAGGTTGAAGAGTGAAAATGCCTCCTCCTTTTTTTGCACGGCGTCGTGAAATCGTTCGAGCAGGCCGAGCTTGGTCTTGTTTTTCAACATCACCTCGAGGTCGGTGACGACCTTGTGCTTGATTTTAGGCTCGTGCTGTTGGCCGAGCGATTCGCGCTTGTTGATCCGCTCGAACACCTCGACGACGAGCATCGAGTGCTGGGCGACGACGGCGCGGCCGGATTCGCTGACGATATCGGGGACGGTCACGCCTGAGGAGGTGCAGATTTCGCGAATGTTGAAGACGACGTCGCGGGCGTATTCCTCCATCGAGTAGTTCATCGAGCTCTCGAAGTTCGTGCGCGAGCCGTCGTAATCGATGCCGAGGCCGCCGCCGACATCGAGGTAGCCCATCGGGAAACCCATCTTCGCGAGCTGGCAGTAGAAGCGCGTGGCTTCGACGACGGCGTTTTTGATCGTGAGGATGTTGGGCACCTGCGAGCCGATGTGGAAATGCACGAGGCGCAGCGCTGAGGTGAGCTTCGCAACCTTGAGCTTTTCGCAGGCGAAGAGGATTTCCGCGGTGTTGAGGCCGAACTTGGCATTGTCGCCGGTCGACGTCGCCCAGCGACCCTCGCCGCGCGTTTGGAGCTTCGCCCGAAAACCGATCATCGGCTTCACACCCGTTTCGGCGGAAAGGCGAATGATGTCGTCGAGTTCGGAGAGCTGTTCGACGACGATGATGATTTTCTTGCCGAGCTTGCGACCGAGGAGCGCGAGCCGGATGTAATCTTGATCCTTGTAACCGTTGCAGATGATGAGCCGCTGCGCGCCCTCGTGCATCGCGAGGGCGATCATCAGCTCGGGTTTGGAGCCGGCTTCAAGCCCGAAGTTGAACTCTTTGCCGGCCGCGACGATTTCATCGACGACCTCACGGAGTTGGTTGACCTTGATTGGGAAAACGCCGCGGTAGTCACCCTTGTAGCCTTCCTCCTTGATGGCCTGAAGGAAAACTTGGTTCAGCTGGACCACGCGATGGCGGAGCAAATCCTGAAACCGAATGACCATCGGCGCCTTGAGGCTCATGCCGAGGGCCTCGTTGACGACATCGAGCACTCTGATACCGCGGCCGTCGGTCAGCGGCTGGACGACGACGAATCCCTCGTCATCGACCGAGAGGTGCCCGGAGCCCCAGCGTTTGAAGCCGTAATGCTCTTCGGACTTGGCGGCCGACCAGGCGGCGGAGGGTTTGGTTTTCAACGCGGTGCGGGAGGAGGGGACTTATGGCTTGCTTTTGCGGGCGACGAATCAGTTAGATGCGCGTTTTCTTTTTCCAAATCCCTCAACACGCAATGCCGAAAATGTCCTCACTGATCGATGCCGCCTCGTTTCTTGCCCAAGCCCCCGCTCCGGCGCAATCCAGTGGACCGGTGCAAATGATCACGGGTATGCTCCCGGCGATCCTGCTGATGGCGGGTTTTTATTTCCTGTTTATCGCTCCCCAGCGCAAGAAGCAGAAGGAGCATGAGAAGATGCTCACTGCCCTGCAGTCGGGTGATGAAATCGTCACGACCGGCGGCATCTTCGGCACAATCACCAACGTGAAAGACGATCGCTTTGTGGTCCGCATCGCCGACAACACCAAGGTCGAGATCGGCAAGGGTTTCGTGCAGACTGTTGTGAAGTCGCAGGCCATCGCCGCCGCGAAAGACGCCAAGAAATAATGCCGTGTCGGTGTTCGACCGTGGCGTGAGGCGCTGCGCGTGCGCTGTCCGATTTTTTTAACAATAAACCAATAGACCCATGCTTAAACGCAACCTCTGGAAGATCCTGCTCTCGCTCGCGCTCCTGGCGTGGGCGGTGTCGGAGCTCATTCCGCTGCAAGACGTCCCGTTCGTCGACTACGCCCGCTCCCACGCCACAGCGAAGCCGGCGGAATTTGGCAAACTCCTCGATGAAGCCATCGCGGCAAAGAAGACGGGACATTCGGCGAGCGAATTTGTCGCCCTCCGCACGATCGCTAAGGACCGCAAACTCGATCTCTCACAATATTTTCCCGAGGTTCGCCTCGAGGACACGCTGCGCAACATCGAGAAACGCAACAGCATCCTCCTCACCGAACTGCTCCGCCGCTCGAAGGGCCGTGTCCAGCGCGGCCTCGATCTCGCGGGCGGCGTTGCGTTCACACTCGAAGTCGACGAGAAGGCCGCCGGCGCCGACGACCTCAATGTCCGCAAAGAAAAAATCACCAAGGCGATCGAAATCATCAGCGCGCGCATCAACGCCTTTGGCGTCGCCGAGCCGGTGATTCGCCCTGTCGGCACGAACCGCATCGAAATTCAGCTCCCAAATCTCAACACCCGCGACAACCCTGACGTCGTCGACAACGTCAAGAAACCCGCTCGCCTCGATTTTCGCATCGTGCACCCGACGCTCACTCCGGGCCCCGGTGTCGACACGCCCGCGGGTTACGAGGTCTTGACCCTCGATGAAGAGGGCCGCAACGGCCAGAACTTTACGGAGGAAGTCTTCGTCAAGCGCATCCCCGAAATGGGCGGTAAAGCAATTTCGAACTCGTTCGCGCGCCCCGATCTCTATGGCAAACCCGAGGTGATCCTCCAGTTTAACGCCGAGGGCAAAAAGCAGTTTGCCGAAACCACGCGCCGGATAGCCGAGGGTGGCCAGCAGAACGGCCGTTTGGGCCGTCTCGCCATCGTGCTCGACGGCAAACTCTACTCGGCACCGACCGTCCGTGAGGAAATCAACAGCGACTCCGCGCAAATTTCCGGCGGCAACATGACCGACCGCGAGGCGATCAATCTTTCGAACGTCCTCAACAACCCGCTCGACCTTCCGCTCATCGTGAAGGAGCAATACGAAGTCGGCCCCTCACTCGCGCAGGACGCCGTCGATAGCGGCGTGCGCGCGACCGTCATTGCGACCGTGGCCGTGGCGGCGTTCATGATCACGTTCTACGCGACCGGCGGACTCATCGCCGTCTTCGCCCTCGCGATTAACATCGTCCTCATCCTCGGCATCATGGCATTCTATCAGGCGACGATCACGTTGCCCGGTCTCGCCGGCATCGTGCTTACCATGGGCATGGCGGTGGACGCCAACATCCTGATCTTCGAGCGCATGAGGGAGGAAATCGCGGCGGGCAAGAGCCTCGCCGCTGCCAACGACAGCGGCTTTACCAAAGCGCTGTGGACCATCCTCGATGCCCACGCCGTGCAGCTCATCATCTGCGGCATCATGATTTGGAAGGGCACCGGCCCCATCAAGGGTTTCGGCGTCACGCTGCTCATCGGTGTGCTCTCCACGCTGTTCTCGGTCCTCATCACGGGTCACATGGTTTTGGAGATGCTGACCGAGTCGCTCACGTTGAAGAAGATCACGATGCGCCGGATGCTTGGCGAACTCCACACCGACTTCATCAAGCTCGGCAAACCCGCCTTCATTGGCTCGTGGATCGTGGTGCTGATCGGCTTCGGTTATGTGCTGTTTCAGGGTAACAAAATCTACGGCATCGACTTCGCTGGTGGCGACGTGATCGCCCTTCAGTTCAAGACCAAGCTCGACGTTGGCCAGATCCGCGACGCCGCCAAGGCCGCGGGCGTCTCAGACGTCAATCCGACCTACACCAGTGCAATCGGCGGCAACGGCCGCGAGACGCTCAACGTCGAGTCGCCTGAGGGCAAATCGCCGGTCGTGCTGGCCGCGCTGCTCAAAACTTTCCCGAACGCCGGTCTCGAAAAGGTCGGCGAGAATCACATCGGCGCCTCGATCGGCAAGGAAATCGAGTGGAACGCGCTCGTCGCCATCGGCATCTCGATGCTGACGATTCTGGTCTACATCGCCTTTCGCTTTGAGTTCGGCTTCGGCGTCGGCGCGATGTTCTCCACGCTGCACGACATCCTGATGACCATCGGCATCTTCGTGCTGACGGGCCACCAGTTCAACGCGCCCATGGTCGCGGCGATTCTCTGTATCGCCGGTTACTCCATCAACGAAACTGTCGTCGTGTTTGACCGCATCCGCGAGGAGCTGAAAAACAACCCGACCGGCTCGCTCCGCGATGTCGTCAACGCCGCCATTCGGAAAGTTTTTGCCCGCACGATCATGACGGCGTCGACCACTTTCCTCGCTGCGCTCTCGCTCTACATCTTCGGCGGTGGCGTGCTCCGCGACATCTCGTTCACTTTCCTCGTCGGTATCGTCACCTCGACCTTCTCCGCGATTTTCATCGCGGCACAGGTGTTCTACTGGTGGCACAAGGGCGACCGGAAGCACGTCGAGGCGCACGCGGACGTCGCGCCGAAATACGAGTGGCAGGGCGCCAGCAAAGCATCGGAGTAATCCTCCATGTCATTGCGAGGAGCATAAGCGACGAAGCAATCCAGCTCGCTGGATTGCCGCGGTCGGCTTCGCCTCCCTCACAATGACAAGGTGAGACGCCCGATCTTATTCCATGCACTGGATCCACACGCCGCGGCCGGCCGCCGAGGTTGAGACGCTGAGCAAGCACGCCGGCGTGAGCCGGGTGCTCGCGGAGTTACTCTTGCGAGCCGGACTCACCGACGCACCGACCGCGACCGAATTTTTGCAACCGGCGCTCGCCGCGTTGCGCGACCCGTTTTTATTGAAAAATCTCGAGGCCGCCGCCACCCGGTTGCGCACGGCCATCATCGCGCGTGACGATATCGTCATCCTCGGCGACTACGACGTCGACGGCGTGAGCAGCACAGCACTGCTGGTGATGATGCTGCGGCGCTTCGGGCTCAATCCGCGCTTCGTGGTGCCGCGCCGCTCTGAAGACGGCTACGGTTTGTCCCGCAGCGCGATCGATCGGGCGCTTGAGGGCGGGAAGCCGCGGCTCTTCATCGCGCTCGATTGCGGCACGAATTCGCATGCCGAAGCCGCCTACCTGCGAGGTCAGGGCATCGACGTGATCGTCGTGGATCACCATCGCTCCAAGGAGCAACCGCTGACCGGCGGCATCCTGATCAATCCGCACGTCGAAGCCGACGCGTCGAATGGCGATGCCGCTTGGCGCCACCTCTGCACGGTCGGGCTCGTGTTCAAATTGTGCCACGGCTTGCTGAAGCAACTGCGCGCGGAAAATCATCCGGTCGCGTTTCGCATCAAATTGCGCGACCATCTCGATCTGGTCGCGCTCGGCACCATCGCCGATCTGGTGCCACTGCTGGGGGAGAATCGCATTCTCTCGCGGCATGGATTGCGGATTCTGGAGACGACCCACCGGCCCGGCTTGCGCGCACTGATGGAGGTCGCCGGCGTGAAGCCGTCGCAGGGCATCACGCCCACCGATATTTCGTTCCGCCTCGGGCCGCGGATCAACGCCAGCGGCCGGTTGGCCGACGCTGCGCTGTCGGTCGAATTGCTAATTAGCGACGACGAACAATTTTGCGCCGAGACCGCGCGGCAGCTCGATACGTTCAACCGCGAGCGGCAGGACATCGAGCGGGGCATCACCGAGCAGGCGGAAAAAATGGTCGAGACGCAGTTCTCGGCGCTGCCGGGAATCGTGCTGTTTCACGAAGACTGGCATCCCGGGGTCGTCGGGATCGTCGCGGGCCGGGTGACGCGGAAATACAACCGCCCTTGCGTCGTCCTCGGCAACGAGGGCGCCATGGCGAAGGGCTCCGGTCGCAGTGTGGACGGATTGAATCTCGTCGAGGTGCTCGGCACGTGTTGCGAAAATCTTTCGAGTTGGGGCGGCCATCCGATGGCGGTCGGAATCGCTTTGCCCAAGATTCACGTCGAAGATTTTCGCGCCCGGTTCGCCGAGGCCGTGCGCGCGGCCTCAGGCAGCGATGTCGCGGAGGCACGGCTCGACATCGCCGCTTGGCTTACGCCCGAGCAGCTCAACGAGCGGCTGATGGAGGAATTGGAAACGCTGCATCCATTCGGCCAGGGCAACCCCGAGCCGGTGTTTGGCGTGCGCGGAGTCGTGCTGGCGGGGCGGCTGGAAGTGTTCAAGGAGCAGCACTTTCGTTTCAGCCTCGACGATGGTCTCGGCCGGCGGCTGCACGGAGTGGCTTGGAAACTTGCCCATCGACTGCCCCCGGCCGGCACACCGATCGATCTCGCGGTGGAGCTGAAGTGGAATCACTTCAACGGCCGGAAGCTGATGCAACTCGGATTGATCGACTGGCGGAAATCAGAGTAGGACCACGGTTGACTGCGCGAGCGCTGCGCTCTGCAACGACGCGGTTTGGCGACGTGCCGGAGAAGACTCCCGCTCAACCCTTGTGCAGCTTGCGAAACTCTTCGCTTCGGCGCAGGTCGTCGCGGATATTCGCCTCGGTCCAGCCTTTGTGCAGCATGAGTTCCGTGTAGCTTTTCAATCCCGCCGGGTCCGGATCGCGGCGGAGGATTTCGCGATAGGCTCGCGTGATGGCGAGCGTGGTTTGCTTCTCCGCGCCCTCGCGGCTGCGGCGAAGATCGTCGCGCATCTCGTTTTCAGTCATGCCCCGGCTGAGACTGCGTTGGTAGGTCGCGCGGCCAGAAGCGTCGGGATCGCGGCCGAGAATGTCGCGGAAGGCGCGGCGGATGATGGCATCGAGATCGCGGTGCTTGAATTCATCGCTGCGGCGCAGTGCCTCGCGAAACTGCTCCTCGCTCCATCCGGCTTCGACGAGCCGGCTCACATAAAGGCGCAGACCGGGGCCATCCGGTTCGCGGCCGAGGAGATCGCGGTAACCGGCGCGCACGACACGGTCGGCGTCGCGACGATCCCAACGGGCGAAGACGACCACGCCAGGCGCTACCTGCTGCACCTGGATCGCAGAAATATTTCGATCCCATGAGCTGGCCGAGGTAAAACCGATCGCAAACCCGCCGAGATCAGGAACGTCGCCGTTGAGCCACATGCTCACACCACCGAAATCGGCGTGCTCGAACAGGAGCACGCGGACGGGACCCTCAAGTTGCACGGAGCGAATGCGGTCGTTGAACGGCAGGCCCCGCGAATCCCGAATGAAAGCGAGATTCTCAATTTGGCTGCCGCCATTGACGACGAAGACGTCTCCCTGAAAACCGGGCTCGGTGTAGAAATAGGCGCGACCAGTCGAGACGACTTGCGCTTGACCTAACGAGAGCAACGCAGCGGCGGCGGAGGCGACGACCACAAGCGCGCGGGGAAAAAGGCGGCGGAGGGGCATGGCGGGAATTTCGACCGCGGACGGCTGGAAAAGTTTCAGCGCGCAAAGAAAGGATTGTGCTGCTTTTCCTGTCCGAGCGTCGTGAGCGGGCCATGGCCACAGGCCAGCACGGTGTCGCGCGGCAGCGTCAGGATTTTTTTCTGGTTGTTCTGGAACTGCTCGGCGAAGTGCGTGGCGCTGCCGCCCATCGAACTGGAAAACACGGCATCACCGACAACCGCGAGCGGCCAGCTCAGGCCGGTCACGTAATAAGTTGTCATGCCGGGCGAATGCCCGGAGGTAAGCAGCGTTTTAATCGCGATGGGACCGAGGTGAAAATGGGCATTTTCGGAGAACGTCTTCGCGTCCGCGATGGGCGCTGGTTCCAATTGGTGGGACCAGACCTCCGCCTTCGTGTCGGCGGCAAACCGCGCCAAATCCGCGACATGATCCTCGTGGGTGTGGGTGAGAAAAATATATTGGAGCTTAAGTCTTTCGGCGCGCAAAAGATCGAGCATAGGCTCGCAGTTCGCGCCGGTGTCGAAGGCGGCGGCAATGCGGGCGCGGGCATCCCAGATGAGATAGCTGTTCACCGTGATGTCACCGTAGGGCGTGTTAAACGCCGCGAAACCCGCCGGGAAAATCGGCTGTTGGGGATACCAGCGCTTGTGCGCCAGGGCTTCGAGCGCCGTGGCCGAGAGCCGCAGATGGCGAGCGACCCGGCGCAGCACGGCATCGATCGGCTGGCCGGACTTCACCGCCGCGAGATCCTCGGCCGACACTTCCGCGCGCTGCGCAAGATCGGCGTCGGTGATTCTCAGACCGCGCTGGGCCTTGTTGATGACGTCGTCGAAATTATCTTCCAGCGGGATGCGGGCCATGCTGGCAGCATAGCGCGCGGGGCCGGGGCGCCGAGATAAAACTGGATTTCCGAGGTCCGCCGACATTAGCGTGCGCGACTGTCATGCTCGTCCACGGCATCTTGAATCCGCACCTACTGTCGCTGCTGGCGCGAGTGCGGCACACCAACACTATCATCATCGCCGATCGAGGCTTTCCCTCGTGGCCCACGATCGAAACGATCGATTTGTCGCTGGTGGACGGCGTGCCGACGGTGCTTCAGGTCTTGGCGGCGGTGCGGAAAAATTTCGTGGTCGCTGAGGTCTATATGGCCGCAGAGTTTTGCGAGAGAAACTCGGCCGCAGTGCGTCGGAGGTTCGCGGCGGGTTTGAACGGAGTGAAACAAACGCGAGAACCGCATGTGGATTTTAAGCGACGCGTGCCGGATGCGGTGGGCCTCATTCGCACGGGCGATACGGTGCCCTACGCCAATATGATCCTTGTCTCAGGTTGATGCGTGGACCGGAGCGCGTGAAGAGGTTTGCCATTGCCAGCGACGAGAGGGCCGCGCTTCTTAGCGGTCTTCCATGAGCACATCCTCTGATTATCTGTCGTCCCTTTTTTCGCTGCGCGGCAAGGTCGCGGTCGTCATCGGTGGCACCGGTGAATTGTGCGGCGCCATGGCCGAAGGTCTGGCGGGTGCGGGTGCCGAGGTCGTGCTGGTGGGTCGCAACGAGGAGAAGGCGAAGCCCCGGTTGGAGCGCATCGTGGCTGCTGGCGGACAGGGCTATTTTGTTTCGGCCGAGGCCAGCGAGAAGCCAGCCATCGAGCAATTGCTGGCGACGGTGCTCAAACGATCGGGACGGTTGGATGTGGTGGTGAACGGAGCGGGCGTGAATTCCGCGACACCGTATCTCGAAATTCAAGAGGACGAGTTTGACCGGATCATGCGCATCAATGTCAAAGGCGTGTTTCTTGGCTGCCAGATTTTCGGCAAATATCTGGTCGATCGCGGGGAAGGCGGTTCGATTATCAATCTCGGATCCATGTCGGGACTGGTGCCATTGTCGCGAGTATTTACTTATTCCGCGAGTAAGGCGGCGGTGCATAACCTCTCGAAGAATCTTGCGCGTGAGTGGGCGCCCAAGCGTGTGCGGGTGAACCTCCTCGTTCCTGGCTTCTTTCCGGCCGAACAGAATCGTAAAGTTCTTACACCCGAGCGTGTTGCGTCGATCATGGCGCACACACCGGCGAAGCGATTCGGCGAGGCGCGGGAGTTGGTGGGCGCGACTTTGCTGCTCGCGAGCGATGGCGCCGGCAGCTTTATCACGGGAGCGGAAATTGTCGTGGATGGCGGCTACCACGCGATGACGATCTAATATTGGTTGTAGGTTGTCTGAAATCTTTATCAGCCCCTTGCTATAGTGGGCATGATTGATCAATATATGATTCTGATGATAATCAAAAAAATCCAAGAACTTGCGGCCACTAAGGCGAAAGTCGCCGGCCTCGAAAAAGCCATCGCCTCCGAATTGAATAAGGAACTCGCCGCTCTACCGGGCCAGTTTGGATTCGATGACGTGAAGTCTTTCCTCAAGGCCGTGCAGGCTGCCTCCAAGGGCAAACGTGCTGCTGGAAAGAAGGGCAAGCCCGCTGCCGGGACGAAAAAACGCCGTGCCCGCGCCGTTATCACCGATGCCACGCGCGCGCAGGTTAAGAAGCTCGTCGAGGCGGGCAAGACGGGTGCCCAGATTGCCAAAGAGGTGGGAATTTCTTTGCCGAGCGTGCACAATATCAAGAAGGCGCTCGGGCTCGTGCAGAAGAAATAGGCGGTCACGTAGTGCTCATTCGTTTCGGCCCCGCTGCGGCGGGGCTTTTTGTTTGCGACCGCCGTGAGCATTAGCGGAGAGTGACGGTTCATTTTCCTCCATGTCCGCTGCTTTCATTCAGGCCAACACCAACGGTCGCCTTCACGCTGCTACCGAGCCTTCGATTTCACCGCTCAATCGCGGCTTTCTTTATGGCGATGCCATTTATGAAGTGTGGCGCACCTATCAAGGGATCGTTTTTACTTGGGAGGAGCACTGGGCGCGGTTGTTTCGTTCGGCGCGTTCGCTCTATTTGGAGTTGCCCTTTACGGCGGAGCAAATTCTCCCAGAGGTTCGGCGCACGGTCGCCGCGTATCGCGAGCAGACTCGCGATGACGGCGAACTCTACATTCGAATCCAAATCACGCGTGGGGCCGGTTCGATTGGACTCGATATCGCACTCGCTGATCGGACGGACTTTGTGTTGCTCGTGCAGTCGTGTCCGAATTTGTCGGCCGAGGTGATTCGCAATGGCTTGGCTCTCTCTCTCGCGACGGGCCTGCGCCGCAATCCGATCGATGCACTCAATCCCGCCTGGAAGACCGGCAACTATCTCAACAACGTTCTTTGCCTCCGCGAGGCTCGCGCGCGCGGCGCCGACGATGTCGTGATGCTCAATCTCGCGGGTGAAGTAACCGAGTCGGCGGTGTCGAACATCGCCTTTGTGCGCGCCGGCACGCTGTTCACGCCACCGCTTTCCGCCGGAATTCTCGGTGGCATCACGCGCGATCTCGTGCTGACAAGAATTGCGGCGGCGGCCGATGTGCCGGTGCGCGAGTCGACGCTCCGGCCAGAGGAATTCGCCACGATGGAGGAGTGCTGCCTGCTCTCCACCACGAAGGATATCGCCCCCGTCGCCTCCATCGATCAGACGAAGTTCAAGGTTGGCGCCGACACGATCACGATGAGGTTGAAAGCGGCATTTGCGGACTATATGCGCGACTATGCTGCATCCCATCCCGAGCTGCGTGTTTGACGGTGCTCAATAGCGTCGCAGCGTGGGATCGATCTGATCGGTCCACGCGGCGATGCCGCCGGCGACGTTGCTCACGGCGGTGAAACCCTGCGCGCGGAGGAACTCCGTGATGCGCAGACTGCGTCCGCCGGAATGACAAAGGATGAGCAAATGCGCTTCGCGTGGCAGGTCGTGCATTCGCTCCGGGATCTGTCGCATCGGGATTAACTGGGATCCTTTGACGTGGCAGATTTCTGTTTCGTAGGTCTCGCGCACGTCGAGGAGCAAGGCGGGGTGTGCCGGCTCGTCGAGCAGGCGCTTCGCCTCGCGGACGGAGATTTCGAGCGGATAATCGGCGGAGTTCATGGCCGGCGACGGAGCCGGTGCGCAAACGGCGGGGTAATTTTCTGTGCGCAGTTCGTGAATGGACGGCGTCGAGCCGCAAAGCGGGCAATGCGGATCGCGCGCCAATCTGAGCGTTTGAAAACACTGGGTAAGGGCGTCGTAGTTGAGCAGCCGGCCGCGGAAGGACTCGCCGGCACCGGTCACGAGCTTGATGACTTCGAGGGCCAGTAGGCTGCCGATCACGCCACAGAGCGCACCCAGCACGCCAGCTTCGCCGCAGCCGGGCACGCTACCGGGTGCCGGTGGTTCGGGGAAGAGACAACGATAGCACGGCCCGCCATGGTCGGGATCGAAGACGGCCACCTGGCCTTCGAACTTATACACACTGCCGTAGACGAGCGGCTTCCGAGCGAGGAACGCGGCGTCGTTGTTGAGATAGCGCGCGGAGAAATTGTCGGTGCCGTCGACGACGATGTCGTAGGTTGAAAACAGCGCGACGGCGTTGGCGGGCGTGACGCCGTCAGCGTGTTCGATGACGCGGATGAACGGATTGGTCGTGCGCAGGCGGCGCGCGGCTGAGGTCACTTTGGGTTCTCCAACCGAAGCGTCGTCATGCAAGAGTTGGCGCTGGAGATTGTGGTCGCTCACTCGGTCGAAGTCGGCGATGCCGAGGGTGCCAATACCGGCCGCGGCGAGATAAAGCGCAGCGGGACTGCCGAGTCCACCGGCCCCGACGACGAGCACGCGTGCGGCCGCCAGTTTCGCCTGGCCCGCGACGCCGATCTCGTCGAGCAGGATGTGCCGGCTGTAGCGCGCGAGCTCCGCTGGCGAAAGTGGGGGAGGCGATTCGGACATCGTCGCGAAAGAGAGCTGGAAGCGGTCGGGCCGCAAATGAAATTGCACTCGCGGCACGCGGCCGCCGAAATTGCAGGATGCGTTGCATCGGCATTGACCTCGGCACCCGCCGCATCGGGCTTGCGTTTGGCGACGAGCTGGGCGTGGCCACGCCGCTGCCGGCGCTCACGCAGGCGGATGGCGCCCAGCGTTGGGCGGCGCTGCTGGCCCTCGCTCGCGAGCGCCGCGCCACCGATCTCGTGATTGGACACCCACTCAACATGGACGACACCGCTGGGCCGAAGGCGAAGGAGGCAGAAGCGACCGCCGAAAAACTGCGCACCGAGCTCGGCCTGCCAGTGCATCTGATCGATGAACGGCTAACGAGCTACGAGGCGGAATCGACCATCGCCAAATCGAAGCGGCGCGACGTGCGCGCGAGCGGCATCATTGATTCGCGCGCAGCTACGTTGATCCTCCAGGATTACCTCGATCAGATTCTGCCAGCGCCCGAGGCGGAAATGCCCTAAAACTCCTGCGCGGCACCGAACGCCGCGAGATCGTCGTAGACCGGCGCGCCGCTTGCGCGCAGTCGCGCGGCCGGATGGTGGCCTGCCGCGACGAGCGCGCACGCGACGCCGAGATCGCGGGCGACCTCAAGATCGTGCAGCGTGTCACCCACGAGGAGAATCTCGGCTGGCGCGAGGCCGAGTCGCGCGACGAGTTCGCGGCCGAGCGCGACCTTGCTGTGGGCGTGAATGTTGTCGAGGCCGACGATGTGGTCGAAGTGTGCGGTGAGCCTGAAGTGCGCGACGATCTCATGGAGCGTTTCGTGGCGATAGGCGGACAGAATTGACTGTCCCAGCCCGGCGGCGCGAACGGCGACGAGCGTGCTGGTGGTATGGTGGTGCAGGGAAGCTCCGAGGCGTTGGGCGTCGTAGCCGGCGATGAATTCCACGCTGAGTTGCTCAAAGCTGTCGTGCGCCGGATCGAAGCCGAGGCGTTCGTAGTAGCGGCGCACCGGGAAATCGAAGAGTGCATGATAGCGCGGACGGTCGAGCCGCGGCAGGTCGCGGCGTGCGAGGAGGGAGTTCATCACCTCGATGCTCAGGTCGAGATCGTCGAGGAGGGTGCCGTTCCAATCCCAGATGATGTGGCGGTAACGTGCGCGGGCCATACGGTGAAAACACTTTGGACAGTGGCCCGCATGCCACGCAATCTCCACCTGATGTCCACCGCCAAACCGCCCGAAGTCCGTCGCTGGAAATGCGTCTGTGCCTACGATGGCGCGGCGTTTTCGGGCTGGCAGTGCCAGGAGGACGGCAAGGGCATTCAAGATATGATCGAGGCGCGGCTCGCTCAGATTCTCGGAAAAAAAGTGCGCATCGAGGCGAGCGGACGCACCGACGCAGGTGTGCATGCGCGGGCGCAGGTCATTCACTTCGACGCCGAGTGGCGGCACGGCGCGGAGAAATTATTCGCGGCGCTGAGTTCCTGCCTGCCCACTGAGATCCAGATCATTTCGGTGCGGCCGGCGGCGGCGGACTTTCACGCGCGGTTCAGCGCGAAGGGCAAACGCTACGTCTATCATGTGCACCTCGGCGACGCGGATCCGTTTACGCGGCCGTATTGCTGGACGGTGTTCCGGCCGCTCGACTTGGCGGCGATGCGCGCGGCAGCGGCGGTGCTGGTCGGGCGGCAGGATTTTCGGGCGTTCACCGCGCTCAACGGCCCGGCGCGCGAGGACACGGTGCGCCATCTGCGGCGGCTCGATGTCGTGCGCCGCGGGAAACGCATCCGCATCATCGCGGAGGGCGACGGCTTTCTCTACAAGATGGTGCGAAGCCTCGCCGGGGCGCTCGTGACGGTCGGCGAGGGACGCGCCTCGCCGGAGGACGTGCGCACGATTCTCGCGTCGCGCCAGCGCACGGCGGCCGTGCTCACGGCGCCGCCGCAGGGGCTGTTTCTGGAGAAGGTATTTTATCGATGAAAGCGGCGATCGAGCGGCTGGCGCGCGGTCTGAGCGACGCCGTGTTTCCTCCCATTTGCGTGCATTGCCGCGGATTGATCGAGACGGCGGGTGCGACAGAGAGCGGATTCCGCCATGTGTGCGCGAAGTGCGCCGCGCTGATCGAGTTTGTGCAGGAGCCGCATTGCTCGACCTGCGGGCATCCGTTCTATGGTGAGATGGAGGGCGCACGGATGTGCCCGCACTGCGAGGGCCTTGATCCCGCGTTTCGCGAAGGTCGGACGGCGGTGCTGTTCAAGGGACCAGTGCGCGCGCTGGTGATCGAGTTGAAATACCACCATGGGCTGCACGTGCTGGAAGACATGGAGCAATTATTTCGCCGGGCGCCGCACGTGCTCGCATTGGTGCGCGGCGCGACGCTCGTGCCCGTGCCGCTGCATTCGCGCAAGGCCCGGCATCGCGGCTACAATCAAGCGGAGCTGCTCGCTGCGGGGCTGGCGCGGGCGGCGGGCGGCGGGCGCGCGTGTCGAGCGCTTGCTTCGGCGCAGCACCGACACGGCGACGCAGACCGCGTTTGACCGTCGCACCAGTATGGCGAATCTGAAAAATGCCTTTGCACTCGTCCCCGGTGCGCACCTAGATCCCGACCATCATTACATCTTCGTTGACGACGTTTTCACTACTGGCTCCACGCTCAACAGCTGCGCGCGCACCCTGCGCTGAGCGGGCGCGCTGAATCTCGACGTCGTCACCTTCGGCCACGGCTGATCCATTCCCGCCATGCATTTCGACAAACCCACCTATACCGTCCGCAAGACCCGCAAGAAGGAGATCCCGAAAGGCGTTTACACCAAGGATCCGGCGACGGGTGAAATCGTCTTTAACAAGGAAGTCGAGGACAACCAGATGGTCGTCCCGAAGAGTGGCCACCATTTCCCGATCGGCGCACGCGCCCGGATTGCGAAGCTTTTCGACGAGGGCACTTGGATGGAGACCGATGCCGCGGTGAAGTCGAGCGATCCGCTCAAGTTTGTCGATTCGCAGCCGTATCCCGACCGGATCAAGCGCTACGAAAAAGAAAGCGGCCTGCCCGAGGCCGTGATCAATGGCACCGGTAAAATCCACGGCATCGAGGTGGCCGTGGCGGTGATGGATTTCAAGTTTTGTGGCGGCGCGATGGGGGCGGCGGCCGGCGAAAAACTCACCCGCGCGATCGAGACGGCGGCGGCCAGAAAAATCCCCTGCATCATTTTCAGCGCCTCGGGCGGCGCCCGTATGCAGGAGGGTATTTATTCGCTCATGCAGATGGCGAAGACCAGCGCCGCCCTCGGCCGCCTCGCGCAGGCGCGGCTGCCCTTCATCTCAGTGCTGACGCATCCGACGATGGGCGGCGTGACGGCGAGTTTCGCGACGCTGGGTGATATCATCATCGCGGAACCGGGCGCACTCATCGGATTTGCCGGAGCGCGCGTCATCAAGGATACCACCAAGCAGACCTTGCCGGCGGGTTTTCAGACGGCAGAATTTTTACTGAAACACGGACTGGTCGATCAAATCGTCAGCCGGCTGGAGATGCGGGATCGGTTGCGCGACCTGCTGCTCGCGTTGCACGTGCGGCGAAAATCCGGCGCCCCGGCGGCTGCAAAACCCTGAGCGCACCGGCGCCCGCCATGCCCACCCGCGACACCACCGACTACCCGGCGGTGACGGATTACCTCTTCGGGCTGAAGGCCCGAGGGGCGAAGTTCGGCATCGATCGCATGGCGTTGCTCGCCGCTCAGATCGGGCATCCGGAGCGGGCGGTGCCGTGCGTCCACGTCGCGGGCACGAACGGCAAGGGCTCGGTTTCGGCGATGCTCGATGCCATCCTCCACGCCGCGGGCTGGCACACTGGGCTCTACACCTCGCCACACTTGGTGAAGCTCGGTGAGCGCGTGCAGGTGGACCGGCACATCCTTAGTGAAGGTGAAATCACGGCCTACACCCGCGAACTCAAGCCGATCGCCGAGCGACTTGGCACCGTGAATGCCGACGATCATCCGAGTTTTTTTGAGTTCATGACGGCGATGGCGTTCCTCCAGTTTGCGCGCCAGCGGTGCGACCTGAGTGTGATCGAGGTGGGCCTCGGCGGGCGGCTCGACGCAACTAACATCGTTACGCCGCTCGTGAGTGTCATCACCTCGATCAGCATGGATCACTGTGAGTTTCTGGGCGATTCGATCGAAAAAATTGCCGCCGAAAAGGCAGGCACAATCAAACCCGGCAGGCCCGTGGTTCTGGGGCGGATGCCAGCGGTGGCGGAAGGCGTGATACGGGCACTGGCGGCCGACCTCGCCGCGCCGGTGATTTCTGTCGCCGAGGAATTTGGCGGCGACGTCGCGCGCTACCCGACGACGAATCTCGAATGCGATTATCAGCGGTGGAATGCCGCGACCGCCACGTTGGTGGCGCGCATGCTGGGGGTTCCGTGGAAAATCACCGCGGCGACGATCGCGGACGGGCTCCGGCATGTCGACTGGCCGGGCCGCTGGCAACGGGTCCGCTTGGGCGGGCGCCTGACGATCCTCGATGCGTCGCACAATCCCGAAGGCGCGCAGGTGCTCGACGCTAATCTCTCTCGGCTGGTCACCGAAATTGGGCGCAAGCCCATCGTGATTGTAGGCGTGCTGGGTGCGGTTCGTGCCCGTCCGTTGCTCGCGACGATCGCACGCCATGCGGCTGAAATCCACTTCGCAGTGCCGAGCCAAGTGCGCGCGTGCAGCCACGCGGAATTGGAATCACTGCTTCCGGCCAATTTCTCCGGGCGGGTCGTGCGGGCAACCGTGGAGGGGCTTTTTCCGACTTCCGATAGGTGCGCGGCGGGCGGGCCGAACGATGTCATTGTCGTGACCGGTTCGATCTATCTGCTTGGTGAGGTGATGGCCCGGCTTGAGCCGCAACGCGGCCCGGGCGAGGGACGGCTTCAGGATTTTTAGTTCCTCAGACTAGTCCAGACGCCCTGAATCTGAGTTGCGCGCGAGGCGGCCGGCCGATTTTTTGTTTGATTTTGGCCCTTGACGCCCGGGGCCGCGCCCTGTGCTGTCACCGTTTTTCACCACTGCCATCCGCCCAACTATGAGAGACGATTACATCAAGGACGCCCTCAAAACCATCCCGGACCCGAACATCCTGATCAACGTCGTTTCACGCCGTGTGAAGCAGTTGAAACGGGGCAATCGCCCGCTCGTTGAGTCGCTGGAAAAGCTGACACCCGAGGACACCGCGCTCCGTGAGGTCATCGAAGGCAAGATCAGCCACGAACTGGCCGAGGCCTGAGCCTCACGGCATCGCTGAATTTCGGGCGGCCCGCGATTGTCGGCGCCGCCTTTTTTGTGCATAGTTTCCGGTAGCAACCCTCCCCGTCGCCATGGCCGCCCACAAAAAAGACGCCAAACGTTTCACCGAGATTCGAAACTCGAAGGCGTTGCGCGACTATTTCATCGATGAACGTTTCGAGGCAGGCATCCAACTGCGCGGCACCGAAGTGAAGTCGATTCGTGGCGGCAAGGCGCAGATTAGCGATGCGTTTGCCCGGATCGAGAAAGGCGAAGTCTGGCTCCATGGCGCCCACATCGAGCAATACGCCTTCGGCAATATCTACAACCATGACGCCAAACGCATCCGCAAACTGCTGCTGCACCGGCGGCACATTGAAAAAATCCGGGTCGCGCTTGAGGCGGGAGGGCATGCGCTAGTGCCGCTGCGGATGTATTTCAAGGATGCGCTAGTGAAGGTGGAAGTCGCGCTCGCCACCGGTAAAAAACTTTTCGACAAGCGCGAGGATCTTAAGAAACGCGTCGTCGATCGCGAAATCGACAAGGCCATCAAGTTTCGCCGCGGATGAACGCGGGGTGCGAAAGGCACTCCTGTGTCGTGGGTGTGCTCGCTGCGGACAACGGCGGTTTGCCTCTAGAGTGATGCAGAGTCCGTCCGGTGCATCGGCGCAGCGAGATGCTCTGGCCAAACGCGGATAATCTCGTCAGCGAGTTTTCGCCAGCCGAACGGCTTTGCCAAGAAGCCCTTCAACGGCCGGAGTCGCGCCATGGTCTCCTGCTCGGCCGAAAGATTGTGCCCGGTAATCAGCACGAAGGAGGCGACAGGGGCGAGCGCTGCTGCCCGCCGGATAAACTCCAGTCCGTCAATCTGCGGCATGAAGTAGTCGGTGACGATCACACCGGGATCGAGGTGCGGAATCTCCCGGATCGCATCTGCCGGCCGCGTAAAGCCATGCACGGGACAGTCTAGATTGTCCGCCAGCAGCTGCGTCATGAGCTCAGTGTAGGAGCGTTCGTCGTCGACGAGCACAATCGTTTTGGGCGGCGTGAGACTCACGGGGGAACGGGGAAAACTGGCACCCGCCTCGTGGGAAATCAATTGGCGAACACACGCTTGATCTGCGGCTGCTGCGTAGGGGAGACTGCGCAAATGCTGCACGTCGTCCTCTTTCAACCCGAGATTGCTCCAAACACCGGTAACGTCGGCCGAATGTGTGCACTAACCTGTTCGCGGCTGCATCTGATCCATCCGCTGGGTTTCGAAATTAACGATCGGAATTTGCGGCGCGCGGGGATGGACTATTGGAAATCGCTCGACGTGCATGAGCACGCGGATTGGGCGACGTTTCGCGCGAGCCCGCACGCGCCGCAGCGGCTGTGGTTGTTCACGACGAAGGCAGAGAAAATTTTCTGGCACGTAAATTTCGTGGATGGTGATGGGCTCGTCTTTGGAAACGAAGGTTCCGGTGCGCCCGAATGGATGCACACAGAACTTTACCCAACGCGGGTAACGATCCCTCACGCCAATCCCGACCTGCGTTCGCTGAATCTCAGCACAGCCGCCGGGGTCGCCGCCTATGAGGCGCTACGGCAAATCGGGATGCCGGTGGCCCGGCCAAGCGCGTCCGTTCAATAGCTCGAACCCGACCCGCTGCTGCCGCTCTTGCCGGTCTTGTCGATTTTACAGACGACGGTCGCCTTCGCCAAAAAGTCAGGATCGATTTCGAGGCCCATGCCGGGGGCGGTCGGCACGGTGATCTTGCCGTTGGTGATCTTGAAATCGGGTTTATACCATGTCGGTGTTTTTTGCGGGACGCGCCAAGGATATTCCATGAATGGTCCGGCGTTCTTGGTGCACGAGGCGAATTGGAGGATATTCACCGAGGTGGCGCCGGTCTGCGTGTTGTGCGGCACGATCGTTTTGCCGAGCTTTTCCGCGATGCGAGCGACGCGTTTTGCACGGATCAGGCCGCCGTTATAATTCATGTCAGGCTGGACGATGTCCATCACACCATTCGTGAGCATCCAGTGAAATTGCCACAGCGAGTAATTCTGCTCCCCAAAAGCCAGCGGAATCTTCAGCGCTTTTCGCACCGCCTGAGTCTCAGACAATTCCTCAAACGGACACGGTTCCTCATAAAACGCGTAGTTAAGTTCTTCCATGAGGCGGCCGATGCGGATGCCGTTCGGCACATCGTAGGAGCCATTTGCATCGGCCATGAGAATGGTATCGGAACCAAGTTTTTCGCGGGCGAGCGTGAGGAGCTTCTCAGTCCGGCCGGGATAAGTATCGACGTTCCGGCTCATCCGGCCGCCCATGTGGAACTTGACTGCCTTCGCGCCCGTCGCCGCTAACCCGCGGACGTAAACATCCACTTCTTCCTCGGCACTGAGCACGCGTTCGGAGCCGGAGAGATAGATCGGAATTTCCGGGGCAATCACGCCACCGAGCAGGGCGCCGACGGATTTGCCGGCAATTTTTCCAAGCAGGTCGAGAATGCTTTGCTCGGTGTATGCGATGCAGCAATGGAGCGAAATGCTCGCGAGTTTGTAGTTTTGACGGTAGACGTAATCGACAAGCGACTCGATATCGCGGGCGTCTTTGCCGATAAAATGTGGGGCGACGAGATGCTCAAAGAGCGGCACAAAGTCTTCGACCTGCTTGGTGCCAGTAATGCCGATGGCGCCGTTGCTGGCCCGCGTGCGCACGAAAAAGTTGGCACCATTTTTCAACATTTCCACCGACTCCACAATGACCGGATCTTTGATCTGGCCTGCGAGGTCGAACATCGGACTTTCGGCGTCGCGGATGAGCGCATGCACATCGGACGGTGCAGCGAAATCGGCTGAGGCCGCAAAGGAACGCGGCAGTGAGACAGCGAGCGCACTGCCGCCGGTGAGTTTGATCCAATCGCGTCGGGTAAGGGACATGGTATTGCTGGAGTTTGACGAAGTAGGGGGAGATTGGTTGCTGGATGACGGAGAGTCGCTTGTGGGCGAGCAAGCATGCCCCGACGAAATCTCACTAGAAAAATCTAGGCTTTTCAAACGAGTGACTACCTCTACGTTGGGCTGTTCATATGGAAAAGACCTTCGTTATCTTTAAGCCCGATTGCATGGAAAAACGTCTCGTCGGGACGGTGCTCAGCCGCTTTGAAGCCGCAGGCTTCGATGTGATCGGTTGCAAGATGGTGCGGCTCGCGCCCGCCTTGCTGCGTGAACATTACGCCCACGTCGCGGACAAGCCGTTCTATCCGGAAATCGAGGCGTTCATGAGCTCGCGGCCTGTCATCATGATCGCATTGCAGGGGAAGGGGATCGTCCAGCGCGTTCGCGATTTGCTTGGGCCAACCGATTCACGCAAAGCGGCCAAGGGCACGATCCGAGGGGATTTTGGCACTGAAATGATGAAGAATGTGGTGCATGCGTCCGACAGCGTCGAAAACGCGAAGGCGGAACTTGCCCGGTTCTTCAAACCGGAGGAACTGCACGCAGTCTGAGATCCCGGTTTTTCCTGTGACGAGAGCAGGCAACCCGTTCGATTCGGTGACGGATCGTGGCATAGCTGAGCATATTGCCATGGTTCAAGTGAGATTTGTGCGCTTCGGCAAGAATTGCGCATGAGTTGGCAACCCGTGCGTTGTCGGGATCGGTGGGTGGGCGTATTGTGGCGTTGTGAAAACTATCCTCGCTCCAGTCGACTTCTCCGACGTAAGCGATGTGGTGGTTGCTGAAGCCACTTCGCTTGCGCGGGCTTTGAACGGTCGGGTGGTCTTGATGACTGTCATCCAACCCCCCGTCATCACCAATGAGTATGCACCGCTGATGGAAAACATCGCGGAAATCACGGCAGCAGGCGAGAAGGCGGCAGCGAAACGTCTGGCCGAAATTCAGGCAAAACTGGAGGCGTCATCGTTGTCGGTCGAGGTGGTCCAGCTTAACGGCGCGCCCGTGCCCCAAATTGCAGATCAGGCGCAAAAGATCGGCGCTGATTACGTCGTGATGGGCTCGCACGGGCACACGGCGTTTTACGATTTACTCGTCGGAAGCACGACACATGGCGTCCTCATGCGGGCGAACTGCCCCGTGGTGATTGTGCCGGCGCAGTCGAAGAAATCCGCATCGCGGAAATAAAGAATTGGGTCAGTGGGAACGCAGGGCCCGGGCGCAAGCCCGGGCCCTTTTGCGTTTCAGGCGACGGATCAGCGGTGAAATGCGCGACGCATTCCGCTCGTGACCAGCAGCAGAGTGAGCAGCGAGTTGATGGGCATGAGCACAGCCGCAACGAGCGGGTTCATCCGGCCTGCGATAGCGAGGCCCACGGCGAGCAGATTGTAGGCGACGGAAAAAATCAGAATCGAGATCTGCGTCCGGCGACGAATCGAATCGATCTCGAACAGGGCGCGCAGTCCGCCGATGCCGCGACCGAGATAATAAAAGTCGGCCTTTCGCTCTAGGACCCCCCGGTGAATTACCGGTGTGCCGCGACAAAGGGCGCGGTCAAATGCGAGGCTGTCGTTCGCGCCGTCGCCGAGCATCAATGCGTCGTTGGCTGCGTGCATCGCGATCCAATCGGCCTTAGCTTGTGGGGTGAGTTCACCGCATGCGTGGTCGCCGGGCAGGGCGAGTTCGGCAGCCAGTTTGCTAACTTTGGCGTTACCGTCGCCGCTGAGAATAAAAGCGTCGAGACCACGGGCACGGAGGGCTGCAAGTTCCATGCGGGCATCAGGACGCGCGGTATCGGCGAAGCGAAAGCGAGCGACGACTTCTCCGTCGCGGGCCAAAACGGTTTCGGCGCCAGCTGGCTCAGTCTCACGCCAACCTGCGCGACCGAGCGACCAAGCGCCAATCTCAAGGCCCTGGCCGATGACTTCCGTCACGTCGCCGGCGAGCGGCTCATCGCGGCCAAGCATCAAAAGATGTTCAAGCAGACACTGGCTGATCGGGTGGGGGTTGTCGTGCACGAGAGCGAGCAGGGCAGCACGGGCCGAAGCATCCAGCGCAGAAATTGCCTCGGGATTTTGCAACACCGGCGTTTCGAGTGTCAACGTGCCGGTCTTGTCGAAGACGAGTTTCCGCACCCGGGAAAGTTTCGTCCATAGATCGGCGGCGCGGACGAAGACTCCGCGGCGCCGGAGCGCGACGGTGGCCATTTCGTCGGCGAGCGGAAAAGCGAGTCCGATTGCACACGGACACGAGACGACAAGGACGGCAGTGACGACTGCCAAAGTGCGCACCGCCTCACCGGTGGCGAACCACCAGCCGAGGCCGGCGAGCAGTGCGATGGCCAGAATACCGATCAGATAGCCGCGGACAATTTTTTCGAGGAAGAGATGTCGCTCACTGCCTCGTTCGCTCGGCGCGAGCAGCTGCGCGAGCAGCGATTCACTCCAGCCTTGCAAGGCGACGAGTTGAAACTCTCCCCGACTCAGGCTGACGGCGCCCGCTGGCACGCGTTGTCCGGATCGAAACGTCCGGGGCTCCGCCTCACCGTTGATCGAGGCGAGGGAGAACAACGCTTCTTCGGCGAGCAAGCGTGACTCGACGGGCACGGTCTGACCCGGTGCGAGTAGCATGACTTGACCGGCGGAGAGTTTCTCGGACTCAAGGTTGGTGCCATCGAGCAGACGGATGCGGGTGGGTTTGGGCTGCTGGCTCAACAGACGGCGCTGGTTGCGCTCAATGGCGGCGACTTGGGCCCAGCGGCCGATGAGCATCAGCAGAATAAAGGTGGCGACAAAATCGAAGTAGACGAAACGGTCTTCGCCCGCGAGCCAGCCATACAGCGAACCGAGGTAGGCTCCGAGGATCCCGATGGCGATGGGGAGGTCGATGTGCATCGCGCCCTCGCGCAGGGCGCGAAACGCGCGATTGAGGAAATACGTCCCGCCGACGAGAAAGCTCAGGGTGCCGAACATCAGTGTGAGCAGGCCGAAAAGTCGCGCATACTCGTAGGTGCGCTCCATGCCAAAATAAGCTGGGAATGCAAAGAGCATCACGTTCATCGCAAAGGCGGCACACAGACCGATGCGTTTCACGAGGCCGCGGCTCTCGGGTTCCGGCGCCGCGATGCCGGTGGGTCCGGCGAGGTAACCGAAGGTTTGCAATTTGCGCGCGAATCCGGCCGTGGAGAATTCACCCCGCGTCCAGCGTAGGCGCATGGTGCCGTATTGGGCGTTGACCACGATGTCGCGCGCGCCGGGCTGTTGCTGGAACACCCGCTCGATCAACCACACACAGCCGACGCAGGAGATGCCTTGAACATCGAGGGTGAGTTCAGGGATATTTTGGCGCGTCTGGTCTGACGCGGGCACGATGGATTCGGCGTCTTGCTGGGCAGTTTCAAGCCATCCGTAGTCACGCGGCTGGAAAACGGCGGCGTCCGCCGGTGCAGTGACTTCGTCTTTCAAACGATAATAACTCGCGAGTCCATGCTCGTGCACGAGGCGGTAAACGTAGGCGCAACCTGCGCAACAGAAGCCTGAGGATTTCATCTGCGCATCGAGCAGCGGGGCTCCGCAGTGGCGGCACGCCGTGGCCGCGCATTCACTTTTGCGCGGACTAGGAATCTGTTCCGCCGCGTTTGGACTGGTTCGCGAGCTCATCTCAGTGGCAAATCAACGAGACCGGATCAGGTCCTGCGAACCCAAGCGTGCTGCGCAGCCGCCAGCTCAGCGCCAACGCGGTAGTGAGCGCGAGCGCGAGGCGCGCGCGATTTAGCCACAACGGGGAAATTTTTTGGCGCACCCAGTGAAACTGAGTCTGTGCCAGCCAGAGCAACGGCACCGTGCCGAGGCCGAATGCGAGCATGAACTCCACGCCGAGCAACGCCGAGCCCGAGAGCAGCGCGAGCGCTACCAAAAAATAGAGCGGTCCACATGGCAACAGCGGCGTGGCGAACCCCATGGCGGCGGCGGTTTCGAGACGCGATCGCCTGCTCAGCCACGCTTGCAGTCGCCATGTCACGCGTGTGACGGCAAGAAGTTTCGGCAGGAAGCGATCCCAGCGGAGGGCGAGGGCGACGAAAAAAAGCACCAGCACCCACGGCAGCCAGCGCAGGGCGGACTGTGAGATCCAGGTGAGCGGAGTCGCGCCGAGCCCGCCGGCGAGCGCGCCGAGCGTCGCGTAGCTGCTGAGCCGGGCAAGATGATAGACGGTGCTCACCGTCTGGGCGTCGGCCCGATCGCCGCGGACTGGCATGAGCGAACACGCGAGCGGGCCGCACATGCCGGCGCAGTGCAGGCTCGTGATGAGTCCAGCGACGAAGGCGGCGGACGGGGAGTTGATGGCGGCGAACTCCATGCGTTCAACGGGCCGTGGCCAGCGGCACTTCCTGGACCGGGTGCCGCGACGCGATGATAAACCACGTCGTCCAAGCCGCCAGTTGCAGTGCGAATGCAGCGACAAAAAACAGCCAGAGCTTACTTTTCTTTTCGGTGCTCATGCGCGGCATCTTCTTCGGCTTCGTCATCGCGGAGGAGGCGCGCCTCGGGTCCGAGAAACTCGACTTTCCGTTCGAGGTGAAAAGTGCCGCTCTCATCTTGGATGCGCACCACAAAGGCAAACGGTCCGACGTATGCGCGGCGGGCCTGTTGCAGGATCAGCGGCGCCGCGACTTCGCCGAGGGCCGGCACCTCGATCGCGCCATCGAAGCCGGCCTGCCGCAGATGATCGGGCGCCTGCTGCACGGCGAGCACAAAACGTGCGGGCACATTGCGCTTGTTTACAAGGCGAACGAGAAACTGGTTCCGCACAAAATCGTGGTCGATGATGTAAGGCGCGCCGATCATGCGCGTCACGCCGAAGTTCGCTGGCTTGATCGTTGAGATCGCCCACGAAGCGACGCTGGCTCCGATCAGCAGAAGCAGGGCATAGAGTATCGTGCGCGGGCGCAACCAGCGGGTGGGCTTTCCCTGGAGGGCGTTTTGCGAAGCATAGCGAATGAGCCCGCGGGGTCGGTTGAGCCGTGTCATCACATCATCGCAGGCGTCGATGCAGGCGGTGCAACCTACACACTCAAGTTGGAGGCCCTGACGGATGTCGATGGCGGTCGGGCAAACTTGCACACAGCGGTTGCAAGCGACGCAATCCCCGGCCCCTTCCGTGCCGGCTTTGGCGCGGGGTTCGCCGCGCCGCGCATCATAGCCGATGGTCACAGTGTTATCGTCCGTGAGCGCGGATTGGATGCGACCGTAGGGGCAAATAACGATGCAGACCTGCTCGCGAAACCAGCAGAAGATAAAATACGTGAGCCCGGTGTAGGCCATCATGAACACAAAAATGCTCCAGTTCTCCGACGGAGCCGCTCGCACCATCGACCACACGGCCGGGACCGAAACGAAATACGCGAGAAACCCATGGGTAAGCACGGCCGCGACCAGAATATAAGCCGCGTGCTTGACCGCACGCTTGCCGATTTTATGCGGCGTCCACGGTGCGGCATCCAGCGCGCGGCGAGTGACGGCATCACCTTCAATCCAGACTTCTAGGCGCCGAAAAACGTGTTCGAGAAAAACGGTCTGCGGACAGGCCCAGCCACACCAGACTCGACCCAACATCGCCGTGATAAAAAAAAGGGAAAATCCCAGACCGGTAATGACGAAAAACAACAACCACATATCCTGCGCCGCGAATGTAAGACCGAAGAGGTGAAAGCGCCGCTCCGTGAGGTTGAGGAAGACAGCGGGATAGCCGTTGATCTTGATCCAGGGCAGCGAGAGATAAAACACGATCAGCGCGTAGGCGGTGATGCGCCGCGCGGTGGTGTAGCGGCCGTGAGTGTCGGCGGGAAACAGAAACGGCCGCGAACCATCCTTCCGGATGGTGGTGACGGAATCGCGGTTGGGAAGTTGGACTATGGGCGCAGACATAAGAGATACCTAGAAACTTCTGACGGACTAATTGGAATGGGACGTAGCGTAGATTTGCCGCGCGAATGTGGCGAGAATCCACGGTCCAATCCCAAGAAAGAGAAACGGCACGCCGATACGCAAGATCCGCCACTCCCACTTCGGCCCACCCAAATCGGACAAGTGCCCGACGGTGTCGTAAGAGAGCGTCTTTTCACGGTCGTCGACGATGCCGCGGGTTAGTCGGAAAACTTTGGGCACACCTATCGATGTGAACCAGAAACCAATCGCGGCTGATGCCAGCCAAGAGGGAACCCCAAATGCGGTGATCGTCATGGCGTTGCTTTCAGGCCGATTGCGCACCGCGCGAAGTGAAAGCCGTCCGCGCTGAGGCAGGCGCGGAGTGGTGGTGAGGGATTATTTTGCCGGCGGTGGCGGAGCCGCGGAGGGATCGACCTCGATGGGTTCGCCTTCAGTGTGCTTGCTAAGAACGTAGGCGACAGCCTCGGCGATTTTTTTCGGTCCGAGCACAGGCCCCCACGTGGGCATGCCCTTGACGAGGACGCCCTGAGTAACCGTGCGGTAGAGATCCATCGGATTACCGCCGTGAATCCACTTCGTGTCGGTGAGATCGGGGCCGATGGCGGTCGGATTTTCACCTTTGCCACGCAGGCTCGCGAGGTGGCACGCGACGCAGTTGGCGTTTACTGTCGCTTTGCCGGCTTCGACGAAGACAGGATTGCGGCTCATTTTCCAGAGACTGGCGTCGTCGAGCGCGGGGGCAGAGGCCAGTTTCATCGCCTCAATCTGTGCGAGAGCCTGCTCGACGCGTTGCGGGCCACTCAGGCCGACCCGAAACCATTCGTAGTAGGACCAATAGCCGACCCAGAAGACGATGCTCACATAAAGCGTCATCAGCCACCAGTTTGGTAGGCGCTTGTCGTATTCCTGAATGCCGTCGAAGGTATGCGGACGGATCGGGTCTTCTGTCGTCGAGTTAGGCGTCGGTGTCATGGCGAGCGGGAGGAGTCTCGGTGGCGAAGGGTAGGTTTTCGAAACGTTCGAGCTGCGGGCGCTTCATACGAAGGGCACGCCAGCCAATGGTGAAATAGATTGAGGTAGCCGTGAGGAAGGCGATGACAGTGAAGAGCGCGGCGGAATCGTCGAGGAGGAGGCGTTTGAACATTTTTTTCGGTGTCGTGCGAGGCGCAGTGACGAGGTCCTTTAAGTGGATTGCCTCATCCGGCTGCGACGAATTCGCGAAGACACGTTAAGGGTTTGATGCTGTCTTGGTGATGGGGACGACGACGGCGTGGCCGAGTTGCTGAAGGTAGGCGATGAGCGCGATGATTTCCTTGTCGGGAGCAATATAGGCACCCGCCGTCTTGAGATCTGCGGCGATGGTTTTCGCCTGCGCCTCGACGCGCGTCGTGATCTGTTCGGGTGTCCAATTCGGATAGGGCACTCCGAGCATGCGCTGGACTGAGATCTTTTTCACCAGAGTCGAGTTATCAAGCGTGTTGGCGAGCAACCAGGGGAAAGTCGGCATGTTGGAGCCGACGGAGATCGAGCGCGGATCTTCCATGTGGCGCAGGTGCCAAACATTTGGATACTTGCCGCCAACGCGGGCGAGGTCGGGTCCGTTGCGCTTCGAGCCCCATTGATACGGGTGGTCGTAGATCGATTCGCCGAGGCGAGAGTAGTCACCGTAGCGGAGGACATCCGGCACCAGCGTGCGGATCATTTGAGAATGGCAAAGGTAGCAACCGTCGCGGACATAGATGTCGCGTCCCTGAAGCTCGAGGGGCGTGTAGGGCGTCTGCTTCCGGTCCTCGGTGCTGGCGGCGTTGTGCGCGACGACGGTCGGAATGATTTGAATCAGGCCACCGGCGACCACGGCGAGGAAAGTGAGAATCGTGAACGGCAGCGAATTTCCCAGGAGGCGGTCATACCAATCGCCCCATTTTTTCCCGCGCGATTCGAAATGCGCGTAGGCAAGCACACCGCAAACCATCAAGCCAACAAGGCCAGCGATGCTCAGTAGATCGGCGCCGAACATCCAAACGAAAGCGAAGCCGGTGCCAAAAATCGAGAAGAGCACGGGCGGATTGATAAATGATCCAAAAAGGCCCATGGCGGCGGCTTCCTCGTGCGCGGGTTCATCATCGAATACTTCGATGGTGCCATTGACGGGCGCCGCCCCACGGACGGTTTGCCAGAAGTTGTAGGCGAGCATCAGCCAGCCGGTGAGATAGAGACCGCCCCCAATCAATCGCATGAGCATCAGCGGGCGGATCGTGTTTAGCGTTTCGAGGAAGTTGGGGTAGGCGAGAATGGTGCCGTTTTCAGTGGTGGCGTTGAGCATCAGGCCTTGCGTGATACCGCTGGTCCACATTGCTGCCACGTAGAGGAGGATGCCGACGCCGCCGATCCAGAAGTGCAGATTGGCGAGGGAGGTGGAGTAGAGCGGTTTGTTCCAGAGACGGGGTAGCAACCAGTAGGTCATACCAGCAGCCATGAAACCGTTCCAGCCGAGCGTGCCAGCGTGGACGTGCCCGATGACCCAGTCAGTATAGTGGCCGAGGGCGTTGACGGACTTGATCGCCAGGAGCGGACCCTCGAACGTCGCCATGCCGTAGAAGGTCACGCCGGCGGCGAAGAATTTCAGCACCGGATCGGTGCGAAGTTTGTGCCAGGCGCCGCGGAGCGTGAGGAGGCCGTTGAGCATGCCACCCCACGAGGGCGCCCAGAGCATGAGCGAAAACGTCATCCCGAGAGTTTGCAACCAACCGGGAAGCGCAGTGTTGAGAAGGTGATGCGGCCCGGCCCAAATATAGAGGAAGACCAGCGACCAAAAGTGGACGACCGAGAGACGGTAGGAATACACCGGCCGTTCGGCGGCCTTCGGCACGAAGTAATACATGATGCCGAGGATTGGAGTGGTGAGGAAGAAGGCCACGGCGTTGTGGCCATACCACCACTGCACGAGGGCATCTTGCACACCGCCGAACACGGGATAGCTATGTGACCAACTCGTCGGAATCGAGAGGTGATTCACGATGTAGAGCATCGCGATCGTGATGATCGTGGAGATGTAGAACCAAATCGCGACGTAGAGGCTGGGTTCGCGGCGCTTACCAAGTGTCCAGAAAAAGTTCACTGCAAAGACCACCCAGATCACCACGACGGCAATGTTGATCGGCCAGATAAGTTCGGCATATTCCTTGCCGCGCGTGAGGCCGAAGGGCAGCGTGCAGACGGCGGATACGATGATCGCTTGCCAACCCCAGAAATGCAGTTGGGAGAGAAAATCGCTGGCGAGCCGCGCTTTCACGAGACGCTGCGTTGAGTAGTAGATGCCGGCAAACATCATGTTGCCGACGAGCGCGAAGATAACGGCGTTGGTGTGAAGCGGGCGCAGTCGCGACCAAGTGAGCCACGGGGTGGCGAAGTTGAGTTGCCAGAAGTTGAGTTGGGCTGCGATCAGGACGCCGACCAGCATGCCGATCGCACCCCAAATCACGGAGGCGAGCAGGAATTGGCGGACGATCTTATCGTTGAACTCAATGGTGATTTTTCGGTCGGACATGGGAGGTGAGAGCAGGTTGAAAGGGACGCGCACGCGAATCAATCACCACGTCGGAGGCAGTCGCGACAGGGAGTGCGGCTACCATCACGGCAGCCACAATCACCGTGTCCGGCGACGTCCGGTGACGCGGGTGCATGCGCCAGGCGGGGGGCTTCGTCGGCAAGGGGAAGCAACGAATCGCGTTCCGCGCTACTGAGGCGACCGCGCGCATGTTCGCGGAGAAAGAAAATTATAAAAGTGAAGACCAGACAGAGGCTGATGGTGAGGGTGAGGGGAACGACGGCCATGGGAACGGTGAGTAAATCAGTTGTGGTTGGATGTGACGAATTCACCATAGCTCTGCAAGAACCGACATGGCTCCGCGGACGTTGGCTGGCTCTGTGCATATATTGCTATTGCAAAAAAATCCCACGGGCAATGGATGCGCATTTCCGGTGGTTGTGCGGCAAGCAATGCGCACGCTTGGCCAACCGCCGCGCAGACGTGACAACACCGATCTGGCACTGTCGCACCCATGCAAGAACTTTGGGTGCACGCTCTCGAAGCGCGACGTGGAGAAGTCCGCTCGCGCTGGGAAGATTTATTGCGGACGGAGCGAGTGAATTCGCCCCTCGCGAATCCCGACGCTCTGGTGCACCTCATTGACCCAACGTTAGCGGAGATCTTTACATCGCTGCTGCACCCGTCTTCACGCCGTAAGGTGGTGCATGCGGCTGATTTTTCCGCGGTGCGCGCAAAGTGCGTGTGTGGGCGTAATCCATATCTCGCCTATTTCGTCGCAGGCGAGCAGGCTTTGTTGGAGGCGCTCGTGTTGGCGCAGGCCGAGGGTCCGCCGCTCGATCCCGCTGCGCGCGATGCCGCGGTGCAGGAATTATATGGCGTCATGCGCGCGAGTGCACGGCGCGAGATCGAGTCGTTTTGCTCGCTGTGTCAGTATCGCAGTGATGCTCTGGCGCACGCCGAGCAAACACCGCAACCCCAGCGTTAGTCGAATGCGGTCAGACTGCCGCCGCGCCGTGGAGCCGTTCCCTGTGCACCGTGGGGGATTCACCTGCGATGCGGCGAAACACACGGTTAAATTGCGATAGCGACTGAAACCCTGCCTCGTAAGCTGCCTCGCTCACGCGCTTGTGGGGATTGAGCAATAAATTTTTCACCTTTTCGACGCGCACGCGCGCGAGGTAGTCGGTAAACGTCATGCCCGTCGCCTTCTTGAAGGTTTTGCAGAAATAGAACGCGCTCATGTTTACCGCTGAGGCGACCTGCGCGAGAGACAGTTCCTCGGCCTGATGGTCGGCGATAAACATACGCGCCTTAGCCACCTGCGGTGATTCGGCTGTTGATTCCTGCACGAGCAACTGGTTGCTCAGCGTCGAGAGATGCTGCGCGAAAATCGTCAGCAGGCGCAGGATGGACTCGTGTTGCTTTTTGTTCACGACCCGCGACTGAAAATATGCTTCCTCCAAGCGCTTCAGGTCGACCTCAGTGCCGAATTTCAAAATTTGACGCGTTGTCTTCGCAAATTCCGCCTTCGAAGGCGTATGCAGCAGGACCTGTCCAGTCTGGAGAAACGCAATCAGGTTGTCGCCGACCCGCACCGGCACCGCGGAATCGCACAGACCAGCAAAACATTTTAGCGTCTTTGGCTCTAACCGCGCCTCTTCCTCCACCCGGCGCTGCAGTTGGAGGCAGGCGGCGCACGAGTGATTAGACTGGGCCATCAGCGCGCAAAACGGATTTTCTTTCGGATCACCATGGTGCGGCAAATCGAACGCCTCCAGCGCACGTAACGTAATCGGCATGCCGGTCGTTTCGCGAAACGCTTGTTCGTAGTCGCGATAAATCTGCGCACGTTTCAGCTGGGCCACGAGGGTGCGGCTGCGTTGGGCGGAGACAGAATCAGGCTGCATGCTGGGTCAGGATGTTTGGGGTGCGACGCGTGCGCAATAGTTAAGCTGCAAGACGATCAGATGGCCGGAAAGTGTCGCGCCGCCGCGAGTTCCCGGGTGAGTTGGCCTCGGAAATCTGGATGCGCGATCGAAATCAGCGCCTCGCCGCGTTCGCGCAACGATTTGCCGTGGAGGTTGACACAACCGAATTCGGTCACGACCCAGTGCACGTGGCCGCGCGTCGTCACCACACCGGCGCCAACGTTCAGCGCGACGACGAGCCGCGAGATTTTTCCGCCGGCCGCGGTCGAGGGCAGGGCAATGATCGGTTTGCCGCCGCGAGAGAGGGCGGCGCCGCGGATGAAATCCATCTGTCCGCCGATGCCGGAAAACACCCGGTGTCCGATTGAGTCGGCGCATACCTGACCAGTGAGATCGATCTGAATGGCGGAATTGATCGCGACGACCTTGGGATTTTTCCGAATGACCGAGGTGTCGTTGGTCCAGTCGCAGGGATAAAACGCGACGAGTGGGTTGTCGTGCACGAAGTCAAACAGGCGTTTGGTGCCATTGATAAAACTGGTGACGATGCGGCCAGCACCGACGACCTTGAGGCGGTTCGTGACTGCGCCCGACTCGACGAGGTCGACGATGCGGTCGGAAAACATTTCGGTGTGGATGCCGAGGTCCTTTTTGTTGTGCAGTCTGGCGAGCACGGCATCGGGGATGCCACCGATGCCCATTTGCAGCGTGGAACCGTCCTCAACCAGTCCGGCAACGAGTTCACCGATGCGGGCCTCGACGGCCGTTTCGGGCGCGAGGTGATGCTCGACCAGCGGACGATTGGTCGCGACAAACGCATGCAGTCGATCGAAGGGGATGACGTTGTTGCCGTGGGTCCGGGGCATTTGCTCATTGATCTCAGCAACTACGAACTGCGCGGTTTCGGCCGCAGCCTTGGCCGCATCGCACGATGTGCCCAAGGAGCAAAATCCGTGGGAGTCGGGCGGAGAGAGCTGGAGCACCGCGACATCGAGTTTCACGGCACCGGACAGGAAGAGGCCGGGAATGTCGGACAGAAAGATCGGGACAAAATCTGCGCGGTCTTCGGCGATCGCCTGACGCAGCGGAGCGCCGGTGAACAGCGAGACCGAGCGAAATTCGTTTTCGCGGCCCCGTTCAGCAAATGGCGCGGGCCCCGCCGTATGCAAGTGGTAGAGGCGCACATCCGCGAGATCGCGGCGTTCGCAAAGTGCGGCGAGGAGCGGAGCGGGCGTAGCGCAGGCTCCGTGGATAAAAAGTTTGGCGCCACTCCGCACGACCGACATGACATCGGTCGCAATAGACGCGCGGGATTTCCAGTCAATATTCATGGGTGGTGAGTGAATTCGAAGGTAAGCCGCGGGCCGGATCGGCGCAAAATCGGAATCTGCGCACCCCATGTGAAGTGCTGCGCATTTATTGCCAGTATCGCGTCAGGTATTAGACATAGAAGTGTCAACTCCGAGAGTGCGGATATGGTTCCCGTGGCTGATTCAAGGACTGTCGCCAGCCAGGTGCCGGGATCGAGGTAAGAACGTGTGGCCCGGTGATACGCGCCATCAGACTGATTGGATTCTCTTGATCCAAAATCCACGGGACCTACTTCATGACCCACAGATGAAAAATGCGTGATGGAGGCCGACAGAGTTCCTGGCGTCTCAGATCGCTTGGGCGTGGCGGCGGGCGGCGGCGATGAAATGGGCGTCGAACCGCATCGCGACGACGCGCAGAAGCGGTGCACCGATCGTGGTAACTTCAAGCTTCCCGGGCGAGAGTGTGACGATCCCGTCCGCGCGGAGATCGTCGAGGCTAGCGAGTTCGGTGGCGTAGCTCGTCGCAAAATCGATGCCGATCATTTTGCTGAGCGCCGCGAAATCGAGCCGTCGATCACACATGAGGCGCATGATGATCGTGCGGCGACGTTGATCTTCAGCCGTGAGGCGAAGGCCTCGTTCGATGGGCAATTGGTTGGCGTCGAGCGCCGCGCGCCACTCTGGGAGCGTCTTGTGATTCTGGCGGTAGCTGTCTGGGGTCGAGGAAATCGACGAGATGCCGAAGCTGTAGAGCGAGGCGTCGGACTGGGTGCTATAGCCTTGGAAATTCCGGTGCAGCGTGCCGGCGCGCTGGGCAAGGGCGAGTGAATCGTCTGGACGCGCAAAGTGATCGAGACCGATATCAATAAAGCCGGCGGCGGTGAGTTTTTCGTGGGCGACGACAAACATCGCCAGCTTCTCTTCGGGTCCCGGCAGTTGTTCGCGGTCTTCGAAGATTTTTTGCGCGGGCTTGATCCAGGGGACGTGAGCGTAGCTGAAGACTGACAGACGATCCGGACCGAGCGTGAGCACATCGTCGATCGTCCGCTTAAAGGTTTCCGGAGTCTGCAACGGCAACCCATAAATCAGATCGACGTTGATCGAGGCAAAGCCGTGCGCACGGAGCCAGGCGAACGCTTGCACATTCAGACTCTGCGGTTGCACCCGGTGGATCGCGAGTTGGACGCTAGGATTGGTATCCTGCACGCCGAGCGAGGCGCGATTGACGCCGATGTCGCGAAGTGCGCGCACATGGTCTTCGGTCAGTCGCCGCGGATCAACCTCGACACTAAACTCGACTTCGGGCGCGAGCGTGAAGTGTTCGCGCACGAGCGCCCCGAGGCGGCGGAGTTCATCGGGAGGAAAAAAGGTCGGCGTGCCGCCGCCAAGGTGGATCTGCGTGACGAAACGACTGCGGTTCAGGCGAGGGGCGGTGAGACGCATCTCACGTTCGAGATCGTCCAGATATTCGCCGGCGGCACTGCTGCGTTTGGTGATGACGGTGTTGCAACCGCAAAACCAGCAGCGCGTTTCGCAGAAAGGCAGGTGAAAATAGAGGGAAACTGGGCCGGCTCCAGGTCGATTATCGTCCGAGATCGCTTGCTCAAGGGCGAGCGGGGCGAGTTCAGTCGTGAACTGATTCGCGGTAGGATACGAAGTGTAGCGTGGTCCGGGGATCGAATATTTGCGGATCAGGTCGAGATCGAGCGGAGTCGCGCTTGTCGCGTGGGCTTCTGTGGGAAGGATCATGAGAGTGGGTGCGCAAATAATGCCATCCGGTAGGTCCGGAAGCTGCGCATGGATTGGCGGCCATGTCGCAATTATTGTAAGCGAGTTTGACGCGGCTGCCCCTTGTCGTCGAGGTAAAGTGAGTGTTCTGGGCATTTTTTGCGATAAGCACAAATTGTGCATGTTGCTTGGCAAGCGATGCGGAGCACCCCAAGCTCGATTTCCGATATGTTGAGTTTTAGTCATCATTTTACCCTCATGAAAACTGCCACTCGAATCCTCACCCTCGGTGCCGCTCTTACGCTTGGCGCCGCGCTCAGCCATGCGGCACCCGCTGCCGAAAACTGGGAAAATAACTGCACGAAGTGCCATGGCGCCGACGGCAAGGGCCAAACCAAAGTCGGCAAGAAGCTCAATTTGAAGGACTACACCGACGTGAAGGTGCAGGCCGAGTTGAAGGACGCCGACATGACCAAGGCCATTTCCGACGGTGTCTTTGCCGAGGGCAAGGAGAAGATGAAAGCTTTCAAAGGTGAGCTTTCGGCTGACGAGATTAAGGATTTGGTTGCCTACGTCCGCAAGTTCAAGGGCTGAGCGATAGCTCGGCTCGCGTTCTCATTTTCCCCGGGCGGCGATGTCCGGAAACTAATCTGTCATGCCTGATCCTGTCATACCGCCATTCCCGGGAGCGCCGAAACGGCATTCCCATTTTAATAATTGGATCAGTGCGATTGGCGCAGTGCTGGCTGTAGCCGCACTGTTCTCGTTTGCGCTGCTCGTGTGGGTGGACTTTACGCAGGGTGAAAAGAATCCCTACCTCGGAATTCTGACATATATTGTTGCGCCCGCCTTTTTGATTATGGGCCTTGCGGCGGTCTTTGGCGGAGCGATCGCGCAGCGGCGCTGGATGGTCAAGCACGCGCAGGTGCCGGACAAATGGCGTTTGGATTTTTCCGACGATCGGCACCGCCGCTGGCTCGTAGTATTCGGGATTGGGGCCGCGGTTTTCATCATGCTGTCGGCATTTGGGAGCTACAAGACCTACCATTATTCAGAGTCGGTCCAGTTTTGCGGACAAGTCTGTCACGCGGCGATGAATCCGGAGTTCGTGACCTACCAACGCGGGGCGCACGCTCGCGTCGATTGCGTTGGCTGCCATGTCGGGTCGGGTGCCCAATATTTTGTTAAAGCGAAGCTCAACGGCACGCACCAACTGATCGCGTTTACGCTCGACAACTATAAACGACCGATCGAAACGCCGATCAAGAATCTCCGGCCTGCTCAGGATACCTGTGAAAAGTGCCATTGGCCGCAAAAATTCGCCGGCAACGTCGAGATCAACTTCGAGCATTTTCTCTCCGACAAGAAGAACACCGCCTTTGAGGCGCGGTTGCTCCTCCATGTGAACAAGAGTGTGCCCGGCAGCCCTATCGGCGGCATTCACTGGCATGTGAGTCCGAACGATCGGGTGGAATATTTCGCGGCCGACGAGAAGCGACAGGACATCCCGTGGATGCGCGTGACGAACACGAAGGACGGCACCTCCAAGGTTTTTCGCACGGCGGCATTTAAGGGCGAACCGTCCGCCGATCAGATCCGCGTGATGGATTGCATGGATTGCCACAACCGGCCTGCGCACACATTTCCGACAGCCAACGAGGCCATCGAAAAATCGCTCTCGGCCGGCACACTCAGCACCAAACTGGCGAACATCAAGCGCGTCGCGGTCCAGGCGATGACACAAAAGGAAATCACGACCGCGGCTGAGGCACCGCAGAAAATCGCCGATTTCGTGAAGGCGAAATACACCGACGCGGCCCTTGCGGCCGAGCTGCCCGGCGCCATCGCGGAGATTCAACGTGTTTTCAGTCAGACAATTTTCCCCGACCGCAAAGCGGACTGGCGCATTTACCCGAACAATATCGGCCACAAGGATTGGCCTGGCTGTTTCCGCTGCCACGACGACAAGCACAAGACCACGGCCGGCTTGGCGGTGCGCTCGAGTGATTGCACGTCGTGCCATACGATTCTCACACAGGGCAAAGGTTCGGAGCTCGAATCGCTGAGCGCGAAGGGCCTCACGTTCAAGCATCCCGGCGGTGAACTCGATCCCGATCTGACATGTGCGGACTGCCACAACGGCGGCATTCAGAAATAGAGGTCCATCTCAGGCTGATTTGGGCGCAGCTTTTTCGGCTGCGCCTTTTTTTGCAACAAATGCGCCGGGGCGCACAACGCGTGCGTAGCCGCGGGAGGCAAGATGCCGCATAGTGTGCCCACGCTATGAATTTTTCGCGCCCCCGTTGGCTGGCAGCACTCTGGGTGCTGTCTTTTCTGTTTATCCCTTTGAGTATCTCGCACGCTGCTGAACCAGCTGCGGCGGTGCCGAAAAAAACCGCGATCGCAAACACGGAGTGCATGGATTGCCACGAAGCGGAATTCAAACCGCGCAAGAAAGGCGAAGCTCCAGTTTGGATCGGCGTGCGGCCGGAAGTCTTCGCGAAATCAGTTCACGCTAAGCTTAACTGCGTCGATTGCCACGCCACGATCGCGGAGACGCCGCATGCATCGAAACTCGCGCCGGCGCAATGCGCCTCGTGTCACGACAAACCTGCGGCGCAGTTTGCCGCCAGCATTCATGGCATGAGTCACAAGCTTGGGGCGTCCGATGCCGCCACGTGCATTAGTTGCCATGGCTCGCATGACATCGTGCCGGTCAAGCAAGCCGACTCGCCCGTCTTTAAGCTTAACCTCCCCAAAACCTGCGGCACCTGCCACGACGACGCGAAACTCACCAAAGAATACCGGATGGGCAAATCCGAGGCCGCTGGCCACTACCTCGATAGTATCCACGGCAAAGCGCTGGTAAAGATGGGTCTCATCGTCGCGCCCTCGTGCAACGACTGCCACGGCGTGCACGACATTAAGCGCAGCATCGACAAGGATTCGCACTCAAACCACGCCAACATCGCGCAGTCTTGCGGCAAGTGTCACGTCGGTATCGAGGAAATCTACAACACGAGCGTTCACGGCCAACTGCTGGTTAAGGGCGACAAGCGAGGTCCGGTTTGCACCGACTGCCACAGCGCGCACGACATCGAGAAACCCGCGACCGCGCACTTCAAAGCTACGAGCGACCAAAGCTGCGGCAAGTGCCACCAGGATCGGCTTGAACACTACAACGAGACTTACCACGGGAAAGCCATGGCTCTCGGCCAACCTAACGTCGCCTCTGATGTCGCCGCTTGCTATGACTGCCATGGACACCACGACGTGTTTCCCGTCAGCGATCCGCGCTCGCGTCTTTCGAAGGATAAAATCGTCGGCACGTGCGCGCAATGCCACGCCGGGGCCAACGTGCAATTCACGAAGTTCCAGCCTCACGCCAACCCACTCGACAAGGTCAACTACCCGGTCCTCAACAAAGTGTTCCTTTTCATGACGGCGCTGCTGATCGGCACCTTTGGCTTCTTTGGTCTGCACACCGTCTTCTGGCTTTTCCGCTCAATCTATCTTTATCTGACCGACTCAAAGACGTTCCGCGAGGCGATCGTGAAATCGGAGACCGACGACGTCCAATTCACGCGTTTCTCCCCGTTCGAGCGTTTTCTGCACCTGATGGTTGTGACGAGTTTCCTGCTCCTCGTAATCACCGGCATGCCGCTCAAGTTCTATTACACCGACTGGGCAAAAACGATCTTCAACCTCATGGGCGGAGCTACCGTCGCGCGCGCACTGCACCACTTCGGCGCTGTGATCACCTTTGGTTACTTCGTGCTGCACATCGGCTCGCTCTTCACCTCTTTCTGGCAGCGGCGCTCGTCGATCCGCAATCCTGCCACCGGGCGCATCGAACTGCTCCGAATCTGGCGCGCCATTTTCGGTCCGGACTCAATGGTGCCGTCGTTTCAGGATTGGCGCGATTTCGTTGACCATCAGAAATGGTTTTTTGGCAAAGGCCCGCGGCCGCAATTTGACCGATGGACCTACTGGGAGCGCTTCGACTACTTCGCGGTGTTCTGGGGTGTCTTCATGATCGGAGTCTCTGGCCTGATCATGTGGTTCCCGATCTTTTTCACGCATTTCCTGCCCGGTTGGGCGATAAACATCGCACTCGTCATCCACTCCGACGAAGCGCTGCTCGCCGCGGGCTTCATCTTTACGTTCCATTTTTTCAACACGCATTTCCGGATCGAGAAATTTCCGATGGACACCGTCATCTTCTCCGGTCGGGTCTCGAAGACCGAGATGCTCCACGAGCGGAAACGCTGGTATGATCGTCTCGTGGCTGACGGCCGGCTCGAGGATTATCGGGTGAAGGATGAGTGGGAGGGTCGTAAACAAATGGCCAAGGCCATGGGCTTTTTCTTCTTCGGCACCGGACTTGTGCTGCTGGTTTTGATTGTCTATGCCATGACCTCGCGCCTCGGGCACTAGCCCGCGGCACTGCGCCAGAACCTGAAACTTCTCGTAGGAAAACCGGAATCCAAACGAACGGCATGCTGTGCCTCATTCGCTTAATTTCACCGCTGGTTGGTGACTGATCCTCGCGGCCTTTGCGAGTGGGGCGGTGATCGGTCTCGGGTTTCATCGCGAGGAATTCCTTGGCGGCTACGGTTCGTTTCGGCGGCGGCTGTTGCGCCTCGGGCACATCGCGCTAGCTGCGCTCGGTTCGCTCAACGTGCTCTCCGGCCTCTCGCCTGTGTCGGTTGGTCCTGGCGGGCGGACAGCGTTGCCGGGTCTATTGCTCTTGGCCGGCGCGGTGGCCGATGCCGCTGGTTTGTTTTCTGACCGCGTGGCGCCAGCCCTTTCGCCATTTCTTTTTTATCCCGGTCGTCCTGTTGGCAGGAGCGGTTGGGCTAATCTTATACGCTGGAGTGCCATGAAAATCGACTTCCTCGCGATGAGCGGCGTGCGGGCGCACGACAAAAAATTGCTTGAACTAGGGCTGACGCTGCCGGGCTTCGTCGAACGTAGTCGGATCATCGCTTCGCTGCCCGAGCCTTGGGCTGCCCTATCTCGCCGCTTGCACGCCTGACGGGCACGAGTGCCAGTATTTCGAGGCAGAATCCGATGGAGCCGAACCGCGCGAAGTTTTTTGCGTGTGATCTCGTGGCGATCAGCACATTCACGGCGCAAATTTTCGAGGCTTTCAGCATCGCCGATCGGCTGCGCGCTGCTGGGGTGAAGGTCGCGCTTGGCGGTTTGTACGTATCAGTCTTACCCGAGGAAGCATTGCGGCACGCCGATTATGTGGTCGTCGGGGAAGGCGAAAATGTCTGGCCCGCCGTGGTCGCAGCCGCGGAACACGGGGCGACGCCTGCGATCTTTCGCGCGACTGATTTCGCGCCGGTCGACATCGCGCAGTTGCCCGTGCCGCATTACGATTTGCTCAGCGATCGGCCCTATAACCGCTACACCGCGCAGACCACTCGTGGCTGTCCGTGGCGGTGCGAGTTTTGCGCTTCGACCGTGATTTTGAAGGCACCTTAATGCCGTCGCCCCGTCGATCAGGTGGTGCGTGACATCAAGTCGATCCAGCGCTTGCACCCGCAGGCGTTCATCGAATTCGCCGATGACAACGCGTTTGTCGACAAGACCTGAGGCCGGGAGTAGTGCCGGGCGCTGATTCCGCTCGAGTTGAAATGGTTCACCGAAACCGATCTTTAGCGTCGCCGACGATCTGGAGTTGCTCACGCTGATGGCGCGAGCCGGCTGTCGCCAAGTCTTGATCGGATTGGAGAGCCATCGGCCGGCCCGCTCGCCGGCCTCGAGCAGCGGGCGAATCGCAAGGCCCGGTGGGCCATCCGGCTACGTTGAGGCTATCCGCACCATCCAGGCGCATGGTATCACGGTGAATGCCTGTTTCATCCTCGGACTCGATGGCCAGACGACGACAGTGTTTCGCGAGATTGTCGATTTCGCTGAAACGGCGCACCCGTTCGACGTGCCGATCACGCTTCTCACGCCGTTTCCAGGCACGCCGCTGTTTGCACGGCTGGAGTGCGAAGGTCGAATCCTCCAAACCGGTGCATGGCAGCTCTGCACCTTGTTCGACGTGAACTACCGCCCATCCGGCATGACGCCACAGGAATTGCGTGAGGGTATCTACTGGCTCGGTGAACGGCTCTACAGCGACGAGGCCACGCGCGGTCGTCGCAAGGCATTTTTCGATCAGCGCAAACAAAAGATTACCCCAACATGAAATCACTCCTCACAGTCCGTTTCTTGTATGCCGTGGCGGCTCTTTACGAAGGGCTGCTGGGCCTCGCGTTCGTCGTGGCCGCTCCGCGGATTTTCCAACTGGCCGCAATCACGCCGCCGAATCACTGGGGCTATATGCATTTTGCCGCGGGAATCTTGGTGATCTTCGGCTACATGTTTAGCCAGTTTTCGCTGCGCCCGCTGGAGAACAGGAACCTGATTCTTTACGGCGTCCTTCTAAAAATTTGCTACGTCGGCACGGTGGGCTGGCACTGGTGTCACGGTGGCATTCCGGCAATGTGGATTTGGTTCGCGGTCGCGGACACGTTATTCGCGCTGCTCTCTTTGTGGAGCCTGGTGGCGATCAAGGCGGCAACGTCAGACATTGGCTCCCGTGCCGCGATTCTAACGCTCCTCGATCAAAGTCTGGCCTGAGTGCGGAGACGAGGCCGCAACTGACGGCAGTTATGGCTGCCGATGCTCGGAGAGGTAGCGGCTCGGCGCTGGATCTGCGTCGGGCTTGCCTTCGTAACCGTGGGGACCGCCGGCGGAGTCGCTCCAGAGCGGGAGGTTGGTGCGGTGCCAGTCCCACGTGTCGACGATCTCGGCGCGGAGGGCAGGGTTACCGCTGTCGAGCATCAGGCGGTTGAGGGCGCAGTAAAGCACGACCTCGGGCTTGACGTTGAGGGACAACGCGAAGCGTTCGACGGCATCGAATTCAGCTTGTTCGAGGTGGAGTTTAATCGAGGACATTGGGGACAGTGTGTTTTTGGGGTTTAATGACCGTGCGGGACGGGAAATTATTTTGGCGGAAGCGGCTCGGAGGGAGGCGTGGGTTGGTCCGCTTTGGCCTTTAGTTGCGCGAGTTGGAGGGGGTGTTCCTCCAGCATTTCACCCTCCGACATCCGGCCCGTGAGCCAGGCGAGGCTCATCGGATAAACGTCGGGATTGAATATCACGAAGTAAAAGTGCCAGACGATGATCGCGAGGGTCGCCAGAATCGCCTCGTAGAAGTGGACAGTGCGCGAAATGTCGAACCCCAGCTTGGTAAAAAGTCCGATGGAGGTATTTTCAAACCAGAGGATGGCACCGGTGAGGCCCATGAGGATCGTGCCCCACATCATGGCCCAATATTCGGCTTTTTCAATGTAACAGAATCGATCGAATGCAGGCTTCGTCGGCGCGAGGCCGAGATTATATTTCACCACCGCCAACGGATCGGTGACATCGCGCCAGCGGGGGAGGAGGTCGCGAAAGAGCGCGCGACCGGACTGGGTGAAGGCGAGGTAGCAGAAGTGCCACAGGCCTGACGCGAGCATCACGACCCCCGCGATACGGTGCATCCAGCCGCGCCACTCGAAGGCGCGCACACTGAGGTTGCGCAGTCCGACCACCCACCAGGCTTCGGGATAACGCAGCGCGAAGCCAGTGACCACGAGCAGCGTGAAGCTGAGCATGAGCACGGCGTGTTGACAACGTTCATGCACCGTCATGCGCAGATAGAGTCGATGCGCGACGTGCGGTTCCTCAACGAGGCCCTTTTGAATCGCGAGTTTGCGGCGGATTTTCTTCAGGAAATCGAGTGCGTTATGAGCGGCCATGCCGCCGACGACGGCGACGATCAGGATCACATAGAGGCTGGAGATGAGATAAAGGATAGGGCTGTTGCCATCGGCGCCCTGCGCGGCCTCGGGGCTGACGTGGACCTTGCCGACGGCGAAGCGGGTGTTGGCCCCCGGATGACACTGACCGCAGGTCTGCACAAGATTTGAGACATGGATCGTCGACGTAGGATCTTTCTGGGACTTGATCGCATGGGAGCTGTGGCAGCTCGCGCAATTGACGACTTCGACCGCGCCACCGCGGACGGCGAGTCCGTGGTAGCTGTCGGTAAATGTCTGAAATGATTTCGAGGGTAGCCCGTATTTTTGGGTGAGCCGAAGCGAGGCGTGGCAATTGGCGCAGACTTCCTGCGCCACATTTTTTGCGCTCACCGGCGAGGACGGGTCGGTGTGTTTCCGGATGTCATGCTCGCCGTGGCAGTCGGTGCACACGGCGGAATCCATGTTGCCCTTGCGCAACGCGGCGGCATGCACGCTGGCCCCGAATTCCGTGGCGATTTTTTCGTGGCACTTCGCGCAGGTATCAGCGACGTGGAGTTTGTTGACCTTTGCGCTGGCGGCCATCGCGCGGTTCATCTCGTGTGCACCGTGGCAATCGATGCAATTGGCCGCGCCAATTTTACCCCCAAGCAGAGCGGCGCCGTGCACGCTTTGATCGAAAGATCCGACGAACTTTGCTCCGCGCAACGCATGGCCGGCGACGTTCTCTTGGCCGACGTGGCAGGCCTCGCACTGTTTTGTCTGGGTGAGCTTCTGCTCCAGGGTGAGCTGGGCGGGAGCGATGGCGACGACGGCGACACGATGGCAAGAAAGGCAGTCAGGAGCGTTGGCCTGCTTCGCCGCAAACGCACGACCATGGGCGGAGGCCGCGAAATGGTCGCGGGCCGTCGCGTGACATTTGCCACAGGAGTCAGCCTGCGGGCCGTCGTTGAACGCAAACGCGGTGCTCTTCACGGGCGCGATGTCGTGTTGGCCGTGGCATGCGGTGCAGGCGGTGTCTTGGCCGACCGGTATCGGTTTTTGTGCGAGACGCGGGTGAAACGCGTGCTTTTTCGCGGTGTCTTCGTGACACGAAACACAATCAACCGCGACCAGCGGCGTGCGGTGCGGCAAGCTGTCGCCGTCGAATTTCTCGTGGCAGTCGATGCACTCAAGTGAACGGTGCGCGGACTTGGCGCCGATTTTTGGATCGACGAAAAGCGACACTTTCTTGCCATCCTTTTTGGTCGCGAGTGTGGCATCGCCATGGCATTCGAGGCACGCGGCGGTGGAGTTGAGCACTGGTGCCGAGGGTTTCGCGGGCTGGGCGCCAGCCGAGCCGGCCAAGGCGAAACCGGCCGCCAAGGTCAGCGCTATATGCCAGCGGCACTGACTCCGTATGAGTCGGTCGAGGGGAAAACGGCGTTGCACGAGGAGAACCAACCTTCGTGTTGGCATGGGCGTGGTGTTGATGGGTTCATCTTAACGCATGGTCACGATCCAGCATCGCATCGCTTGACGAATCGTGGGCACATCTTGCCGCTCGCTCTCTGCAAGAAACGCGGAGCGTCGTGCAATCCGTCAGTAGCCTTCGAAACACTGGCGAGCTATACTCGGCCGGCCGGCCAAAGCGGCGCCGTATGTTCGATTTCACGTTCGTCGATTCACTTTTGATTCAGGCCTTCCGTTTTCGCACCCGCGGGTTTTTACGGATGGAAGATGCTGTCGGTGATGTGCCTGCGGTGCCTCGTTCCGGCAGTTGCCACCTCTACGTCCATATTCCCTTTTGTGAAGTATTGTGTCCGTTTTGTTCCTTTCACCGCGTGCAACACTGTCACGCCGCCGCCTCGCGCTATTTTGTAGCGTTGCGCGATGAGATCCGGCGCTACCACGGGGCGGGCTTTAAGTTTTCGGGCGTTTATTTTGGCGGTGGCACGCCGACGATCGAGCCAGACGAACTGCTCGTGACCATCGGTCTCGTGCGCGAGTTGTTCAAGGTTTCTGACATTTCGGTGGAAACTAATCCGCGCGAATTGCGACCGGCGTTTCTTGCCGAGCTGCGTGCCGCTGGTGTCACGCGGCTGTCTGTCGGTGTGCAGAGTTTCGACGACAATCTACTCCGTGCGATGGAGCGCTATGATAAATACGGCAGTGCCGCCGAAATCACCGAACAACTTAAGGCGGCCGCGGGAATCTTCCCGACGCTTAATGTCGATCTCATTTTCAACCAACCGCGCCAGTCGCTCGCTTCGCTCGAGCGCGATCTCGAACTCGTGGATTCGATCGGAGTGGACCAAGTGTCGTGTTATCCGCTGATGGTGTCGCCGACTGTGATGCGGCGGATGGCAGAGACGATGGGCGCGCCCGAACCGAGCCGGTTGCGGGAATTTTATCGAACGATTTTGCGCCGGCTACAGCCGAAATTCGCGCCGACCTCGGCTTGGTGTTTTACGCGGGGCGGCAGGGGTAGTGACGAATATATCGTAGCCGCGGAGCACTACGTCGGCGTGGGCAGCGGGGCATTCAGTTATCTCGATGGCACGCTCTACGCGACCACGTTTTCACTCCCGACGTATTCCCGGCGAATTGCGCGTGGGCAAACCGGGATCGTGACTCGTCACCGGCTGAGTCCGAGCGATCAGATGCGTTACGGACTCTTGGTCCGCATGTTTGGACTCGGACTAGATCGGAGCGCCACCAAGGCGCACTATGGTCCAATCTTCTTTCGCACCGTGTGGCCAGAGTTGGCCGCATTGACGGCGGTGGGCGCGGTCACGACCGACGCCCGAGGATGGCGGCTCACAGAGCGTGGGATGTATTTTTTGATGCTGATGATGTCGGAGTTTTTCGAATCGGTGAATGATTACCGCGATGCGATGCGCGCTCATGTGCAGGCTGAGAACGCGGCTCTACCTCTCGCGACGGTGACTTCGGTCGGCGTCGCGAGTGGCTAAAAACGCACATCAACTCCGTTTCGTGGCAAAATATGCGGAGTATCGGGCAATCTCACGGTAGCTGAAAAATACAATCGGCGCGATGCTTGGCGTGCAGCCCCGGCTAACCGCTGGCGGTGGCTGACCCAGCACCCGAGTCCCCCACGCCATGCCCCCCGATTCGAATCAGCGCTCATCGGAACCGAACGATGCCGAGCGTCTCGCACAACTTGAGGCGAGGTTGGCGCGGATCGAGTCTTATCTTGGGGTGTCAACCGAAGCCCCCGTGCTTTCGACGCCACCGTCTGCCTCGGTCCCGCCGCTCGCGATGACGCAGACTGAGGACGAACTCGAATTCGAGGTAGGGCAGAGCTGGTTTGCGCTCGCCGGTATCGTGGTTTTGACGATCGGTGCGGCGTTCCTGCTTTTGCTGCCGTTTGCTGGCCTGCCGGTGGGAGTCCCAGCGCTCGCCGGTGGAGCGCTGTCAGCATTGCTTTTTGCCGTGGCGCGGGTCTGGCGAGCAGCGCTCGGTGTGGCGGGTGCGCGGTTGCGTGGGGCTGCGATGGCGTTGCTGTTTCTTTCGGCGCTTCGGTTGTTTTTGCCGGAAACACGCTGCGTATTTCCGTTAACATCTCTGGTGGCGGGCGCAACGCTAGCGCTGGTGGTGGCTGCGAACTTCGTGATTGCGCTGCAGCAAAAATCTTCGGTGCTCGCGAGTCTCGCGTGTCTTACTGGGTGTGTCACCGTCGTCGTCGGTGGTGGAATGGCATGGTTTGCCCTGACGCTTCTGCTTCTGGTCGTCGCTGCGACGGTTTGGGCCGCGCATCGCCACAACTGGCCGGGGCTCACGATGGCGGCAATCCCGATCATCGCGGTGACTTATCTGCTCTGGGCACTCGGTAATCCTTTGCGCGGCGGTGCCATGCACTTTGTCGGAGTGCCCTTCGGTCCGCTGTTTTTGCTCGGCTGTATCGTCGTGCTCGCAGCGGGGGCTTGGCTGCGACCGCTAGAGGAACCGGAAGGCGCTTGGGCCGGTATCGCGGCATTGTTGACCTGCGGACTGGGTTACGGGCTGTTTTTCGCCCACACGCTCATGGCTTTTCCGTCCATGGCCGCGCCCTACCAGTTTACTGCGTTCGTCGGGTTTCTTGGTCTGGCGACAGCATTTTGGGTGCGGCGGCAAAGTCGGGCGGCGACCTTTCTTTACGCCATGACCGGTTACGCGGCGCTCACAGTGGCGATCTTCAAACTGACGGCGGGTTCCGCGGTGTTTGTCTGGCTGTCGGTCCAAAGTGTGGTCGTCGTGGCGACGGCGATTTGGTTCCGTTCCCGTTTTATCGTCGTTGCCAACTTCCTCATCTATGTCGCGATCGTGGTCGGCTATGTGATCGATGTGGAGAACGAATCCGGTATCAGCCTAGGCTTCGGCATCGTCGCCTTGGTGAGCGCCCGCATCCTGAACTGGCAGCAGGATCGCCTTGAGTTGAAGACTGGTCTGATGCGCAATTCCTATCTCATTGGCGCGTTTCTCGTGTTTCCCTACGCGCTCTACCATCTATTCTCGGCTAAATATGTCGGACTTGCATGGGTTGGACTCGCCCTTGGCTATTATGGTCTGAATCTCCTCGTTCAAAACCAGAAATACCGGTGGATGGGCCACGCTACGCTGTTACTCACGACCTGCTACCTGGTGGTCGTCGGCACGAGCCACTTTGAGCCGGTCTATCGAGTGCTGTCGTTTCTCGTGCTCGGCACGGTGCTCCTAATCGTGTCGCTCGTTTTCACACGCCTGCGTAAACGTCAGCGGTCCGACGCGCATGTTTCATTGCCGCCGGCTACTTGAGTCGCTGGGCTTCGCCATCAATCAACCGCAGCCACAGCTACCGCCGCCGCAACCGCTTGACGGTGTGCTCATTTCTGGTTCAGCCATCTCGAGTCCAGTGCCGAGTTGATCGGCGGCATCACAGAGCAGGGCGTAATATTCGTCACGGGTTAAACCGAGTGCAGCGGCACCAAAGGTCTCCGCTTCATCGGCGGAAGCAAATTCGCCGTAGTTGACTGCGACAAGTTGGTAAAGCACGAGCGCTGGAACCAAATCGCGTTGCACCATGAAGACTGGATGCACGGCCATCGTGAAGCCCGCCTCGGGGCGCTCTCCTTTTTGCACGGGATGCGCGAATTCGCCGGGGAGTAGTTGCTCCGCGTCAAAGACAATGTCGCACGGATAACGCACGAAGACGCGGTCGGTGAGCAGGCGTTGCAATTCGTTCCAGCCAAATTGCGGGCCGTATATAGCGAATACCTCGATGCCCTTCGCCTCGACATGCGCGGTGAGCGATTGCCGGGCGTCTTCAGCGGTGAGAATCTTGGTCATGGAAGGAAACGAGGAGCAACCTTGCGCGGAGCAAGGGTGGCAGGTGCCGTTTCAGATTTCGTCGCCCTGAAGTTTATACCTGCTTTCGTTGGCTTTCGTCATCCGGCCCTGTAGGATCGGCACGGACATGCGCAGAAAGATTGTGTAGCACAGGAGGCCAAAGGCCCAGATGCCGAGGCACACAAGGGTTTCGTTGATCGAGGGCAGGTAGTCGACGATAGCACCGAGCGGCGTCGGGATAAATCCTGGAATGACGAGGCCCATCCCCTTTTCGATCCAAATGCCGACGATGGCGAGAACGCAGGCGATGTTTAAATATTTTAGGCCGCGGCTGAGAGGCAAAACCAGTAGCACCATGGCGATGAGATTAAAGGCGATGGCGGTCCAAATCCACGGCACGAGAGCGTAGTGACCGTGCAGGCCGACAAAGAGATATTTGGCGGAAGCGCTATGCGTTGTGCCGGAGTAAAATTCCTTGAACACTTCGCACACGAGCAGGAAGACATTGATGATCATCGAAACCTGCACGATGCCGCGGAGGACGAGCAGGCTGCGGTCGGTGATCAAGAGTCGTTCGGTCATGCGTTGATGCACCACTTGATGCATCTCCTGAGCTTCGAGCAGCACCCGCAATGACGTTCCGGGCAGGCGCAAAATCACGGAATTTTCCTCGGCGATGGCCGTTGCCACGCGTGGCGTGCCGTGTAGCGCAGAAACCTCGCCAAATTGGTCGCCGGGCCGCGCAGTCCGGGTGATGCGGGCGCGGCCATTTTCATCACGCTTAACGACCACGTGACCTTGCAGGACGAAATACGCAAAGGGAGATATTGTGCCCTGGCGGAGCAGCACGTCGCCCCGTTCGACCTCGATGACCGAGGCACCGACCAAGGCGCGCAATCGGTCGCCGGCTGAGACCGCCGCCATTTCTGGCAGTTCGCGCTCAAGCTGGGCCAGATCGGCGAGGGTGGCGGGCCGACCAGGTTTGTCGCCGACATCAATGCCACCTTTCAATTCTGAGGCGGAGCCCGACGCGGTCACTCGACGGATTACCTGCAACGCTAAAATAATGATCGCGGGGCCGGCAGTGAATGCGGAAGCGAGGAAGCGCGGGCCGACGATGGAGGCGTTCCAAAACGGTCGGCCACCGAGGCCGACATAGAGGAATGCCGTCACGGTGTGAATGGAAATGGCCCAGACAATCGCGAGAAAAACAAATGGAATGTAGAACCACTTTGCTGGCTTTCTTTTTTGGTAGCGACAATACAGAAGGTAGCCGCAGATGTGAACGTTCAACAGCAGGTAGCCGTTGAGCACGAGCACGTCCCAACTCAGCATTGATTTCGGGAAGTTCATTTGCCCGATGCCGGGGATGAGATGCCAGAACCGATCAGGTCGGCCTAGATCGACGGTCACAAAGAGCAAGCACATGATGATTGCCGCGACGGCGAGCAATTCGCCGAAGATGACCAAGTCGTGCAATTCTTCGTTGTCGTAGATGTAGACCGGGATGACCATCATCACCGCGGCTGCGGCTACACCGACGAGGAAGGTAAAATTGGCGATATAGACACCCCACGACACTTCATCACTCATGCCCGTGACGACGAGGCCGTGGACAAACTGCTTGGTGTAAGCGTTGAGCCCGAGCAGGGCGATTGCAGTGAGCAAGCCCATCCAGGCATAATAGCGCCAGTCGCCCACGAACGCGATGCGCGCGCACCGCTGAATAAACACGAGATAGTTGCGGGTCGCGGTGATCATTTGTCGAAATAGTAAAAGAACCGGGGTGACGTGCCCATTTCTTCCTTCAGCTGGATGAAGACACGTTTTTCGCGGAGAATGTAGGAAACTTCGCTCTCCGGATCGAGAATGTTGCCGAACTTCCGTGCGCCGACGGGACAGACCTCAAGGCACGCGGGATATCTCCCAGCACGGGTGCGCTGGATGCAGAAGTGGCACTTTTCCATCACGCCCTGCTTGCGCGGGCGATTGCCGAGATAGGCCATATTGGAATTGAGGCGTTCCTTCGGAATTTCGGGCTTCGTCCAATTAAAGCGCCGCGCCCAATAAGGACACGCCGCCTCACAGTAGCGGCAGCCGATGCACCAGTCGTAATCGATGACCGTGATGCCGTCCTTCTCTTGCCAAGTGGCGTTGACGGGGCAGACTTTCACGCACGGCGGATTGTGGCACTGCTGACACTGAATCGGCATGTAAAAGAAGCCCTTTTCTGGCACCTGTTTCGCGTCGTAAGTATGGTCGCCTTTCTCAACATCCATCGAGCCGTGCGGCATTTTCAAGACGCGGATGTATTGGATCTCGGGATTGCGCGACTGGTTGTTTTCGTTGACGCAGGCGTGGACGCACTTGCGGCAACCAATGCAGCGGGTGAGATTCAGGCAGTAGACATATTCGACGCCATCCATCGGCCGGAGATCACGGACGTGCGGGCGCACGCCATATTGTTTTTCGACCTCACCTTCGATGCGTTTGAGCACCTTGGTCATCTCGTCCGGAGTCAGCTCCTTGTAATATTTTTGGAGGAACTGTTCTGTGTTTGTGAAGTCGTGCAGTTCACGCAGGGGCGAAAGGCTGGCGGCTAGGGCGGTGAGTCCGCCGAGGGCCGCGCTGCCGCGGAGAAAACTGCGGCGCGACATCGCGGCGTCGGAAGTCTTGTCGGTCGTGGAATCGGGAAGGGGCATGTCAGTGTGAAGATTCGGCGGATTCGTGGACTGTCGTCGTGGCACGCAGCGAGTGCGGACCTGGCGCTGGTTCGCGCGTGGGAATTCGCGGTGAATGGGGATTGTGGCAGTTCGCGCAGCTCAAGCGTGTGATCTCACCTTTGCTGCGATCCCAGAAGCCGCTGGTGCGGCCATGTGCGCCGGCTTCCCAATCACGATAAGTCGGACCATGACAACTTCCGCACAGTGGCGGGATGTTGTCGAACTTCACCTCGGTTCCGTCGCGAATTTGGAGCGTAGCGAGATTCTGTTCGTTGTGGCAGTTGTAGCAGAGGTTGTTTCGATCATGCGAACCGTGGCCCATTACTACGTCGGAATGTTCCTTCGGCACGACGATTTTTTGATTCGCGTCGTAGCGGATGGTCGGCGGTTTCTTTTTCTCGTGGCAGCCGTAGCAGTCGTAGTCGGAAAGATCTTCCTTCGCCTTGACGAGATCGGCGTAGGTCTGGCGCCACGGTGTCGTCTCAAGGAATTTCTTGTCGACGATCGGAATCGTCTGCTTGGTGGGCAGGTGACCCCAGAGATTTTTCGTGAAGAGGGCCGCGAGTGCGAGGAACCCCAGCGTGAGGCCCGCGAGAAAAATATTGGTGCGGGCAATTTTGCTCGCGGGCGCTGAGGGCGGGAGAGTTTCCATGACGCAAGGTGCGGCCAGCGCGGAATTATTTCTTGAGAGCGCGGACGACGGGGATGAGTGCCTTGATTTCGTCGTCGGTCAGACCCTCGATCGGTTTCATCGTGACCTTGTCGTTCTTGTCTTTGATACCCTCTTTGACGGCTTTGAATGCAGCTTCGTCGGTGAAGCTGGCCTGCACTTTCGCGTCCGTGAGATCGAGGATACCAAGCTTCTTGCCCATTTTCGTTTCACCTTTGCCGTCAGCGCCATGGCACTTGGCGCATTGATCGGTCCAGTTGGTGGCGGCGTCGGCGCCAAACGCCGTGAGCGTGGCGAAGGCGGCAGCAAGAGCGAGGAGGCGATGGGATGATTTCATGGCAGGTTACGAGACGATTAGTTTTGGAGGATTCAGTTGGCAGAGCGTTGAAGCTCCGTCTTAATTCACTATCACCCAAACGCGCAGAGATCGCTCTCCGCATTTTGGCCGCCATACCGCATTTCTTGGTTTTTTCGACCACGCGCATTTTGCTCAATAGAAAATTTACAGTCACGCATTAGTTGTCTGTGTGGAGAAATAAAATACGCCAACAGCTGCGTAGAACTCGGCAACCGGTGCGCAGACCGCGAGTCGATTTATGCGCATACTCACATAGCAATAAGTCAGAAAACTTACTACCACCGCTCCTAGAACTGCCAAAGCATCTTCACCATGATCACCTGTCCTCGCTGGAATAAATCCACGCTCATTTTCGGAGGCACGGCCCTGTGGGGCATCGTGCTGATCGGATGTGTAGCCGCCAATCGCACGATGGTCGCGCCGCCGCAAATCGCCGGCGCGAAATTCGTTGGTTCGAAGGAGTGCGCGCAATGCCACACCGACCAAACCGATCACTTCGCGACTGCGAGCCATGCCAAGCTGGCGCTAGCCGATGCGAAAGTCGGTGACACTGGTTGCGAAGCCTGCCACGGGCCCGGCAGCCTTCACGTTGCTGTCGGCGGCAGCAAGGCTACTATCATTAATCCGCGTAAGTCGCCCGAGACATGCTTCCAGTGCCATCTCGACAAACGCGCCCAGTTCAGCCTGCCGAACAGCCATGACGTGATGCACGGCAAGATGAGTTGCGCTGACTGCCATGAGTTGCACAGCGGCAATGCGGTCGCCGGCACCGGCACCGATCTAGAGGGCCAGAATGCCACATGCACCAAGTGCCATACGCAGCAGAAAGGTCCGTTTGTTTACGAGCACGCGGCGTTGCGTGAAGGCTGTGTCTCCTGTCACAATCCCCATGGCACAATCAATCAGAAGATGCTCGTCGCTCGCGACGCGAATCTCTGCCTGCGCTGCCATCTTGAGAGCACCGGTGGCGGCGTAATCAACGCCAACGCCATCAATCCTAGTGCGCAGAACCACAACGCGCGTCTAATGCAGGGCACATGCTGGAGCGCTAGTTGCCACGAGGCGCCGCATGGTTCCAACGCCAACAACCACTTCCGCTATTGACCGCACCATGCACGCCATGAACACAAAGATTTTTGCCACCATTCGCAGTGCCGGACTCCTTACCGGGTCCCTGCTCCTCTGCGCCGGTCTTCCGGCCCGCGCTGCGGACAAAGCAGAGTCGGATGCATTTCCGACTTACGAAAGCTATATCAAGATTACGGGACAGGCTGGGGCCATCACTGGCGACAAGGCCGCATTTCAGAATCGCACCAAGCAACCCTCTGACGGCGGCGTGGGAATCGAAGAACTCCATCTGTCGAAGGATGTCTCGAAAACCACCACGGTCGTCTTTGACGGCAAAGCGCTGGCCGGGAGCGAGGACTATCTCGCTCACCTCAACGTCACCAAGAGCGAGGTCGGTTCCATTGATGCGGGTTATAAGCGTTTCCGCACTTTCTATGACGGTGCCGGCGGCTTTTTCCCGCTCAGTAACCAGTGGCTGCCGCTGACGCAGGAGGACCTGCACGTCGATCGCAGCAAATTCTGGATTGAGGGCAAATTGGCTCTCAAAGACATGCCAGAAGTCACAGTTCGCTATACGAACGAACTCCGCTCCGGCCGGAAGGACTCAACCATCTGGGGTTCATCTGACCTCACCGGTCTGCCCTTCACCGTCGCGCCCAATCCCATCACGCAAACGCGAAAGGGCACGCCTAGCTATCTCCAACTTGGGGAGCGGCATGAAAACTTGGAACTCGAACTGCGGCACAAAATCGGAAAGACGGAGGTGCAATTCACGCTCCTCGGGGATCGGACCAAAAATCTCGATACGCGCTACTTCACGAATTTTCCTGGCGCAGTCATCCCTTGGTCGATTGCCGGTCTCGCGACGGCCGCTCAGCCCGCTGCGAAGGCGGCGGTGGGTGCCGCCAATTGGAATAATCAGGCATGGTTCGCCCAGTCCGATGGCATTGCGACCCAGACAACGGGTGCGACCTTCAATTCGGACACCGCGCTGACTGACAAGCTGAGCTTCCATCTCGGTGGCACTTACGAACTGTTGCACGGCGACCTCACAGGCAATCGCCCGACGATCACTGCGACACCAACCTCAAGTGGTGCTCTGGCGGTTTCCACCGCCACTTTCACCGGTTTGGCGGGTGGCTCTCGCATCAAAAACTACGTGGGCAATGCCTCCCTAACCTACAAAGCCAGCAAGGATCTCTCCGTGAAGATTGGCTTCCGCGATCAGGATGAATATGTGCGCGGCTCGAGCACTTACTCAGTCGTTGCGGCCACTGTTGGCACAACCGTGGTTCCTCCGACCGTTACCCTCGCGACCACACCACGTCTGGCCTATTCGAAGATCGACCAGCAGACGCAAACCCCGGTCGCCGAACTGCGCTACACCGGAATCAAAAATCTGTCGCTCTACTTCACCGGCAGCAAACGCAGCTTGGACGGCACCGAGAACAACTCCTCGGCCTTCAATACGCTGACGGCCGCTAACGGCACGATTGCCAACAATAACGTCTCCGAGAAACACGGCGACTATTCCCTCGGCGCTAACTGGAAAGTATCGCCACAGCTGTCGCTGCGGGCGGAGGCCTTCGACAAAGGCCACAAGGACGGCAGCGTCGGCTTTGGGACCCGCGTCGGCGATTACTACCTGCTCGATTCGCAGAGCAAGGGTTACAAACTCACTGCAATCGCCAAGCCCAACGCGGTCGTCAGCTTCACCACGCGATTCATCGATCAGCGCAGCACGATGCAGGTCACGGGCTTTCTGCCCACCTTCCCGGCCAACGATTCGCTCGATGGCAAGAACTACATGATCGGCGAGACCATCGACTGGACCCCGGACAAGTCGTGTTACGTGCAGTTGAATGCCAACGCGACCTACAATGTCATCAGCACGGTTTACCCTCGCGCCGGATGGACACCTGCGACCGCCACGGCCAACGCGTGGGATACGAACAAGGTCGTCCAAAACTCCAATAATAACTACGTGACCGGCAGCCTGCTGGCAGGATTCGTGGTGGACAAGGACACCGATGCACAGGTGCAATTGAACTATTATCGCGCTAACAACGGCAATGCGTTCCTAGCGACGACTACGATGCCCTTTGGCGTCAACGTGCAGGATTCATCCGTCACGGTCGGCCTCAAGCGCAAGTTTTCCGACAAATGGATCGCCAGCGGGAAAATCGGCTACTTCAACAGTAGGAACGATACGACGGGCGGTTTTGCCAACTATCACGGCCCGGTGGCCTATCTGACGCTCGAACACGCGCTCTGAGCATTTTGTGGTTCGTTTAGTTACTCCCGCAGGCCGCGCATCGAAAGATGTGCGGCCTGTTTGTATTTGCGAGGCGAAGTATTGTTTTTCGGATCTCGTCGCGCAAAAATGTTCGCATCCGCGAGTCTCGACGCCTGACGCCACTCTGTGCTTGAGTTGTCGCTATTTGATCTGGGAGGTGTTTCGGCTCTCCAAACTCATCAGTCGTTGGCGCAAGTCGGCTAGCATCCGAAATACCGCGGTGTTGCGTATATATTCTTTGAACGGCTGCACCGGGAGCCCGGCATAAGCCCCAGGTTGCTCAATGTCGGCAACGACTCCAGCGCGGTGGAGCAGGACCACATCGTCGCAAATTTTCACATGATCCGAAACACCTGACTGGCCGCTCGACATGACCCGATTACCGATGGTCGCGGACCCCGCGACGCAAAACATCGACGTGAGCAGGCAGTCCTCGCCGATCTCAACGTTGTGGGCGATGTGGCACAGGTTGTCCAATTTCGTGCCGGCGCCGATGCGGGTCGTGCGATAGGCGGCGCGGTCAATGCAGCAATTTGCGCCCACGCGCACTCGGTCACCGAGGACGACGTTGCCCGTCTGCGGAATCGGGTAGCTCTTTCCCTGCTTGTCCTGGGCGAATCCATACCCCTCGGAACCGATCACGGCGCCGGCGCCGACAACCGCCTCGCTGCCCACCACGCAGTCATAACCGATCACGGCATTGGGATGCACCACGGTGTCGCTGCCCACCTGCGCGTCGTGTTCGATCACCGCACCGGCCATGATCCGAGTGCGTTCGCCGAGTTGCACATTTCGGCCGACCACGGCGCGTGGCTCCACAACGGTTGTCGCAGTTAGCACCGCCGTCTCGTGGACTACTGCCGAGGGATGGACTTGCGGCCAGCCGGCGGCGTCAAATTGGCGCCCGGCATACCGCTGTTTGATCAGGGCCTGCCCGAGGTTCACGTTGGGCGAGAGGAGCAAGGTCAAGTCGGCACTGTTGGCGAAGAGCGGCTTCAGTTTGAACGACGTGACTACCACTGCTGGTCGACGCTGCGCCACGATGGCGGCAAATTGGGGCTTATCCACGAAGACCAAATCTCCCGGCCCGCAATCCTCGACGGGTGCGATCCGGTGGATCGCCTGGTCTGGCCCAGTCATTTCCGTGAGGAGGCCTTGTGGGGCGAAGGCGGAAAAAATTTCGGCGGCGGTAATTTTCATGTGAGGTGGGGCAGGCGCTTTCGGCGCTAGCAGAAACGGAGAAACGATCTCTTTTGGAAAAATTCAATTTATCTCATTGGACCAGCCGGAGGCACAACGGCACGGAAGGTCAACAGTCCAAGAAGTGACCGAGCAAATGCGCAGCAGTCGTTGCCACCCCTGATTCCAGCCGCTTCCAGTCGAGGTTCATCGGATCTGTTGATCCCCTATCCCTTTGTCCAGTGTGGTAGCGGTAGATTGTTGGGCGTCAGCAACCCAGCCGGTGCAGCAATCACGCGTCGGATCGAGTTCACGGTGACCGCCGCAGTCGCGATGTCGCCATGCAAACCGCCGACGATGGTGGATGTGATATTAGGCTGGCCTTCGATCGTTACCGTGTCGTGCGATTGGGGCGCGCCGACATACGCTACCAGCTCCAGGGTGATTTGCTCTTTGCCCTCAACAAAGCCCCGCCCGGATTGATTCAAGCCCGCGACCAACCCGGCCTTGACGGTCAGGAACGGCGTCGTGACGTCGGCCGCGGCAATCACGGGCTCGATGGATTCGCGATAATCGCTCAAGGTCCAGCCGAGCGAGTCGGCAATCATAGAGATGGACTCGCGCAGGCCCACATGGCGCACCGCACCTTGGTCCACGCGTTTCTGAAACTCCTCGCGGGTGAGGCCTGCGCCGATCTTTTGCTGGAAGGGAAGCCGACGCACACTCGCATCCTGCATCCTCATCACATGAATCTTTCTGACGTCTGCACACGGCGCCGTCAGCATCAACGGCAGCGCGTCCATCGTAAAACCCGGGTTCACGCCGGTGCCATAGATGGCGACGCGGTGTTGCTTCGCCAACGCATCCAGCTCCTCGACCTGTTCGGCGTTGTGGGCGGGCGGATAAGACAATTCCTCGCACGTCGAGACGATGGGCAACCCCGCCTGCACAATCTGCACGATCTGCCGCTTGATTTTCTTGAGCGACGACGCCGTCGTCAGCACCACGATGTCAGCCCTGCTCCGGTCGAGCACCGACTCCGCATCACCGGTGACTTTGACGCCCAGCATCTGTCTGTCGCCCAACAGTTCGCTCAAATCCTTTCCGATCTTGTCCGGATCGATGTCGATAGCGCCGACGATCTGCATGTCGGCGCGTTTGGAAATCATCTTTGCCACTCCGAGGCCAATCGGCCCGAGTCCATAATGAATAACTCGAATCATAGGGTGTCTGTTAACGAAGTGAATTGTCTGATTGGTCCCCCGAGACGAACCTTTATTCGCCGCTTCCGTCGACCACGGAAAACTAATTCGAGCGCGATCACCAAACGCGGCACGGCCCTGTCGGTCTGTAGTGGCACTGTACCTTATTTAAACGAGCCTGACTGAAAGCGCGATTCGTCGAACCAAGCGCGCTCCCACTTGGTGACGAGGCAGCAATGGTGATACAGCGTCACGAAATCTTTCTCTTCACGATTCAACCCATCCAGCCAGTCAATGATCGAGCTGGGCTTCATTTTCCGCACTTCGTGCAACGGGCAACCAGCCGGGTTTGATTTTGTGTAGGGGCACTCGACCGCTAACAGCACCAGTTGTTCGCGCAGCCGATCCACGTCGTATTCGACCGTGACATCATCTTGTGGCGGGGTGTCCACGTCCGAAAAAGTATCCCGCCGCAAGGCTCAAGGCAACCCAAGATGTTCTCGTAAAACCTTCGGCATCCTTGGGCAAGGTCTGCGGTCAACGATCACGGCGGGGGCCGACTCAGTTGCCGAGTTTGATCGCTTCCAAGCCGATGATGTCGGGGTTTCCATTGGTGATCGCACTTAGCACCTCGGCGCCGGGTTCGGCATTGAGTTGAATGCGGCAACTGGCGGCGGCGGCGCCGTCAAACACGATGTTGCGGACTTCCTCGACGTTGATGTTTGCGCGGCGAATGACATCGAGGACCGAGGCCAGCACGCCCACCCGGTCATAGTGTCGGACGACGAGCTGCCACTTGGCGGGCGTGCGCTTGGCGAGATTCACACAATTGATCGCCTCGCCGGTTTTCAGGAAAATTTCCACGATCCGAAACGCCTCCTCGGCGATGGCCTCCTGTGCCTGTTCGGTGGATGCGCCGATATGGTGCGTGCCGCACAGGTTCGGTAAATCGAGAATGGGATCGGTGAACGCCGCGGTGCCTTCGGCGGGTTCCGGGTCGAACACATCCAGCCCAGCGCGAATTTTCCTCGTCGCCAAGGCGACCTGTAGCGCGGCTTGGTCCACCACTTCGCCGCGGGCGGTGTTGATTAGGATGGCGTTGGGCCGCATGAGCGCCAGGCGCGCGGCGGTGACGAGTCGGCGCGTCTCCGGCTTGAGCGCGAGGTGCAGAGTGACGATGTCGGCACGGCGGAAAAGATCGTCCACGTCGGCGCAATGGCCGACGCCCAGTTGCTCGGCTTGAGCCGGCGTGAGTGAACGCGACCAAGCGATTACCTTCAGCCCGAACGCTTGGGCGCGGATGATGACTTCGCGGCCAATCGAGCCGACACCGATCACGCCCAGCGTCTTCCCGAAAATGCCATCGGCTTTGGAAAATTCCTTTTTGTTCCACTGGTGCGCCCGCAGTGCGGCGGTGCTATCCGCGATGCGGCGATCGATGCTCAGCAGGAGGGCGAAAACCAGTTCCGCCACGGCGATGGAATTTTTTCCGGGGCAGTTGGTGACGAAGATGCCGAGGGCACTGGCCGTCTTGACATCGATCGTGTTGACCCCAGCGCCGGCGCGCAGGACGAGTGCGAGTTCGTCGCCGGCCTTGAGCGTTTCGCCGGTCACCTGTTTGCTGCGGACGACGAGGATCTTGTGGCCGGGAATAAGCTTGGCCAGTTCCTCGGCTTTGACTGTTGGATTGTAGGTGACGGCGCAACCGAGCTGCTTGAATCGCTCCAGATGTGCTTCGGGGTATTTGTCGGCGATGAATATTTTCATGGGTGGATCGTTTGGCTGAGTTCAATACCCAAACTCTCCGAGCGGGACAATCACGGATCGAGATTCCCAGCACCCAATAGTTTGATCACTAGTGGTCAGTTGCGGTGATTTATCTTCCGTGGTGCGGCCGGCATCTTCTGAGACCAAGTCACTGATCGACGTCCGTGTCCTCGATATCAAATTCCGACAGCTGATTCCGCAACTGGCGCACGTTGTCATCCATGGTTTTTATGACCTGTTCGACTGTCATCCCGGCGGGTTTTCCGGCAACGGCAACGACTGCTTTCATCGAAATGATTTCGGCGGTGAGGTTGATCACGAGCTTTCGCACGACGCGGAGTTCTTGGAGAATTATTTGGGTATCGTCTGTCATAACGCTTTCGACTTTGCGCGTAAAAGTTCCGCGAGCGAGAATATCCCCACGGTGGGCGTGTTCGCGATTGGTGACGTGGTGTGGGCGGTTCGTGATGCTCGTGGTGCGCGTTGTCGACGCAGAGACGAATCTGAGGTGAAATGAGGACCGCCGCGGTGCGAAAGACGAAGCGCCGCCAGGATGGACTTAAAACCCAGTCCGCTCAACCTTCCGCCCCGCCGAGATGCAAATCCGGGAAATACTTTTGGATGCACGTCGGGCAGTAGCCGTGGGTGAACTTCGCGTCGGAGTGCTGCATGACGTAAACCTCCACCTCCTGCCAATAATTCTTGTCGTCACGGATTTTCTTGCAGCCGCAGCAGATGGGCAGAAGTCCCGACAGCGTTTTCACCTCGGCGAGCGCCTGGGTCAGTTCGCGGTTGGTCCGGCGCAGTTCCATCAGATCCGCGTGGCGGGCCCGGGCGATGGTGATGGCGCGCTCGAGTTCGTCCCCCTGCGGCGGCTTGACGAGAAACGCCCCCGCGCCGGCAGCGGTGGCCCGGGTCACATCCTCGGTCGTCTCATGCGCCGACAGGATCACCACTGGAGTTGGGCAATCGGTCTGGATGACGGCGGCCGCGGCGAGGCCGTCCATCAAGGGCATGGCGATGTCCATCAGGACAACATCCGGACGGAGTGAACGCGTGAACTCGACCGCCTGATGGCCGTTGGACGCCCGGCCGACCACCTTCATGCCCATCGTCTCCAGTTCGTGCTCGATCAGGTCGGCAACGAGCGACTCGTCTTCGGCCACGAGGACGTTCACCGGTGCAGGGATCTTCATGGGAGTGTTGTTTCGATCGGACAAAATTTCAGGTGCGTTGCGGCTCCTCTGGTCGGATGCGAATGCGCACCGTAGCACCGGCTTCGTTGGTCAGCGCCAGGTCGCCTTGCAGGCTCTCGGTGACGAGCTGGCGGATCAGCGCTTGGCCGATATTGCTACGCGTGCCGGCGAGGACCTCGGCGGGAAAGCCGGGGCCGTTGTCGCGATAGCATACGGTGACGAATCCACTTTCGAACCCAGCTTCGAGACTGATCGTCAGGGGCTTTTCCTTCACGCGGCCGTGCTTGATGCTGTTCGTCGTCAGTTCATTCAGGACGAGGGCCAGGCTGCTCGCATGTCGGGGCGATACCTCCCATGGGCTCGGCGTGATCACGGTCTGAGCCGGGAGGCGGTTCGGGTCGGCGGACAGGGCGGCGGCGATGATTTTTCCGGCCAGCTTGTCCACTCGCACGGGCGCCCAAGACGATTCCGAGAGCAGGCGGTGGGCGGTTAACAATCCGCGGATACGCTGCGTCAGCCGGTCGAGCACCGGTTGCACCAGTGGACGATCGGCCGCCTCGACCGCTTTCTGTTCGCGCACGAAGAGCCCGAGGATCGAGGAGAGATTGTTGGTCACGCGATGGTTCACCTCGCGCAGCAATTCGGTCTTCGTTCGCGCGTCCTGCTCGGTTTGCTTGAGCAATTTCTCCACTTCCCGCTGCTGGGCGATTCTTTCGGTGACATCGCGCGCGGAAGCAAACACGCCAAGCACCAGCCCCTGTCGATCCCGATAAATGGTGGCGTTGTAGAGCACGTCGGTGACGCGGCCCGAGACGTGCCGGATGGCCAGCGGATAGTCGCGCACCATGCCCTCCGCGAAGACCTTCTGGTAGCCGTCGCGGGCCTTTTCTGGCTCGGTGAAGTAGTCTGAAAAATCGGTGCCGATCAGCTGTTCGCGCGGCATGCCAGTGGCCTGCACAGAAGCTTCATTCACATCCGTGATCTTGCCGGCGGGGCTGATCGTGACGAGAGGATCGAGGTTCACCTCGATCAGTTTTCGGGCGTAGATTGAAGCGCTGCGCAGGGCCTCTTGGGCCCGCTTGCTCTCGGTGATATCCTGATTGGAGCCGCGGGTGCCCACGATACGGTCACCGGCATCCCGGACCACCGTGATCCGCACGCGAATATCGCGGAGTTCGCCGTCGCGCCGCCGGATGCGGTGCTCCTGCTGCAAATCGTCAATCTCACCGGCCAGCAATTTCGCGATGTCATCCGGAACGACGTGTTGATCGTTCGCGGGTAGAAATTCGCGGGCATAAACTTCCGCCGGCATCGTGTAGCCGCCTTCGCGCTCAGCGGTGGTGCCGAAGAGCGCATAAAACCGATCGTTGAAGGTAAACGTGCGAGTCGCCGCGTCCATTTCCCAATCGGCGAGATGGGCCTGATCCATCGCCAGCGCGAGCCGCCGCTGATTCTCGATCACCTCTTCCTGCGTCCGTTTGCGCTCGGTGATGTCTTCGAGCAGCCAAAGCACGCCCTTGGACATGTCGGCGGGGTCGATTGCCTTGCCGATATATCGGACCCAGATCGGGACTCCATCGCCCCGCACCAGCAATTGGACGGTTTCGTAGCCCGTGCCCTTGACCAGAGCGAGGGGGGCTTCCTGGCCCAATTGTTCAAACGCTTCCTGCGAAGGATAGAGTTTCCGCGTGCTGTGACCGTCCAGTTCCTCTCTCGGATATCGGAATATTTCGACCGCTTTCTCATTTATCCATACCTGCTTTCTGTCCCGGATGAGCGAGATGCCGATATTGGCATTCTCGAGGATAATTTGCTGCTCGCGTGCCAGCTGCCGCACTTTTTCTTCGGTGCGTTTGCGCTCGGTAACATCCCGCGCGGAAGCATAAAGATGAGTGCGCCCGTTGATCTCGATTCCGCGCCCGTTGACTTCCACCTCGATGATCCGTCCGTCCCGGCGCCGGTGGCGGGTTTCAAAAACCGCCGATTGCCGGAGCAGGGCAGCGATGCGCTCCTTCAACTCTGTGGCCGACCACTGCAAATCCCAGTCCGCCACTTGCAGCCGTGGCCGTTCGTCCCGCGCATAGCCCAGCATGCGGTAGAAGGAGGGGCTCGCCTCCACCAGATGGCCTTCCGCATCGAGGATGTGGATGCCGTCGCTCGCCGTTTCGAGCAAGTTTTGATAATGCTCGCGGGCTTGGGCCACCGCGACCTCGGCCTGCTTGCGCTCGGTTGTGTCGAAGACGATGGAGTGGAGCAGCAGGCGCTCGCCGGTTTGAATCGGGCTCGACGACACTTCCACCGCCCGCACGGTGCCGTCCGCCAGTCGATGCTGGAACTCGAAACGAGCGCCACTATTTCGCCGGATTGACGTCATGGCTCCTCGGACATCAGCCACCGGGAGTGTGTTGATCTCGGTGATCTTCATGCTGAGCAATCGCTCGCGAGGATAACCGTAAAAACCTACTGCGGCCGCGTTGGCATCGACGATGGCACCGCTGAGGGGATCAATCAGCAGCATCATCGACGCGTTGACGACGAACTGATTGCGGTAGGATTCCTCGCTGGCTCGCAGTCGATCCTCAATCCGTTTCCGCTCGGTGATGTCGCGGGCGGCGGCAAAAACGCCTAGCACATGACCTTGCGAGTCACGATAGACGCGGGCGTTGTAGAGAACGTCGGTGACGCGGCCCGAAGCGTGACGGATACTCAGCGGATAATCGCGCACCAAACCGTCCGCAAATACGCGCTGATACCCTTCGCGCGCCTTCGCCGGGTCGGTGAAGTAACTCGAAAAATCCGCGCCGATAAGTTGGTCGCGGGGCACACCGGTCACCGCCACGGTGGCCTCGTTGACGTCCGTGATTTTCCCTTCGGGGCTGATGGTGACCAACGGATCGACGTTGGCTTCGATCAGGCTGCGGCTGTAGGCTGCTGTGGCCTCTAGGGCGCGGGTCCTTTGCGTCACCTTCCGCCGCAGGATGATGTTCCAGGCAACTGACCCGCTCACGATCAGGAACGCGATAATGGCGAGGCCCGTGGGCGCGAGGTTCGGATATTTTGCCCGCAGCATCGCCAGTGGTTCGGTTTCAATGCTGAACCAACGGTTCAAAACCGCTTGCTTGTCGCCCTCTGGGATGGCGCGGAGAGCCTTGTCCAAAATCTCGCGCAGGACCGGCAACTCTTTGCGCACAGCGAAACTCAAGTCATACCGAAAATTAAAGGTGCCGAAGACGCGCAGGTTGGTGATCTTGTCGCGCCCGATGAAAAACGAGGCGCTGGCCACATCCATGATCACGGCGTCGACTTCGCCGAACGACAGCCGGCGCAATCCCTCGAGATCGTCCGTCACGAGGGTGAGTTTGAGATAGGAAAAATTCTGCTCCAGATATTTCTGCACGCCGTATCCCTTGCCGACCGCCACCGCTTTGTCTGCGAACGCCTTCGGCCAATCGCCGAGCGTGGAATCCGTCCTGACGATGATGACCGTCGGGATGCTAACGTAGGGCTCGGTGAACGAGAGAAACTGCGACCGCTCCGGCGTTTCCCGGACCGAGGTCACGATCCCCGGCGCGCCCTGCTGGACGCGGGTGAGGATCGAATCCAAATTTTGCGGTGGCAGGATGTTCAACTTCGCGCCGAGCTTCGCTTCCACGAGACGGAGCACGTCGGCCGACAACCCCCGCCATGCTCCCGCCTCTGCAAAGCTGAATGGTGGATAATTTGCCTCCGGTGCAACGCACAGTTCGGTGGCGTGGCCTTCGAGCCAGGCTCGCGCCTCGGAGGTCAGAAAACCACGATCAATCTTTGCGACCGACTGGGCTGCCATGCGCCCGGCCAGAGCGAGAAACACGCCCAGCCCAATCCAGAGGAGACGACGCGTTCTCAAAATCTGCCGCCACAGAAAGTCCGTCTGCAGCATAGTGACGGATGTTTTCGGAGTGGTCATGACGGGTGATGGCAGGACGAGCCTGAGTTGCCTCGCGATTCGGCTGCCGAGTGGAATATTGATATTCATGAACCGGCCAGCTGTCCACCCAAATTTGCCGCACTGATCACCTGCGTAGCCATTCTATCGGACAGCATAAGTCATCCTGCATCTATTCGGCGCCCGCGGGGGCCGCAGCGAGGTTGGTGCGGCATCACTTGCTTTGAACCGGCTGTGGCAGGATAGAGGCTCGGAAGAAGAATCTGTCGAATTAGGTACCCAAAAACAAGGACGCGGAACATGACATAAGAACAGGATCGAGTCGCGGTGAGGAGCGTCGGCTGGCCGGCGCGCCAACGTGGCAGCCGAGCTCCGAAAAGTGGGATCTGGCGGAGCCGAAACGCCAAACTACACTGGGCGTCCAACCAGTTCGCAGGTCAGACCGATTGTGTTTTGACTTTAGTAGTGCCAAGACGGCGGGCTTTCGTCGGGTGGAGTTCGCTGCGAGATGTGTCGGGCCATTTCCTGAAGCAACTCGGCGTTTGTGATCGGCTGCCAGCCATGGCGGGAGGCCGGCGGACCGTATTGAAACGATCCGGAGTCGTGCGGATTTTTTGTTTCCTGCATGAATTCGTCCAGCAGTCGCACCGCAAAATTGGAGTAAAAGCTGTCCACGGCGGCGGCGCAGACATGGAGCTTGCCAACCAGCTTCGGTCCGATTTGCGGCCACTGGCGGGAGAGAAATTCGCGGAGGTCATAGTTGTTGGCGCGCATGGCCTCGACTACGGTGCGGTCGATTTTGCCTGTCTTGAGATCCCAAACGGGCAGCGGGTAACCGTCGGGACCGACCGGTGTGTGTTTCCACCATTCGAAGCGGCCTTCCTGTGTGCCGAGAATCGCGGCGCGCTGGCTACTGCGGCGATTCATGAGTGCGCCACCTTCAAGACCGGGCGTCGATTTCTCTGCGAAGGCGTCTTCATCATGGTAGAGATCGACACCACCGTAGTAGAGACGGAAATCCACCGGATCTGGCGAGAAGGCCCACGCGCCGCCGAAGAAATCCGGGTGATAGAGCTGCAGCGCAAGCGAACCCCAGCCACCAGTGGAGCTGCCTGTGAGCACACGCGCGTAGCCGGACTTGATCGTGCGAAAACGCTTCTCCAGTTCCGGGATGAGTTCTTCCATAATCGCGTCGCCGTAGGGTCCGCAATTGGGCGAATTTACGCCGTAGGAATCATCGAAATAGGGCGTCGGATGCTGAAACGTCACGAGGATCATCCGCGGGAAAGCCGTGGAATTCCACGACTGGAAAAACTCGGCGCCTATCTCGGTATTCGAGTAGGCGCCGGTCGCCGTCGCGCCCGGCGGCAAATCCGGTAGCGGGAGGTTTTTCTCGCGGGCCTCGGCGCGCAGGCGACCCCAACTCACCTTTTCAGCGGCGGCTTGCGTCGGGTCGAAACCAAATGGCGCCGACAGGCTGAAATGGTTTTGGATGTAGACTACCGGATAGCGCACCGCGGGGTGCGTGTCGTAGCCTTGGGGCAGCAGGACGGTGGCTCCGAGATAGATTGGTCGGCCCCAAAACTTGCTGAGCAGAGCACTTTGGAATTTGATGCGTTTCATCCATACGGTGTCGACCGGGACTTCGATCGCAGGGATCGTCTTTTCGAGGTGAATCATAACCTCCGCCGGACCGCCCGTGCCGATAACAATTTTTTGCGGCTCACTGAACAGGTTGCCCGGCGAACGCGCGAAATTCTGCCCTTCCCACTGATCCATGTGCGCCCAAATCACATGGCCGTCGGCGCGATGAAATTCGGTCAGAACGTTGAAGACGGCTTGGACAAAGTATTCACCGGGCACGAGATCACCGAGTGACTTCTCCGGGTAACCCGGTGTCGCCGCTTCAAAGGAAATGCGCTGACCGGCGGTCACTTTGTGTGCATCGAGACCGAAGAGGCTCGCACCGGAATTGAAGCGCGGTTCGACCTGAGAATTTGCTGCGACGAAAAGAAAAACTCGGCCTGCGGTCGTTCCACTCTCCAATCGCGCGGGAAGCGAAACCGAGAAGCAGGGCGGTGAAATGCGATTGGCCTCCGTCAACTCGGCGGCGCCCACCGCGGCCGCAAAGGCGACGAAACAACCCATCGAGACAAAGAGAAAGCGCTTCATGCGCTGGAGACTTGGGAGGGTTCGGTTCGTGGCAATAGCAAGTACCCGCGCCTCCCGCGAAGCGTTGGCTAGGCGTGAGTCCTCGCTCTTTCCGAATCAGGAAGAGGTTTCACTTCGTTGGATGGAGTGGATGCTATCGTTTGGAACTGACACGAACGGCGACCGGAGATTCTATCGGTGGAATCGCACGACTCCCGCGCCGATGCACTGCCAAACTTCAACTCAACCATACGAATCGGATTTGGAAACAGGTGATAACTCGGTCGGCGGAAAAGAGTTTTTCTTCGGCGGTCTCCTCTTGGCGATGACCTGGCTAGCCTATCTTCCCGCCCTGAATGGTGGAATCCTTTGGGATGATCTTGCCCACGTCACGGCGCCCGCTCTGCGTTCGCTTCACGGCCTCTGGCGCATTTGGTTCGAGCTTGGGGCGACTCAACAGTATTATCCGATCCTGCATACAGCGTTTTGGGTCGAGCATCGGCTGTGGGGCGACGCGGTGTTCGGGTATCACGCGTTGAACGTGACGTTGCATGCCTACGCAGCTTGGCTTTTTTTTGCGGTGTTGCGGCAGTTGAGGATAAAAGGAGCTTGGCTCGCGGCCTCTGCGTTCGCGCTCCATCCGGTCTGTGTCGAATCGGTGGCTTGGATTTCGGAGCAGAAGAACACTCTATCCTTGGTGTTTTATCTGGCGTCAGCTCTCGCATACCTGAAATTCGATCGGGAGCAGAAGTCAGGTTATTATGTCCTCGCGTTGCTCTTTTTTTTACTGGCGCTGTTGAGCAAGAGCGTGACGGCGACGCTGCCTGCCGCACTGTTGGTTATCATCTGGTGGAGGCGCGGCAATCTTACGTGGGAGAGGGATTGGCGGCTGTTGTTGCCTTGGCTGGCTCTCGGTGCTATCGCCGGACTTTTCACGGCCTGGGTTGAACGCACGGTCATCGGAGCGAGCGGTCCCAACTACGACCTGACGTTTACCATGCGCGTGCTGCTTGCCGGGCGCGCGATTTGCTTTTATTTGGGTAAGCTGCTTTGGCCGGCGAACTTGTCGTTCATCTATCCGCGCTGGACGATCGATGGGGCAATCTGGTGGCAAACAATTTTCCCGGTCGCCGGTGCGGCAGCGTTGGCAATCCTGATTGTCAGGCACCCGCGCTACCGGGGGTTGCTCGCGACCCTGCTGCTTTTTTCCGGCACGCTGTTTCCGGTCCTTGGTTTTTTTAATCTCTATCCGTTTGCCTACTCCTACGTGGCGGACCATTTCCAATATCACGCTAGCCTGAGCATCTTCGCGCTCGCCGCCGCCGGCTGGGTCCGCTGGGGGAAGGACGAACAATCGCAATCGCAGCGCTGGCGCCGGACTGTACCGACGCTGTCAGCGTATCTGATTCTTGGAGGGTTGGCAGTTCAAACCTACCGGCAATGCCGAATCTATTCTGATGTCGAGACGCTTTACACAGTCACGCTGGATCGAAATCCTGAATGCGTCCTCGCCCACAATAACCTTGGAATGCTGCTGGCGAGACGTGGGAACTCATCCGCAGCCATTTTGCATTTTCGACAGGCGCTTGAGTCCAACCCGAACTATGCGGAGGCAGAAGACAACTTGGGCGGGGAATTGGCCAAGCTCGCCGGTCATGAACTCGAAGCGGTGGCGCACTTCGAGGCGGCTGTTCGGCTTCGACCCGATTTTCTTTTGGCGCACATCAATCTGGCCAATGAACTCGCGCTCATTCGTGGCCGCTGGGAGGAAGCCGAGCGGCATTTCCTTCGGGCCCTGGAACTGAAACCGAACTATGCCAAGACGCATAATGATTTTGCGATTGCTCTCGCGCAACAGCCCGGGCGACACGCCGAGTCGCTCGCGCACTACGAGGCCGCGCTCCGGATCGATCTCCACTACGCTGGCGCCCGAGCCAATTATGCCTATGAACTATCCCGCGATCCCGGCCGCGTGCAGGAGGCGCTCGACCATTATGCGGCAGCGCTTGCGTCGGACCCAGCGCAGGCGGAAGCCCAGAACAACCTGGCGAATCTGCTGGCAGGAATGCCCGGGCGCCAAGCAGAGGCACTTGCGCACTACGAGGCGGCGCTGCAGGTGCGACCCGACTACGCCGAGGCCCATAACAATTTGGCGAATGAACTGATCAAGGATTCCAGCCGCGTCACGGACGCACTGTTCCATTATGAAGCTGCGGTTCGGATCAAACCCGACTACGCCGAGGCGCATAACAACCTGGCCATCGCCTATGCCAACGCGGGCCGGATCGAGGACGCGGCGCGGCACTTCCGCTTGGCGATCGCAATCCGGCCGGACTTTCAAGCTGCCCGCGACAACCTGAACCGGCTGCTGGCGCCGAATCCATAGTGAGTGGCTCGCGAACCCGACCGCAAATAGCACCATGACTTCATCCAATTCGCGCGGACGGCCACCCTACACTAGGGTTTCAGCAATGGCGCCCGCACCGCCACGAGAGGAAAATCAACTGGGCTCAGCTATTGCGGCTACGGTTATCATTTTGGCGACGACTGCTGTCTACGCGAACAGTTGGTCGGTCCCCTTCGTTTTCGACGATCAGGCGGCGATCTTGCACAATCCGTCGATCCGCCAACTGACGGATCTAGGTGCGGTGTTTTCTCCGCCCAGCGAGGGACTCACGGTGGATGGTCGCCCCATCCTGAACTTATCGCTGGCAATAAACTATGCGATCAGCGGCACGAGCACTTGGAGCTACCACGCGCTGAATGTCATCATCCACATCATGGCGGCGCTCACACTGTTTGGGATCGTGCGGCGAACGTTCATGCGGCCGACCGGTAACGGCGGCACCACGGTAAAGCGGGAAACGAATGAAGCGACGGCGCTCGGATTTGCGGTCGCCCTCTTGTGGTCGGTCCATCCGCTCCAGACGGAATCCGTCACCTATGTAATCCAGCGGGCCGAGTCGCTGATGGGCCTGTTTTATCTTCTCACGTTGTATTGCTTCATACGGGCGATGGACTCCGCGGTCGGCGGGGTGGCGTTCCGATGGCTTGCGCTCTCTTGGCTGGCCTGCCTCTTCGGCATGGGGACCAAGGAGGTCATGGTGTCCGCCCCGCTGATGGTGTTTCTATATGATGGAATCTTTGTCGCGGACGGGTGGCGGACGGCGCTGTTTCGGCGCTGGCGCTATTTCGTGCTGCTGGCGCTCACGACTGGCGTGCTGCTGGCGCTAGCCTTCAGGACGGGCTCCCGGGGTGGGACGTCGGGGTTTGGGCTCGCGATCACACCCTGGATGTATTGGCAAACCCAGTTCCAAGCGGTGGCGCATTATCTCTGGCTTTCGTTCTGGCCCGGAACGTTGATCTTCGACTACGGCGTTCAATGGACGAGCGGCGCGGCGGAGGTCGTTCCGTTCGCCGTGCTGGTGGGGTTGCTGGCGCTGGCGGTCGGCGTGGCGCTGTGGCAACGCCGCGCGGCGGGGTTCTTGGGCGTGTTCTTCTTTGCGATCCTGGCCCCGACCTCGCTGGTCCCGGGCAATCGTCAAACACTGGCCGAGCATCGGATGTATCTCCCGTTGGCGGCTGTCATCGTCCTGGTTGTGGGTTGGGCTTACAGCCTGATTCCGATTGCTCGTCGCCGGAATTTTTTAGCGATGGGCTGGCTGCCGCTGGCATTGGTCGCGTTGCCGCTCGCGGTGCTGACGATCGGCCGCAATGAAATTTACCAGAGCGAACTGAAGCTTTACCGCGACACCGTGACCCAGCGCCCCGGCAATGCTTCGGCTCACACCAACCTGGGCAACATTCTGCGGGATGCCCAGCGTAATGAGGAGGCGATTGCGCAGTATGAGGAGGCCCTGCGGCTCCGGCCCAATTATCCGCAGGTGCACTATGACCTCGCCCTAGCGCTGGCCGGTTCTAACCAGATGGCGGAGGCGATGGCCCATTACGCGGAGGCGCTGCATTTAAAACCGGACTATGCCGAGGCGCACAATAATCTGGGCATCTTGCTGTCGCGCGCCGGACGGGACACGGAGGCGCTCGGGCACCTCTCTGAGGCCGTGCGCCTTAAGGCCAATTATACGGAGGCACACTTCAATCTTGGCCTAGTCTTCGCGCGGATCGGTCGCACTCAGGAAGCGATCAACGAATTCGAAGCAACCTTGCGGCTTAGCCCCGGATTCTATCGGGCCCACGAAGCCATGGGCTACGTCCTCCAGGTCCTCGGACGCGGAAGCGAGGCGGCGGCAGAACTAGAAACCGCTGCCCGGATGCGGGACGGTCACTCTGAGCCGGGACGAAAATGATCCTTCGAAGTCCGATGCGACGGACTGGGCCTCGCGGCAAAAAGAAAGGCGGCTGCCGATCTGCGGCAGCCGCCCATTCCTAAGAAGCATTTTGTCTTAGTTTGTTTAGAACTCTGCCTTTACGCCAGCGGTCCACACCGGCTGGTAAATCGCACGATGGTAGTTTTTCGCGATACTCGGCGTGTTCGGGCTGTATCTCAGTTCGGTCGGCTCGTAGCCAGTGATGTCTCGGCCGTTAATGAAAACGGACATGTTTTTTGTGGCATGGAAGCTTACGTCCATATCAACGCGGATGGCGCCGCGCCGATAATAGAACTCGTTGGGTTCATAGGTGGGCGTTGAACTCGTGGTGTAGTCCAAATATTGCAGGCGCGTCTTGGAAGTGGCCTTGGAGTTGAGCGAGACGGAAAACCGACTGCGGGTGAGACTCACGCCCAACCCGGCGGTATAGGGAACAATATAGAGATTTTGTGCCGCAAACTGCACCGCCATCACGCCGCCGCCCGTCTGCGTGGACCGCGAGCCGGTGGCAACTACCCGGAAACCGCGCGCCCAGTCGGGCAGAAGCTTGTCGAGCAGGTAACTGCCGCTGAGTTCCAGACCGGAAGTGACAATCCGACCGGGCATGTTAATCGGCGTGCGAAGAACCGAACCGGGGTAATCTGCAGAGTTGATCCCATAGGTTGTCAGGTAGGTCGCGGTTTGATCCACGGTCAGGGTATTGGTTCCGAACGCGTTGTCGACGAACCGTCGGTAGCTGCGCACTGTGAAATTTGACCGGCCGTCCGGGGCGTAATACTCCAATGACAGGGCAACATTGTTGGATGTCCATGGACGCAGCGCCGGATTATTGGCATTGATGATCGTGGTGGCGGTCGGATCTAGGGTCGTCGGATCGGGTAGATTGAGGCTGGGAAAAATGTTGTTCAGATCTGGGCGACCGAGCGTGTGCGAACCGGAGATGCGTGCGACGATATTTTGGGTGACATCGTAGCTCAACGCCATGCTTGGAAAGTAGTTGCTATACTTGGCACTCGATTGACTGCCGTTCATAATATAATTGGCGTGGGCTTGCGCGAGGGAGTTGACGGGGTAACGCAGTTGGATCGTCTGCCCCTTGCCGGTCTGATACACCCCACCGAGGGTGTTGAGCACCTGCCCTTGGGCGTTCTTGGCATAGTTGCCGCCTGGATTGAAGTATGGGCCGGTGCCGTAGTCGCGCGTCTGTTCGAATCGCACACCGTAGGACATCTTCAACCGGTGGTGGAGCGCGCTGCTGTCGGCGCGGATGTAGCCGGCGGGGATGGCCTCCCGGAGATAGAAACTCGATGTGACCGCCGAACTGTAGTCGTTCCAAGGGCGGGACTCCACGAAGAGGCTGGGATTTGCGAGCTGATAGCGAGCGATAGCGCCAGGGTCGAGGAACTGTCCCACGCCGTAATTGCCGATGAAAGGAGTGCTGTAGCCCTGAAGAATGAAATCAGTTCCGGGCCGGTTGCCCAGATAGATATAGCCCTGACCGTTACCACCCAGATTCGGATCCGTATTTACCCGGCGGCTGTAACTGGAGTAGTTGAACCCAACTTTTACCGTCGTGGGAAAATCTGGCACGGCGAAATCGCGGCTGGCCGAGCCCTTGCCTTCGAAGCGGTGGTCCGACGACCAGAGGGGCTTGTAGCGGATGGCCGGCAGGTTGCTGGGGACATTCGTTAGGGCACCGGTGTTCGGATCGTAATATTGGCCGGCGAAATTACCGGCCGCCACGAAACTCGCCAGATTCGATGGATCGAGTACCGTTCCGTTGGGAGCGATCGCTGTGATGCTAGCCGGACCCCAGTCCCCGATGTTGTTAAAGTTCAGTTGCTGTAGCGGTCTGATATTATAGAGAATCGAGAAGACAGTGCCGACGTCCATATCCCGATTCTGCTTACGGGAGTTGCCGTAGCTTTCGCCAAGATCGATTTTCCAAGGTCCGATGCGCCCTTCGTAAGCGAGAGTTTCCTGGCGGTTCGCATCGTTCACTACCCACGTCGTGGACTGGTTCAGAACCCGCGGCTGAAGAGAGACTTGGTCGATTGCCACCTGGTTCGTGAGCGTGGAGAGCAGGGGATTGGTCCAGTTGGTGTTACCCCACGCGACGTTGCGGGCGCCATATTGCATCGTGTTGTAGGCCTGCGTGAAGCTGGCGTGGAGCGTGCCCTGCTCAGAGAGCTTGTAATCACCCGTCAGATTCACGCTCGTGCGTTGGTAAGTGGACAGGACACTGTTGAGATTCTGGCCATCTGAACTGTAGTGGGTGGGATTGAGCGGCATGACTCGATACGTGCCGACGCCAGTGGTCTGATTATAAAGATAGTTGGCGTTCCAAGATTCCGTTTGGTCCACGTAGGCTTTTGGCACAGTGTTAGTGCTGAAGGTTGCCGAAAAACCAAACCGCTTGTTAACCGGGACGATAGCCGAAAGCACCATCCCGGGAAATGTCGTCTTGATTTTCGATGACAACGGCCCGTCCATGCGGCTCTTCCCAATCTTGTTCTGATCTGCGGCGCCGAACACGGTCAGGGAGTAGCTGGGCTTGTTGTGCTCGAAAGCTGACTTGGGCACGAAATTGATCGAACCGGCCAGCGCGCTGCCGGGATCGTCCGCCAGCGTGGTATGGTTGACCTCGATGCGCGAAATATTGTTGAGCGACATCTGCATCAGTTGCGTCGCGCGCTGCGGGATGCTCTGCAGGCCCGGGGCGCTGATGCCTTGCCCGGGGACTTCGGCCGAGGTCGTCATTTGGAAACCGCCGAAGCCGATCGGCACGTTGGCGCTCGGAGCCCCCGACAGCGTCACCGAATTGCCGTAGCCGAAGCCGTCTTGTTCCAGATCCACGCCGGGCAGGAATTTCAGGGCGTTGGCGATACTGCCGTCTCCGATGAAGCCCAGATCATCGACGGAGACGACGCTCTTCAAGTTCGATGCATAGCGCTGAGTGTTAATGGCCAGCTCAGTGGCGCCCATCGCTTTTTCCACATTTACGTGAAACGGGTCCATTTGGACCACTTCGCTGCGGGATCTGAGGCTCACGTCAGTGACAGTTGCACTCCCGGCTTGGACAACCACCGCTACGTCCTGAGAGAGGAGGCCGGTGTAGAGGACATGCAGCGACACCGAGCCCGCAGGAATTCCGTCCAGATGGAACGAGCCCGATTGGTCAGTCGCTGTGGAGGCGAGGAGAGTCGGTGCCGCCGCCCCGCCCGGAGTAACCGTGACCGCTTGAATCTGCGCCCCGTAAAGGTAACTGCCGGTTTCGGCATTCTGCACCCGGCCGACAACCGAGCCAGTAGCGGCAGGGTCGGCTCGTAGAGCAACGATGAGCAGTGGGAATATGCCTAAGACGAACCAAGGGCATGTGCGGATAAACGACAGATTCCGATTTGGGTTCATTTTTTTTGGGAGGGTAAACGGGTTTAACTCAGTAACAAAGGGTCGCATGCACTCTGTGGGACACGGAAATCAAATCACGCAGTCATTTCTGCAAGCGTTACAATGAATAGAAAAATTGAAGGCCAAAGAAACTCCAAAATCTCAGACCGACGGCGGCAAATGTGCGATTCTGACCACCTCGACCTAGGGCTTTAGTGATGCGAATTGGGTTACGCTACCGCCCGAGTAACTGGCATGCTCAAGAGTAGCCTGCGGAAAGTCCAAACAAGAAATCCCCTAACTGACGGGCGCCCTTCAGCATCACATCTGCAACGCATCCAGAAATTTTCATCACAATCCGCTCGCTGTGTCGCCCAACCCTAAATGAATGTGGCTGCCTTCTTTCACTTTCACCTGCTCGTTACTCGCTTTGTGGAAAAATTCGACTCTGTAAAATTGGTTTCGGTGGCATGGGGCAGGTTCACGTCAATGACATTTGCGCCGGCGAAAAACCGCGCTGCGATTTGGTCGCTGCATGTGACTGCGTGGTCAGCGATATGAAATTTCCATCGATTGCGCAACATCGTCATGCCAGCGGCACGTCTGGTTACCCGGTGCGACGGTGGCGTTCGCATCGCCGCAACGCGCTTCGCTCACACGGCCCTCGGTTTTGTCTAGTTCGGATTGAGATGGCACTTACTACTCGAAATGAATGCCATCTCGGTGCATCGCGCAGAAACCGCTCGACCAATCGCGGCGCACGAGGATTCGCGGCAGGTGTTCGCTGGAATTTTCAATCGACGCGCGGTTTCCTCTATTATCAGGGTTGCCAAGCAGGTGTATTATGGCATGGGCGGTTGCCATACGGCGGGGGTTGGCGAAGCCGGCGATGTTCGCCGTAACCAATATCACGACTATAGGCCCCATTCCTAATCTGCGGCACATTGGGTGAATATCATTCAGCAACCCGAGCCAGGCATCTTCATAATCGGCAGAGCGCACCAACGTCATCCTTAAGAGACTCATTTATGCAACGGAGAGCTTTTTTAAAGCTGGTTGCGGCTGCGGCTGCCGCGAAGTCCTTACCTATGGTGGCTCAACACAGCCAAAATGCTTCTGAACCTGCAACTCGCGATCTCATTCATTACGGCGAGGACTACGCCAAGTTCTGTGCAACACCGGCAGAGGAACGTTTGTTTTATGAGTTGCGGAATGGGCAGTTTTTAGAGGGGAAACTTGACTTAAAGACTTGGGAAGTCAGCCCCAATTCGGAGTCTGGTCCCAAGATGCCTCCGGCCTTGCCCGTTCCTGGCGGATCGTGGAATGGTGTGCCGATGATATCTCCGATTCCCGGGTTAAACGGGGATGGGCCGTATAAGGCCACCTGGGATTCCCTGCTCGCATACGAAGCTCCGGAGTGGTATCGAGACGCGAAATTTGGGATCTGGGCACACTGGAGCCCGCAATGCGTGCCCGAGGCTGGCGACTGGTATGCGCGCAATATGTATGTGCAGGGTTCAGAGCAATACGCACATCACTTGGCGCACTACGGTCACCCCTCCAAATTTGGATATAAAGACCTGTGCGCTCAATGGACGCTGCTCAACTGGGATCCGGATGCCCTCATCGCGCGCTACAAGATGGCAGGAGCCAGGTTTTTTCTAGCGCTGGCCAACCATCACGATAACTTTGACGCTTGGAATTCCACCCACAATCCCTGGAATTCCATAAATATTGGCCCGCATCGGGATGTTGTTGGCGACTGGGCGGCAGCGGTGCGCAAACAGGGTTTGCGCCTTGGCGTTACCGTGCATCAGCCGCGCAATTGGTGGTGGTGCCAAACTGCACACGGCGCCGACACAACAGGTCCGCTGGCCGGCGTCCCTTACGATGGCAGATTGATCGCGGCAGATGGCAGAGGGCAATGGTGGGAGGGATTCGATCCGCAGATACTTTACGCCCCTAAGCACCCACCGATGGCGCTGCCTGACATCTCATACGTGAAGAATTTTTACGACCGCACACGCGATCTTATCGATCAATACGATCCCGATCTGCTCTATCTCGACAATTCCATGCTTCCACTGGGTTGGGGTGGCATGAACGCAGCCGCGTATTTCTATAACCACAATCTGAAAACCCGGGGTGGAAAGATGGAGGGGGTCCTGACGACAAAGCAGGTGCCCAATCGACTGGCCAAAGCGCTTGTCGCTGACATCGAGCGCGGCATTGCCAGCGATATTTCGCCCTATCCATGGCAATCGGAAACGTGCATCGGCAGCTGGCATTACGACCGTCGTCACTTTGTCACTGCGGGTGATTATGGCGGTTACCAGAATCCCGGCGACGTCATTCACTGGCTCATCGATACTGTGAGCAGGAATGGCACCTTCATCCTCAATATTCCCGGTCGGCCGGATGGGAGCATCGACAGCAAGGAAATCGCTGTGCTCGACAAAATCACGGCATGGATTGCTGTAAACGGCGAGGCGATCTACGCGACACGCCCTTGGATGGTTCTGGGCGAAGGACCGGCCTTGAGGAAAATCCAGCCGACCGGAAGCCAAAGCGTGAGCCAACTTGGCGCCGAGGACATTCGCTTTACGCGCAACAAGGCTGGCACGGTTGTGTATGCAATCGTTCTCGGCTGGCCGGGGAAGGAAATCCTCGTTCGGACGTTGGGGACATCCAACCCGCCGTCGCCAGTCAGGGTCGCCAATGTTGAATTATTGGGTGCTCCGGAAAAGATCAGATTTTGGCAAGGCCCAACCGCGCTGCGCGTCCAGCTCCCAACACGGCAGCCTTGCGACTTCGCAATCGCCCTGAAGGTTTTTCTAGCCTAAGCTATACCCTTCCCGGCCAACTGAGCAGCTATGATGAATGTCATGGACCGATTCATGCCTCGCGGTTTCCTCTTCAACACGCCATGGCGTCTTAAATTTCAATCACCACGAGCGATCATGTCGGAAACACTGAGCGGTAGAGCTGGCGATGATAATCTCCCGTCTGACAACATACCGCTGACCTGCAACTTTGGCGGAAGATTCCGTCTCTCCAATAACGTTTTCCTGACCGAGCTTGTAAATTAACCAATGAATCGTCGCGACTTCCTCCTCAGTCTCGTCGCAATTCCCGGCGCCCTATCAGCTACTTCGCTGCGGGCGGCGGCAGATGCGCCATCGCTTTTCAAGCCGTTGAAACTCGACCGAACTGGGCAGGTTCGGATTGTTCTGCGTGATCTGCTGGAGCATCCGTTCTATTGGTGGCCGCGCACGCTGCTCAGCTATCCGGTGCAAGTCGACGCCAACTTGGATTTGGGCCGACTGGTGTTGACGCGCGTCGACACGGGCGAGCGCATCCCGATCCAGTTTTCGGATGTGACGAGCGACCAAACCGGACCGTGTTGGGCGAAGCTGAATTTTTTTTGTGACTTGCCGAGCGGTGGCCAACGGGAATTCAACCTCGCCGTCGCAGCTGCGCCGGCGCAGTGGCCGGCGCAGGTCAGCGAACACTGGGATGGCGAAACGATCATCTTGGATTCTGGGGCGATGAGCGTGCGCATTCCCGCGAGTCAGGAGGTCCATGGCGTGGCGCCCGGTCCACTGATGCAGGTCTCCCGGGGCGGCGCATGGTTCGGGGAAACGACCCTCGCTTTTCGCGACGATTCCGTAGTGCGGATCGCCACTCAACGAACCGCCTCCGGTCCTCTCTTCGTCAGCTACGAGATCACATATGAGACGGTAAAGGGTGCCCACTACGTCGCCACCGTGAAGTGTGAAGCGGGGATGGATTTTGTCCGCTTTGAGGAAAACATGGAGGGCCTTCCGTCGGGCTGCCACGGTATCCTGACATCGACTTGGGCTGGACTTGGGGCGACTCATCGGCAGGCACCGAATCACCCTTTCCCGCTGACTGACGATGTCCGCAGCTATGACGATTATCCCTGGGAGACCATTGATGCCCCCTTCCGGATTGACCGTGCGCCCCTCCTCGATGGCCAGCTCCCTTTCACACTTGGAGTTTACGAGCGGGCGCCCGGGAATTTTCACACCGGGACCTTTGCGAACTTCTGGAACCGCGCCACCGACGACGCGCTGGGAGTCTTTATCGACGATGTGACTGGGTGGCAAGATCACGAATACGCTTATGAAATAGAGTCCCCGCTCCTCCAGGTCCGCTATTTTTACCGAGAAGGCCGGTTTTACTGGGAGTGGCCGCTCGCGCGGGGCCGGCGCTCGACCTGTCTCTCCTGCTACGACCACGCCAAGGACCGGGAGGCGATGCGGGACTTGGAGGTCAAGATTTTCTCCGGTAGCGACTCTCCTCGTTTCAAGGTGCCGCTCACCTTCACCTCGCACACGCTATTTCTCCAAAATCGCTACGGCTCCCTCAATCTAAACCGGGTGAAGGACTGGGTCCTGGACTATCCCGACCGCCTTCGTCGGCCTGCGGCAGTCCTGCATGTCGGCAAGGACAAAACACCCAAGGAATTCGTTCAGCGTGTGATGACGTCGCCCTACGTTTGCACCCTGCCGGTCTCGGGCACACGCCAAATGGCGGGTCATGGGCCCATTCCGGGCCGCAGCATTATCAACTTCAGTCCTGTGCCCAGCCGCCAAATCCTTGGTAGTTGGGTCGAAGGCTTCACGGTGAACGCATCTTCGCTCGACGAGAAGCAGCGCCAGCAGATCACCGCCCTGTTTCTCTTCCTGGCTTACGTCCATGCGGAGGACGAGTTCATGCCGATTGAATCGATGCTCTCGGGGCATCCCAATTTCCTCGCCGACGTGAAAGCCGTTCCCCCGGCGATGGCTTTTCTGTTCCCGGATCATCCGCTCGCATCTACGTGGGCAGATATGTGGGAGAAGTGCGTTGAGATTAATACTCGTTTCAATACTCGACCGGCAGTTGACACCTGGAGCGCACGGGGCGGCCGGTGGACCGAAAACCTCGGCACTTACGTCTGGGCGTTCCTGCGTCCTTCTCTCCGGACCGATTACCTCCTCAAACTCTACGACGGAAACGAGCGCTTTCTGTCGCCCCAGTTAGCAGACATGGCTGAGTGGCTGGCGAACGTCCTTTCCGCACCATTCAACGGTGAATCGGAGCAGGCCTACGAGAACCTGCTCCAAGTCGATCAGGGTCGCGAGTGGGGTGTGGTCGGCCCCGGAGAGGGACCCCGGCGCGTGAATCCGCCCCAAGGTGCCCACTCGGAGCAAAGGATTTCTCCGCGCTCGCTCTGGTATTTAGGCACCTGTCTCCAACGCTATGCTCCCATGGCCGCGGAGCACGCCATGTGGGCCGCCCGCCCGACCGATCTTGACGCAGAGTCCCGTAGCGATGCGGTCAGCCCGTGGGATGCCCCTTTCCGGCAAGCAGATAACCGGGGCACCAATCCCCATCTTCGCAGCGCCAAGTTTACCGGATACGGTCTCGTGCTGAGGTCAGGAGTCGACACCAACGATGAGATTTCCGTCCACCTTCAACAGATCGACGAAGGGCCCAATTACCGCTGGGGCCGCTCCGGTGAGGGAGGCTGCGGCATCCTCTACTTTTACGCCGGTGGGAAATCCTTTAGCTACACCGCGCCCGAGGACGTTGGCGATCGGGACGATCAGGATACGGATTTTTGCACGACCTTCGGCGTCTTCAAGGACGGACGCTTTCGCTCGATCGGTATGAATGGCCTTTCGCGACCCTTCTACGATCTCGGAATCGGGCAGTTCGCGGAGATCGTTCCGCGCACCGGACCCTTGGCCTACTCCTCGCCGGAATATCTCAGCCGCAGCGTGCTTCTGGCGGGCAAAGATTATTTTGTCGTCTATGACAGCGTGTCCGACCAGGCGTTGATCCATCGTTTGACTTGGTTTGTCCGGAAAGGGGACTCGTTGCCCAATATCCAATTACTTCTGGGCGCATTCGGGAGCCGGGAGACTCAGCGAACCGATCTTAGCACGGCTTCCAGCACGGGCGTCTGGTTTGATGGACTTGGGGATTCTCTGGCAGTTGTGAGTCACAGGAAGGACATTCATGCTGAAGGCACAGCCTTTGGATGCCGGGTTACCCTGCCGGGCTACACCGATCTGGTGTTTCGCCGGCCGGAGTCTACTCGGTTTTCGGAAGGTGGGTTAAGCTTCGAAGGCACGGCCGGTCTGATACGCTCAACTGGAGCCCGGATCGAGTTTGCGCTTTTCCACGGCACTCACATTGGAGTCCCCGGTCTCTCGTTTTCCACCAGCGACCGCGATTTAGGTATCAGCGGTCGCATCGAGCCGAATCGACCGCCATCGGGAGACTTCTACGCGCCAAACGCCACGTCGCTGCGGCTTGCAGCGAAAGGTCTTCCTAAGGGAACAATCCTCTACGTGGACGGTATTGCGGCGCGGGGAACGGTTGAAGCCGAATGGCTCGATGTAAATTTAGAACCAGGCGGGCATCGCTGGGAGTTAACGGATACCGTTCCGACGCTGGCTGCTCCCGCGATCGTGCGAACTGAGAACCGAGCCGGCGGAGGCGAGGTGATCGTTGAGCCCGTCGCCGCCGCCACTCAATACCGTCTCGAACTCAGCCTCGACAATGGTGTCACGTGGCGCGCGCTAGGAACCAAGAACACACCTCATTTCACGATCGTTGGCCTCATGGATGGCCAGAAAGTGCATGGCCGCGCCGTTGCACTGAACGAACGTCACGAGAGCCTGCCGGGGTCGGAGTATCCACTGTATGTGACGAGCGCTCCGCCGCTCCCGCCGGATGGTCTTCGTGTGAGATTAGCCGACGGGGAAGCGGGATTAAGTTGGGGCGAAATTCTCGGTGTGACCGAATATCGGTTGTATGCCCGGCCCGCCTCGGATAAGGAATTTTATCTGCTTTTCAGGGGAAAAGAGCGCACGTTTGTGGACCGCCGCGCTAGTATCCGCCCGTGTGATCCCGTTCCGTCGTCCACCCGATCGATGTCGGGCCCGGCAGTCGTCGAGTATTACGTCACTGCTGTTAATGGCAACGGCGAGAGCACGCGGTCGCGACTGGCCAATACCGACTCCTCCTCATGGAGGAACTGGGATCCTCGGCCCGGAGAGAAATTTCGCAGGATCACAAGCTTCCGGGCGGATACTCAGCCCGCTGTGGGCGATCCACCTAGGTATTATCCATGAAAGCGAACCGGTGTGCAACCGAGGCCAATCGAATAACGACTGTTCCAAGCGGACACAAGTTGGTCAGCGTTCCGAAAGCTTTGAAAAATATAAATCCGTGCCGTGATTTGATTTTCGTCCAAATTGCTAAGTCGCGCAGCACTGCGCCTCGCAAGTGAAAGAATTGGCTTGGAGCAGCAATTTCACCCGGCAGAACTAAAGCATGAAATTTCATCGGTGTACGTTCCCTTTACTCGCCGGTCTGATCGCTGCTGGGGTGGGGGCCCCTGCGTTTGCGCAATCCCAAGCGGATGGTCTCGCCGCTACTCCTCCCATGGGCTGGAACTCTTGGAACTGGTTTGGGCGCAAGGTGACTGACGCGGATATCCGGCAGGCTGCAGACATAATCGTTTCCTCTGGCATGCGCGACGCGGGCTACCGGTTCGTGAATATTGACGATGCTTGGGAAGGGAAGCGCGACGAGCAAGGAGTGCTACACTCCAACGAAAAGTTCCCGGATATCAAGGCGCTCGCCGACTATGTTCATAGCAAAGGCCTAAAACTTGGCATCTACAGCTCTCCTGGACCACAAACCTGCGCGAAATTTGAAGGCAGCTTTGGGCACGAGCAACAGGATGCCGACCTTTACGCCTCTTGGGGTATCGACTTCCTCAAATATGACCTCTGCACCTTCCGCACGGTGATGACTCAGTCCGCACTCAACGACAAACGTAAGCAGCTTCAGATGATGCGCGAAGCCTATGAAAAGATGCACCAAGCCCTCCTGAAGACTGGCCGTCCGATTGTCTACAGTCTCTGCGAGTATGGCTACGATTCTGTCTGGCAATGGGCGCCGGAAGTCGGCGCGCACCTCTGGCGCACCGGTGATGACATCAACGCCAACTTTAAGAGCGTTGCCCAAATCGCCCGCGGCCAAGCCGGTCTTGCGAAATACGCCGGTCCGGGCCACTGGAATGATCCGGATATGCTCGAAGTGGGCAACGGCGACCTCACCCTCGACGAGAATCGTTCCCATATGACCCTCTGGGCGATTCTCGCGGCGCCGTTGCTGGCCGGCAACAATCTCACGCAGCTTACTCCGGAGGTTACTGCTATCCTCACCAACCGCGACGTCCTCGCCATCGATCAAGATCCGCTGGGCCGCCAAGGCGATCGAATCTTTGTCGAAGGTCCGATCGAACTTTGGTCGCGTCCACTCGCCAATGGCGATGTCGCGTTGGCGGTAGTCAATTTCGGCCAAGACTCTTTTCTCCGCGGCATATCGCTCCATCTCAAGGAAGCGGGGGCTGCTGCAGGGTGGAAAGCCTACGATGTCTGGGCGGGAAAGAGCATTGGAACCATTGATGATCTCCATCAAGTCACTCTGAAGAGGCACGAATCACTGCTGCTGCGGCTTTCCCGATAAAATTCCCTGCGAAGGACACGAGAGCAACGCGCCACCCGCTCCAATAAACGCCGCGGAAATCATCGGCGGGCATCGGAGCGCAATACCTCCGCCATCACTTCGCGGCCGACATCGCGACCGTTCACGCTCAATAACGCGCCCGGCTCGCCGCCGGCGAGCATACGTCGCTCTCCGTGGACGACGTCGACGTCAATGCGCAGGACGCCATGCTCACCAGCAACGTCGACGCTTACGTCGTCACCCGCTTGGCGCACGGTCGCGCTCATGGCGGAAAAACTTTTCCGCCACGCCGCAAAACCAGAATCGTCCAAACCTTCGTGAACTCGCAGCCATGCAACAACGGTCCCGCGTCCCCTTGGTTCTGTATTCGTATGGACGACGGTCAGCCGCCTCGTGAGGCCGTCCGGTTCATCGGCGACGAATTCCACCGGCACATTTGCGCCCCCGAACGTCGCAACGAGAAGCCGCACCGCGATCGCGGCGTCGGCGAGTCGGACAAACACAGTCTCTCCGACCGGAAGGCGCGTGGGTCTTTCCGGCGGACCGGGCTCCACGCGGCTGTCGCCGAACCAGACTTCCGCCACAGCCGGCAATGTGAGGTGCGTGAGAAAACACGAGAGTTCACCCGGATGGTGTTTGGAACCGGGCGCGAGCGGTTCATCGGAGAGCAGCTGTAAAATCTCAGGTCCGCGTTGGACCGTGGCGATGATGGGAGTGAGATGCAGCGATTTTCCGTTCACCGTCTTCTTGGCCCCAAACGGATCGCGGCGGCCATCCATGTACAGCGTGAGCTGTGGCACGGTCGGTGAGTCGCCGAGATTTGCGACAAGCGTGCGCTCGTCGTTGCCGTGCGATGCGCCCGACGATGCCAGACTGACGTGGTGGCCGATCCAATTGACCGCGCGTTGCTCGGGCTCTGCGCCCCACTGCGCGACGACTATGCGCGGAAGCTGCGCGCGGATGCCTTCGGTCCATTCGGCCGGCGGCACGAACGTGACTGCCTCGCGCAACGTTGAGAGGTTGTTATGCGGACCGCCGAGCCAGCCCGCTCCCTCCAGTTCGGGCCGCGTGCGTAACCAGCCGGCAGTCCACGTGTGCGCTTCGAAATAGCCGCGGCCGAAAACGTAATCGTAGCTGCGCGCGTTCGTCCCGCCGAGTCGGTCACCGGGTGCCCACCAGTTTGCGGCGGCATCGGTCCAGAGATAACGCATCGCTGTCACCGCTTGTGCGCGCCCGTCGGCGCGGTCGGCCCACCGCGCGAGCATCGCGAGCGAGTCGAGATCGATGCCGTAGTAAGTGACGGCACCGTATTCGCCGAGGCCGTGGTGGGCGGTGAATTTCAGCCAGTCGGCGAAACGCTGGTAACCGTCGCCGGCGACGTCGGCGCGGCCGAGCGCCTCGCCGATGGCAATAAGGCTCCAAGCCTTCATCACAAAGATGTTAGTATACTCGATTCTCACCACGTGGCTGCGCAGTCCGGCGATGGCATCGTTCATGGTTTGTTCAAGCGTGTGCCGTGCCGCGGGTGTCAGCCGATCCTCATAGCGCGCGTGCAGGAAGCCCATGAGCTGCGAGGCAAATTCGACAGCGTTGAGATCGATCGGACTCGGCTGGTCGCTGCGCCAGCGGAAATTGCCGAATGTTTTGCTCGTCGGATCGAGATCCTGCATCGCGCGTGCGCGGTCGATCGCCACCGCGACCCGTTCGGGATGCCAGTTGAGTCCCGCCGCCTCGACGGCGAAACGCAGTGTGCCCCGGATGCCAATCGCGCGATGGTTGTCAGCAATCTCCGGCCACTGCAGTTCAAGTTCGTTGGCGCCCAAGAGCGGATTTCCCTGCCACGTGGGTGACGCGGGCGCCACGGATGACCCGATAAGTGCAAACACCAGAATGAGGGGCAGCTGAAAGGCTTTCATGGGGGCGGGACAGAAGTGGCCGGGTCGCGTAGCAGTAAAACCAGCCGCACTTAGTCAGCGCACTGTGGCCGGAATAACTTCATGCCAGCGTGGCATTTTATCCCGGCGATCGGGCACGGCAAAATTCCCGGGCCCCTGGAACATGGCGTCCCACACAGGTTGCTGAAACAGCGTCTTGCCTGCGAAGGTGAGTGCGGTGGCATATTGAAAGGCATACTCACGCGTGCCGTCGCGCCGCTCGCGCACGAACGCGAAATCGGCATCGGTGCGGAGTGCGCCGTAGCTAACCGCGCCGGTGGCGGCATCGAACATAGGCCGGCCACGGAGGTTAGTGAGACCGATGGTTTGGTCGAGTTTCAGCGCGACGGTGACTGGCTCGCCGCCGAGCATGAAGCGTAGGCCGAGCGTGCGGCCGTCGTCATGTTCATCGGTGAGAAGTTTAACGTCGTTGAGCAGCGCAGGCACGAAACTACCGGCGGCGATCGGACGGAGCACCGTCACGAACGTAAGGCGCTGTCCCTTGAAAAAATAATTGTTGAGATATTGGAGGAATGCTTCGGACGGGTTGAAACGCCGGTCGATTACGCGTGTCTGCGCGACCTTGTCGCGGTTGCTGACAAACTCGATTACAAGGTCGCGTGTGTGTGGATTCGGCCAATATTCGCTGCGGATCGGAATCCGGTCGGGATGCGATACTACCCAGTTGTCGCCTTTCGCGAGGATGTGATCGGGGTGCCACGTGTTGCTGAAAACCTTGCTGCCTGCGCGGTCGATGAGCAGCGAATCGACGACGATAGTAAGTCCATTTTCGGGTGCGAACAGCGTGATCCGGTCGCCGGTGTAGCCCCGTTCGTCGTCCACGAGTCGCGTGCGTGCGTAGTCGAGGCTGCCGAAGGTGCCGAAATGAATTTTTTCCGTCTGCACTTCGTGATAGGTCGGGTCGGCCATCAAGTAGCCGAAGACGTCGCCTTCGGGAGGAAACCCGGTGCGTGCGACAATGCGGTTGTGAAACACGTCGGCGCGCCAGCCGCGGGCGTAGGCCGCACGGTAGCCACCGTCGGCCAGCAACACCGTGCCGTCCTGCATCAGCATCGCGAAGGAATTTTCGTCGGCATGGCCGTGGTGCGGTTTCTCTTCGTAGGCGGCAAGCTGCGCGTTCTGATAGTCGCGCGTAAAGCGGCCGAACGGCCCCTCATCGCGATAGGTGAACATCGCGTAGCTGCCCATCGCGCCGTGAAACACGATTTTTTTCGAAACGAGATCATCGACGACCTCAGCTGACTTGTCCAGCGCCAGTGGTGCGAGTGGTACGGTGGAATCGAGCCAACGCAGCGCGATGCCAAGCGCGCCGACAGCCTCGGCCGGGAGGTCTTTATAATAAGCGTGGTTCGCGTCGTAGAGGCGGCGCGCCGCTTCAAGAAACGTGCCATCGCGATAATGGCTGCCGGCAAGTGTCCAGTTGGCGAAATACCACATCCAACTGTGCGTCCAGTCGCCGTCGCCCCAGTCGGGCATTAGGCCGTTCGGCATGAGCAGTTCCTTGGATTGGTCGAAGTGATAGCGAAGTGTAATGTGCTTCATCTGCTCCGCGAGGTCGCCGCGCATTTCCGAGAGCGTGAGGACGTAGTTCAGCCAGAACGGTTCGTAGATGGACGCGTCCTCGACTGACCAGCCGTGTAGGCTGTCGTAGATGAGAGCTTCGCCGTTCTGCCGCCACCGGGCGGCGTTCGGCGCGTCGGGCACCGCGTGGGCGCAAAACAAGAACTCGGCACCGTAAATCAGCCCGCGATTCTGCGCTCCAAAATCCGCGCGATCGATCCGGGCATCGGCGTTGGCGGCAATTTGCTCCGCGACTTGCGCGGCCTCGGTCGCCGAAAGTGAACCATGGGATTTTAGGTAAAGGTAGGCGTCGCAAAACGTCGGAAGAAAACGGAACGACGAGCCGAAAAAGGGCGTGGCGCGGCCGTTGGAGTCGAGCGCGCTGCGCACAATCCACATCAGATCGTCCTTTGCCCATGCCAAGAGCGCGGCCTCGCCGGTCTTTGCATGGAGGCTGATGAGGCCTGACAAAAGATACGGTGTGTAGAGGTCGGAAGGTTTTTGGTTTCTGGTCCGCTCGGCCGCATAGGAAATATGCAGACGTTCCACTTCGCGGCGGAGGTCCGACTGCAATTGCTGCTGAAACGAAGCGGTGTCGGCGGCGGCCAGCCTGGCTGCCGTAGTAGCCAGCACGCCGACCAATGCAAACAACAACAGGAATTTCATAATTTGAGGTGGGGAAGACTAAGTCGTGACGCTGAGGTGAGGAGAGTCAGCCGCAACGGGATGAAAGCGTTGCACTGTGACGGAATCGTAAGGTGGTGTCGGTCTCCGACTGATTCCAATGCGATTCGGCTAAGCTGCAACCGTTCGAAAACCCATAGGCTCTTATCGCAACGAGCCCGTGAAGGCCGATTGAGATAAAGAGCCAATGAGGCCGCGCGAACAGCGAGTGCGGCCGTTAATCTCCGGAGTTGCACCGGACACAACGCTCGCCGCGTCAGTTCGCGGCATCACCCCGCCAGCGCGACCAGCACGAGCCCGGTCGTTGGGTGGCGAGGGATCGAAGGTAGCCCTTCGGTCACTGGATGGCTTGGAGCCATGACTTCCTTTCGGTGTGAGAGCGCTCTTGC